>DATHUW010000027.1:0-29916 GCA_035461825.1 Gemmatimonadaceae bacterium
CGAGCGGGAACTCGGTGAGCCGCTCGGCGTGGAGCTGGAGCCGCCGCGCGTCCGTCGCTGCGCCAACAAATGCGAGTTTTGCTTCATCGAGGGGCTTCCGCAGGGACTCCGGCGGAATCTCTACGTGCGCGACGACGACTACCGGTTGTCGTTTGCGTACGGCAACTTCGCGACGCTCTCGAACCTCAAGGAGCGCGACTTCGCGCGGATCCTGGAGTACCGCCTGTCTCCGCTCTACGTCTCCGTCCACGCGACACCATGGGACGTGCGGAAGGTGCTGCTCAACAATCCACGCGTGCCCGACGTGCTCGGACAGATGCAGCGGCTGGCCGAGGGCGGCATCGAGTTCCACGCGCAGATGGTCATCGTCCCTGGCATGAACGACGGAGAAACTCTCGAGCAATCGCTCAGGGACCTGTGGAGTCTCGGCGACTCGATTCTGTCCGTCGCGGTGGTCCCGGTCGGTCTCACGCAGTTTTCGCATCTCTACACCGGCCGGACGATGGACCGCGACGCCGGGCGCGGAATCCTCGGGCAGGTGCAACGGTGGGAGGATCGCGCGCTGGCCGAGCGAGGGACGCGCTGGGTCTTCGGGTCCGACGAGCTGTATCTCCTGGCCGACGTGGCGCTCCCGGAGGCGGAGCATTACGAGGACTTCGCGCAAATCGAGAACGGCGTGGGCGCGGTCGCCTCCCTACGACAGCGGGTGGTCGAGGGCGTCGGTGCGCTCCCGCGACTCGATGGCCGGCGAATCGGCATCGTGACCGGCGCGTCGATGGCGCCGTTGATGCCGGAGCTCCTGGCAAGCCTGACGAGCGCGACGGGGGCGAGCTTCGAGCTGATCGTCGCCGAGAACTCCTTGTTCGGGCCCACCATTACCACCGCGGGCCTGCTCGTCGGCGCTGACATCACCCGGGTATTGGGCGGCCGAAGCGATCTCGCGCTCGCGTTGATTCCAGCCGAGACGATCAACGACGACGGCGTGTTCCTCGACGATGCGCGATTCGTCGACGTGCGCGAGGCGCTGCCGATGCCCGTTTATCCGTCGTACGATTTCCTGGATGTCCTGGCGGGCGAAGGTGACAGCCAGGCGCTCGCCGGCTCAAGCGCCGCAAGCGCCGCATGAACGTTCCGGTCGTCGCGCTGATCGGGCGCCCAAACGTCGGCAAGTCGGCGCTGTTCAATCGCATCGTCGGCGCGAACGCGGCGATCGTAACTGAAGAGCCGGGGACCACGCGCGATCGGCACTTCGCGCGCGCGGACTGGAACGGGCGCGCCTTCTGGCTGGTGGACACGGGCGGGCTCACCGACGATCCGCGCGCGGCCATGGATCTCGAGATCCGTCGCCAGGTCGATGTGGCCATCGCCGAGGCCGACCTGCTGCTGCTGGTCGTCGATGCCCGCACCGGCGTTCATCCCTACGATGCGCGCGTCGCGGAGCTGCTGCGCCAGGCGGGAAAGCCGTGGCTGCTCGTCGCGAACAAGGTCGACGATCCGCGCGATGCCGACTACTTCGAGTTCTACAACCTCAATGCCGGAGAGCCGCTCCCGGTGTCCGCGATCAACGGCCGCGGCTCCGGCGACCTGCTCGACGCGGTCGTCGAGCGGTTTCCGGAGAGCGCGGTCGAGCCTGACGAGGCATTGCGGATCGCGGTGATCGGCCGGCCGAACGTGGGCAAGTCGTCTTTCGTCAACCGCCTGCTCGGAGAGGAGCGGCTGGTGGTATCCGACGAATCCGGCACCACCCGCGACGCGATCGATGCGCCGCTCCGCTTCCACGGTCGCGACTTCATCTTCGTCGACACGGCCGGGCTGCGGCGCCAGTCCCGCGTGGACGAGGGCATCGAGTTCTACTCCTCGCTCCGGACGCGGCGTGCCATCGACCAGGCGGACATCTGCGTGCTGATGATCGACGCGGTGGAGGGCCTCGAGAACCAGGACCTCAAGATCGCCGCACTCGCGTGGGAGGCGGGGCGCGCGCTCATCATCGTCGTCAACAAGTGGGATCTGGTCGAGCGCGAGACGAACACCGCGGCCAAGTTCCAGCGTGAGGCCGAGGAGAAGGCGCCGTTCCTTCGGTTCGTCCCGTTTCTCTTCACGTCCGCGAAGACGGGGCAGCGCGTCAACGCCGCGCTCGAGCTGATCCTGAAGGTGCAGGAGGAGCGCGAGAAGCGCATCTCGACCTCGCAGGTCAATGCGCGGCTCGAAGAGCTGATCGCGCGGAGGCAGCCGCCGCAGGCGGCGGGGCGGGAGGTCAAGCTCCTGTATGCCACACAGGTGGAAACTGCGCCTCCGACGATCGCGGTCTTCGGGAACCATCCCGATCTCTTGCAGGAGCACTACGTGCGGTACCTGCATAACGGCTTCCGTGAGTCGTGGGGCTTCCTCGGAAATCCGCTGCGCATCCTGCTGCGGAGGCGTGCGGCATGATCCCCATGGTCGGGCTGGCGCTCGCCTATCTGATGGGGAGCATACCCGCCGCCTACCTGGCCGGTCGAGTGATCCGCGGCATCGATCTGCGCGAGCACGGATCCGGGAATCTCGGCGCGACGAACGTCATGCGCGTGATGGGGCCCAGGGTCGGTCTCGCGGTGCTGGTGTTCGACGCAGCCAAGGGCGCGCTACCCGTCCTGCTCTTTCCTTGGCTGTTCGGCGTGCAGCAGAGCGCCTGGTGGGCCATCGGGTATGGCGTCGCGGCCATCCTCGGTCACGTGCGTCCCGTGTTCCTGCTGGGGAAGGGGGGCGGCAAGGGGGTCGCCACGGCGGCCGGCGTGTTCGCCGCGCTCGCCATCCTGCCATTGCTGGTCGCGATGCTGGCGTTCATCGCGGTGGTCCTCGCGTTTGGCTACGTGTCGCTCGGATCGCTGGTGTCGGCGGCGGTGTTTCCACTCGCCGTGATCGTCGCGTCGGGCGGCCTGACGCCGGTGGCGATCGCCGGCCTGGGCATGGCCGCGTTCGTGTTCTGGACGCATCGCGCGAACATCGGCCGCCTGCGGCGGGGGGAGGAGCATCGCTTTGGCCGCCGGCGGACGGGGACCGTGGCATGAGCCGGTGCGCCGTGATCGGGGCCGGCGCCTGGGGAACCGCTCTCGCCGACGTTCTGGCGGGCCAGGGCCACGACGTCTGGCTGTGGGCCTACGAGCCGGAGGTGGCGGAGGAGGTCCGGACTGCGCACACCAACTCGACCTTTCTGCCCGACGTCCGGGTGAACCCGGCGATACGCGCAACGTCGGAACTGGCGGAGGCCGTGGACGGTGCGCAGCTGGTGGTGTACGCTCCGCCATCGCACGTGCTGCGGCGTCTCGCCAGGCAGGCCTCCACCGCGATCGCGACGGGGAGCATCGTCGTCGTGGCGACGAAGGGGATCGAGGAGGGCACGCTGTCCCTGACGACGGAGATCGCCGCGGAGGAGCATCACGGGTGCGCCGTCGTCGCGCTGTCGGGTCCGAGCTTCGCCGCCGAAGTGGTGCGTGACCAGCCGACGGCCGTGGTCGCGGCGTCGCGGGAGGAGGAAGCCCGCTTGGCAGTGCAGCGGGCCTTCAGCCGCCCGACCTTCCGCGTCTACACGACGGATGATGTCACGGGCGTCGCGGTCGGTGGCGCGCTCAAGAACGTGGTGGCGATCGCGTCAGGCATCAGCGACGGCCTGGCGCTCGGCTTCAATCCGCGGGCGGCGCTCATCACGCGCGCGCTCGCCGAGATGACGCGACTGGGCGTGGCGCTCGGCGCTCGCGCCGAGACGTTCGCGGGGCTGACCGGCATTGGTGACCTGGTGCTCACCTGCACGGGCGCCCTCAGCCGCAATCGCGCGCTCGGCGAGGCGCTCGGTCGAGGTCGCACCCTGGAGCAGGCGATGGCCGGCCGTCAGACGGTGGCCGAGGGCGTGCAGACGGCGCGGACGGCCCACGCCCTCGCGCACCGCCGCGAGGTGGAGATGCCGATCGTCGATGCCGTGCGGCGCATCCTCTTCGATGGACACGATCCTCGTCAGGCCCTCATCGAGCTGATGACCCGGGAACTGCGTCCGGAGCGCGACGCATGAGCGCCGGAGAGCCGATCCAGGAGTATTTCTCGATTGGCGAGGTGTGCAGCATGACGAGCCTCAAGCCGCACGTCCTGCGCTACTGGGAGAGCCAGTTCCGGTTCCTGAACCCCGCAAAGAACCGGTCGGGCAACCGCGTGTACCAGCGGCGGGAGATCGAGTTGATCGTGCTCGTCAAGCACCTCCTCTACACGGAGAAGTACACGATCGAGGGTGCGCGGCGAAAGGTCGACGAGCACCGGCGCGGCGGCACGCTCCGGACCGTCGCGCGCCAGGCCATCACCCTCGAGACCCTCGCGGAACTCGAGAGCGAGCTGCGGGCCGTCGTGGACGTGCTCGACGGCCGCCACCGCGGGCCCCGATGATCGCGCCGCTCGGGGTCGTGATCCCCGCGCTCGACGCGGAGGCGACGATCGCCGAGGTCGTGCAGGCCACTCGCGCCGTGCTGCCCCACGCGTTCGTCATCGTCGTGGACGACGGCTCACGCGACCGCACGGGACAGGCCGCCCACGCCGCTGGCGCGGCGCTGGTGCGGTTCCCGCGCAATCGCGGCAAAGGGGCGGCGCTGCGGGCGGGGATCGCCGCCGCGGTGTCGCGAGAGGCGGCGGCCATCCTCACGCTGGACGCGGACGGGCAGCACGATCCCGCCGCCGCCCCCGCGCTGCTGGCGGCGCTCCAGGACGCCGACATCGCGATCGGCACGCGGGCGCGGCGCGGCACGGCCATGCCGCTCCGCCGCCGCATAACGAATGCGCTGGCGAGCTCCGCGGTCGGTCGGATCGTCGGGGTGCCGGTCGCCGATTCGCAGTCCGGGTTTCGCGCCTTCCGCCGTCGCGTCGCGCTCGAGATTCAGGGGCGCGGCGACCGGTTCGAGTACGAGACCGACTTCCTGATCCGGGCCGCGCGCGCGGGGCTGCGGATCGCCGCCGTGCCGGTGCCCACGGTCTATGGCGGGCGGAGCCACTTTCGGCCGCTCACCGACTCGGCACGCATCGTCCGCACGCTCTGGCGCCACAGGACCGGGGTGTCCTCGTAATGCGTCTTCTCTGCACCAACGACGACGGAATTCTCGCCCATGGCCTCGACTGCCTCATCCAAGCGGCCGAGCGGCTCGGCGAGGTCACGGTGGTGGCGCCGGACCGCGAGCAGAGCGCGACGAGCCATTCCCTCACCCTGCATCATCCCATTCGGCCGGTGAAGCGTGGCGAGCGCCGGTACCAGATCGATGGGACGCCGACCGATTGCGTCATGCTGGCGGTCGAGGCACTGATGGAGGGCCGGCCGGACTGGGTGCTCAGCGGCGTCAATCACGGGCAGAACATGGGCGAGGACGTGCTCTACTCGGGCACGGTGGCTGCGGCGATGGAAGGCATGTCGCTGGGCATCCCGTCGGTCGCCATCTCGTTCGCGGGCGGGGACCTGCGCGCCGATCCGACGCTGCTGTCGCAGCAGATCGACGTGCTGCACGAGTTGCTGATGCACATCATGGCGCTCCCGGATTTTCCGCGCGACACGCTGCTCAACGTGAACCTGCCGCCGCTGCCGGCCACCGAAATCAAGGGCATGCGCCTGACGACACTTGGACGGCGCGTCTACTCCGATTCGCTCATGCGCATGCAGGATCCCTGGGGGAGGGAGATCTACTGGATTGGCGGTGGGTCCGCCTCGTGGTCGGGCCGTGAGGATTCCGATTTTCGCGCCGTTCGGGAAGGGTACATTTCCGTCACGCCGCTGCACCTGGACCTGACCCATTACGAGATGCTCGCAACGGCCCAGCACTGGTGGCGATCCGCGTGATCCAGCAGTTCACCGGCGCCCGCCGACGGCTGATCGAGGCGCTCCGCGCCAAGGGGATCGCGGACCTCGCCGTTCTGCGGGCGTTCGACCTCGTGCCCCGGCACCTGTTCGTGCCGACGGGCGTCTACCACAGGGCATACGACGACGCGTCGCTGCCCATCGGCAACGGGCAGACGATCTCCCAGCCGTCCACCCACGCCCAATACCTCGAACTCCTCGGGCTGACGGGGCACGAGCGGGTGCTCGAGATCGGGACGGGCTCGGGGTATCAAACCGCGCTGCTGTCGCACTTGGCGGCACAGGTGTTCAGCGTCGAGCGCGTTCCGGCGCTGCTCGACCGCGCGCGCGAGAATCTGCGGACCGCCGGTGTGCGTAACGTCTCGCTCCTGGCCGGAGACGGAACGTTAGGCTGGCGCGAGTATGCGCCGTACGACGCGATCCTCGTCACCGCGGGCTCACCGACGGTGCCGGAGCCGCTCGCGGAGCAGCTCGCGGAGAACGGACGGCTGCTGATTCCTCTCGGCGGCCGGGACGCCCAGACCCTCACGATGATCACCCGACGCGCGGACGCGTTCGAGCGGCGCGACGTGGCCCCCGCGCGATTCGTGCCGCTGCTCGGCGCGCACGGATGGGCCGAGTGATGACGGGCGAACGCGATGCCCCGCGTCCGGCGGCCTCACCGCCGCGCAGGCTGCGTGCCGTCGTGTCCGGGCGAGTGCAGGGGGTTGGCTTTCGGTGGCACGTGCGGGAAGCGGCACGCCGGGCGGGTGTGACGGGTTGGGTTCGCAACCGCCCCGATGGAACGGTGGAGGTGGAGGTGGCCGGAGGCGCGCACGCCGTCGAGGCGGTGCTCGAGGCCGTGCGGCGGGGGCCGCCCGCGGCACGCGTGGATCACGTTGTGATCGAGCCGGCCACGGATGCGGAGTGGCCGCTGACGTTCTCGGTCCGATGAGCGATCACGATTCGTCAGGCGGAGCAGGGCCGTCGCCGCTCGCGGCACAGGTCCGCCGGTCGGTGCGTGACATCCCGGATTTTCCGAAGCCGGGCATCGTCTTCAAGGATATCACGCCGGTGCTCGCCGACGCCGCGCTGTTCGCACGCGTGACCGATGCGATGGCACGGCCATTCCTCGGTCGTGGGGTCACCCACGTCGTGGCGATCGAGAGCCGAGGGTTCATCCTCGGCGGCCCGATCGCGCAGCGGCTCGACGCCGGGTTCGTACCCATGCGGAAGCCGGGTAAGCTCCCGTCGCAGACGACGCGCGAGAGCTACGACCTCGAGTACGGCACGGACGCGCTCGAGATGCACGTGGACGCGCTGACCGGTCGGAGCAAGGTGCTCATCGTCGACGACGTACTCGCGACGGGCGGGACCGCGGCTGCGGCGTGCCGCCTTGCGGAGCGCCATGCGGGGGAGGTGGTGGGGTGCTCGTTTCTGCTCGCGCTGTCGTTCCTGCCCGGGCGCGACGCGCTCGCCGGACGGCCATGCGCGGTGGTCCTGACGCTCTGACGAGCCGACGCCGCGGTCGCGCCCTGCCGCCGCCCCCATTATCTTTCACCGCTTGTAGTTGCGCGCCCGTGCTTCCGCAGCGAGCGGTCGTCGTGATTGGCTGCCGGGTCCGCGAGAGTCCCGTGGACGGCAGTTGGCACCGGGAAGCGTACCCGGAGTTGCTGCCACGATCCGTGTCGTCCTGCCCCTGTAGCTCAGGTGGATAGAGCAGCGGTTTCCTAAACCGTTGGTCGGGTGTTCGAGTCACCCCAGGGGCGCCTGGGTCCGCTCCCGGCGGGCGCATCGAGTCGATCGCTCGCATCCGTTCACATCAGCCAGTGCTTCTCCAGTCATGACCCGAACCGGTGCGGCCGCCCGGCCGCCTGTCGATATCGAAGAGCGCGCGCACTCGTTGCTGGATTGGGCGCAGACCAACATCCGTCCGATCCTCATCGGGCTCGCGATCGTGGTCGCCGCGGCCGTCGGGATCTGGCTCTACCTTGCCACGCAGGCGAACAAGGAGCAGCGCGCGGCGTCCGAGCTCGCGCGCGCGTCCGGAGCCGTG
This sequence comes from Gemmatimonadaceae bacterium, assembly GCA_035461825.1. Taxonomy (GTDB): domain Bacteria; phylum Gemmatimonadota; class Gemmatimonadetes; order Gemmatimonadales; family Gemmatimonadaceae; genus JALZIF01. The sequence continues at coordinate 7,893 of DATHUW010000027.1, forward strand.
GCCGCAGGGAATTTCGCCCTGGCTGAGACGGACCTGTCGCGCGTCGTGCAGCAGTACGGCGGCACCGACGCGGGGAAGCAGGCAGTGCTGCTGCTCTCGGAGGCGCTCTACGGCCAGGGGAAGTATCAGGAGGGGATCGACGCGCTCGAGCGCCACGCCGACCGGGCTCCGGTGTATCTGCGAACCGCGTTCTTGTCGCAGATGGCCGCCGGATACGAGGACCTGGGGAACTTCGCCGAGGCGGCCCAGACGTACCTCCGTGCGGCCCAGGCGGCGCGGTTCGACACCGAGCGGTCGGTCCTGCGAGCCGACGCGGCGAGGGCCCACACGCTGGCGGGCAACGTGGCCGCGGCCCGACAGATCTGGGAGACCGAGGCCTCGAACGACGCGAGCCCGGTGGCCGGAGAGGCGCGCGTGCGGCTGGGCGAGCTCAATGCGCAGGCTGCCCGCCCAGCGCCCGAGCAATAGAGGACCTCCCCCGGGGTCGCTGGTCTCGCTCGCGTTGGAAGGCGTTCGGCCCCATGCCGAGCGCCTTCGTGGCATAGGGAAGGGTGCAGACACTGCCCAATGAGGGCCACGCAGGTCGCTGCAGCTTCGGCAGAGCCGTTAGCGCCTCCGCGAGAAACTGGCAAAGGCTCTGTGAGCGCTGAGGAACGCCGACGGGGGGTGGACTGTCGCCAAGCTGTTGGCAACGTGTCGAGTTCCCAGCGAGAGAGGAGCGGGAGGCGGACTCGTCAATGCCAGCAGGAGACTAGTTCGTATAAGATGTGTTATGTAAACTAGGAACGTTGGAAACTGTGGAAAAGCTCCGTGTGTGTGGATTGTGGATAGTCTTCCCCATTCCCCATCTCGGTCCGTAGCCCCAGGGGGGTCGGAATTCGCCCGGTGCACCTCGCCGGACGAGCTGGGGGTTGCCGACCTGAAGGCTGATCCACGCTGGCTCTTCGTGGCGCCTCGAGCTGCGGGTCGGAAGCGCGAGCGTGTCGCAACTGAGGGCGGCGAACCGGCGCTGTTACCGCTCAGCGCGCCTCGCATCCGAGTTGCCGCGGGGTATCTCGACCGGCCTGCCCGTGCACTACTGGCTAGCTGCCGAGCTGCTGGCCGGCACGGCGAGGACTTGACTCTTCCTCGCACGTGGCGGTTACGACATCATAAGCCAGCTTAGAAAGCCCCGCTTATCCTTCGCAGTTACAGCGGCTTAGCAGCTTCTACCGCGACAGCGTAACGCCGCGCGGCCTCTGATCGGTCCGGGACCTGAGCGAGGGCTGCCATTTCGGCGGAAGAACACCGGTACTTCTTCCTCCCATCAAATTTCCGCTAGCTCCCCGCGATACACGATGCGGGCAGAGCCTCGAAGTCGAGGCGGAAGATCGACACCGGTCCCCAGCGAGACCGTGAGATCGCTGCCCGAGCTCGTACGGAAGTGCGCGGTCGACGACTCCTCTCCCCACTCTCGCAGCAGCAGCGCGCACGCCGCCGCTCCCGTGCCGCACGCGAGGGTCTCGTTTTCCACACCACGCTCGTAGGTGCGGTAGCGCCAACCACCGCCCTCCCTCGAAACGAAGTTCACGTTCGCGCCGTGTGGAAAAGCAGCGTGTCGGCGAAGCTCCGGCCCGCGCGAGTCGAGTGCTGCCCGGTCAGCCGATTCGACGAGGATGACGATGTGCGGTACCCCGATTTCGACGAACCCGATCCGTCGTTCCCCCGCCGCGAGACCGAGCTGCGATGCCAGATCAACCTGGAGCCCTGCGGGTGTAGCCAACTCGATCTCTGGCACTCCATCCACCAGCCGCGCCTCGATCTCGCCCACGCCGGTGCCGAATCGGAAGCCAGCCATCGCCTGCGCAGGCTCGATGATCCCCAGCTCAGCGCCCAGCCGCGCGGCGCAGAGCGTCGCGTTCCCGCAGAGCGACGCGAGCGAGCCGTCCGCATTGAAGTATCGCATGGCATACGGCGCTCGCGCGGAAGACTCGAGTAGAACGACCCCGTCGGCGCCCACGCCGACGCCGCGGGCGCACAGGGCCCGAATGCGCGACGGATCCGCAAACGGCGTGGGGTCCGCTCCGCGGACGTCGAAGAAGATGAAGTCGTTGCCCGAGCCCGACATCTTCACGAATGGCGAGCCGCGGCTGCTCATACCCGGTTCGTGATCGACCACCACCGCAGCCGCCAGACCATCCAGATGGCCTCCCACACGATGCGTCGCGACATCTTGCTCTGCCCCTCCGTGCGATCAACGAAGACGATCGGAATCTCCACGATCCGAAACCCCCGACGCCAGGCGCGGAAGCTCATCTCGATCTGGAACGCGTAGCCGTTCGACCGAACCTCCTCGAGTCGTATCGCCTCGAGGACGCGCCGGCGAAAGCACTTGAACCCCCCGGTGCCGTCGAACAGCGGGAGGCCCGTGACCGCCCGGGCATAGATGTTCGCCGAGTAGCTCAGGATGAGACGGGAGATCGGCCAGTTGACGACGGTGACTTTCCCTTCCCGATACCGCGACCCGAGCACCAGGTCGGCATCTGCCGCCGCCTCGAGAAACAGCGGCAGATGATTGGGATCGTGCGAGAAGTCCGCGTCCATCTCGAAGACGAACTCGAAGTCGCGCTCGAGCGCCCATCGGAAGCCGGCGAGATAGGCGGTGCCGAGTCCCATCTTGCGCGGGCGGTGCAGCGCATGGACGCGCGGGTTCGTTTCTGCGATCTCCTCGACGATCTGGCCGGTCCCATCGGGGGAGCCGTCGTCCACCACGAGGATCTCGAATTGCGAGCCCTGCGCCAGCACGGCCTCGACGATCCGACGAACGGTGTCGCGCTCGTTGTACGTGGGGACGATGACGAGCGCTCGCTCAGGCACGCCGGCGGCGCTCCGTGACGACGCCGGCGACGACGATGAGCACGCAGACCGCCAGCGCGGCCAGGGTGATCGCCTTCCCCATGGCGTACGCGGGCTCCTCGAAGGAGAGACGGATCTCACGTGCCCCCTCGGGAAGGGGGACGCCGATGAACGAGTAGTCCGCACGCGCGACGGGCGCCGCCGATCCATCGATCGTGGCGGTCCAGCCCGGATACCAGTTCTCCGAGACCACGAGCGCGGAGCCCGCCGGCGCGGGAGCCCCGAGCCTGACGACGATTTGCTCGTGGTGCGGCCGCTCCACGGCTGCCACGATGCCCGTCGGTTCCGGCAAGGCGGAGAGTTGCGCGCCCGTCACCTTCTCCGACGAATCGAACAATGCCGCGCGGCCGATGTCGAAGCGCGGATCGAGCACGGTGTTGTACACCGCGTCAGGCGGCGCCTCGACGTAGGCAGGCGTGACCCACGCCGGTGGGTTGTCCTCGAGAAACTCGTACACGTACGCGGTCGAACCCAGCGCGTTGGTCACCGGCCCGACGCGCAGCGCAAGGCGCGCGTTCAGCTCGGGGATCACCTCCGGCAACGGCGCGTTCGTCAGCCAGTACCGGGTGTTCGTGAGCCGCCGCCATTGGGGGCTGCCGAGCGTCTGTGGTGGCGCGGGAGACTTGTTCTGCGCCAGCTCGACCCAGCGCTGCAGCTCGTTACCCTGATGACCCGTCGTGGCGCGAATCCGGTGAATCATCAGCGCGTCGCCGCCGAGCAACGGGTCGCGGTGGGCCATCCCGTCGCCGCTGATCGGGAGCGCGACGACGCGACCGGAGTCACTGCGCGCGCGCAGGTAATCCAGGGCGGGATCGGAGGCGTACAGCTCCTCGGCGGGTGGCGAGAAGCGGAAGTAGGCCCGCGCGACGCTCCACAGATCCGCTCCGACGAGCAGCGGAACCGCGATGACGAGCGCCCGCATCGGAAACTTCCCGGCGTCCCAGAGGATGATGGCCCCGGCGAGGAGCGCGACGAACAGGAGCGAGCGCCAGGCGCCGACGATGAGGTTCGCGCGGTTCTCGGCGGGCACGCCCGCGAGCCGCGGATCCGCGAACGTCTCGGCGAGGGAGGTGAGCGCGCCGCTCGACGCGAGGAGTGCCATGAGCACGCCGAACGCAATCCAGCCGAGAAAGTACCGCCGGTGCTTCTCGCCGGCGAGTATGCGCTCGAGCCCCACCGCCGAAAGCACGGCGGCCGTGAGCGAGAGCAGGTAGTAGATCATGCTCGGGGCGCGGACCACGCTCATCATGGGGAGCTGGTACCAGAGCCGGTAGAACGGCGTATGCCCGCCCAGTGCGACGAGCAGCACCAAGACCCCCGCGATGCTCCAGAACCAGACGAGTCGCCGCCGGCTCGCCGAGCCGAACGCCGCGCCGGCGAGCATCAGTACCGTCGCGCCGAGGTAGTCGCTGTGGAGCTTGATGAGGTTGCGACCCGAGTAGTGCTCGAGGTAGCCCGTGAACTGCGGCAGATAGGCGTTGAGCAGCTCCTCAGGTGGATGTGAGTATGAGGTCGCGTACTCCCACCCGCGTTCCACGCCGCGCGAGGCGTAGGGCAGATACTCGAAGAAGGGCGCGAACTGCACCGCCCCGAGCGCCATCCCGAGTGCCGCGGCGCCAAGCGCTCCCGCCAGGCGGAGAATGACGGCGCGGCGGTCCAGCCGGGGCTCGCCGCGGAAGGCCAACCATAACGTGAAGCCACCCGCCAGGACGCCCAGATAGTACGTCATCTGGTAGTGCGGGCTCAGGACGCTGAGTCCGGTCGCCAGGGCGATGACGGCGTACGCCCAGACTTTCCCGTCGCGGACGGCGCGCACGATCATCCACAACAGGAGCGGCGCGAGCGCGCTGACGTACATCTTGCCATCGTGCCCTGGCGAGACGAGCGACGCGACCTGGCCGCTCAGCATGTACGCGAGTCCGCCGGTCAGGGCCGGATAGAACCGGAACTGCCACGCGCGGAGAAATCCGTAGGTAAACAGCCCCGCGAGGAAGAGATGGATCAGAAAACCCCAGGTCATCGCCGCGTCAGGCGGGATGAGGGCGCGGAGGATGAAGGTGGGATAGAAGATGTCGCCGTGCTGCGCCGCCATGTACGGCAAGCCGCCGAGGATGTACGGATTCCATTGCGGAAAGCCATGCCCTTCCTGCAACATGGTCGCGGCGAACTCGCGATAGGCAAAGCCGCCGTACTGGTCGCTCATCGGATTGACGAGAAATCCGCCGCCGAGCGCGGGATATCCCAACGCCAGGGTGGCGAGCGCATAGACGAGCGTGACCCAGAGGCCCGCGAGGCGCGGCGCCGGTGGCGCCGCGACGGTGTCACGGTGGCGAGGATCGGTTGGCGACATTGGCGCGGGTTGCGCGCACGGCCCCGTGCGCGAGGAAAGCGAGAGCGGGCACGACCTCGAGCACCGTCAGCCACAGCCGGGAGACGATCACCAGCACCGCGGCGCTCGAGACCGCAAAGCCCGCGTTGGCGAGCGCGGTTCCCATCGAGACCTCGCGCACGCCGAATCCGGCCGGGGCGATCAGCACGATGAAGCCCAACACGTACGAACCGGTGAAAACTGCCACGTAGAGCGAAGTGGCGCCAGGCGCGGTGCCGAGCACGCCGAGGGCGAGCAGCCGAAAGGCAATGCCGTACAGGACCCAGGCGATGCCGGATGCGACCACTGCATACCACACGGTGCGCGCCGGCAGCCGGGGGATCGTCTCGGCGTCGCGACCCAGAACCTTCGCCGCGACCCGCACCAGCGCGGGAATGACGGCGGGCGCAAACATGATCCCGAACGTCGCGATGGCGATGAGGACGAGGCTCGGAGACGAGAAGCCGAGCAGCTCGGCGCCCGTCGCCGCCGCGACGACGAATCCCGCAATGAGGTGGATGACGGTGACCACGAGCGCCGAGCCGGCGGCCACCACCCCCGAAACGCCGCGCTGCTGCGCCAGGTACGCCATGGCGCCCAGTTGCCACACCTTTCCTGGCACGTACCGTCCGAGGTTCGACACGGTCCAGATGCGGGCGGCGTCGAGGTACCCGAGCCGTTCGCCCCACCCCGCGACGACGACCCGCCAGGTCTGAATGAGCACGCCGTAGGTGAGCAGGACGACGACGCACGATGCGAGGACGAGGCCCCACCGCGGCTGCAGTCCCGCGGCGGTGGCCGCGACGTCGTCCCACTGGCCGCGCAGCCGGTCGACCGTGAACCAGGCGATGGCGAGCACCAGCGCGATCTGGGCGAGCAGGGTCCAGAGACGCCTACCGCGCATCGCGTGCCTGACGATAGATGTCCTCGTACCGAGCCGCGACGGCCTCCGGCGCGAACTTCGCGAGTGCGGCTGCGCGGCCGTTGCGGCCGAGCGTCGCGGCGTGCTCGCGATCGGCGAGCAGCGCATCCAGTGCGCGCGCGAGCGGTTCCGGAGCGGCGACTGGAACGAGCACGCCGGTGCGTCCGTCCTCGACGACGTCGGGCAGTCCACCCGAGGCCGCGGCGATCACCGGCGCTCCACACAACTGCGCCTCGACCGCCACCAGCCCCAGTCCCTCCTCGATCGACGGCACGACCACGACCGCCGCCTGACGATAGTGCTCCGCAAGCGCCTGCTGCGGCTGTGGGGGGAGCCACTCGAGGCGCTCGGCGATGCCCAGCTCCCCTGCCTGACGACGCAGGCGGTCGCCATCGGGGCCGGCGCCGATCAACCGGACCGGTACGCGGGAGCGCATCCGAGCCACCGCATCCAGCAGATGCCGAACGCCCTTCTGCCGGTTGAACCGGCCCACGAACAGAATGGGACCGTCCGCGGACCGCGTTCCCGGCGTGAACAGCTCGACCGCGGCCGGCATCGGGGCGACGAGCGGCGTGGCCGCGGGCGCCATCTCGCGCACGCGCGCGGCGAGCCACTCCGACACGGTCGTGCAGGCGGCACTGCGTGTCAGCACCCACCGCATCGCGCGGCGGGCGGCGCCCGAGGCTCGAGCGATGCGCACGTCGGTGCCGTGCATCGTCGTCACCAGCGGGAGGGAGGTCACGCTCGCAGCGGCGAGTCCCCCGGGAAACCACCAGTGCGCGTGGACGATCGTAGCCCGGTGGGCGCGGCTCGCATTCGTGGTTGCCCGGCGCGCGGCCGCGAGAAAGCCAAGCAGCGTCAAGCCGCCGGTCCGTCGCGCTTCGGCGATCATGGTGCCGCCGTAGGCCAGCGTCTCCCAGCGCCGCGGGGCGTAGCGGAAGCGCGTGACCGGGATGCCGCCGAGCGTCTCGCTCGCGGCCAGGCCCGGAGCGGCGGGAGCAACGGCGTGCACCGGAACGCCGCGGTCGGCAAGTGCCGTCGCCAGTCGGAGAAGGAAGGCCCCTGCCCCGTCGCCCACGTGGCGCGGGAAATTGTGCGCCACGAAGAGGACGCGAAGCGGATCAGCCGCGCGAGTCGTCAGGTGCGACGGAGTGGAGGTCGTCCAGCCGCCGGCGCAGCTCGCGCAGCTCGGCGCGCTGCACCGCGATCATCTCGCCGAGAATGCCGCCGACGAAGAGCACCACGCCGGTGATGAACGAGATGATGATGAGATCGAGCAACGGTCGGAAACCGACTCCGGCGATCAATCGCACTCCGACGGCGACGAGCCCCGTGACGAACGCCAGCAGCATGAGTCCGGCGCCGAGGACCCCGAACAGGAGCAGCGGTTTGCGGCCGAAACGCAGCTCGAACCAGACCGACAGCATGTCCAGCACACCGATCGGAATTCGTCCGAGGCCGAACTTCGAGCGGCCCGCGTGCCGCGGGTACAGCGGAACGGGGATCTCGGTGACCGTGAACCCCTCCGCTGCCGCGATCGCGATCATGTACCGGTGCCAATCGGGGCGAACGGGAATGAGCTCCATGATCGTCCGGCGATACGCCTTCACGGAGTTGAGGTCCCTGACCGGCAGATCGAAGAGCGCTCGGCTCAGCCGGTTGTAGATCGATGAGACGAACCGCTTCTCGTACTTCCCCTGCTTGAACCCCGTTACCATGTCGGCGTCACCGGCCAGGATCGGTGCCGTGAGACGGGGGATGTCCTCCGGCTTGAACTGGAGGTCGGCGGGATAGAAGACGAGGATGTCGCCGCGGGCATGGAGGTAGCCGGTGCGTAAGGCATCCGCGATGCCGCGCTGCGCCCGATGCCGCACGCTCCGTAGCCACGGATACTCGCGCGCCAGGCGCGACAGGATCGCCGGCGTCTCGTCGCCAGAGCCATCGTCGACGATGATGACCTCGTAGCTCGCGTCCTGCCCGGCCAGCGCGGCGGCCGCCTGCTCGATGAACAGCGGCAGGTTCTCGGCTTCGTCCTTCGCCGGCACCAGCACGCTGACGTCGACGTGCGCTGCCGGCACGGAGCCGTCCCGCGCGCGACCGGGCTGGCTCGTGCGGGAGACCGCGAGATCGTGGCCCGCGGCGACGAGCGTCATACCCGCTTGCGCATCCGGGCGGAGAGCACGCCGAGCTGATCGCGATACTTCGCAACCGTCCGCCGTGCGATCTGGACGCCGCTCTGCTTCAGGATGTTCACGATCGCCTGGTCGGTGAGCGGATTCTTGGGGTCCTCATCCGCGACGAGCTTCTCGATCTGGGCCTTGATGCCGCGGGCGGACACGTCGTCGCCTCCGGTAGTGCTCAGGCCTGACGAGAAGAAGAACTTGAGCGGCAGTACGCCGCGCGGCGTTTGCACGTACTTCTCGTTCGTCACCCGGCTGACGGTCGACTCGTGCATGTTGATGACCTCGGCGACCTCGCGAAGGGTCAGCGGCTTCAGGAACTGCACGCCGCGCTCGAAGAAGTCTCGCTGTCGGTCGACGATGAAGTTCATCACCTTGAGCATGGTTTGACGGCGTTGCTCGATCGCCTGGATCATCCAGTTTGCCGAGTTGAGCTTGCTCGAGATGAACTCCTTGTTCTCGCCTTCGAACTTCTTCTTGTCTCGCGCGATCTCCTGATAGGCGCGGCTGAGCTTGAGGCGCGGGAGATTGGCGTCGTTCAGGAAGACGTGATAGATCCCGTCGATCTTCTCGACGACCAGGTCGGGGATGATGTAGTTGTCGCCCGCGCTGCTGTAGACGAGCCCCGGCTTGGGGTCGAGCTTCGCGATCTCATCCGCCGCCTTCTGCACATCGCTCGGGCTGATGCCGAACCGCTTGGAGATCTCGCTCCAGCGATGGTTGATGAGCTCATCGAAGCAGTCGCGGATCAGCCGGAACGGCACCGACTGCTCGAGCCCGGCCTCGCGGAGCTGGAGCATGAGGCATTCGCGCAGGTCGCGGGCGCCCACGCCCGGAGGATCGAGACTCTGCACCGTGCGGAGCATCTCCTCCGCGTCCGCCATCGTGAACAGCGCGTTGTCGGCGTCGCGATCGGCATCCTCGGCCGCCTTGAGAATGACGTCGTTGATGCCATCGAGAATGACCTGCAAGACGTTCTCGTGCGACGTCGCCACGCCTTCGCGCATGGGCGGCGCGAGGTAGCCTTCATCGTTGATGTTCCCGATGAACTCTTCGGCGAGGAGCAGCTGGCGGTCGTCGAGGCTGAGGAGTTTGACCTGATCCCAGAGGTGATCCGACAGATCGCGTGAGGCGACCGTGACCGGCTCGTAGTACTCTTTTTCTTCGTGCTCCTCGCGGCCTCCACCTGCATCGAAGCCGTTGAGCAGGATCTCCTCCCAATCGATCTCGTCGGCAGCCGACGGCTTCTCCTCCTCCTGGGTCTCCTGCTGCTCGGCGGCGGCCTCCTCCTCTTCCTCCTCCTCGTCCTGCTCCACCATGTCGAGGAAGGGGTTGTTGAGGAGCTCCTGCTTGAGGTGCTGCTGGAGGTCGAGCAAGGGCATGTACAGCAGATCCATCGCCTGGTAGAGGCGTGGATTGATCTTCAGCTCCTGCCGGAGCTGAGTCGATTGATGCATTCCGGCTTTCATACGGCGCTTCCTCCGTTCTCCGCCGCCGCGAACCGCGCTCGCAATCGCGCGGTGAGGGTCGGACCGAGGTAGATCTTCGCAACGGTGTCATCGAACACGAGCTCCCGCACCGTCCCCGAAACCTTCACCTGCCCGTCGAACATGATGTATGCGCGGTCGACGATGTCGAGCGTCTGCTCCACGTTATGGTCGCTGATCAGCACGCCGATGCCCCGATGGCGAAGCCCGGCGACGATCGATTGAATGTCGTGCACGGCGATCGGATCGACGCCGGCGAACGGTTCATCGAGCATCATGAACTTGGGCTGTGTCACGAGCGCGCGCGTGATCTCCAGCCGCCGCCGCTCGCCGCCGGACAACGCGAAGGCGCGGCTGTGGCGCAGGTGCTTGATGCTCAGCTCGTCCAGCAGCTTCTCGAGGCGCTGCCGGCGCTGCTCGCGCGACAGGTTCATCGTCTCGAGGATCGCCAGGATGTTCTGCTCCACGGTGAGCTTCCGGAAGATCGAGGGCTCCTGCGAGAGGTAGCCGATTCCCTTCCGGGCCCGCTTGTACATGGGCACGTCGGTGATGTCATCCCCGTCGAAGCAGATCGTGCCGGCCTGGGGCTGGATCAACCCGACGATCATGTAGAAGGTCGTCGTCTTGCCCGCGCCGTTAGGGCCGAGCAGTCCGACGATCTCCCCCTGCTGGAGCCGCAGCGCCACGTCGTTCACGACCCGGCGCCGCCGGTACGTCTTCACCAGGCCGTCCGCGGTGAGGACGCTGCGGCGCCCGGCGTGGCGCGGCGCCTCTGGCTGGGACGACCGCGGCGCGACGACCGCGTGCTCGCTCGTGTGACGCAGCACCTCGGCGAGCTCGCTGCGGTACTGGGCCATCTCACCCCAGTAGTGCTCCGTGATCGACAGCACCGCATCCGGAGTGGTGAGACCCGTCTGCGGTAGCACGATCACGCCGTCGGCCGCGAGTCGCGGCATGACGGAGCTCGCGAGATGCGCCCGCACCTCGTCGAGGCTGAGGCGGCCCGCCTCGCGTTCCACGTCGCGCCCCTCGGCGCGCATGAGCTCGAGGTAGTCGTCCCGGTACCGAATGGCCACCTCGTTGAACACCGCGCGCCCGTCGGGGCGGGCGGCGAGCACGAGTGCCTCGAGACCGAGTGCGGTGGAACGGTCGCCTTGCGAGAGGCGGTCGATGAGCTCGCGGAGCCCCTGCGGGAGGTCGTCGGTGCCGTTCATGGCGCCCTCGGTGAAGCGCCGCGGCCCGCGGCTGGAGGGGTCGAGGGCCGATTCGGACGGGCGCCCTCCGACGGAGCCGGCGGCGACACGGGCGCGCCGGCGGTCTCTCCCGGTTCGAGGTACACGCCTGACGCCTGCTCGAGCACCGAGACGCGTTGGACCTGACGATCCTCGAAGGCGACCGTGATCGCGCGGCCCGTCACGTAGTTGATCGCGGGCCGCCGCGCCGCCGTATCGCGCGGCACCAGCTGGTAGAAGGAGCGTGCGTGCCCGAGCGCGTCGAGTTGCTCGATGGCGATGCCGCCGCTCGTGTCTCGCCGTGCGGCCTCGCTCGTGTCGAATTGCGCTACGATCGTGTCGCCCCGCAACCAGTCCCGTTCCTCGGAGCGGAAGCGGGTCGAGTCCGGATCGCTTTCCATGTAGGCTCCGCCGACGGCGTAGACGCGCTCGACGCGCTGTCGGGGCATGTGCACGTCGAGCGAGTCGGCGAGCACGTCGTACGTCGGCGAGGTGACTCGCGCGCGCGATGGCCCCCAGGCGAACGCGCGCTCGAGCTGGGCGTCGACCAGGCGGAAGTCGAGCGTATCCGACGCAATGGTGGTGCTGTCGCTCACGACCTTCGCGTCACCGCGCGACAGGGCGCGCTCGAGCTGCCGATTGCGGCCGTACACGTCGATGACGCGTCCGGTAAGGGTGAACGGACGCTCGCCCTTGCCGTCGACTACGGGCCGACGCATGAGGCGGGCGAACTCGGCGCCGTTGTCCACGAAGGCCGAGTCGCCACGGGCGACCAGGTCGGGCCGGGTGAGGACGACGTTGCCTGACGCATAGACGAGGCTGTCGGCCACCATGACGACGGTGTTGGCCACCACCTGCACGGGGTCGGTGGTGCGGCCCGCGCTGTCGCGCTCGACGATCTCGATCGTGGGACGGCGCACCGCCACCATCCGCGACTGCGGGCGAATTCCGCGCGCCGCGCGGAAGTACTCCACGACCGGTCCGGTGAGTTGGGTTCCGGAGGGCAGCGTCGCGTCGACGTTCACTTCCGCGCGGAGCCGCTCGTCACTCTCCCAATACGTCAGCCGGCTCGCTTCCAGAACGAGCCGCGGCTCCGTGTAGTGGACGTTGCCGATCAGGTGCGTGATCCGGGTGTCCTCGTAGGACTCCATGCTGTCGGCAATGACCGTGATGTTCTGCGCCGCGCACACCGCGCGCACTCCCCCGCCGAGGAAGATGTGGCGCGCCCCTGACGGCAGCATGTTCACCGCGAGCCGGGGATCCGTTGCATAACGCTTGAAGAACTGGAAGGTGCACGGGCCGCCGGGTGCACCACGGGCCTGGGCCGTCGCAACGGAGGGCAGCGCCAGAAGTCCGGCGCAGACCAGCGCCCGCCCGATCATTGGCCTTCGGGGATGACGATCTCGCCCGATCCCCCGCGCACGCGCGCCACGCGCACGCGCCGCATCTCGGGGTCCGACGTGAAGCCCACGCCGGACAGGCGGCGCGTTGGCTCCGTCAGCACGAACGCGCTGTCGCTCGAGATCAGGTCGGCACTCTGATCGTACCGGAGCTGCTCCGTCGTGAGGCGACGGTTCTGCCGCTGGCTGATCACCACCACGTTCCCGCGTGCCTCCGTCTGGCTCGCGCGCGTGTCGTACGTGCCTTCGCGCGAGGTGAGCACGGCGTTCTCCACGCCTTCCGTGGTGTAGAACGTCAGGTGCACGCCGCGCAGCTCGATACGCGTCCCCTCGTCGAAGAAGAACGCCGTGTCCGCGCGCAGCACCGCCTGCCGCACCCCGCGGTCCGTCAGGATCGTGTTGATCCCGAACATGACCTGGTCGGCCCTGTCCATCAACGGGTTTTCCTGCACGGCCACCGGTGGGGGACGACGGTCGCTGCATGCGCCACTCGCCACTAGCGCCAGCACGGCCGCCACGTGCCCTGCGCGTCTCATACGACCCTCGCGCGCATCAAGTCGTGCAGATGCACCATGCCGATCATTCGCTCCGTCTCGTCGAGGACCGGCATGGCCATGATGCCATGCCGTTCCATCTGATACACCGCGGCGCTGGCAAGGTCATCCGCTCGCGCGACCTTCGGCGTGCGCACCATGACCTCCGTGACGGGTACCCGGTGGAACGCGTCGTCCCGTTCCATGAGACGGCTCAGGTCGCCTGCCGTGACGACCCCCAACACGCGGCGGTCGGCGTCGACGATGGCGACCGTTCCCCGCCGCTCGGCGATAGGCATGATCGCGTCGCGCATGGTCGCCGCAGGTGGAAGGATGGGCAGCGCCTCCGTCACCATGACCTCGCGCACCCGGAGCAGCCGCCGGCCCAGGGAGCCGCCCGGATGGAGCCGCGCGAAGTCCTCGCGGCGGAATCCCTTCTCCTCCAGCAACGTCACGGCGAGGGCGTCCCCCAGCGCCAGCATCGCGGTCGTGCTCGTCGTGGGTGCCAGGTCGTGCGGGCACGCCTCCTCGCGTACCCAGCAATCGAGCGCATGGTTGGCCTGAGTGGCGAGCGTGGACGCCCGGTTTCCCGTCACCGCGATGATCGGCACGCCCAGGCGCTTGAGCTCCTGCAGCAGCGGGAACAGTTCCTCGGTTTCGCCGCTCTTGGAGAGGAGCACGGCCACATCACTGGGGCCCACGATCCCCAAGTCGCCGTGCAGGCTCTCGACCGGGTGGAGGAACGTGGCCGGCGTCCCAGTCGACGTGAGGGTCGCCGCGATCTTGTGCGCGATGATTCCGGATTTGCCGACGCCGGACACGATCACACGTCCACGGCAGTCCGCGAGGGTGGCGACCGCCTCTCCGAACGCCGCATCGAGCCGGCGCTCGACTTCCGCGATGGCGTCCTGTTCCATGCGCAGCACGCGGCGGCCGCGCTCCAGCAGCGCCGCGCTCATGCCCGCACCTTGCCACCCGTGGCGCTACGCTCGGCGACGTATTGCTCGGTCAGCGCCGCCCACTCGCCACGCGCCTTCAGCAGCATCTCCGCGAACTCGCGCACCGCGCCGTGTCCTCCGGATCGCTCGAGCCGGAGCACGCAGGCGTTGCGGATCTCGGGGACCGCGTTGCCGACGGCCACCGGGAGCCCGACGATGCGGAGCACCCCCAGGTCGGGAAAGTCGTCGCCGAGGAATGCGCACTCGTCAGGCGCGATGCCTTCGGCCTCGAGGAGCTCGAGGAACGCCGGCAGCTTTCGGGCGTGGCGGTCCTGAATGACGGCATCGACCTCGAGCTCCCTGCCGCGCAGCCGCACGCTCTCCGACTCGCGGCCGGTGATGATCACGACGCGAATTCCCGCGGCGCGCAGGAAGTGCACGCCGAGGCCATCCTGGATTTCGAAGCGCTTGAGCTCCACGCGCTGGCCGTCGGCGTCGCCCAGATAGAGACCGCCGTCGGTCAGTACGCCGTCCACGTCGAGGCCAACGAGCCTCACGCGCAGCGCCAGGTCGCGATCGAGCGTCATCGGACGGCGCTCCAGACCGCGAGCACGCGATCGACGAGCCGGTCGAGCGCGTCGAGGGGCAGCATGTTCGGTCCGTCGCTCGGGGCGCTCGAGGGGTCGGGGTGCGTCTCGATGAAGAGCCCGTCGGCGCCGGCGGCGGCGGCCGCGAGCGCGAGCGGCGGGATGTGCTCGCGCGTGCCTCCGCTCGCGCCGCCCTCGCCCCGGCCCGGCTGCTGCACGCTGTGGGTCGCATCGAAGATGACGGCGGCATCGCACGCCTGACGCATCCGGCCGATCGACCGCATGTCCACGACGAGATCGCCGTACCCGAAGAAGGACCCACGTTCGGTGACGGCAACCTCGGGAATCGGGAATCGGGAATCAGGCACCGGTTCCGCCGAACCCCTCACCTTCTCCACCGCTCCCCGCATGCCCTCCGGCTGCATCCACTGCCCCTTCTTCACGTTTACCGGGCGACCGGTGGCGCCGGCGGCCTCGAGGAGATCGGTCTGTCGGCAGAGGAATGCGGGAATCTGCAGCACGTCGACCACGCTCGCGGCGGGGGCGCACTGTGCCGGGAGGTGCACGTCCGTGAGCACGCGGAGTCCCGTTGCCTGACGAACGCGCTCCAGGGCGGCCAGTCCGCGCTCCAGCCCGGGACCGCGCGCCGCTCCGGGATTGGACCGGTTGGCCTTGTCGAAACTCGCCTTGAAGATCACGCCGCCGGGCACGCGCTCGGCCACGCGCGCGAGATGTTCGGCCACGCGCAGGTTGAGGGCATCGTCCTCGAGCTGGCACGGGCCCGCAATGAGGAAGAAGGCATCGCGCGGAAAGGCGGCGGCAGGTGTCATCCGCCCGCGTGCGCCGGCGTTTCGGCGTACGGTGCGGGTTGCAGCTCGCGGGCGCGGCGCACCTTGAGCGATGCCCCCACGAACCCGGCGAACAGGGGGTGCGGCCGCGTGGGCCGCGACTTGAGCTCCGGGTGGAACTGACAGCCCACGTACCAGGGATGCTCCGGCAGCTCGATGATCTCGACGAGCGCGCCGTCGGGCGAGATGCCGGACAGCCGCATGCCGTGCGACGTGAACCGGTCGCGATACGCATTCGCGAACTCGTAGCGGTGGCGGTGGCGCTCGCTGATCTCCGGTACGCCGTACATCTCCGCCGCGAGCGACCCGGGGCGGAGGCGGCAGGGATAGGCGCCCAGCCGCATGGTGCCGCCCATGTCGGTGACGTGCTGCTGCGACTCCATGAGCGCGATCACGGGATGCTCGCACTCGGGCGCGAACTCGCTCGAGTGGCTGTCGTCCAGCTGCAGCTTGTTTCGCGCAAACTCGATGACCGCCGCCTGCATGCCGAGGCAGATGCCGAAGAACGGCAGGTGATTCTCCCGCGCCCACCGGATGGCCTCGACCATTCCCTCCACCCCACGGACGCCGAATCCTCCGGGAACGAGGAGCCCATCGTAGTCCTGGAGGATCTCGCCGGTTCGCTCCGGCGTCGTGAACAGGTCGCTGAGCAGCCAGTCGATGTCCACGCCCACATCGTTCGCGATGCCGCCATGGATGAGCGCCTCGTGGACACTCTTGTAGCTATCGACGAGCGCGGTGTACTTCCCGACCACGGCAATGCGTACGCGCGCCGACGGCTCGACGATCCGCGAGACGAGGCGCCGCCAGTTCGTCAGGTCGGGCTCCCTGGCGGCGGCGAGCTGCAGCCGCTGCACCACGCGGGCATCGAGGCCCTGTTCGTGGAACGCGAGCGCGATCTGATAGATCGTCGGCACGTCCCGGCTCTCGATCACCGAGCCGAACTCCACGTTGCAGAACAGGGCGATTTTCCGCTTCGTCTCCTCCGACAGCGGGCGCTCGGTCCGGCAGATGAGAATGTCCGGCTGAATTCCGATCTCCATCAGCTCGCGGACCGAGTGCTGCGTCGGCTTGGTCTTTACCTCACCGGCGGCGGAGATATACGGCACCAGCGTCAGGTGGATGAACAGGGCGTTGTCACGCCCGAGGTCGTGCCGGAACTGTCGAATGGCCTCGAGAAACGGCAGCGACTCGATGTCGCCCACCGTGCCGCCGACCTCGACGATGACCACGTCGTTCTCCGGGGCGAGCCGCCGCATCGCCGACTTGATCTCGTCGGTGATGTGCGGAATCACCTGCACGGTGGAGCCGAGGTACTCGCCGCGGCGCTCCTTGGTGATGACGTTGAGGTAGATCCGGCCGGTGGTGACGTTGTTCGCCTGCGAGAGCGACCGGTCGATGAAGCGCTCGTAATGACCGAGGTCGAGGTCGGTCTCCGCGCCGTCGTCGGTGACGAACACCTCGCCGTGCTGGAACGGCGACATGGTGCCCGGATCGACATTGATGTAGGGGTCGAACTTCATCATGGTGACGCGCAATCCACGCTCGACGAGCAGCCGCCCGAGCGAAGCGGCGGCGATCCCCTTCCCCAGCGACGACACGACGCCGCCGGTGACGAAGATGTACTTGGTCGTCTGTTGTGAAGGGCTCGTCTGCATTAGCTCCGTCTCGCGATGAAGTCGTCCCAGCGCGCGTTGGCGTGCGCGAGGTCTTCCTCCGTGTCCACGCCCGGAGGAGCGACGTCCGCCGAAGCGGCCACCCCCATGTGCATGCCGGCCGCGAGCGGCCGCAGCTGTTCCAGTCGTTCGATCCGCTCGAGGCGGTGCTCGGGTAAGGCGACCCAGCGCGCGAGTGCGTCGCGGCGATAGGCATAGACGCCGAGGTGCTGGCGGATGGCCGCGTCGCGGATCGGGGCATCGGCCGGCTCTCGCAGGTGCGGGATGGCCGCCCGCGAAAAATACAGTGCGCGCCCATCGTCGGCAGTCACGACTTTGACGACGTGGGGTGTCTGGAGGATCTCGGCGCTGGCCGGCGCGCTGGCGGTGCCGAGTTCGAAGCGGCCACTGGCGACGATCTCGGCGGCGCCGCGGATCGCGTCGGCGGCGATGAAGGGCTCGTCGCCCTGTACGTTGACGATGATGTCGAAGGCGCGATAGGCGTCGCGCCGGGCGACTTCGGCAACCCGGTCGGTCCCGGAGGGGTGGTCCGGGCTCGTCATCTCGCAGTTGGCGCCCTCGCCGCGAAGGGCGTCGCGCACGTCCTCGCTGTCGGTGGCGACGACGCAGCGATCGATGCCGTCGAGGGCGGCGACGCGTCGCCAGACCTGCATGACGAGCGGGGCTCCGCCGAGGAGGCGGAGGGGCTTGCGGGGGAGCCGCGTGGCACCCAGTCGGGCTGGGATCACCGCCAGGACGGGCATGTGGCGGAGGGGAGGCTGGGCGCGCACGCAAAATTCACGCCACCAATATAGCCCAGCTGACCCCGGCGCGCAAACCTCCCGGCTCAGCGACCGAAGCTCAGTCCCACCTTCACTTCGCTCTCTCCCGAGGACGGATCGTGCGCGAAATCGACTCGTAGCGGCCGCAGCGTGACCCGAACACCGACGTTCTGCACGAGGTCCGGTAGGGAGTCGAGTCCAGCCGATCCCATGACGTGCCGGAGCGTCACCACCGGAGGTCCGGAGATCGGAATCCTCAGCCGCTCGATCGGGATCTCGTAGCGTGACTCGACGAACAATAGCTGATCGCCGCCGAGCGAGAGCAGGTCGCGAGTCGTGATCGTCCCCGATCCGCCGAGGTAAGCGAAGCGCTGCGGCACGGCGCGGCGTCCCGCCGTCCAGACGCCGTGCGTCTCGAACGTGAGCCGCTGCGTGCCAAAGGTGGCGAACGCGACCGCGAGATTGCCGGTGGTCTGTGTGAACCGCGCATCTCCCGGCGCCTCGAGCACGACCTCCGTCTCCGCGTAGGCCGCCAGCTCGACCCCGCCCTTCTCCCACGTCAACCCCGCTCCACCGAGCACGGAGTGAAGGTCCCCGTGGGCGACAGGCGGATTGGGGCGGGCCATCCCCTCGACCGAATCGCGTCGGTTGAACGCACTCCACGGCGCGCGCGCCCGGGTCGATCGGTCCCGCTCCGCCTGCCCGCCGATCCACGCCGAGAGGAGCGTGGCGCCGTGCTCCCAGCGGCGGCCGCCGCGCGCCGCTGCATAACGCGAGCGATAGTAGTTGCGCACGTCGCGCCCCGCGAACAGCGCGATCACGCTGTTCAGCGGGTCGCTGCGGATCCAGGCGTCGTTGGTTCGCGTACCGCGGCCCCCTTCGAGCTCGAGGAACCAGAGCGTGCGCGCGCCGACGCTGACCTTCAGCCCGGGGTCGATCTCACCGATGGCCGACCGGTACGTGACCGTGGGGTCGATCTCGACCTGGCCCCCCGCCAGCACCACGCGCGGTCCCCAGGGCAGGCCCAGTCCATCCACCCGGGTGTAGGTGGGGATGCGCACTCCCGCGGGGAACGGAACCGAGACCGCGGGGATCCCCTCCTCGCGCGGTTCGACGTACGACACCTCCACGAACGGCGGCGCGCCGCGGCGCACCGCGTAATGCACATCGCGCTCGCACTCGATGTCGCCGGCGATCGTCGCAAGCGTCGAGGTGTACACGCAGCCGCCGAGCGCCGCGGCGCGGCCCTCGATCGCGCCACCGGGGTGCATGTACAGGTCGCCGCCGATCACCACGACATCGCCGCGTACCCGTCCGCCGACCGCGATGTCTCCACCGGCCACGATCAGCGACCCCTCGACGACGGTATCGCGGGGCAGCGTTATGCGTCCGGTGTCGGCGGGAAGGAACCGGTGCGGCGCCGCGACGAACTCGCGTACGAGCGTGCCGGCCCGTCCAGGTCCCGCGCGCCGAATCCGCAAGCTGTCCTGCGCATCGGCCGCCGGCCCGATCAGCACGGCTACCCCGAGCACCGCGGCGAGCCGCCTCACGCGGCGGCGAGCGACAGGAAGTTCTGCAGCATGCGCGGGCCGTGCGGGGTGAGCACACTCTCCGGATGGAACTGCACGCCCCAGATCGGGAGTGCGGCATGCCGCATCGCGTGAATCTCGCCGGCATCGTCCGTCGCCACGGCCGTGATGCGGAGCACGGACGGGAGCGACGCGCGCTCCACGAGCAGCGAGTGGTAGCGCATGACCTCCACCGGACTGGGAATGCCGGAGAACATCTCGGTGCCGTCGTGCGCGATGCTCGAGACCTTGCCGTGCATGACGCGCCGTGCGCGCACGACGCTGCCGCCGAATGCCTCCCCGATCGCCTGGTGTCCCAGGCACACGCCCAGGATCGGAATGGTGCCGCCCCAGCGCCTGACGATCGGTACCGTGATGCCCGCTTCGGCGGGCGTGCAGGGGCCCGGCGAGATCACGATGGCCGAGGGGCGGTACCGCGCGACGTCCTCGACGCCGATCGCGTCGTTCCGCACGACCTCGAGCTCCGCGCCGAGCGTCCCCAACTCCTGGACGAGGTTGTAGGTGAACGAGTCGTAGTTGTCGATCACGAGAAGCATGCGGACCCGTACCACATCGATGAGGAGCCCGGGCGGGCTCAGCTCCGGGGATGATACTGCCGATGGACCGTCCGAAGGTACTCCCGGTCCACGTGCGTGTAGACCTGCGTCGTCGAGATGTCCGCGTGTCCGAGCATCTCCTGCACGGCGCGCAGGTCCGCGCCTCCCTCCAGGAGGTGTGTCGCGAAGGAATGGCGCAGGGTGTGTGGCGTGACGCGCTTCGCGATGCCGGCCCGCGTGACGTATTTCCGCAGGATCTTCCATGCGCCCATGCGCGTGAGCGGCGCTCCGTTGGCGTTCAGCAGGAGGATCCCGTGGCCGGCGCCCCGGTCGAGCCGGGGCCGCAGCTCGCGGAGGTAGACGGCGAGGGCGCCGATCGCGCCGCGGCCGATCGGCACGAGCCGCTCTTTCCCCCCCTTGCCGAACACCCGCACCACGCCCTCGTCCAGCAGCGCGTCCCGAGCCGTGAGCCCGGTCAGCTCGGACACGCGCAACCCGGCCCCGTACGCGAGCTCCAGGAGTGCGCGGTCGCGAAAGGCGAGCGGATCGTCGAGGGTCGGCGCAGCGAGCAGCCTCTCGACTTCCTCCACGCTGAGCACATCGGGGAGCGTTTGCCAGCGCTTCGGCGTCTCCAGCCGATCGCTCGGATCGCTCTCGAGATACCCTTCGCCGAGCAGGAAGCGGAAGTACACACGGACCGCGGACACGTTACGGCGGATCGACGCCGGGGCGAGCCCGAGATCCTTGAGATGATAGATATAGTCCCGAAGCAGGCGCGCGGTCGCACCCGCCGGTCCCGTCGTTCCCTTCGCCATGGCGAACAGCGCGAACCGCTCGAGGTCGCGGCGATAGGCTTCGTGCGTGCGATCCGCGGCGCCACGCTCGAGCGTCAGGTAATCCGCGAAGCGGTCGAGGTGAAACGCGGCTTCGATCGACGAGGGGATCACGCGCCCCCCGTCCGCCGTCGCCGCACGACCCAGATGATCAGGCCGAGCGCGACCAGTCCTCCGGCCACGATCGCCGTGGTCCGCGACAACGACCCGATGCGCGCCTGGAGGGCGTCCCAGTCGGAGCCGACTCGATAGGCGATCCACGTGATGCCGCCGTACCAGAGCGCGGAGGCGGTGCCGATCACCGCGGCCGTTCGGGGTGCGGGGACGCGCAGTGCGCCGGCGAGCGGGGGGACCAGCGCGCGGGCACCGGGTAGAAAGCGGCTCAGGAACAGGGCGACCATGCCGCGTCGCGCGTACCACCCGCTCATTTGCTCCTCGCGCGCGCGCCCGCCGAAACGGTCCAGGCGGGCGGCGACCCATTCGGCGCCCAAACGTCTGGCGGCCCAGTACACGAGCATGGCGCCGCCGACGTTGCCGACCCACGTGGCGAGAAACGTCCCGATGGGCGTCGCCTGCCCTCGTGCCGCCAGAAACGCCCCGAACGCGACGACGGTATCGGCGGGAATCGGCGGAACGATGTTCTCCACGGCGGCCGCGATGCCGAGCGCGAGATACAACGCGAGCGGCGGAAGGCCGGTCAGCCATTCCAGCGCCTGCTCGATCATTCGTCAGGCGCCGGAGCGTTCGAGCGACGCGACCGCGATGCAGGCCAGGCCCTCGCCGCGGCCGACCCAGCCCATGCGCTCATTGGACTTGCCCTTGACGCCGACGGCCGAGGGGGGAATGCCGAGGGCGGCGCCGAGCGCCTCGCGCATCTGCGCCCGATAGGGTCCCACATAGGGACGCTCGGCGACGACGGTGATGTCGACGTTCTCGACCCGCCAGCCGAGCGCGCGCACCCGCTCCACGGCCAACCGCAGCATCTCGATCGAATCGCGGCCGCGGTTGGCGGCATCGGTATCGGAGAACATCTCGCCGATGTCGCCCGCGCCGGCGGCGCCGAGCACCGCATCGGTGAGCGCATGCGCGATCGCGTCGCCGTCGGAGTGCCCGACGAGCTGGAAGTCGATGGGCAGCGTGATGCCGCCGAGGCGCATGGGACCGCCGGGCGCGAAGCGGTGGGAATCGTAGCCGATACCGATGCGCGGCATCAGTCGGGAATCGGGAGTCGGGAATCGG
>DATHUW010000028.1:0-11376 GCA_035461825.1 Gemmatimonadaceae bacterium
ACGGCAACGTCGCGAGCGGCACCCCGGCCGGCCACGCGACGGTGCCGGACGCGGTGTACTACGATGTGCAGTGCGAGAGCTGCCACGGACCCGGACTCGAGCACGTGGAAGGGGTCGGACAGGGGAGGATCGTCAGGCCGCTCGCGAAGCTGAGCATGCAGGGCACTGGCAACTGCGGCGACTGCCATTCCGGAGCCCACCAGCCATTCGCGGAGGACTGGGCACAGTCGAGGCACGCCGTGCTGGATGATCACATGATCACCAGTGCCAGCTGCTCCCGCTGTCACGAGGGTCGCGGAGCGCTGAAGCAGAATTTCAACGAGGACGTGAACTTCCAGGAGAAAGAGACCGCGGATGCCTACGTCGCGATCACGTGCGGCGTGTGCCACGATCCGCACGGTTCCGGCAATCCGAGCCAGTTACGCTTCCCGATCACGTCCCAGGATCCCGCAGAGAACCTGTGCATGCGGTGCCACCTGAACCGGGACGAGCCGACCGGCTCCAGGATTACGCCGCATGCGCCGCAGGGCGGCGTGCTGCTCGGCCAGGCCGGATGGCGGCCGCCGAACTTCGCCTATGACACGGCGCGGATCTACGGGACGCACGCGACCACGAGGAATCCGAAGCTGTGCGCCGGGTGCCACGTCAACCAGTACTCGGTGGTCGATCAGTTGACGGGGGAATTCTCGTTCACCTCGAGCGGGCATCTCTTCCGTCCGATCCCGTGTCTCGACGCGACGGGCAAGCCGACGGCCGACAAGTCCTGCGAGTACACGGTGAGCGCCCGGTCATGGGACAGCTGCACGGATGCGGGTTGCCACCCTGACGCCGCGCAAGCCGCGCTTCGGTTCAATGGATCGAGGAACCTGATGAAGTTCTTTGCGGACCAGCTCTGGACCGATACGAATGGCGACGGGACGCTGCAGCCCGCGCCGGCCGATGGCGGCCTCCTCGCCACCGTGAAGGCCAACATGCCCGGAGAGTGGACCAACTCCCAGGTCCTCACCCCCGCGGAAGGCGCGGAGTTCAACGCCAGGCTGTGCGGGGACTACGGTTCGGGGAACAGCGACAACTCGAAGGGCGTCCACAATCCGTTCCTGTGCCAGGCGCTGCTCACCGAATCCATCGCGTACATCAACTTCCACTACTTCGGATCGACCACCCCCTCGCCGGCGCCGCCGGACTGGATCACCGGACAGCTCGGACAGAAGTTCACGACATCGATGCACATCTCGCGCACCCCGCCCGGCAGGTGAGCGGCTGACCGTCCCAGTGGTGATCGACATCATTCCTGGCGCCGCCATCCGAGCTCTCAGCGCGGTGGCGGCGATCCAGCAACCGCACCCGACGCCGACGGATTCCGTCGCCGTCGAGTCGCCGCTGCCCGGCGGCGTCGCGCAGCTCACCCGCTTCCTGCTGAATACGGTCCCCACCTGGGTGCAGATCGGGGGACTCGTACTCATCGCGATCGTCGTCGCGGTCGGACTCGTGTTGCTCTTCCGACGTCGCCTGGCGATCCGCACATGGCTGACTACGCGTGAGCCCGCCGTGCGAGTCGCGCTGTTGACCGCGGCGGTCGCGCTGCTTGCGCTGGCTGGTGGACTCGGGGCCGCCACCTGGAATTACACGCAGCATTCCAACGAATTCTGCGTCGGGTGCCACGTCATGAACCCCGCGTTTCAGAAGTTCGGCGACGAGGAGAACGCGCACGCCGAGTTGTCGTGCCACGACTGCCACCAGCAGGGCATCGGCGCCAGTGCGCGCCAGCTCTACCTGTGGGTCAAGGAGCGCCCGGAGGAGATCGGCGAGCACGCCAAGGTGCCCAACGAGATCTGCGCCGAGTGCCACGTGACCGGAGACACAGCCCGGTGGCAGCACGTCGCGGCGACGGCCGGACACCGGGTGCATCTGGAGTCCGACTCGAGCACCCTCGAAGGTCTGCAATGCGTGACCTGTCACGGCGTCGAGGTGCACCAGTTCCAGCCCGTTCGGGAGACGTGCGGCCAGAGCGAGTGCCACAAGCCCGCCGAGACGGACATCGTGCTGGGCGAGATGGCCACGCAGACGGTGCAGCATTGTACGGTCTGCCACGAGTTCACCGCCGACGTGCCGGCACTTGCGACTCGCGACTCGGCTCGCGGAACGCTCGTTCCGGGCATGCAGCAGTGTCTCGGGTGCCACGAGATGCGACAGGTGATGGCCGACTTCGACCCCGAGCGCGACCCGCACGGCGCGACGTGCGGCATGTGCCACAATCCACACGAGCAGGAAACGCCAGCCGCCGCGGCCGCCACGTGCGCTTCGGCGGGATGCCACTCGAGCTGGCGTGAGGAGCCGTTCCACGTGGGCCGGGCGCACGGCCGGGTGGGGCCGCAATGCCTGACGTGTCACGAGCCGCACCGGGCGCAGGTCGATGCGAGCGAGTGCGCGGCGTGCCACCGGGCCGTGCGAAACCGCGGACGGCTGCAGCCGCCGCTTCCCTTCGATACCTCTGCCGCGATGCGTCCCGTCGGATTCGTCCCCACGCCACGGGCGCTGCCGCATTCGCGAGGCGACGGAGCCACGGTCGGCGGTCGCGCCCAGCGGCACGCGGCCCGATCGAGTCCCATCGGCCGCCTCACGAGCCAACGCCGGGCGCGTGCCGCGGCAGCCCCGACGGGAGGGGTCGTGTTCCTGGCGGCGCTCGACCGAACGGATGCGCTTCCCGGGCCCGAACCGTCCGGAGGTGACGTCGAGCGGCCACCGGCGGCCGCGGCCGATACCTTTTCCCACGCGAGGCACGCGAGACTTGCGTGCCTCGTCTGCCATGCGACGGGAACGGGTCACGGTCGCCTGACGTTCGAACGCCCGCGCGGCTGTGCGATCTGCCACCATCAGTCGCCGGCAACGGCGCGGTGCGCATCGTGCCATCGGGAGAGCGAATACGCGGTGCAGCGCGAGACCCTGACGGTGACGGTGCCCGGGCATCCGCCGGCGGCGCGCCCGGTGGACTTCCTGCACGCCGCGCACGAGACCCCAACCTGCATCACGTGTCACACCACGCCGGTGACGCTGGCGCCGCCCCCGGCGAAGGCGCAATGCCGGGATTGTCACACCGACCATCACGCGGTGGATCGGACATGCTCGGCGTGCCACATCATCGCCGAACCGAAGGCTGCGCACACCACGCTCGAGGTTGCGCATCAACGGTGTGACGCATGCCACACGGCGACGACCGTGGAGCGCCTCACGCCAACGCGCAGTTTCTGCGCGGCCTGCCACACGACGAAGGCGACCGATCATTACGATCAACGGCAGTGCACCGTCTGTCACTTCCTCGCCGAGCCGGACGCCTATCGGCCGAAGCTCACCTCCGCGCCACCCGGATGAACCGGCTCGTCCCGCTGATCACGGCGAGCCTGCTGGCGGCGAGCGCCGCCACGCTCGCGGCGCAGGATTACCGGCTCCGCATCGATGCGCGCGCGCAGTCCGTGTCGTTCCGCGGCCTCCTCGCCGACAGCATCCCCACGGCGCTCGCCGTGCCGGCGGCGGGCGGGGGATTCGAGACCCCGGATGGCCATGCGGTGCGCTGCGGGGCGAGCGACCACTGCTTCTATTTCCGGCCAGGGGCCGAGTTCCGAGCCATTCCGGTCACGACGTCCGCGAGCCTGATCCTCTGGGGATTCGGCGTGCCGGGCTTGACGGCACGCGCGACCGGCCGGCTCCTGGCTGACGTGGGGCGGGACGAGGTCTGGCCCGGCCGCGACCCCGCGGTGCAGTTCCTCGAGGGGTACCTCGAGTACGAGCGATCGCGCATGCTCGCGCGTGCCGGGCGGCAGTTGATCGCCTCGCGGCTGGAGCCGATCGGGTTCGACGGTGCCTGGCTCCGGTTCCGATGGGACGATGCCGCGCTCGAGCTCACGGGCTACGGGGGGTGGGGTCTGGCTCAGGCAAGTGCGCTTCCGGTGACCAGCGCCGCGCTCAATCCGCTCGACGACTGGCGACCGCGCGACCGGCAGCTCGTGGCGGGAGCGGAGGCGGCGTGGTTCTACCGCGATGTCGACGTGCGGGCCGAGTACCGGCGGGAGATCGATCCGCAGGACGACTACTTCGTCTCGGAGCGGGCGGGGTTGTCGCTAGGCGCACGCATGGCACCGTTTCGCTTCGCCGGGGGGCTCGATTACAACATCGCCGAGGACCATCTCGGCAGCGCGGACGCCACGCTCACCTACCTGCACCGGCGATTCTCGGTGTCGGGCGGCGCGAGGCGATATCGTCCGTACTTCAGCTTGTGGACGCTGTGGAGCGCGTTCAGTCCCGTTCCCCACAATGCCGTGCACCTCTCCGGTCAGGTCAGAGCGACGGACCGTGTGTCGTTGCACTGGCGCGGCGAACGGTACCGCTACGAGGATGCCGACATCTCGACGGCGCTGGTGCCGCGGCTGGAGGACCGAGGATGGCGGAGCAACGCCGGGGCGTCGGCCTCGCTGAACGCGCGCTGGAGGGTCGAGGGCAACTTCGGCATGGAACGCGGCCCGGGCGCCTCGGGACGGTTTGCCGACGGAGCGGTCCGGTACCTGCCCAACGAGCGCCTCTCCATCGACGTCTACGGGGGCACGATGGCGCGTCCGCTCGAGCTGCGCTTCTACGATGCCACCAGCCGCTGGATAGGCAGCCGGGCGGAGTGGCAGTTCCATCCGCAGCACCGCGTCTGGGGCGACGCGGCGTTCGTCGACGATGATCGTGATCGCCCGGACGCGAGCGCCTCGTCGCTGTCGCAGGTGCGACTGCGCACCGGCGTGAGTCTGTCGTTCGGCTCGGCGGCGGACCGGGCGCCGCTGCCGCCGGCCAGGCCGATGCGATGAGATTTCGCACGCACGCCGGACCGGCGCTCGTCATCGTGGCGACGCTCGCGGCGGCGTTGATGGCCGCGCCGAGCGTCGGGCGAACGCTCCAGGACGCGTTTCCGCACCGGGAGCACGCGAACCTGTTCCCGCTCTGCACGACCTGCCACGCCGGAATTGTGGAGCAGGGGCAGCCGGTGTGGCCGGATCCGTTGGGGTGCGCGTCCTGTCACGACGGCGTGGTGGAGGAGCGGATCGAATGGGCGCCGCCGTCCGACGCCCCCGAGGGCAATCTGCGCTTCACCCACGCGGCGCATCTCAGGGCGGTCGCGGCGGAGCGTCCGGCCGACAGCACGCGCGCGAGGGATTGTGGTTCGTGTCATAACGTGGCTGGGGAGCCCCGCATGGCCGTGCACCACGCGGTCGTCGGCCAGTGCATCGACTGCCACGGCCTCGACGCGCCGCACGTGGACGTGGCGAGCACCGCGTGCGCGACCTGCCACGTGCGGCTCACCGACGCGCCGGGGCTCACGCGTGAGGAGATCGCGGCGTTCCCCAAGCCGCGATCGCACGACGATCCCGGATTCCTCCTTGGGGGACACGGACGAGCGGCAAAGGGCCCGGGCTCGACGGGAGCGACGGCCGTCTCGGCGAGCTGCGCGACCTGCCACGCCCGGAACCTGTGTCTCACCTGCCACGTCAACGCGCCGGAGTCGCCGGTGATCATGGCACTGGCGCTGGATTCGCGGTCGCCGGCGTACGCCGCCACTCTGCCGGTGCCGGCGAGCCACGCAGCCCCCGACTTCCTGCGCACTCACGGCCGCCAGGCACAGGGGGGCGGGGCGACCTGCGCGAACTGTCACACGCGGCAGAGCTGCACCACGTGCCACGTGGGGTCGCCGCCGCGCGTCATCGCGGCGCTGCCGGATGCGGGGCCCGAGCGCGCGGCCGGCGCGCACGTGACCCGTTCGGCGCCCGCGAGCCACACCTGGGATTTTCGCGAAACGCACGGTGCCGAGGCGAGCGCGCGGCCGCAGACCTGCGAGACGTGCCATGCGCGATCGATGTGCCTGGATTGTCATCGGCCGGAAGGCCCTCGTCAGGCGGGGTACCATCCGCAGAATTTCCTGACGAGACATCCGAGCGCCGCGTATGCGCGAGAAGCCAGCTGCAGCGACTGCCACAACCCCGCGCAGTTCTGTCAGGATTGCCACCAGCAGTCGGGGCTGGTCGCCGATTCGCGGATCGGGCAGGCCGGATACCACGACGCCTTCCGCGGGTTCAGCCTCGGCCACGGCCAGGCGGCGCGGCAGAGTCTCGAATCGTGCGCGGGCTGCCACGCCGAGCGGGACTGCACGGCATGTCATTCGGCGGTGGGCGGCGGCTTCCGGTTCAATCCGCACGGGCCCGGCTTCAACGCCGCGCGTCTTAGATCAAAGAACCCGTCCCTCTGCGTGGCCTGTCATGGCCGCGCGATACCTGGAGGCCAGTGACCGCATGCATAACGTGATGCGGTGCGCATTGCTCGCCGCCGTTCTTTCGGCTGGCGGATGCCGCGAGTCCGACGAATCTCCGAAACTGCCACTCGACCATCCCCCACTGGGTGAAGCGAACGCGTCCGCAATGCTGGTCGGCGACGCGCGAGCCGCGCTGGACAGCGGCAACCGGCTCTTCAGCGCGAAGGCGTACGCCGCCGCGCTCGAGCAGTACCGGCGCGCGGCGGCGCTGGCGCCCGAGCACGACGCGCCCCTGTTCGGGATCGTGATGGTGGCGAATGCGACCAAGGACTCGGCCCTCGCCGACAGCGCGGCCGCGGCCATGCGTCAGCAACAGGCCGCGAAGCGCCCGGCAACCGACCTGCTGGACGTGCACAAGGGCGTGCTGCCGGATTCGCATCCGCCGATCGCCCCCCGGAAGGACACCATCCTCAGAACGGGGAATCGGTAGGCGGGGCAATCCGATCGGGTGCAGGACTCACAACGACTGGAGCACCGCCTCGTACGCCGCCTTCGTCTCCGGCGACGGATCCACGCCGAGCTCGCGCGCGATCAGCCTGCGGCAGTGCTCATAGGCCTTGAGCGCCTCCGCCGAGTTGCCCATCGCGGCGAGCGCGCGCATGACGAGCCGGTGCCCGGTTTCGCGGTACGGCTCGAGCGCCAACAGCTCCTTGGCGCTCTGCAGCGCGAGTGCGTGCTCCCCGTTCCACAGATAGATCTCCGAGCGGGTCTCGAGCGCGCGCAGCAGGATGTCGCGCAGGCGATCGCGCCAGCTCTCCACCCATGGGCCTTGCTCGCCAGGCAGGAACGGGCGCCGCGCGATGTGCTGCGCGATCGCGCTCGGCCCGTAGGCGCGACGGTGATCACGCTCGCGCAACGCCGTCTCGGCCTCGTGGATCGCGTCGGCGGCAGCGCTCACATCGACCCACGCCGTCGAGGGCAGCCGCAGCTCGTAGCAGCCCCGCGAGCCCTCGAGTACCGCCGTCTCGCGCAGCGCGGACCGGGCCAAGAGCGCCCGCAGCTTGCTGACGATCGCGCTGAGCGCCGACTCCCATGCCGCGGGCAGCCGGTCCCGCCACAGCGCCTCGGCCAACTCCGCCCGGGTGACCGGGCGGCCGCGCTCGAGTGTGAGGTAGGCGAACGCGAGGCGGCCCTGTTGCCCCGGGAATCGCGCCGCCTCGAGCAGCTCCGCGCCGGCCTCGATCGCCACGCGACCGGCCAGGTAGACCCTGATCGTCGGGATCTCCAAGGATTCTCCAAGCACCTGCCAACCGGCTCCCAATGAAGGCGGCCTATACTTTCGCCCTGGTGATCATGGTCCGCCAGCCTTCACGCCGACGGGAGACTGAACCGATGGTGGAGAAAAAGGTGTCCTGCGACTGCGGAAAGACGATCCACGCCCACTCCGACGATGAGCTCGTGCGCACGGTTCAGGAGCACGCGCGCTCCGTGCACGCGATGGACCTCTCCCGCGAGCAGGTGCTCGCGATGGCAGAGCCTGCCTAACGGCATGGGAACCGGAAGCGGGAACGGAGCGACTAGAGCCGCATCGCGCGGATCAGCGCCTCGAATCGCGGGTGGCCGCGCATCGGATCCATCAAGGGATTGACCTTGAGGTAGGCGAGCCACCCGCGCCGCTGTTCCCGGGCGCGCTCCGTCCAGTCGAGCGCCCGGTCCACGTCGCCGAGGCCGAGGTGGATGGTCGCGAAGGCCACCGGAGAGACGTACGTGCTTTTGGCGAGCGTCTCGAGCCGCTCGAGGATCGCTCGCGCCTCGCCGTCCCGGCCGGCCCGACCGAGCGCGTAGCCGAGCGTGGCCTGCGTGTATGTCCCGGACTCCGGGAGGAGCCGCGCCTCCTGCAGGACGCGGATGGCTTCCTCCAGCTCGCCCGACACTGCCAGCGCGAGGCCTAACGTGCGGTAGGTCTCCTCCGCCATGGGGTTCATGGCGATGGCGCGGTCCAGGTGGTAGCGCGCCTGGTCGATGCGCCGAGCATAATAGTAGCCCCACCCGAGCGAACGCCGCGCGGAAACCGAGCCAGGATCGAGCTCGACCGCCGTGTGTCCCTCCACCAGCGTCTCGCCCAGCATCCCCCTGGAGGCGAGGAGGAAGGCATACCACTGATGGGCGATCGCGTACTGCGGGTCGAGCGCGAGCGCGCGGCGGAACTCCCGCTCGGCCTCGTCCCAGTCCCAGTCGTAGACGAACAGGCTCCAGGCCAACGACGCGTGGGCTTCGGCGAGCGAGTCGTCGAGCTCGATCGCCTTGCGCGCGTAGGCCTTGGCCGCCTCGAAGCCTTCGCGCACCGGGACGCTGCGGTAGTCCACGCCTAACGCATGGCAGTCGGCGAGGCCCGTGTAGGCCAGCGCGTAGCCGGGGTCCTCCGCGATCGCCTGCTCGAAGTAGCGGATGCCGGCGGCGACGCCCTCCTGCGTGCGGCTGTTCCACTCGTAGCGGCCCCGGAGGTAGAGTCGATAGGCCTGCGCGTTCTGCGTGTGGCGCTTCTGCGGCGGCGGCGCAGCCGTCGGCCCGCCGAACGACGTCGTGCGCAGCGTGTCCACGATCGTCCGCGCCAGCTCGTCCTCGATCGCGAAGACGTCGTCCAGCTGCCGGTCGTAGCGCTGCGACCACATCAACCCGCCGTCGGCCGTCGACGAGAGCTGGGCGGTCACGCGAAGCCGCTGCCCCATGCGCCGCACGGTACCCTCGAGCACGTGCGTGCAGTCCAGCAGCGCGCCGATCGCTCGCACGTCCTTCGGCTTGCCCTTGAGCGCGAACACCGAGGTGCGCGCGGCCACGCGCAGCCCGCGGACCTTGGCCAGGGCATCGATCAGCTCGTCGGTGATGCCATCGCTCAGATACTCGTTCTCGGGATCGGAGCTGGTGTTCACGAACGGCAGCACCGCGACGCTGTGGGTGATGTGGCGCGCGGCGGGCGCGATCACCGGCGCCGTCTCCAGCGCGAGCGTGAACGCATCGACCCCCGGGTAGCGGTGCTCGGGGTCCTTGGACAGGGCCCGCGCGATCGCCGCGTCGACGCTCGGCGGCACGTCGGGCGCTATGGTGCGCACCCGCGGCGGCGGCTCGGTCACCTGCCTGGCCATGATCGCGCGAGCCGGTCCGCCGGTGAACGGCGGCGCGCCCGACAGCATCTCGAACAGTACGCACGCCAGGCTGTACACATCGCTGCGCACGCCGAGGTCTTCATCACCGGAGGCCTGCTCGGGGCTCATGTATTCGGGCGTGCCGAACACCTGCCCCGACGCCGTGATCCGTTCGGCCCGCTCGGCGGTGCACGCGCGCGCGATGCCGAAATCGGCGAGCAGCGCGTGCCCGTCGGCGAAGAGGATGTTCTCCGGCTTCACGTCCCGGTGCACGAAGCCCGCACGATGCACGTAATCGAGCGCCGATCCGATCTCGCTCGTAATGCGGAGCGCATCCGTCAGCGGGAGCCGCCGTTCGACGCGCATCCGGTCGCGCAGCGAGCCCTCCGGCACGAACGCCGAGACGTAGTAGAGGTGCCCGTGCCATTCCCCCGAGTCGAGCAGCGGCACCAGATGCGGGTGCGACAGGCGGGCCGCGATACGGATCTCGCGGAGGAAACGCTCGCCACCCATTGCGGAGCCCGTTTCGGGATGCATGACCTTGATGGCCACCGGTCGCCCGTGCTTCACCTCCTCGGCCAGGTACACCGTGGCCATGCCGCCGCGTCCGATCTCGCGCTGGACGACGTACCGTCCAGCGAGGAAGTCCGATGCGAGGAGGTACGACTCGGAAATGGGCATAGGCGGAGGAGCGGCCGCGACCTGGTGCTCGCGGATTCGGGATCCCGGATTCCGAATTGAAGCTAGCGTCGCCAGGTTCCCTCCGCCGCCTGTCCCGGGCGGGTTCGCCGCGGCGGTGGAATCGCGGCGGGTTGCGGGCGCGTCCGGACCGGGAGCGGAGGCGTCTGTCCCCCTGGTTCCCAGCGCCTGGCTCCTCGTTCCGCGGACTAGCTCCCGGTCAGGTCCATCCCTGCGAGCCTCGCCTCGAGCCGGGCCCGCACACCCGGCCACTCCCGGTCGATGATCGAGAAGTAGACCGTGTCGCGCCGGCTGCCGTCGGCATTGATCATGTGCTGTCGGAGCGTGCCCTCCTCCCGCGCGCCGATCCGGAGGATGGCGCGGCGCGACCGCTCGTTTCGCGCACTCGTCTTCAGCTCGACGCGAATGCAGCCCCACTCCTCGAACGCGTGCCGGAGCATGAGGTACTTGGCCTCGGTGTTGACCGCGGTGCGCTGCCAGGTGCGGGCGATCCAGGTCCACCCGATCTCGCAGCGGCGGTGCTCGGGCGCGATGGAGCCGAACCGGGTGCTGCCGACCACGCGTCCCGTCGCGCGCTCGACCGTCGCGAACGGCAGCGAGACGCCCGCCCGCCGCTCGGCCAGCGCCGTCTCGACGTAGGCGCTCATCTCGTCAGGCGTCGCGGTGCGGCTCGTCGTGAAGCGCCAAAGCTCGGGGTCGAGTCCGATCGCGATGAGGTCCTCGAGGTGCTCGGCGGCAAGCGGCTCGAGCCTGACGATGGCGCCTTCGAGCGTGACGGGCTCGACCTGCATCGCGCAGATCTCCGGTGGAGTGGATGGCGCGTCGCTGGACCGAAGCGGCATCGCTACAGGCCGACGATGATCATGTGCACATCGTCGGCGCGCAAGCCGCCCGCGCCATCGGGAATCACGTGCCACCAGCGCACGACCGCCTCGGTGGCGCCGGGTGCCCAGCCGGCGATCTCCTCCACCGGCACCGTTATGCTGTGGCCGGGAGCGAGGCGTGGACACTCGGGACCCGTGTTCGTGCACGGCGCGAACAGCGCGAGCCAGCCGCGGTTCCAGACCGCGTACGCGACGGGTCGCTGCGAGGTATTGGTGACCTGCACGCCCGCGGCCACCCGCCCGGCCTGCACGTAGGCCGGTCGGGAGTTGAAGGGCCCGAACGGCTCGGCCGAGCCGCCGCCGCACCCGACGGCGAGGCAACAGGCGAGGACGGCAACGCGCGTGTGCATGACGGAGTCTCCGGGGCGGA
>DATHUW010000029.1:0-41629 GCA_035461825.1 Gemmatimonadaceae bacterium
CGCGCGGGAGGACTACGTGGCCGCCGTCCGGGCGGCCGAAGGCGTGTTGACGGCCGAGCAGTGGGCGCTGCTGCCGGACTGGCTGCGCAATCCGGCGTTCGGGAGGCGCGCGCCCGGTCCGCAGCCGCGCGAGCGGCGAGGACCGCCGGAGTAAGCTCTACTCGCGCCTCGGGAGCACTCGCTCGCGGCGCGGGATACGAAGAGGTTGTCCCGGGGCGCGCCCGTTCGTCTTCTGGCGATTCGATGGTTGCGCGTCGACATTTCCGCGCATGATGCCGCGACGCCGTGAACCCAGCCAACGGAAGGTGACGCCATGCCGGTGAAGCACGCAGACGATCTTCCGCGGGTGCCAGTGCAGGCCGGGACCGGCACGGAGCGCCAGGTCCTCATCGGGCCTGACGAGGCCCCGCACTTCGCCCTGCGGCGGTTCATCATGCAGCCGGGCGGCGGCATGCCGAACCACACGAACACGGTCGAGCACGAGCAGTACGTGCTCCGCGGCGGCGCCACCATCGGGATCGGCGGAGAGGCGCACGAGGTGAAGGCGGGAGATGTCGTCTTCATTCCGGCCGGAACGCCGCACTGGTACCGCGCACACGACGGAGAGCCGTTCGAGTTTCTCTGCATCGTGCCGAACGCGGAGGACCGGATCGAGGTGTTGGGCGAGGGCGGCTGACGTCATCCGCGCTTCGGGGACGCGGTCGATTCGACGCCGCCACGGCGTGCCTGACGAGACGCGGGGCCGACGGGTGGGCGGTCCCAAGCGCCGTCGGGTTGCGCCGGGCAGCCCCATCCTGAGTGACGGAATGCAGAATCGCGGATGCGGCCCTGAACACCGGATCCGCGATCTGCATTGCGGCTAGGGGCGCATTGGCGATCCGCGTCCGGCTACACGCGGCGCTTCGCGATGAGGCGATAGATCGCGAGCAGGAGGATGGCGCCGAGCAGGGACATGATGAAGCCCGCGGCCTCGCCGGGGGCATAGAAGCCGAGTGCGCGTCCGATGAACGTGCCGACGAACGCCCCGGCAATGCCGAGCAGGATGGTGACGATGAAGCCGCCGGGATCCCTCCCCGGCATCAGCAGCTTGGCGATGATGCCTACGATCAGCCCGATGATGATCGTCGCAATGATTTCCATGATCCGCGTCCTCTCGCAGAAGGTGGTGGAGCACGCCTGCGGATCGCCCGCGGCGCGACCGCCTGCACCTTCAATCTCCGGGCCGTTGCGCCGTTCGTGTCCGCGACACTCGCCGCACAGGGGTGATCAGCCCAGCTGTCGCGCGACGAGGAACCCCGCGAAGGTACCGAGCGCGTTGCCGAGCGAGCCCATCAGAATGCCCGGGAGGATGAGATCCTCGCGGCCCAGACTGCGCGCGAGCGCGAGCGCAGAGGTGCCGCCGCCGACGTTGGCCTGGGAGGCCACGGCCGCTGTCGACAGGTCGAGCCGGAGCAGCCAGGCCGACGTGAAGACGAGGAGTCCGTGGACGACCACGATGATCGCGGCGAAGGTCAGCAGCGTGACACCTAACGACCCAAGCTCGCCGAGCCGCCCGAGGTCGGCGAACGCGCCGATCACCGCGAGGAAGAGATAGACGGCGAGCAACCCGAGCAGCCTCGTGCCGCGCAGCCGGTGCACCACGGGCAGTTGCGCGAGCACCAGCGCGATGACCGTCAGCAGGAGGATCGGCGGCAGCGCGACGCCTTCACCGGCGAGCCACGCGGCCCACCGGAGCGACAGCAGATGGGCGCCGATCCCCAGTGCCACGATGAGGGAGAGGTCCATGGGATGCACCGGCTCGGTGTCTTCCTCGATGCCGAGCAGGGGCGCGGCGGCGGCGGGCGCCTCGCCGGTGCGGGCGATCCTCCAGACTGGAGCGAGTAATCGCGGCAGCGCGATCGTCACGACCATCCACAGCGTCGTGATGATGTTGTCGACGACGATGGTGCCGCCGTAGAGGATGCCCTGGCGGACGACATCGTAATGCAGGGCGACGGCGTTGAAGTTGACGCTGCCCCCGATGTACGTGCCCGCGAACATTCCGCCGACGGCGTGGTGCAGGGGGCCGACACCCTCGGCGAGGCTGACGGCGCTCGAGGCGACGAGCACGCCCACCGTCGTCCCCGCGGCCCCGATCAGGAACAGCGTGAGCATGGCGGGCCCGGCGCGCACGATGGTGGCCACGCGCACCTGGAGCAGGAGCCAGAAGAGCCCGATCGGGGCGACGTGCGCGAAGATCGCGTCGTACACGGGAACCGGGGCGGCATCGTCCGAACCGCTCGGGATGATGCCGACGTTGGCGACCACGGCGGTGAGGAGGATGACGATGAGGGCGGTGCCCGCGTGGCGCAGCGGCGTATGCCTGACGAGCCATTCGCTGGCGGCGATCAGCAGGGCGAGGATACCGATCAGGATCATGGAGTGCGCGACGGGCGGGGAACCGCAGACTCGAGGCGGGCACGCGAATGTAGCACCCGCCGAATCGGCCGCCAGCGGTGCCGGCCCGTTGGTGCCGCTACCGCGGCGGTTCCCTCCTCACGACCGCGTGCGGAAGGGGCGGATCAGGCGGGGGTCGCGGCGAGGTCGAGCAAGGCGCGCAGGCGGTCGCGAGGCACGGCGCCCACCTCGCGCGCCACCTCGCGCCCATCGCGAAACACGATCAGCGTCGGGATCCCGCGGACGTTGAATCTGCGGGTGGCCTGCGGGTTCCGATCCGTATCGAGCTTCAGGACCAGGGCCTGCCCGCGGTGTTCGCGGGCCAGCTCGTCGAAGATGGGCGCCATCGCCTTGCACGGGCCGCACCAATCCGCGTAGAAGTCGATGATGACCGGGACCTCGCTCTCGGCGACGATGCGGTCGAGATCCGCCTCGGCGATGGGCTGCGGGCGATCGAGCAGGATCGGGCGTGAGCACTCGGCGCACTTGGGATGCTGATCGGCGCGCGCGAGATCCACCCGGTTGAGCGTGGCACAGAACGGACAGCGCACGATGGCGCGTCGGGACGAAGGCTCGGGCATGTGGCGTGACGGGAAATCGTTATGCGTCCGCGGGCGCGTCCCAGCGGGGGCGGGCGCGTACAGCGGAAGGGCCGTGCCACGCGTCGGCGCACGTGCCCAATCGGTCGTGCCGATCGCTACCGCCCCTCCCGGCGCGGGTCAAGTGGCGGATTCCCGGCGTCGCGCGGTCGAACCGGCCGCCGTTACGGCTTGCCAGCCCTTGTTTCAGGAATAAAATATCGGCCAGGAGAGGCAATGCTCGACCCGGGGAGGATAGTCCGTGAAGGTGGTCGTGATCGGCGGCGGGCCCGCCGGGCTGTACCTCGCGCTGCTGCTCCGGCGCGCCGACCCCGGCATCGCGGTCACGGTGCTGGAGCGGAACGCGCCTGACGACACGTTCGGGTGGGGCGTCGTCTTTTCCGACGCCACCCTGGAGAATTTCCGCGCCGCCGATCCCGACACGCACGAGGCCATCATCCGCCGCTTTGCGCACTGGGACGACATCGACGTTCACGTGCGCGACGCCGTGCTCACCTCGACCGGACACGGCTTCAGCGGGATCGCCCGGCAGGCGCTCCTCGATCTCCTGCGCGAGCGCGCCATCGAACTGGGCGCCGACGTGCGCCACAGGCACGAGATCTCCGACGTCGGACAGCTCTCGGCCTACGGGCTCGACGATGCGGACGTGATCGTCGGCGCCGACGGAATCAACAGCATGGTGCGGGCGGAGTTCGCCGAGCACTTCCGCCCGACCCTGGACGTGCGGCCGGCGAAGTACATCTGGCTCGGCACCACCGTCCCGTTCGACGCCTTCACCTTCTGCTTCGTCGAAACCGAAACGGGGGTCTACCAGGCGCACTGCTATCGCTTTGCCCAGGACCGCTCGACGTTCATCGTGGAGTGCGACGACCGCTCGTGGCGGGCGGCGGGGTTCGACCGCATGAACGCGGCGGAGACGGTGGACGCGTGCGAGCGGATGTTCGCGCGCTGGCTGGGCGGCCACCGGCTGATGCATAACGCCTCGCACCGCGCCGGGGCGCCGTGGTCCAGCTTCGTGCGGGTGTCGACCGAGCGGTGGGTGCATGGAAACGTCGCGCTCGTGGGCGATGCCGCGCACACGGCGCACTTCTCCGTCGGCTCGGGGACGAAGCTCGCGATGGAGGATGCGATCGTCCTCGCGCGCGAGCTGGCCGGCGGCGGGACGCTCGGCGTGGCGCTGGAGCGCTACGAGGCGGAGCGCCGGATCGATGCGCTGCGGCTGCAGAACGCCGCGCGAAACTCGATGGAGTGGTTCGAGAACGTCCGCCGGTACCTGCGGCTGGAGCCGATCCAGTTCGCGTACAGCCTCCTCACGCGCAGCCAGCGGTTCGGGCACGAGAATCTTCGGCTGCGCGATGCCACGTTCGTCGAGCGCGTCGAGCGCTGGATCGCGAGCCGCGCGGAGTCGGGGCACGGCGAGGTGCCCGCGCCTCCCATGTTCACGCCGGTCACGCTGCGCGGGATGCGGCTCGCCAACCGCGTGGTCGTGTCTCCGATGGACATGTACTCCGCGCGCGACGGCACGCCCAACGAGTTTCATCTCGTCCACCTCGGAGCGCGGGCCCTGGGCGGCGCGGCGCTCGTCATGACGGAGATGACCTGCGTCTCACCCGACGGACGCATCTCGCACGGCTGCACGGGGATGTACGCGGAGGCGCACTGCGAGGCCTGGCGGCGGATCACCGCGTTCGTTCATCAGTGGACGCCTGCGCGAATCTGCCTGCAGCTCGGTCACTCGGGTCGAAAGGGCTCGACGAAGCTGATGTGGGAGGGGGCCGACGAACCGCTGGAGTCCGGCGGTTGGGAGACCATCGGCCCCTCACCGCTCCCGTGGGCGCCCGCATCGCCCGCGCCACGCGCGATGACGCTCGACGACATGGCCCGGGTCCGCGATGAGTTCGCGCGCGCCACGACGATGGCGATTGCCTGTGGGTTCGACATGCTCGAGCTGCACTGCGCGCACGGATACCTGCTCTCGAGCTTCATCACGCCACTCAGCAACCGGCGCACCGACCGGTACGGCGGGTCGCTCGAGAACCGGCTGCGCTTTCCGCTGGACGTGTTCGAGGCGATGCGCGAGCTGTGGCCGGACGAGCGGCCCATGTCGGTACGCATCTCGGCGACCGACTGGGTGGAGGGCGGCGTGGATGGGGACGAAGCGGTGGCGATCGCCCGCGCCTTCATCGACGCCGGCGCGGACATCATCCACGTCTCGGCCGGACAGACGTCGACCGAGGCGCGTCCCGTGTACGGACGCATGTTCCAGACGCCGCTGAGCGATCGGATCCGCAACGAGGCGGGCATTCGCACGATCGCCGTGGGCAACGTGACCGAGCCGGATCAGGTGAACAACATCATCGCCGCGGGGCGCGCGGATCTCGTCGCGCTCGGGCGCCCGCATCTGCACGATCCCAACTGGACGCTGCGGGCGGCGGCGGCGCTCGGGTATGCCGGCGTGGAGTGGCCGGCGCAATACCGGTCGGGCGGGGAGCAGCTGCGGCGGGTTCTCGCTCGCGAGCGCGCGTCATGATCCTATCGCGTCGGCGCGGGAGGGCGTACATGGGGGAAGGCCGCGGGTCCACTCATACTCGAGCGTGATGCCGTTTCTCAGCCACCAGCATGCGATCATTACCGGGGGAGGTCGTGGGATCGGCGCCGCGATCGCCAGCGAGCTCGCGCGGTTAGGCGCGTCGATCACGCTCATGGGGCGTTCCATGGCCTCCCTCGAGGGGTGCGCGGCGCGGATCGCGGCGGAGCACCGCGTGCGCGTGCTGCCGGTGCCTTGCGATGTGACCGATGAGGAGAGCGTCGCCGCGGCATTCGCGCGCGCGCGCGACGCGCTCGGCGAACCGTACGTGCTGGTCAACAACGCCGGACAAGCCGAGGCGGCGCCGCTGCCCGAGATCGAGCGGCCGATGTGGGACCGGATCATGGCGGTCAACCTGACCGGCACGTTCCTGTGTGCCCGGTCGGTGCTGCCGGCCATGCTCGCCGCGCGCGCCGGACGCATCGTGAACATCGCGTCGACCGCGGGGTTGCGCGGCTACGCCCGGCTCACCGCCTACTGTGCGTCGAAGCACGGCGTGGTCGGCCTCACGCGCGCCCTCGCACACGAGACGGCGAAACACGGCATCACGGTCAACGCCGTGTGCCCGGGGTACACGGAGGAGACGTCGATGGTCCGACAGGCAATCGAGCGGGTCATGCACGATCTGGGAAAGACGGAGGCGGAGGCGAACGAGATGATCCTCCGCCGCTCGCCGCGCCGCGCGCTGGTGCGGCCGGCGGAAGTCGCGAACGCGGTGGCGTGGCTGTGTTCTCCCGACGCGTCCGCCGTCACGGGCCAGGCGATCGCGGTCGCCGGCGGAGAGGTCATGTGATGGCGGAGACCCTGCATGCGTCCCTGCCTGACGAGCATCTGACCGGCAGCGCGCCCGGCGTGTCGCCGGTCCGACTGTGGCTTCGGCTGCTTTCGTGTACGATGCTCATCGAGCGCCGGCTGGCGGGATCCCTGCGCGCGAGATTCGGCACGACGCTCGCCCGGTTCGACCTGCTGGCGCAGCTCGCGCACGCGCGCGAGGAGGCACCGGAAGGGCTCACGATGAGCGAGCTTTCCCGGCGGCTCATGGTCAGCAACGGCAACGTCACGGGTCTGGTGGCGCGACTCACGCGGGAGGGGTTGATCAAGCGCCGCACCTCGACCCTGGACCGGCGGGCGCAGATCGTCTGCCTGACGCCGAAGGGCGAGCAGGCGCTGGCGGAGATGATCCCGGAGCACCACGCCTGGCTCGCCGAACTGGTGGCGGACATGCCGCAGGCGGAGCGCGATAGGCTTCACGAACTGGTCGGGCAGCTGAAGAGTGCCGTCGATCGTGCCGCGCGACGCGGGGGGGCGGCATGAGCGCGCGCGAGGCGGCGGCACTCACGCCGCGGCACTTCGGGTGGCGCGTGGACGGACCCGTCGCGACGATCACCCTCGACCGGCCGGAGCGGAAGAACCCGCTCACCTTCGAGTCGTATCGCGAGCTGCGCGACACCTTCGACGTGCTCCGCCGTGCGGGGGATGTGAAGGTCGTGATCCTCACCGGCGCCGGCGGCAACTTCTGCTCGGGTGGCGACGTCCACGACATCATCGGCCCGCTCGTGGAGCATCGCGAGGCGGGGCGCATGGACGCGCTGCTGGCGTTCACCCGCATGACCGGCGACCTCGTGCGGGCCATGCGCGCCTGCCCGCAACCGATCGTCGCCGCCGTCGACGGCATCTGCGCGGGCGCGGGCGCCATCCTCGCGATGGCGAGCGACCTGCGGCTCGGCACCGCGCGCAGCCGGGTGGCCTTCCTCTTCACGCGCGTCGGGCTGTCCGGCGCGGACATGGGCGCGTGCGCCATGCTGCCGCGGATCATCGGGCACGGCCGCGCCGCCGAGCTGTTGTTCACGGGGCGGTTCATGAGTGCCGAGGAAGCGGAGCGCTGGGGGTTCTACAGCCGGATCGTGGAGCCCGATGCGCTGGAGAACGACGCGCGCGGGCTGGCGCGCGAGCTCGCGACCGGCCCGACGTTCGCGCACGGCATGACGAAGGCCGCGCTCCACCAGGAATGGGCGATGGGAATCGATGAGGCCCTGGAGGCGGAGGCGCAGACGCAGGCCCTCTGCATGCAGACCGAGGACTTCGCCCGCGCCTATCGAGCCTTCCTGGCGCGCGAGACGCCGGACTTCGAGGGGCGCTGAGTGACGACCGGCGCGCATCTCGCCTGGCCGTTCCTGGACGACGCGCACCGGCGCCTCGGGGCCGAGATGAGCGCCTGGGCGTCGGCGCGCATCGAGCCGGTGTGGGAGCGCTCCGATGACGTGGATGGTACGTGCCGCCTGCTCGTCAGGCGCCTGGCCGAGGGAGGCTGGTTGGCGGCGGCGGTCGGGGGGGATGATCCGGACGCGCCGCGGCTGGACGTCCGCACGCTGTGCGTGATGCGTGAGACGCTCGCGCGACATGCCGGCCTGGCCGATTTCGCGTTCGCCATGCAGGGGCTCGGCGCCGGTCCGATCGCCCTGTTCGGCTCGCCGGAGCAGCGCCGGCACATCCTGCCCAAGGTGCGACGCGGGGAATCGATCGCCGCGTTCGCGCTGTCGGAGGCGGATGCGGGCTCCGACGTGCGGGCGATGCGGACCACGGCCCACCGGCAGGGGCGGGGCTACGTCCTGCAGGGCGAGAAGACCTGGATCTCCAACGCCGGGATCGCGGACTTCTACGTCGTGTTCGCGCGGATGCCTGACGAGGGGCAGGACCGGTTCGGTGCGTTTCTGGTCGAGGCCGAGCAGCTCGGCGTCTCCGTACCCGAGCGGATCGGGCTGCTGGCGCCGCACCCGCTCGGCACGGTGCGACTCGAGGCGTGCGAGATCGAGGCATCGGCGTTGATCGGCGCGCCGGGCGACGGGCTCCGT
Organism: Gemmatimonadaceae bacterium; assembly: GCA_035461825.1. Classification (GTDB taxonomy): domain Bacteria; phylum Gemmatimonadota; class Gemmatimonadetes; order Gemmatimonadales; family Gemmatimonadaceae; genus JALZIF01. The sequence continues at coordinate 8,475 of DATHUW010000029.1, forward strand.
GTCGCGTTCGGCACGCTCGACGTCTTCCGCACCACGGTGGGCGCCGCGGCCCTCGGGTTTGCCCGGCGCGCCCTCGACGAGGCGATCGGCTGGGTGCGGGAGCGCCACGCGTTCGGGCGCGCCCTTGCGGAGCACCAGCTCACGAAGGCGCGGATCGCCGACATGGCCGTCGCTGTCGACGCGAGCGCCCTGCTGGTCTACCGCGCCGCCTGGTGTCGTGACACGAGTGGGGGCGCGGCGACGAGCGAGGCGGCGATGGCCAAGCTGTACGCGACGGAATCGGCGCAGCGCGTGATCGACGATGCCGTCCAGCTGTTCGGCGGCCGCGGCGTGGTGGCCGGCGCGGCGGTCGAGCGGTTGTATCGGGAGATTCGCGCGCTCCGCATCTACGAGGGCACCTCGGAGATTCAGAAGCTCGTGATCGCGGGGCAGCTGCTGCCGCGCGCTCCGGTGCGGTGACGATCAGGATCGAGGGAGGCACGATGGCCGAAGCGGATGCGCGTCCCATGGGACCTGGAGCGAGCGTGGAGCAGGCGCCGAGCGCGCACGTGGACTCGTTCGCGCGCGACCGGCTGCCGCCGCGGCATCTCTGGCCCGCGATGCCCGGGCTCGAGGCGTTAGGGTACCCGCCGCGGCTCAATGCGGCCGTCGCGCTGCTCGACGACCGTGTGGCCGCCGGGGAGGGGGAGCGCACGGCGCTCATCTTCCCGGATGGGCGTTGGAGCTATCGCGACCTGATGGAACGGTCCAACCGCATCGCCACCGTGCTGGTGAATGAGCTCGAGCTGCGTCCGGGCAACCGCGTGCTGCTTCGCGGCCCCAACACGCCGATGCTCGTAGCGGCGTGGTTCGGCGTGCTGAAGGCCGGCGGCATCTGCGTGGCGACGATGCCCCTCCTTCGCGCGCGCGAGATCGGTGCCGTCGTGGAGACGGCGGCGGTGTCGCTGGCCCTCTGCGACTCGCGGGTGGTGCAGGACTGCGCGAGGTCGCGCGACGAGTGCGGCCTGCCGGAGCGGATCGTCGAGTTCCAGTCTGAGGATCCCGGAGGCCTTGAGGCCCGAATGGCCGAAGCGTCCCCGGTCTTCGAGTCCGTGCCAACGGCAGCGGACGACGTGGCGCTCATCGCCTTCACGTCGGGCACGACCGGCCGGCCGAAAGGCACGATGCACTTCCACCGCGATCTGCTGGCGGTCTGCGACACCTATGCGCGCCACGTGCTCCGCCTGACGCCGAACGACGTCTGCTGCGGTTCGCCGCCGCTCGCGTTCACCTTCGGGTTGGGCGGGCTGGTGCTGTTCCCGTTGCGGGTCGGGGCGGCGTCGCTCCTGCTGGAGCAGGCCACGCCGCCGCATCTGCTGGAGGGCATCGCCAGGCATCGCGCGACGGTGTCGTTCACGGCGCCGACGGCGTATCGGGCGATGGCCGGCCTGCTGCAGGGGATGGACATCGACTCGCTGCGCGTGTGCGTCTCGGCCGGCGAGCACCTGCCGGCGGCGACCTTCGAGCAGTGGCGTCAGGCCACGGGGATCGAGCTCCTCGACGGCATCGGGTCCACGGAGATGCTGCACATCTTCATTGGCTCGCCCGCGGGCGAGGTGCGAGCCGGTTCGACGGGGCGCGCGGTGCCCGGCTACCGCGCGCGGGTCGTGGACGATGACGGGCGGGAGGTGCCGCCGGACGCGGTGGGTCATCTCGCCGTGCAGGGCCCGACCGGGTGCCGCTACCTCGCCGACGAGGAGCGGCAGCGCGCCTACGTGAGGGACGGCTGGAACTACCCGGGTGATGCCTATCGCCGCGACGCCGAGGGCTACTTCTGGTACCAGGCGCGCACGGACGACATGATCGTGTCGGCCGGGTACAAGATCCCCGGCCCCGAGGTCGAGGCGGCGCTGCTGGAGCATCCGGCCGTTGCCGAGTGCGGGGTGGTCGGCCTGCCTGACGACGAACGCGGGCAGCGGGTCGCGGCGTTCATCGTGCTGCGCGATGGCTACCGTGGCGACGCGGCCACGCGGCTCGCGCTGCAGAATTTCGTCAAGGCGCAGATCGCGCCCTACAAGTATCCGCGCACGATCGAGTTCGTGGCGGCGCTGCCGCGGACGCAGACCGGCAAGCTGCAGCGCTACCGCCTGCGCGGAGCGAGCGCCAACTCGACCAGACCGGGGGAGGACGCTGGTGGACGGTAGGAACGAGATCGAGCAGGAGCCCGTCGTGGCGATCACGCCGCGGGGATGGCCGCGCGCCGCGGGCTATGCGCACGGCATGGCGGCGCGGGGGCGCATCCTCAGCGTCGCGGGGCAGATCGGATGGGATCCGCGAACGGGGGCGTGGCCGTCGCGCGATCTCGTGGGTCAGACCGCGCAGACGCTCCGCAACATCGTCGAGATCGTGGAAGCGGCCGGGGGCACGCCGCGCGACGTCGTGCGGCTCACCTGGTTCGTGCTCGACGGCGACGAGTACCGTGCGGCTCGCAAGGCGATCGGTGAGGCGTATCGCGCGGTCTTCGGCCGGCATTACCCGGCCATGTCCGTCCTGGTCGTCGCCGGACTCATCGAACCGGAGGCTCGAGTGGAGATCGAGGCGACGGCGGTGGTACCGTCGTGACCCTCCGACGTTCCGCCGCGCTGGCGTCGCTCGCGGCCCATCGCTGCCACGACGCGATCGAGCAGGCGGCGGTCGATGCCACCGTCGCGCTGCTCCACGGAGCGGGCGATCCGTTCGCTCGCGCGAATCTGCCGGGGCACATCACCGCCAGCGCGATCGTGCTGGACGAATCGGCGGAGCACGTGCTCGTCGTGTGGCACGACGGGCTGCAGCGCTGGCTGCAGCCGGGCGGTCATTGCGAGCCCGGGGATGGCGCGCCACTCGATACCGCGAGGCGCGAGACGGCGGAGGAGACTGGCGTGCACCTGGCCCCCGAACGCGATGCGGGGAGACTCGTCCACGTGGACGTGCACGACATTCCGGCGCGCGGTCCGGAGCCGCAGCACAGGCATCACGACCTTCGCTTCGCATTCACGGCATCGTACGAGGCGGCGGTTCCGCTCGGTCCCGGAGCGCGGTCCGGCTGGCTGCGCGCGGATGCGCTGCCCAATCTCGGAATCGACGATTCGCTGCGACGCGCGGTCGCGTGCGCCGTGCGCGTCGCGATGGCCGCCGCTGGACAGCATGGCGCGAGCGCGCCAAGATAGCCGACCCCGAACGGACGAACGATGACGGTGCATCGCGAATACGGCGGGTGGCAGTCGCCCGCGCTCGGCCGGGGCATGGAGTACCTGATCTTCGGGCACGCGGGCGCGCGGGTGATCGTCTTTCCGAGCTCCCGGGGCCGGTTCTACGAGTGGGAGGATTTCGGCATGATCGGCGCGCTCGGCGAGCACCTCGAGCGCGGATGGCTGCAGTTGTTCTGCGTGGACAGCGTCGATGCGGAGAGCTGGTACGCCGACGGGGCACCGCCCGCGGTCCGCGCCGCGCGGCATACGCGGTACGACCGGTATCTTACCGACGAGTTCTTGCCGTACACGGCATCCCGCAACGGGAACCCGTTCGTCGTCACGACCGGCGCGAGCTTCGGCGCCTATCATGCGCTCGCCTACGCGCTGCGGCATCCGCACGGCGTGGGGCGCGTGCTCGGCATGAGCGGGCTGTACGACGTCCGGCGGCTCACCGGCGGCTTCACGAACGACGAGGTGTACTACGCGAACCCCTTCGAGTTCATCCAGCACGAGCGGGATGAGGACCGTCTCGCGGCGATGCGGCGCATGGACATCATCCTCGCGATCGGTCGCGACGACCCCTCGGCGGCGAACACGGTCGAGATGTCGCGCCGGCTGTGGGAGAAAGGGGTGGGCAACGCGCTGCGGCTGTGGGATGGGTGGGCGCACGACTGGCCCTACTGGAGGCAGATGGTCCGTGCCTACATCGGCGGGCACGATTGATGAGCACGTACACCTAACGGAAAGCGGAGCGCGATGACGAAGATCGTCGGCCTGTTGGTCGGTCGCGAATGGTCGATGCCCCCCGCGCTGATCGATGCGATCCAGCGCCGCAAGGCGGACGTCGAGGCTGACTACGTCCGCATCGGTGAGACGCGGATGGACGAGCCGTGCCCGTATTCGGTGATCATCGACCGGATCTCGCACGAGGTGCCGTACTATCGCACCTATCTCAAGAACGCCGTGCTCCAGGGGACGGCGGTGATCAACAATCCCTTCATGTGGAGCGCCGACGACAAGTTCTTCGGGGCCAGCATGGCCGCGAAGCTCGGCGTGGCGCATCCGAAGACCGTCGTGCTGCCCAACCGCGAGTACATTCCCGGGATCAAGCACGACGAAAGCCTGCGCAATCTGAAGTACCCGCTCGACTGGACCGCGATTCTCGACTACGTCGGGCTGCCGTGCGTGTTGAAGGATGCGCACGGCGGTGGGTGGCGGGACGTGTTCGTCTGCCGGTCAATGGACGAGGTCATCCACCACTACAATGGCTCCGGGCTCCTCACGATGGTGCTGCAGGAGTTCATCGAATGGGAGCATTACGTGCGATGCCTCGTGCTCGGACAGGAGCACGTGCTGCCGATGAAGTACGATCCGGGCGAGCGCCGCTATCTCGTCGAGCACGCGCACCTCACGCCGGAGCTGGGCCGTCGCATCGTTCAGGACTCGCTCGCGATCTGTCGCGCGTTCGGCTACGACATGAACAGCGTGGAGTTCGCGGTGCGCGACGGCGTGCCGTACGCGATCGACTTCATGAACCCCGCGCCCGACATGGACATCAATTCCCTCACCCCGGCGTACTTCGAGTGGGCCGTGGAGCATCTGGCGGACCTGGCGATCGGCCTCGCGACGGAGGGGACGCGACAGGCCGAAGCGCTCCGCTGGAGCGCGATGTTCACCGCGTCGCGGCGGTAGGCGCGTGCGCGACGCGATCGATGTCTATCACGACCTGCTGACGGACCCGGTCGCCAGCGAGACCTACGCGCAGCTCGAGGCGCAGCAGCGCGCCCGAGGCCTCCACTTCGGGGAGCGGCCGCTCTGCACCGTGCTCCGGCCGCGGTTCCTCGATCCACGCCAGTATGCCTGGCTCCAGTCGCGCGCCTCCCTGTTGCTGCACGCGTTCGAGCGAGCGCACCGGGCGGCCCTCGCGGACCCCGCGTTGCGTGCCCAGTTCGGGCTGCTCGACTGGGAGGAGCGGCTCGTGATGATCGATCCGGGGTTCCGCAGCCCGAGCCCGACGTCGCGACTCGATGCGTTCTTCACGGAGGACGGCGCCGGCGTCAAGATCACGGAGTACAACGCGGAGACGCCGGCGGGCGGCGGCTACAACGATGCGCTGACGGACGTCTTCCTGGGGCTTCCCGTCATGGGGCGGTTCCTCAAGCGGTACCAGGTGCGACCGCTGCCGGTCGCACACAGCGTCATGCACTGCCTTCTCGACGCCTATCAGCAGTGGGGCCGTAGCGCCGAACCGCCGCAGATCGCGATCCTGGACTGGCGCGAGGTGCCGACCTACAGCGAGTTCGTGCTGTTCGGTGACTATTTCGGACGGCACGGCATCCCGTGCGCGATCGTGGACCCACGCGAGCTCGAGTACACCGACGGCAGGCTGCACGCCGGCGACTTCACCATCACGCTCATCTACAAGCGCGTGCTGCTGTCGGAGCTGGTCGAGCGGGAGGGCGAGGCGAGCGTGGTGATCCGCGCGGTGCGCGATGGGGCGGCCTGCATGGTGAATCCGTTCGCCTGTAAGATCCTGCACAAGAAAACGAGTCTCGCGGTGCTGAGCGACGAGCGCAACGCGGCGCTCTTCCCCGAGAGCGAGCGCCGGACCATCGCCGAGCTGATTCCCTGGACGCGCCGGGTGGAGGAACGGACCACGGTCGCCGGGGGGGACCGGGTCGACCTCCTGCCGTACATTGAAGCGCATCGAGAGCGGCTCGTGCTCAAGCCGTCCGACGAGTATGGCGGGAAGGGAATCGTCCTCGGCTGGGAGACGACCGCGGAGGACTGGGGCGCGGCCATGCGCACCGCGCTGCGCGAGCCGTACATTGTGCAGGAACGGATTCCGCTGCCGAGCGAGCCGTTTCCCTCCTTCGACGGACGGGGTGCCGTGTGCACGGACCGCATGGTCGACACGGCCCCGTACTGCTTCTATGGCGACTACATGGACGGCTGCCTGACGCGACTCGCGACGACCTCGCTGCTCAACGTGACGGCCGGTGGCGGGTCGAACGTCCCGACGATGCTGGTGGAGCCGCGATGAGGCGGGCCGCTCCATCGCGCACGACCGTCGCCTTCCCCGCGGAGCTCGGATGAAACCGCCGTCCCTCACCATTGGCGTCGAGGAAGAATACCAGATCATCGACCCCGCGACGCGGGAGCTGCGCTCCTACATCACCGAGATCCTCAACGGCGATCACCTGATCCTCGAGCAGGTCAAGCCGGAGCTGCACCAGTCGATCGTCGAGGTCGGGAGCGCGGTCTGCCGGACGCCGGCGGAAGTGCGCGCCGAGCTGGTCAAGCTCCGAGGACTCGTCATGCGGCTCGCGGCGCGCAGCGACCTCAAGATCGTCGCCGCCGGCACGCACCCGTTCAGCTCGTGGATCGATCAGGAGATCACGCCGCTCGAGCGGTATCTCGGCGTCAAGCAGGACATGGCGGAACTGGCGCAGCAGCTGCTGATCTTCGGTACGCACGTGCACATTGGCGTCGAGGACCGCGAGTTCCTCATCGACGCGATGAATGCCGCGCGCTACCTGCTGCCACACGTGCTCTGCCTCTCGACCAGCTCGCCCTTCTGGATGGGGCGCAACACCGGCCTCAAGTCATATCGGTCCGTCGTCTTCCGGAACTTCCCGCGCAACGGCATTCCGCGCGTGTTCAGCGGCTACGCGGATTATGCCGGGTTCGTCGAGACGCTGGTCCGTACGGGCTGCATCCCGGATGCGTCGAAGATCTGGTGGGACGTGCGTCCCCACCACGCCTATCCGACGCTCGAGTTCCGGATCTGCGACGTGTGCACCCGGGTCGAGGAGGCGGTGTGCATCGCCGCCATCCTCCAGGCGATCATCGCCAAGCTCTGGAAGCTCCGGCGCGACAACATGACGTTCCGCGTCTATTCCTTCGATGTCATCGAGGAGAACAAGTGGCGCGCCGTCCGCTACGGGTTGGACGGGAAGCTGATCGACCTCGGGAAGCAGGCCGAGTCGAACGCACGGGCGCTGGTGCAGGAGATGGTGGCCTGGTTCATCGACGATGTGGTCGACGAGCTGGGAAGCCGGAAGGAAGTCGAGTACGCCTTCCGGATCCTCGAGGAGGGAACGAGCGCCGACCGGCAGCTCGCGGTGTACGAGCAGAGCGGGGGCAACTTGCAGGCGGTCGTGGACCATCTGATTAGTGAAACGGCGGATGGCGTGCCGCTGGACTGAGTTTCGCATTACTGGCGGCCGGCCGTCAGGACGGAACCGGCGCCCCGTCTCGCGTGTTGTGCCGCAACTCGAACCAACAAGGGCCCGAATGGAACGACGTCCCGTCATTGGGGTGACGACGCAGACTCTCGAAGCGATTCCCGACCAGCTTCCGCTGTGCTGGGTCATGAGCCAGCGGTACGTGCGCGTGCTCACGCAGGCGGGCGCCGTGCCGTGGATCATCCCGCTTCTGCACGAGGACGTGGAGACGCTGCGCGCGATCTACGAGCGCCTGGACGGCGTCTTCCTCCCGGGCGGCGTGGACATCGATCCCGGCGCCTATCGCGAGGAGCGGCATCCGCACTGCGGCCGCACCGATCCCGCGCGGGACTGGACCGAGCTCATGCTCACGCAGTGGGCCATGGCCGATCGCAAGCCGCTGCTGGCCGTGTGCCGAGGCGTTCAGGTGATGAACGTGGCGGCGGGGGGGACGCTGTTCCAGGACCTGACGGCGCAGCGGTCGGGCGGCCTCAAGCACGACTATTTTCCCGCGCACGGACGCTACAGTCGCGACATGATCGCCCACGACGTACGGCTGACGAGTGGCACGCGCCTCGCCCGGATCCTCGGAGAGGACGCGATTGCGGTGAACAGCATGCACCACCAGGGGATCAGGACCCTCGGCGAGGGATTGGTGGCGAATGCCCACGCGCCCGATGGCGTGATCGAGGGCGTGGAGGTGGGCGGCGATCAGTTCATGGTGGGGGTGCAGTGGCACCCGGAGGATCTGACCGACGGCCACCCGGTGATGCGCCGGCTGTTCGACGCCTTCATCGAGGAGGCGGCGGAACACGGCGTGAAGGCCGCCATGGGTCTTTCGCGCTGACTCGGCGCCGCATGGGATCCGGCGCCCCCGCCCTCACCGGGCGCGGGGCGCCATTCGTTAGGGCGTGGTCGTGTCGGCGGCCGTCGTGTCGGCGCGGGGCGTCGTGTCCGTGGTGACCGTCGTCTCCGGCGTGACCGGGACGGGGAAGGGCGCCGTATCGATGACGGCGGAGTCGGCGGGCGTGAGCAGCGCCGGCTCCGTGTTCCGGTTCACGAGGGTCACGACCAGCCAGATCAGGAGGGCGAGTCCCAGCAGAATCAGCAGGAGCTGGTAAACGACGAGACCGCGACGTGGTCCACGCATGAGCATCTCGGGTTTGGGTGCGGCGTGGGGGGTGGCCGATTCTATCGCGCAGGATGCCCAACCTCAACCGGGACCGAAAGGTCCAGGGGTTGCGCTGGTCGCTTCGCCGGGCCGGATGCTCGTCGTGCTCCAGCCCTCGAACCACGGCCCCGCCCCTTGACCACGAGTCCGTGACGCGGTTGGCATCGCTCGCCCCGGAGGCCATCTTCGGGACGTGACCCGCCCCGTTCCGGACCCTCCCTGCGCGTCGACTCGCTGGTGATCGCGTCCGCCGTTGCGCTGCTCGCGCTCGCCGTCGCGCCGGACTCCGGCGTGACCCACATCCGCATCAACCAGCTCGGCTACCGGCCGGATGCGGTCAAAGTGGCCGTGATCTGCTCGCTCGAGGCGCGCGAGATCGCCACCTTCGAGGTGCGCGATGCCTCGGGCCGCCGGGTGCTCGGCCCGCTGCCCGCGCGCTCGTCAGGCGCGTTCGCGGCGTGTGCCAGCACGCACCGCCTGGACTTCTCCGCGCTGCGCCGGCCCGGACGCTACACGATCGCGGCCGGCGGCGCGGAGTCGCCGCCGGTGCGCATCGCGCGCGACGCCTATGCCGGAGCCGCGGACACGCTCCTCTACTACATGCGACAGCAGCGCTCCGGGTGGAATCCGCTGTACCGCGATTCCGTGCACACGAAGGACGGGATCATCGTGGATCATCCGACCCGATCCGGCGAGTTCATCCCGGTGAGCGGGGGATGGGCAGACGCCTCCGACTACCTGCAGTACGTCACGACCTCGGCTAACGCCGCTTTCGTGATGATGATGGCCTATCGAGACTATCCCTCGGCCTTCGCCGATGCGTTCGCGGGCGATGGAACGCCGGGGCCGAACGGGGTGCCCGACGTTCTCGACGAGGCGCGCCACGGCCTGCACTGGCTCGTGAGGATGTTTCCGGGCGATGGCCTGATGTTCAACCAGCTCGGCGACGACCGCGACCACGCGTTCCTCGACCTGCCGCCGACCGATTCCTCCGATTATGGCTGGGGCAAGGGCGGCCCCCGTCCGGTCTATCCCTGCACGGGTAAACCGCAGGGGTTGCTGCGCCACCGCAACCGCTCGACCGGCTATGCATCCACGGCGGGGAAGTACGCCGCCGCGTTCGCGCTCGGGGCGCGGCTTTTCGAGGCGCGTGCTCCCGCGCTCGCGGACACGCTGGGGCGCAAGGCGCTCGAGGCCTACGCGCTCGGCCGGCAGCATCCCGGCGTGTGCCAGACCGCGCCGGCGGGCGCGCCGTACTTCTACGAGGAGGACAACTGGGCGGACGACATGGAGCTGGGCGCCGCCCAACTGTGGGCGCTCACCGGCCAGTCGCGCTACGAGAGCGAAGCGCTGGAGTACGCGGCACGAGAGCCGGTAACGCCCTGGATGGGCGCCGACACGGCGCGCCACTATCAATGGTATCCCTGGCACAACAACGCGCATTACGAGCTGTGGCGTACCGGGGATTCCACGACGAAACGGCAAATGATCGCGTACTACCGGATGGGGCTGGAACGCGTGATCGCCCGTGCGGACAACGGGTTCCGGATCGGCGTGCCATTCATCTGGTGCTCGAGCAATCTCCTCGCGTCGTTCGCCACCCAGGCGTATCTGTACCGCCGGATGACGGGCGACTCCCGATTCGCGGAATACGAGGCCGCCGCGCTGGACTGGCTGTTCGGCGCCAACCCCTGGGGCGTGTCGATGGTGATCGGCCTCCCGCAGTCCGGGCGGTGGGCGCGGGATCCGCACGCCGTCGCGAGCCGGCAGTTAGGCTGGCAGCTCACCGGAGGGCTGCTCGACGGGCCCGTCTACCGCTCGATCTACCAGAACCTGCGTGGCATCCGGCTCTTCGACGAGGACGAGTTCGCGCCGTTCAACACCGGGTTCATCGTCTACCACGACGATTTCGGCGACTACTCGACGAACGAGCCGATCATGGATGGCACCGCGAACCTGACCTATCTCCTGGCGGCGATGGCGAGCGACGCCCCGCCGCCCGCAGCGACGCGCTGACGTCGCGCGTACTCTGATGCAGCCGGCGAACGTCCGCGACTCCAGCGTGCCGGCGTACCTCACCCTCGGCAGACCATGAAGCGACTCGTTCTCTCCCTCGCGCTGCTGGCCGCCTTCGCGCCGCTGGCTCCCGCGCAGTCCGCACGGAACGCCTCCGCGAAGAAGGCGCTCGCGCCGCAGGACTTCGACCAGTGGCGCTCGATCGATGGCGAGCGACTCAGCGCCGACGGCAGCTGGGCGCTGTATTCGATCATTCCGCAGGTCGGCGACGGCGAGGTCGTCGCGCGGTCGGTGCGCGGCTCGACCGAGTTCCGGCAAACGCGCGGGTACATCGGCCGCCCGCAGACGCGACCCGGCTCGGGCCGCGGCCCGGCGTTCAACGCGCCCGCGGCGCAGTTCTTCGGCGCCGGGCACGTGGCGTTCACCATCGAGCCGTCCCGTGACGAGTTCGAGACCGCCCGCCGGCAGAAGAAGCGGCCCGCCGACCAGCCCAAGTCGTCGCTCGGCATCATGCGGCTCAGCGACGGGAGCGTGACGGTCGTCCCGCGGGTGAAGTCGTTCGAACCGCCGCGCGGCGATGGCCGCTTCCTCGTCTACCTCTTGCATCCCGCCGATAGCAGCGCCGCGCGGGGCGCGGACAGCGCCCGCACCGAGCGCGCGGCCGCGACGCCGGGTGGTGAGGCGAGGCCGGTCGCCGACTCCGCGGCCCGCGGGAGGGCGAAGAAGAAGGAATACGGTTCGCCGCTCGTCATACGGGAGCTGTCGAGTGGCGCGGAGTCGCGCATCGAGGACGTGCTCGCTGTGGAGGTCGACCCCAAGGGGACCTGGCTCGCCTACGTGGTGAGCAGCCGCGACTCGACGAAGGACGGGCTGTACCTGCGGCGCGTGGCCGGGGGCGAGTCCGTGGAGGTCGCGCGCGGCGAGGCGCAGTACAAGGGGCTGGCGTTCGACAAGGCGGGGACGCAGCTCGCGTTCGTGTCCGACCGTGAGGAGGCCAAGGCGGAGAAGCCGCGTTATGCGCTCTACGTGGCGACCGTCTCCGCGCCGGCGCCGCGCGCCCTCGTCCCGCTGAGCGCGCTCGGCGACTCGATGATCGTCTCGGACCGGACGCGGCTCGAATTCAGCGAGGATGGGGCCCGGCTGCAGTTCGGCGTGGCGCCGCCGCCGCTGGACTCCATTCCGGCCGACTCGCTCGCCGACAAGGCGGTCTTCGATCTCTGGCACTGGAAGGACCCGCGACTCCAGCCGCAGCAGCGGGTGGAGGCGCAGCGCGATCGCGGCCGGTCGTACGCGGCGGTGGCCGACGTGCGCGCCCGGCGCTTCCGGGTGATCGGCAACGACACGCTGGCGCAGGTGCGCTTCTCACGGGATCTGCGGACGGCGGTCGCGAACACCTCGGTGCCCTACTCGATCGAGGCGATGTGGGGCGAGGGCGGAAACGACGTCTACCTGATCGACGCGACCACGGGAGCCCGCAAGCTCGTCGCCGAACGGATCCGCTTCAATGCCTCGCTGTCCCCCGGATCGCGCTATGTGCTGTTCTTCGGCAACGACCGCCACTGGCACGCCTACGCCACGGCGACGGGGCGCACGGTGAACATCACGGAGAAGGTGGAGGGCGTGCGGTTCGACCAGGAGACCTGGGACACGCCGAGCGACCCGGCGCCGTGGGGCGTGGCGGGATGGACGCCAGGAGACCGCTCGGTGCTGGTCTATGACCGCTACGACATCTGGCAGATCGATCCGACGGGTGCCAAGCCGGCGCGCGTCGTGACGGATTCGGTCGGGCGGCAGCAGGAGATGGTGTTCCGCTACGTGCAACTCGACACGGCCGCCCAGTTCATCGACCCCTCCGCGCCCATCATGCTGTCGGCGCTGAACGAACGCACGAAGGCGGCCGGTGCGTGGCGCGACCGCATCGACGTGGTGCAGCGGCCGGAGAGCCTCTACATGGCGGACCGGCGGTTCTCGAGCCCGCGTAAGGCGGACAGCGCCGACGTGCTGCTCTTCGCGAGCTCGACCTTCACGGAGTTTCCGGATCTGTACGCGAGCAGCCTCACGATGCGCGACGCACGCAAGCTGAGCGCGGCCAATCCGCAACAGGCGGAGTATCGATGGGGCACCGCGCACCTCGTGCAGTGGCGCAGCATGGATGGCGTGCCGCTGCAGGGGATCCTCTACAAGCCCGAGGATTTCGACCCGGCCAAGCAGTACCCGATGGTCGTGTACTTCTACGAGCAGCTGTCGAACAATCTCCACGCGCACCAGACCGCGGTGCCGCGCAACACGATCCAGCCGACCCTCTATGCGTCGAACGGGTATCTGGCGTTCTTCCCCGACATTCATTACAGCGAGGGGTATCCCGGGGCGAGCGCACTCAAGAGCATCCTGCCCGGCGTGCAGATGCTCCTCGACTCCGGGTTCGTGAAGCCCGACGGCATCGGCATCAGCGGCCAGTCGTGGGGCGGGTATCAGGCGGCGTACATCATCACGCGGACGAATCTGTTCAGCGCGGCGTTCGCGGGCGCGCCGGTCGCGAACATGACGAGCGCCTACGGTGGCATTCGCTGGGAGTCCGGGCTCGCGCGCGCATTCCAGTACGAGAAGGCGCAGAGCCGGATCGGCGGTTCGCTGTGGGACATGCCGCTGCGTTACCTGGAGAACTCGCCGCTCTTCCACGCGGACCGCATCCAGACGCCGCTCATGATGATGCATAACGACGCCGATGGCGCCGTACCGTGGTATCAGGGGATCGAAATGTTCGTGGCGATGCGGCGGCTCGGGAAGGAGGTGTACCTCATCAACTACAACGATGACGCGCACAATCCCACCAAGCGGGCCAACCAGCTCGATGTCGCCATGCGGCAGATGCAGTTCTTCGACCACCATCTGCGCGGCATGCCCGCGCCGGAGTGGATGCAACAGGGCATCCCGTTCCTGCAGAAGGGGCGGGACCTGGTGACCCCCGAGCGGACGGTGACGGAGGAGAAGGTGAGCGCGACCCCGTAGTGCGCCGTGCGCGACGCGGGATGTGTGCGGGACGCGGACCTTCGGGCTCGCGTCCCGCTTTCGTTTGGTGACCGAGGCGTCAATGGCGGGGTGTCCTTCCGGGCTCCCCAAAGCGGATCCCCCGCCATTCGCCCGACCGGAGGCTCGTCATGTCGTTCCCGCGACGCCGCTCGCAGCTCGCGCTCGTCTGTGCGCTCGTTCTCGCCGCCTGCGCCGATCCCACGGGCAGTTCGGGCGCCGAGGGACGGCTCCCCCGTCCGCTCACCGACGCGGAGAAGGCGGTCGTGGGCGCGAGCAATCAGTTTGCCTTCGCGCTGCTGGGTCGCGTTAACGCCGAGCATCCCGGCGACAATCTCTTCATCTCGCCGCTCAGTGTCTCGATGGCGCTCGGTATGACGATGAATGGTACCGCCGGCGCGACCATGAGCGAGATGCGCGGCATGCTCGGCTTCGGCAGCCTGCCGCTCGAGGACGTCAACGCCTCGTATCGTTCGCTCATCGAGCTGCTCCGCGGGCTCGATGGACGGGTGGACTTCCGCATCGCCAACGCGATCTGGTACGACGACGCGTTTCCGGTCGAGGAGCCGTTCGTGAACATCACCAGGACGTTCTTCGACGCGCGCGTGGACGCGCGGCCGTTCACGGATCCGGCGACGGTGCAGACCATCAACGACTGGGTACGCACCGCGACCGCGGGAAAGATCGAGGAGATCCTCGACGCCATCCCGCCTGACGCGGTGATGTACCTGCTGAACGCGATCTACTTCAAGGGCGATTGGACGACGCAGTTCGATCCCGAGCTCACCGCGCCGCAGCCGTTTGCCGGGCACAACGGTCCCACGACGGTGCCGCTCATGCACGTGACCGACTCGGTGCGTTATGCGGAGATCGACGGGACGCAGCTGATCGAGCTGCCGTACGGTGGTGGCGCATTCGCCATGTCCGTCGTGCTCCCGCCGAGCGGCGAGGACATCGAGGCATTCCTCGCGGAGTTCACGACGGCCCGCTGGAACGCGCTCCACGGCGCGGCCGCGCGTACCCCCGTCATGATCTGGTTGCCGAAGTTCACGCTCGAGCAGGACTACACGCTCAACGACGCGCTGCAGGCGCTCGGCATGCGCCTCGCCTTCGACGGGGGCGACTTCACGCCCATGTCCGGCGCGCACGGCCGCGAACTGGCCGTGAGCAAGGTGAAGCACAAGACCTTCGTGGACGTGCACGAGGAGGGTACGGAGGCCGCCGCCGTCACGTCCGTCGAGATCATCCGGGTCTGTGCGTGCGGGCCCCTCTACCCGGCCTTCCGGGCCGATCGTCCGTTCCTCTTCGCCATCCGGGAGCGCGCCTCGGGTACGATCCTGTTCGTGGGCAAGGTCGGGGCGCTCTAGCGCTTCTCGTTCCCCCGTGGGGCCGCGAGCCGCGGATCGCGTCGCGGCTCGCGGCGTTGGTGTGTGACGTTTCGTCCCAGTAGACCCATGGTGTTACACCTCCCGGTGCCGAGCGTCAGTGGGATGGGAGGAGATCACCATGAGCCAAACGCAACCATCGCGCTGGGAGGCGCTCACCGAGGTCGCTCGTCGGTGTGTCGCCGAAAAACAGTTCGACAAGGCCGAGGAGGCCTTCCTCGCCGCCCTGCGCGAGGCCGAGCAGTTCGGGGAGAACGATCCCCGCATTACCGCGACGCTCAACGCGCTCGCGCGTGTCTACCACCGCCGCAGCAAGTTCTTTCCCGCCGCGGCGCTGCTCCACCGGCTGCTCGGCATCAAGGAGCGCGAGCACGGTGAAGAACACCCGGAGCTCGCCGGGATCCTGAACAACCTCGCCGAGATGTACTCACGGCTCGGCGATGCCCGTCAGGAGCTCGAGCTGCGCGAGCGTGCGCTGCACATCAGAACCAATTCCGGAGAGTCCGAGGGCGGCGCGCTCGACGCGCTGCGCATGCGCATCGCGGAACTGCGTCAGAAGATGGATGAGGAGCGCAGCCGCGAGGAGATGCAGCGGAATGCGCCGAAACCGCGCATTCCCGTTCCCACCGGCGCGACGGATCTTCCGCTGATTCTGCCGAGTGCGACCCCGATCGCGTCGCCGTCGCTCGGAGCGGCGGCTGCGTCGTCGCCGCGTAAGGCAGCGCCGGCATCGGGCGCGACGCCGGTGGTCGAGATGGCGGTCGCTCCCGTCGGGCGGCGCTCCCAAACCCCGGCTCCCGCTCCGGCGCAGGACGAGATTCTCGCCATCACCACGACGCCGATCGGCAGCGCATCGGCCGCCCTACCGTCGGTGGTGGAGCGTGCCGTGCGAGAGGAATCGGCCGACGTCGATGAGGCGCAGACGGGGGCACCAGGGCAGTCCCCTGCGCGGCCGACCGGATTACGGCGGCTCGCGCCGCCGGCGAACGATTCCCCATGGAAGCCGATCGCATCCCCGGCGCCGGACTCGGGGTGGAAGCCGCTGGCACCTCCAGCGCCGGATTCCGGATGGAAGCCGCTGGCGCCCCCGGCGCCGGATTCCGGATGGAAGCCGCTGGCGCCTCCGGCGCCGGATTCCAGCGTGAAGCCGATCGGATCGCTCGCCCCGGTCGCGGGTTGGAAGCCGCTGGCCTCCCCGGCACCGGATTCGTTGCGGCGGCCCAAGGCCTCGCCGGCGGAGCCCGTCTGGACACCGATCGCCCCTCCGGCGCCGGATGCCTCGCGGAGGCCGCTCGCCGCTCCGGCACCGGCCCCCGCCTGGCCATCGGATCGGGATGGCGCGTCGGACGTCCGCGAGGCGGATCATAACGACTACGATGCCCCGCTGGAATACGCGTCGCCGCGCAACTGGAAGCCGGTGGCGATGGGCGCGCTCGGCGTCGCCGCGACCGTCGCGATCGCGATGCTCGTGCTGGGGGGATCGGACGACGCCGGCGCGAGTTTGGCCGGCGCCGTGGAGGCTCCGCCGCCGGCGCAGCAGGTGACACGAGAGCCGGCTCGCCCCGCGCCCGCGCCTCCCACTTCCGGCGAGGCAGCCGCCCTGCGCGCCGGACTGGCCAACCTGCAGCAGGAGACGGATCCGCTGCCGCCGCCCAGCTACGTGCTCGACCCGTCGGGGACCGTGCGGGCATCGGCCGCGCCGGCCGAGGACCGCCGGGTCTCGGACTCCAGCGAACGGCCGGCGCCGCTTCGGGTGAGCGTGCCGACCCTCGCGCTCGACAAGGTGACCAGCAGCATCGAGGCGGCGGCGCGTGCGCGCGTCGATTCGCTCACGCAGGCGACCGACAAGCAGGTGGTGGAGTACACGGGCAAGAAACCGCGGCAGTAGGCCACTTCCTCCCAGCCGAACTCGCGGGCCCCCGTCTCCGAAAGGAGCGGGGGTTTCTCGTTCGGGCCCCCGCCACTGGACCCGGACGCCGCAGGCACCGATCTTTCGCCCCGCGGCGCGCCGAGGGCCGCCGAACCTAACACGAGGAAGGCATGCTGCGGGCGGATGGGATCGACGAGCGCGGGCTCGACGCGTTATGCGGCGGGATCGATGGCACCAACCGGTGACGCGGCCGGGGGGGCCGTGCCGGGGGGCGCGGCCGATTCCGGCGATCCCATCGCCCGCTTCGAGGCGCTGCTGGCCGCCGCCGAGGCGCTGGACCGCGCCGTCCTTCCCGAGCCCACCGCCATGACGCTCGCCACGGTCGGGCCGGACGGTCGGCCGTCCGCCCGCATCGTCCTCCTCAAGAGCGTGGGCGCGGACGGGTTCGTCTTCTACACGAACCTCCGGAGCCGCAAGGGGCGTGAGCTCCTCGGGAACCCCCACGCGGCGCTGTGCTTTCACTGGCAGGCGCTCGAGCAGCAGGTTCGCGTCGAAGGCCCGGTGACGCTGGTGCCTGACGCGGAGGCCGATGGGTACTTCGCCACGCGGCCGCGCATCAGCCAGCTGGGCGCCTGGGCCTCCGACCAGAGTGAGCCGCTGGCCGAGTACGCACACCTCGAGCGGCGGCTGCGAGAGGCGGAGCAGCGGTTCGGCACGGGCCCCGTGCCAAGGCCGCCGCACTGGTCCGGGTTCCGCCTGCTCCCGCACTGCATCGAGTTCTGGCGCAGCCGGCCGTTCCGCCTGCACGAGCGCGAGCGGTTCGAGCGGCACGGCGACGCCTGGCGAATGGTGAGATTGTACCCGTGATGTAGCCGCCGTGCGGCCCCGGTCGCACGGCCGGTTGTCCGCCGGTGGCGGAACGCTGGCGCCCTTCTCGCATCGATGGCGGGACGCGCCTCCGATGCTCATCGAACCACCGGCCCGTTGCGTACTTGCGCATGTGCGGCCGAACACCGCGCTGCTTCTCCCACACCGAGCGATGGCGACACGAGTGCACGAAGCCGAACCGGCGCAGGCCCCGGCGCAGGAACCCTGGACGATCGAGGATTCCCGCCTGCTGTACAACACTTCGGGCTGGGGGATCGGCTACTTCGACATCAACGAGGCCGGCCACGTCATCGTGCGCCCCGATCGCGCGCGCCCGGAACGCGCGCTCGATCTCTTCGAGATCGCCCAGGACCTCGAGGCGCAGGGCGTCGGGCTGCCGCTGCTGCTCCGCTTCTCGGACATCCTGCGCTCGCGCATCGTCTCCCTGAGCCAGCGGTTTCGGAAGGCCATCGACGAGTTCAAGTACGACGGGCAGTACACGCTGGTCTACCCGATCAAGGTGAACCAGCAGCGGCACGTCATCGAGGAGATCGTGCAATTCGGCGCCGACTACGGTGTCGGACTCGAGTGCGGGAGCAAGCCGGAGCTCCAGGCGGTGCTCGCGTTGAGCGACGCCACCGACCACATGATCGTCTGCAACGGCTACAAGGACGAGGAGTTCATGCGCCTCGCCCTGATGGGTCAGAAGCTCGGGCATCAGGTGTTCATCGTGCTCGAGCAGCTCAGCGAGCTCGACGTGCTGCTGCGGGTCGCCGACGAGATGGGGGTGACGCCGACCGCGGGGCTCCGCATCAAGCTGGCGAGCGAGGGATTCGGCCGCTGGGCGGAATCGGCGGGCGAAGCATCGAAGTTCGGGCTCAACGCCAGCGAGCTGGTGCGTCTCGTCGATCGCCTGACGAGTCTCGGTCGCCTCGACATCATCAAGCTGATCCACTTCCATCTCGGCTCCCAGATCACCGACATCCGGTACATCAAATCGGGGCTCCAGGAGGTCGTGCGGTTCTACGCCGAGCTGCGTGCCATGGGCGTGGCGGTGACGCACGTGGATGTCGGCGGCGGGCTCGGCGTGGATTACGACGGGTCCAACTCGACGGTCAGCGCGAGCGTGAACTACACGGTCCAGGAGTACGCGAACGACGTGGTCTACACGTTCGCCGAGGCGTGCCGGGAGCTCGACCTGCCGATGCCGCACCTCATCTCGGAGTCGGGACGGGCGCTCACGGCGCACCACGCGCTCCTGCTCCTCAACGTGATCGACGTCGAGTCGCAGCAGGCGGTCCAGCTGCCCACGCTCGACGATGACGACCACGCCGTGCTGCACGAGCTGCGGGAGGGCTACGACAGCCTCTCGCGCCGCAGCGTCCGCGAGGTCTACCACGATGCCACGTTCGCCAAGGAGCAGGCGCGATATCTCTTCAACAGCGGCGTACTCACGCTGCGCGGGCGGGCGATCGCGGAGCAGCTCTACACGGCCACGCTCAACGAGATCGCCCGCCTGACGGCGCAGGATCGCGAAGAGTACGAGGACATCATCGAGGAGCTGGAGCCGCGGCTGATCGACCGGTACTTCTGCAACTTCAGCGTGTTCCAATCGCTGCCGGACAGCTGGGCGATCGACCAGCTCTTCCCGATCATGCCGATCCACCGGTTGGAGGAGCGCCCGACGCGGCTGGGCTCGATTCAGGATGTGACGTGCGATTCCGACGGCAAGATCGACCGGTTCGTCGGCGGCCGGGCCGGGCGGCCCAGCATCGAGCTGCACCCGTTCGAGTCGGGGAAGCCGTACATCATCGGGATCTTCCTGACTGGCGCCTATCAGGAGATCCTCGGCGATCTGCACAATCTCTTCGGCGACACGAACGCGGTGCACCTCGCGTTGACCGCTGACGGGTACGCGGTGACCGATCTCGTGCACGGCGACACGGTGACCGAGGTTCTGAACTACGTGCAGTTCCGGGCATCGGATCTGCTGACGGTCTTCCGGCGAAAGGTGAACGCGGCGCACGACATCACGCGGGACGAGGCGAACCGGTTCATCGCCGAATACGTCGCGGGACTCGAGGGGTACACCTACCTCGAGGGCGACGGCGCATCGCGGTGAGGCGCCGCCGTGTGTTGCTAGGCGCCGCGCTGCTGCCGGCGCTCGTTGGCGCCGCCGGGAACGGCCACTTCACGGCGCTGCTCCTCACGCTGGCGGCGACCATCCTCGCCACCAATCTGCTCGGCGACCTAGCCCAGCGCATCAAGCAGCCCGCGGTGCTCGGCGAGCTGGCCGCCGGCGTGCTGCTCGGCGGATCGGCGCTCGGCATTCTCGATCCGGCGGACGTCACCATCGCCGCACTCGCCGAGATGGGGGTGCTGATCCTCCTGTTCGAGATCGGGCTGCACACCGATGTGCGCTCGCTGATGCGCGTGGGGCGCTCGGCGATCACCGTGGGAGTGGTCGGCGTGGTCCTGCCGTTCGCGCTCGGATACGGCGTCGCGAGCGCGCTCGGGCTGGCGTCGCTGCCCGCGATCGTGTGCGGAGCCGCGCTCACGGCGACGTCGATCGGGATCTCCGCGCGCGTCCTCTCCGACCTCGACCGGTTGCACACGAAGGAAGGGCAGGTGGTGCTCGGCGCCGCGGTGTTCGACGACATCGTCGGCCTGATCATCCTGACGATCGTCGCCAGGCTCGCCCTGGGGGCACCGGTCACGCCGCTCGGCGTCACGCAGATCGCCGCCATCGCGATGGGCTTCGTCGTGGTCGCGCTGCTGCTCGGGCGGTGGCTGGCGCCGCCGCTGTTCCGCCTCGTCGAGCAGATACGCGTGACCGGTGCGCTGGGTCTCATTGCGCTCGCGTTCGCCTTCGTCCTTGCGTGGCTCGCCGACATCTCGGGATCCGCGCGGATCATCGGGGCGTTCGCCGCCGGCCTCGTGCTGCATGGCACTCCCCAGCGGCGGGAGATCGAGCAGGCGACGACCGCGATCGGCTTGTTCTTCGTCCCGATCTTCTTCGCCTCGGTCGGCGCCGCCGTGGATCTGAGCACCCTCCTGAATGCCGAGGCCGTGACCATCGGCGGGGCACTGATCGTGGTGGCGGTGATCGGCAAGTTCGCCGCCGGTTATGCGCCCTGGTGGTTCCGCGGCAGCAAGGCGCTGATCGGCGTCGCGATGATCCCGCGCGGCGAGGTGGGGCTCATCTTCGCGCAGATGGGGTTGAGCCGCGGCGCAATCGACACGCAGCTGTTCAGCGCCCTGACGATCATGGTCATGGTGACGACCTTCCTGGCCCCGCCGCTGCTCGGTCGCCTGGCAAAGACGACGACCCCGGTGGAGCCCATGCCGACGGAGATGGAGGAGCGGCCGGGCGACGGCGGGATTGACGACCTCGTGGCCGGTCGCCGGGAGGAGGAGGAGTCCGGCACGCTTCCCTGACTGCCGGACAACGACGACGGGGCGCCGCGCGGCGCCCCGTTATGCATCCGGACATCTCCGGCCGGAGCTACTTCATCCGGCTGGCGACCTCGTCCCAGTTGACGACGTTCCACCAGGCGCCGATGTAATCGGGTCGGCGGTTCTGGTACTTGAGGTAGTAGGCGTGCTCCCAGACGTCGAGCCCGAGGATCGGCCGCTTCCCTTCCATGACCGGAGTGTCCTGATTCGGCGTGCTCTCGATCGAGAGCGTGCTCCCGTCGGCGATGAGCCAGGCCCACCCCGATCCGAATCGGCCCGTGGCCGCGGCGGCGAACTTCTCCTTGAACTGATCGAAGCCGCCGAAGCTCGCCGTGATCGCATCGGCGAGTTTGCCGTGCGGCTCGCCGCCGCCGTTCGCCTTCATGATCTGCCAGAACATCGTGTGGTTCCAGTGCCCGCCACCGTTGTTCCGTACCGCGGTGCGGATCTGTTCCGGCACCGCGTTCAGGTTGCCGAGCAGCTCGTCGAGCGATTTCCCTTGCAGATCGGGTGCTTTCTCGAGTGCCGTGTTCAGGTTGTTGATGTAGGCCTGGTGATGCTTGGTGTGATGAATTTCCATCGTCCGCGCATCGATGTGCGGCTCGAGCGCCCCGTAGTCGTACGGCAGCGGCGGTAGCGTGTGCGCCATGATCGTGCTCTCCTCCCGTTCCCAGTGTACCAGGTCGTGTTACACCGGAATCTTAGTCGCTTTGCCGGGGAGGGCTAGTCTAACGCGGCGGTCCTAGTGCGCCACGAACTTGATCACGTAGAAACCGAGCGCGAGCACGACCACGAACACGATGGTCAGAATGTTGAAGTACCGGTCGATGAAGGTTTTCACGCGCGGGCCGATCGCGTAGATGAGTCCGGCGACGAGGAAGAATCGCAGACCGCGGCTCACGAATGAGATGAGCACGAAGGGCAGGAAGGGAACCGCGAACGCGCCGCCCGCTATCGTGAAGACCTTGTAGGGAATCGGGGTGAATCCGGCGGTGCCGAGGGCGAGCACGAGATTCTCGCGGTACAGCTGGCCCACCTGATCGAACTTCCCGGTGGCGCCGTAGAATTCCAGCACGGGGCGTCCGATCTGCTCGAACAACGACCATCCGATGTAGTAGCCGACCATGCCGCCGACCACCGATCCAAGCGTACACACGAGGGCGAACCACATGGCGCGCTTCGGCCGGCCGATCGCCAACGCAATGAGCAGCACGTCCGGCGGAATCGGGAAGAACGACGATTCGGCGACCGCGAGCAGAAAGAGCGCCCAGGTGCCCCCCGGGCGGTCGGCCCAGGAGAGCGTCCAATCGTACAGGCGGCGCACGGGCCCGCGGCGGATCGCGGCGTCGGCGGCAGTTGAGGCGTCGAGACTCGTCATGCGTCTGAATGCGATGAAGGCGCGCCTGCGCGCGCCCGGTGGCGGTCCAAGCTAATGGACGATCGAGCGGAACAGGAGGTCTCTCCGGCGCATCGGCGCGCAGCGTCGAATGCCGCGACCGTGTACACGATCGGCCACTCGGTACGTCCCATCGATTCGTTCCTGGCTCTCCTCGCCCGCCATGGCATTCGCCACGTCGTGGACGTGCGCCGGTATCCGGGGTCGCGCCGGCATCCGCAATTCGGTCCGGCCGCGCTCGCATCGTCGCTCCGTGACGCCGCGATTGCGTACTCGCAGGTCCCGGAGCTCGGCGGACGCCGCGCGGCCGCGCCGGATTCGCCCAACGCGGGTTGGCGCAACGCGAGCTTTCGTGGTTATGCGGACTACATGTCCACCGGAGAGTTCGGCGCGGCGCTCGATCGCCTGTGCTCGCACGCCCGGGCGGAGCGGACGGCGATCATGTGCGCGGAGGCGCTCCCGTGGCGCTGTCACCGGTCGCTCATCGCCGATGCGCTGGTTGCGCGGGGCCACGCGGTCTTCCATATCATGGACGCGGAGCTGAGGCCGCACGCGCTGCCCTCCTTCGCCAGGTTGGATGGAGACCGCGTCACGTACCCGGGAGGCGGGAAGGGCGGTGCGGCACCGGACTTGTTCGCGGAAAAAGGGGACGAAGACGGCTGAGCGCGCGGTATGGGAGTTGCCAAGGAAGAGGGACGTAGCCGGGCCAACCCCTACTCAACCGCGAGGCGAACATGCTGTGGACAATCGCAATCATTCTCTTCATTGCATGGCTGCTCGGGGCGTTCGTGTGGCCTGTTGCCGGTGGGCTGATCCACCTGCTGCTGGTCATCGCCATCGTCGTCATACTCTTCCGGATCATCAGCGGACGGCGACCCGTCGTGTAGCGGTCCACGCGGGATCGAGGCGGTCCGGGTCGCGATGAATCGCGACTCGGCGCCGCCTGCGATCCTCGTCGTTTCTCATACTCATTGGGATCGCGAGTGGTATCACTCCGCGGTCCGGTTTCGGCAGCGGCTCGTCCCCCTGGTGGATGAGCTGCTGTGCCGAGCACCTGACGAGCCCCCGTTCCTGCTCGACGGGCAGACCATCATCCTCGAGGACTATCTCGCGGTCCGCCCCGACGCGCGAAATGCTCTCGCCGATGCGCTGCGCGACGGGCGCATCGAGGCGGGGCCCTGGTACGTGCTCGCCGACGAGCTGATCCCGGGTGCGGAGGCGCTCATCCGCAACCTCCTCGCCGGCCGCCGTACCCTCGCGCAGCTCGCCGGTACGGATCCGCCGCCGGTCCTGTACTCGCCGGATGCGTTCGGTCACCCTGCTGCGCTCCCGCTGCTGGCGTCCGAGTTCGGCTGTCCCTCGATCGTCGTCTGGCGCGGGTTCGGCGGGTCGCGGTGGCCCGACGGCGACGCCGCACGGTGGCGGGCGCCCGACGGGACGGCCGCGCTGTTGTATCACCTCCCCCCGGATGGCTACGAGTTCGGCTCGAACCTCCCCGTAGACCACGGTGCCGCGCGCGCGCGCTGGCGCACCATGATCGAGACCGTGGGGCCGCGCTGCCGGCTCGGCGTCGTCCTGCTGATGAACGGGGCGGACCACCATGCGGCGCAGGCGGACCTGCCCGCGGCCATCGCCGCGCTCCGGGCCGCCGCGGCCCCTTCGCTCGTCAGGCAGGTCGGCCTGCGCCAGGCGGCCGAGGAACTGACGACCCGAGCCGCCGGCCGCACGCTGCCGGAGGTCCACGGCGAATTACGCGAATCGCTCGGTTACACCTGGTCGCTGCAGGGCACCCTCGCGGTGCGAGCGGCGCTCAAGCGCCGCGCGGCGCGACTCGAGCGCGCCCTCCTGCGCGACGTAGAGCCCTGGCTGGCGATGGCGCGCAGCCACCCCGGGGCGCCGACGCCGCCGGTGGAGCACGCCGCGTGGAAGTCCCTGCTGCGCTGCCACCCTCACGATACGTTATGCGGGTGCAGCATCGATGCCGTCGCGCGTGCGATGGCCGTCCGTCTTGATGGCGGGGAGGCGGAAGCCGACGAGCTGCGGGCTCGTGCGCTGGAGGCGCTCGTCGGCCACGATCCGGATGCCGCCGCCGGCCGCCGCCGCGACTGGACGGCGGCCGTGCTCGTCCGCAATCGCGCGCCGCGGGCGCGCAGTGGCGTGGCTGAGCTGGAGCTGCTCGACTTCGTGCGGGACGTGCCGGTGGGCCCCGGGTCGGCGTTCGCAGACCCCCCGGCACGGCCCGATGAGGGGGTGACGTTGGACGGCGGCGCGACCGCCTATCAGGTCCTGGCGACGGGCGAGCACATCGACCTGGTCGAGTCGCCTCGCCACTACCCCGACGCGGACCTGGTCCGCGTCAGGCGCGTGGTCGCCTGGGTGCCGCACGTGCCCTCGTACGGCATCACTCCGCTCTCCATCGGCCGCGGCGTGTCGCCGGCACCGGCGGGCGCGGTTCGCGGTGAAGAGCGGGATGGCGCGATCGTCCTCGAGAACGAGCACCTGCGTCTCGAATGCCGCGACGGCGTGCCCTCGATCGTCTCGCGCGCGGAGCGGACGATCGTCAGGCGCCTGCTCGAGCTCGAGGACGCCGGCGATGCGGGCGACACCTACACGCCATCCCTCATCGAGCCGGTGGTCCGCTGCGACCGGGCCGCTGCGGCGCGCCTCGTGCACGCCGGTCCGTTGCGGGCGGAGCTTGGGCTCGAGTATCTGCTCCTCGTGCCGCGCGCCACGGCTCGCGGGGGGCGTGCGCCGGAGCTCGTCGAGCTGCCGATCGCGGTGTCGTGCATTCTCGATGCCGGCGCGGAGTTCGTGCGCCTGCGGATCCGGGGCGACAATGCGGCACGCGACCACCGGCTCCGCATCCTGCTCGACGGTGGCGCTGGGCCCGGACGCGTGTACGCGGACGCCGCGTTCGGTCCGGTCGAGCGGATACCCACGGAAGTGCCCCCGGAGCTCGCCGTGCGCGAGCGGCCGCTCCCGACCGCACCACTGCATCGGTACGTCAGCGTCTTCGGCGAGCGGACGGGGGCCACAGTGTTCGGGGACGGCCTCACCGAGTACGAGGCCCTCTCGGATGGGAGCATCGCCGTCACCCTGCTCCGTGCCGTCGGCGCGCTCTCGCGGACCGATTTACCGGAGCGCCCGGGACACGCCGGGTGGCCCGCGGAAACCCCCGAGGCGCAATGCCTCGGCCCGTTCGAGTGCGAGCTGTCGCTGATGGTCCACGGCGCGCGATCCGATGCGGAGATCGATCGCATCGAGCGGACGGCCGATGACGTGCTCGTGCCGCTCACCGGGGACACGCATCGCGCCCTGCTGCGCGTCCCCGACCCGGTCGTGGGCCCCGCGCTCGAAGGCGCTGGACTCGCGTTCGGGGCGTGCAAGCGCAGCGATGATGGCGAATGGGTCGTGCTGCGCTGCGTGAATCTCCTCGCGCAGGCGGTGCAGGGCGCCTGGCGACTCCCGGCGCCTCCGCGTGCCGCACGGGCGTCGCGCCTCGATGAACGAGTCGGGGACGCGCTTCCGGTGAGTGGTGACACCGTGACGTTCACCGCACCGCCGCGCGGCGTCGTCACGCTCCTCGTCCGTTAGGCCCGCTCGCCGATCGTCACCGGCCGGGTTCCGGCGAGTTGATCCCGCAGCGCATCGCCCAGCAGCGTGCAGCAGAGCACCGTGACGATGATCGCCAGCCCCGGTACCAGCGCGACCCATGGGGCCGTGACGATGAGGTCCCGTCCGTCGGCGATCATGTTGCCCCAGCTCGGTTGCGGCGGCTGAACGCCGAGCCCGAGGAACGACAGCCCGCTCTCGAGAAGGATCGCGCTCCCCACGCCCAGCGTGATCGCCACCACGGCGGAGCCGAGCGCGTTCGGCAGCACATGGCGCCAGAGCAGCCGCGACGACGGCGCTCCGAGGGCGCTCGCCGCCTCGACGTACTGCGCGCCGCGCGCGCCGAGCACGTCGGCCCGGACGAGTCGCGCCACGCCCATCCACCCGGTGAGCGCCAGCACCGCGACGACGGTCCCGGTGCCCGGCGTCCAGAGCGCCGCGCACACGAGCAGCAGCACGAGCCGAGGGATGGCCAGCAGCGCATCGGCCACCGCCATCGTCAGGCGGTCGAAGGCACCGCCCTGCCACGCGGCCAGCGAGCCGAGCAGGATGCCGACCCCACCCGCGAGCAGGGAGCCGACGATGCCGACGAGCAGCGACAGCCGCGCGGCGAGCATCATCCGCACGAAGATGTCGCGGCCGAACTTGTCGGTGCCGAGGAGATACCAGTCGCCGGCGGCGTCTCGGCCGAGGGGCGGCACGAGTCGGCGCGCCAGCACGTCGCCGATCTCCCGGGGATCCGTCCCGGCGAGCTCCGGCACGACGAGCGCGCCGAGGGCGAGCAGCGCGAGCGCGAGGATCGGCAGCCGGCCGGTGAGGGGACGCGACATCACGAGCGCCTGCGGGGATCGAGCAGCGGCAGCGCGAGATCGGCGGCGAGGTTGGCGCCGATCACCAGCGCCGCATACAGCGCGGTGGCACCGAGCACCACCGGGTAGTCGCGCGCCGCGATCGCGGACAGCATCAGGCGGCCCATTCCGGGCCATGCGAAGATCGACTCGACGAAGACGGACCCGGCGAGCACGCCCGGCACCGAGAGTGCGAGCAGGACGATCAGCGGCGGCAGTGCGTTCGGCAGCACGTGCCGCATCCGGATCCGGCGACGCGACGCGCCCTTGGCCGCCACCGCCCGCACCCATAACGCGTCGAGCACGTCGGCGATCGCGGTGCGGGCGTACCGGGCGACCCCCGCGGCGCCGATGAGCGCGAGCGTGGCGACCGGGAGGATCGCGTGCCGCGCGATGTCGGCCGCGGCGGCCATGCCGCCCGCGGCGGACGCCGGGTCTCGCACGCCGAACGCCGGGAGTCGTAAGGCGGGGGGGAACCCCCAGCGCGCCGCCCCGTAGGTGAACACGGCCACGAGCGCGAGGGACAGCCAGAACGCGGGCGCCGCATACAGCGCCGTCGTCGCCACGGTCAGGGCGACGTCGGTGGAGCGTCCACGCCGATAGGCCTGCACCATGCCGACCGCGACGCCGCCGAGGAACGTGAGCGTGAGCGAGGCGAGCCCGAGCCCGACGGACAGCGGAAGCGCGTCGGCGAGCACCGCGGTCACCGGCCGCGCATGGACGAAGCTCTCGCCCAGGTCCCCCCGGAGCGCGCGGGCGAGCCACCGCGCATATTGCACGGCGATGGAGGCATCCAGTCCGAGCTCCCCCCGCAGGCGCTCCGCGTCCGCCGCCGTCGCCGACGGTGGCACGAGCAGCGTGGCGGCATCGCCAGGCGCGAGCCGCACCAGCGCGAACGTGATCGTGAGAACCAGCCACAGGAGCAGGGCGGCGACTCCGATGCGCCGCGCGAGGGATCGCATCCGGGCAATGATGCGCGCGGTGCGGCGGAGGTCAACGGCGCTGCTCGCGTTCGCCGGCGCGATTGCCTGCGCGCCGCCGACGCGGGATTCCGGCACGGTCGTCTACGCCTCGGGCGCCGATCTCGAGTCGGCCAATCCGCTCGTGACGGTGCATCCGCTGTCACGCCAGGTGCAGCGGTATGCACTGTTCGTGACGCTCGCGCGCTACGACAGTGCGCTCGCGCCCGTGCCGTACTTCGCCAAGGGCTGGGACTGGTCCGCCGATCGCACGACGCTGCGATTCGCCCTTCACGCCGGGCTCACGTGGCACGACGACGCGCCGACGACCGCGCGCGATGTCGCGTTCACGGTAGAGGCGGCCCGCGATCCGTCCACCGGTTATCCACGTTATGCGGATCTCGCGGACGTGGAGGCGACCGAGGCACTCGACGACACCACGGTGCTCGTCAGGTTCTCGCGAGCGCAGCCGCGGTTCCCGCTCGTCCTCTGCGAGCTGCCGATCGTTCCCGCGCACCTGCTGCGTGATGTTGCGCGCGCCGACATGCGACGGGCGGCCTTCTCGACGGCCCCCGTCGGGAACGGCCCGTTCCGTTTCGTCGACCGTACCGCGGGGCAGCGCTGGCGGTTCGAGCGCAACGAGGGCTTTCCGGAGGCGCTGGGCGGGCCGCCCGCGCTGCAGCGGCTCGTGGTCGCGGTGGTGGACGAGCCAACGACCAAGTTCGCGGGGCTGGTGGCGGGCGACCTGCACGTCGCCGGGATCGCGCCGACCATGGCGCCGCTCGTGGACGAGGATCCGCTGCTGCGCGTCATGGACTATCCCGTGCTGTTCACGACGGTGCTGGTGTTCAACGTGCGACGTCCGCCGCTGGACGACGAGCTCGTCAGGCGCGCGCTTGCACGAGCGATCGACCGCGACCGGCTCATCGCGGTCGCGATCGCGGGTTACGGCACGCCGGCGCTCGGTCCGGTTCCACCGGGACATAGATGGGACGCGACGGCACGGCGTCGTTCGCGCCAGCCGTAGCGGACTCGCTCCTCGACGCGGCGGGATGGCGGCGGGCCGGCGGCGGCTGGCGTGAGCGCGACGGCGTTGCGCTGCGGCTCATCCTGTCGACGGTCGGAAGCGGCGACAACGCCGTCGAGCAGCTGCTCCAGGCGGACTTCGCCGCGCGCGGCGTGCGTCTCGAGATTCGGCAGCGGGAGATGGGCGCGCTCCTCTCGGAGGCGCGCGCCGCCGACAAGCAATTCGATCTCCTGTTCACCGGCATTCCCGGCGACATCTCGCTCTCGTATCTTGCCGCCATGTTCGACTCGCGCCTGGCGGGCGGCGCTCTCGATTACGCGGGCTATCACGACGGCGCGCTCGACTCGCTCTTCGCACGGGCGCGAGCCGCGCCGTCCGACACTGCAGCGCGCGCGGCGTGGGTCGCGGTGCAAGAGCACCTGGAATCGGCTACGCCGGCGGCGTGGGTCTACCATGCGCGCGGCGTGCAGGGCGTGGCGCGCCAGCTGCGCGGCGTCCGCATGGACCTGCGCGGCGAGATGCCGACGCTCTCCGAATGGTACCTCGCCGGCGGCGAGCGCGCCGAACTGCCGTGAGCCTACTGCTCGATCGTCAGGCGCTGGACGAACGACGCGTCTACGCGGCGGGCCCGCTGGCCCCGCTGGCCACGTCGCTCCGCGCGGATCTCGACCGACTGCTCTCGGACGAGGTCGAGGTTCCGGAGCACAAGGCCATGCTCTCCCGTGACGGCGGCCGCTGTCCGCGAGATGGCGCCTCGCTCGCGTTCGATCCGTACGAGCCCCAGCGGCACCGATGCCCCGCCTGCGGAGAAGCGGTCGAGGGCATTCGCCATGATCGGTGGTGGGCGATGTCCCGGCACCTGTGGCTCGCCGAGCGCGCGCTGCACGCCGCGACGCTGTGGGCACTCCTCCGGGAGCCGGCTATGGCACGGCTGGCCTCGGAGATCCTCGAGCGTTATGCCGAGCGGTACGCGGACTATCCGAACCGCGACAACGTCCTCGGTCCCTCGCGCCCTTTCTTCTCCACGTATCTCGAATCGATCTGGCTGCTGCAGCTCGCGCTGGCGCTCGACCTGCTCGAGATGGCTGACGCGCCCGATGTCCCGTCGCGGCCCGTGCGGGTCCAGCTGCTGGCCCCGAGCGTCGATCTCATCGCGGGCTTCGACGAGGGCGACTCCAATCGTCAGGTCTGGCACAACGCCGCCATTCTGGCCGCCGGCCAGCTCATCGACGAGAGCTGGCTCGTGCGGCGGTCGGTGAATGGCCCATCCGGACTGCACGCCCATCTCGAGGGCGCGCTGCTCTCCGACGGCACGTGGTACGAGGGGGAGAACTATCATCTGTTCGCGCATCGCGGCCTGTGGTACGGCGTGACGCTCGCGGAGCGCGCCGGCATCACCCTGCCGGAGGCGCTCGCGCGCCGCTACGAGAACGGATTCGCGGCGCCGCTGCTCAGCGCGCTGCCGGACTTCACGTTCCCGGCCCGTCGCGATTCGCGGCATGGCGTGTCGTTGCGGAGCTGGCGGTTCGCCGAGCAGTGCGAGCTGGGCCTCGCGCGAACGAACGACGAGCGCCTGGCAACTGCGTTGGCGCGGCTGTACGGCGACGAGCTGTCGCGGGTGCACACCGACCGCTGGCGCTCCGCGGCCGAGGCCGAGCAGCCCGAGCCGGCCGGCCGCCTGACGAGGGCGGACCTGTCCTGGAAGTCGCTGCTCTTCGCTCGCCCCGAGCTGCCCGAGCACGATCCCGTGGCGCCGCGCACCGTGCTCCTCGATGGACAGGGGCTCGCCGTGTTCCGACGGGAGGCGGGGCGCGCCTATCTCGCGCTCGACTACGGGCAGTCGGGGGGCGGGCACGGCCATCCCGACCGCCTCAACCTGCTGCTGGTCGACGGCACGAATCGCTGGCTCGACGACATGGGCACGGGCTCGTACGTCGATGCGTCGCTGCACTGGTATCGGAGCTCGCTCGCGCATAACGCGCCGCTTGCCGACGGGCGATCGCAGCGGCCGGGCGAGGGCACCCT
This sequence comes from Gemmatimonadaceae bacterium, assembly GCA_035461825.1. Lineage (GTDB taxonomy): Bacteria > Gemmatimonadota > Gemmatimonadetes > Gemmatimonadales > Gemmatimonadaceae > JALZIF01. The sequence goes on from DATHUW010000029.1 coordinate 39,572, forward strand.
GCTCGCCTTCGAGGAGCGGGGAGCCGCCGGATGGGCTCACGTCGAGCTGCCGGCCGGCGTGCTGGCGGCGGACGTGACGGGGGGGCGGGCGCTGGTCGTCATGCCGGACTACGCCGTGGACCAGCTCGTGTGGCAGTCCGGCCGGCCGGTGGTGCTCGACCTGCCGATGCACGTCGATGCCGAGGTGGAGGGAATCGGTCCGTGGTCCGCGCGCATTCCGGCCGCGAGCGATGCGCCCACGGATGGATTCGCCGCGGTGCGCGACCCCGAGTCCGCGCCCGTGCGCGCCGGGGCCATCGTGCGACTCCGCGCGGTCGGAAGCGACGACCGATCGCTCGACGGCTGGCTGATGGCGAGCGCGGCGGCGGAGCTGTGGCGCGGCGTCGCCCCGGGTCCGCCGGGACAGGGCGAACGGCGGTTCCTCTGGATTCGTCTCCACGATCGTTCCGGCGCCATAACGACGGTCTGGAGCTGGAACGGCGCGGTGCAGGATGCGACGGCGCGCGACGGCGTGCTCTCCGTGCAACTCGCCGGCGGCGAACGGCACGAGCATCACCGACAGGACCGGCTGTGGCACGTCGAGTTCTTCGCCGGAGGGGCGCGCAGCTCCATCGATCTCGCGGGCGTGCGCCGGCCGACCCGGCGCGAGGTGCCGCCGCCCGCGCTGCGCGCCATGGTCCCGGCGACCGTGCCGCGCGCCGTGCCCGATCGCGTCCGTCCCGCGCCCCTGTGCGTCCAGCTCGGCGAACTCGAATACCGGCGCTCCGAGGACACGTGGGAAGCGGCGGGCATGCCGACGGCAACGGTCACCCTCCTCGCGACGCAGCGTGAACTCGAGTGCGGCGTCTACGTCGTCAAGCGGCCGCTCCACTTCCGCCCGGTGAATGCGGTCGATCCCGCCCTCGACAACGAGCACCCGGACATCCACAGCGATGGGGTGCAGATCTACCTCGCGTCGCCGTCGTGGGATGGCGAAGCGGGCTGGCTGCTCGTTCCCGAACCGGGCGGCGGCGTGCGCAGCACCCGGGTGCCGGGGATGACGCGCGAGGTGCCGCTGCGGGCGAGCTGGAAACCGACGGATTCCGGCTACGAGCTGCATCTGAGGGTTCCGCTGTCGGCGCTCGGGCGCGGCCCGGACTATCCGTTCTCCGCCAGCGTGGTGGTCAACGACATGGTGCCCGGCCGCGAGCGGCGGCGCGGGCAGCTGGTGCTCGGCGGCGGGGCGGGGGAGTTCGTGTACCTTCGCGGCGACCGCGAGCGGCCGTCGCGCTTCCTGCATTTCGTCGTGCCTCGTGGCTGAGCCGCCGCTCACCGGCGTTCGCGTCGTGCTGCATGAGCCGCAGGACGCGGTCAACATTGCGGCCGTGATTCGCGCGATGAAGAACATGGGCGCCGACGCGCTGCATCTCGTCCGTCCCAAGACGTGGGACCCGTCGGGCGTCGAACGCGTGGCGCACGACACGAGCGACCTTGCCGGGCGGGTCGTCGTGCATGACGCGCCGGAGCCCGCGCTGGCGGACTGCGTGCTCGTCGGCGCGTTCACCGCCCGGCGGAGGGCGGCGAAGCGCCGAGTGCTCGACGCTCGTCAGGCGGCGGCGCCGCTGCTCGCGGCGTCGCGCGATGGGCCGGTGGCGATCCTGTTCGGGCGCGAGGATCGCGGCCTCCCCAACGACCTGCTGGACCGGGCCCAGCTCATCGTCACGATTCCGACGACCGGCTACGCCTCGCTGAATCTCGCGCAGGCCGTGCTGCTCGCGCTGTACGAGCTGCATCTCGCCGCGCCGGAGGCCTCGCGGGCGCTTTCGCCGCCGCGCAAGGACGCGCCGCCGCCCACCGATGTGGAGCGCGAACGCGCGTGCGGAGACGCCCAGCGCGCCCTCACGGCATTGGATTTCTTCCGCACGCGGAACCCCGAGCACGTGATGCGCACGCTGCGCTCTCTCGTCGCCCGGGCCGACGTCGATGCGCGCGAGCTGAGCCTGCTGCGCGCGATGGCGATCGAGGTCCTGCGCACCATCGAGCGCGTGCGCGGAGAGGTCGCGTGACGGCCCGGGGGTC
>DATHUW010000030.1:0-39967 GCA_035461825.1 Gemmatimonadaceae bacterium
CGCTCCGCTGCTGCGAGTCCAAGGTGGAAGGACTTGCTGGCGCCTTCACGAACCATCGGAAGCTCACCGGCGAGGAAGTACATCGCCCGCACCATCTGATAGCGAGCGCTGTCCGGCGCGAGCATCGTCGCCACTTTCAACGAACTGTCCGCCAGCCGCATGTGGCGAATGGACCGTGCACTCCACTCGAAACCGGTTCCGCGCGGCCGAGCGAGCAGCAGCGCGATCTCGCCTTGCCGGAACCACGCGCTCGCATTCCCGGGTTCCCGCGCGATCGTGCGTCCCAACACGGAAAGCGCGGCACCGCTGTCACCACTGGCGAGGAGCGGGCCGATCTCCGACTCGATTTCCGTCGAGCTCGTCGTGCGGCTCTCGCCCTGTGCATCCGCCGTGGATGCGGCACACACCATCCCGGCGAAAAGCAGCGGACACCACGGGCGCACGATCATCGCACGATCGTGAGCTCGCGCTCGCGCTCCGTCGTCGCACTGGTGACGAGATCGGTGACGGTGATCGTCAGGCGGTAGCGGCCCGGGGCCAGATCGCCGAGGTCGAGGGTGAGATAGTCGAGCGTGACCGGGCGCGCGGGGACCTTGCGGTCGAAGCTCACGGTGACCCGATCGTCGCGCCCGCGCCCCTCGCCTCGGCCGAGGGTGCCGCCAATCACGCGCGCCACCGCCCGCCCGATCCGCGAGCCGTCGGTACGCACCAGGCCGATGTCCACGCGATAGGCGCTCGCTCGGGTCGAGTCCGCGCCGAGGTCGTAGGTCTCCCACACCAGCCCGAGGTCGCGGCCGCGATGGATCCGCCCGGCGCTCGGTGCCACGGTGAGATCGCTCCACCGCTGCGGCAGCCCGGCAGCCGACCGCACCGAGTCGGCGAGCAGCACGTCGCTCATGCCGAACCCCGCCGCGTTCGGCAGCTCCAGCACGCCGACGGCGCGCGCGGCGTTGCCGCTCTCGGGCTGCAGCGCCTCGACGCGATATCCGACCTCGGGCGTGACGCCGAGGCGGTAGCGCCACGAGCGGCGCAGCACCCGGGTGGAGTCGGACGGCCGCAGCGCGATCTCCATCGACGCCGTATCGCGCGCCAGCAGGTTCGCCGCCACCCCGAACGCCAATATGCCGTAGCGCAGCGTACCGCTCGTCAGGTCCACGCCGCGGGCGATGCGGCCGGTCGGAATCTCCGCGGCCACGAGCACGTCCGCGGAATCGCCGGAGCGGAACCGCGTGACCATCGTGGTGATGCTGTCCATCCGCCGCGTGACCGGGACGTTGTCCCACCGCACCGGCGTGAGCGCGATGCGCTCCTCGTGCATGTCGCGCGACTCGAACATGGCTTCCGCCGTCCCGAAGGTTGGCATGAGGCGGAACGAGAACGCGAGGCCGTTGCGGTAGCGCCAGATGATGCCGATCCGCCCATACGCATCCGGCGGAAACGACACTGAGAGGTCGGGCGGGCCATAACGAATCAACACCTCGCCGCGGTCCGTGTCGGCGCCGCGGATGCCGAACTCCTCGACGCTGAACAGCAGCTCCGCCTGTGTGATCCGGCTCAGGAACTCGAGCCAATACTCGTTGCCGGGCGTGAGCGCGAGCGGGTCCGCGACGACCCAGTACAGCCGCTCTGCCCGGAGCCGCTGCTCGTCCGACATCCCCGCGAAGCGCGTGGTGTCCTTCGGCCCGAGCAGCCGCGACAGACGGGTGAAGTGCCGGCGCTCCGCGGAGGCGAGGATCACCGTCGCGCTGTCGAACGCCGCCGCCGCGGTGCGCGCCTCGTCCAGACGGTGGCTGGCAAGCCCTAACGCGAGCCAGCCCCAAGCGTCCCACGGCGCGGCGTCCAGCCGCGTCCGCGCGGCCTCGCGCAGCTCCTCCCACTGGCTGCGCGCCGTCAACGCCATGAAGAGGTGCCGCTGCGCCATGGCGTTGTGCGGGTTCGCCGCCAGCGCCTGGCGAAAGTGCGAGAGGGCCCGCCCGTAGTCGGCGTCGCCGAGCTGCGACTCGGCGCGCCGTACATGGTTCTCGAGGAAGTTCGCGAGTTCCTTGTCGTGCTGCATGTACAGCTCGAAGTCCGGAACGTCGATCCCCCCCGGGGCCACACGGTCGATGAGCGGCTCGTACCGGCGCCAGTAGCGCATTCCCGTGCGGTCCAGCGCCTCGGACGCGATGATGCTGTCGCCAGAACGCAGCGCCGCCTCGGCCGCCCGTTCGAACGACGCGAGGGCATTGAAGCGCACGGTGACCGTCCGGTTGGCCAGGAAGTAGTTCGCGAGCGTCAGGTGATAGGCGCCGCTGTCCGGCGCGAACACGGTCGCGTAGCGCAGCGACGTGTCCGCCATGCGCATCAGGCTGATCGTTCGCTGATTCCAGCCCACCTTGGCGGTGGAATCCGGCTGCGCGAGCCGCCAGGCGATGTATCCCTTGCGATGCCAGGCGCCCGCGGCCCGCCGGTCAAGGCGAAGCGCCGAGTCGAGCACGGTCAGCGCCCCCGTCGAGTCCCCCGATTCCGTCAGCGAATCGGCGCGCGCGATGAGCTGCGCCACGCGCTGATCACGCTCGGGTTCGGCGGTCTGCGCGGGCAGCGACGACGAGACAAGGGCCGCGACGGCGGAGCAGAGGGTGGAGACGGCGAACCGCATGCGGGAGCAAGGTAACGGCGCGCCATCCCCGGCGCGCGAGCGGACGAGCGGGATGCGGCGAACCGTTTCGCGGTCCCCGCCATCTCCTTACGTATGACGCCCGTGGACCGCTAACGGTTTTCGCCGGCCGCGCGCCGTTCGACCGGCCGCGCGCCGTTCGACCGGGCGTCGCCGCACCGGGCGTCCCACCTCACTCGATCACCAGCTCGCGATTGGAGTACACCTGCCGGCCGGTGATCAGATCGGTCACCTGCACCGTCAGGCGGTAATGGCCTGCCGGCGCGCCGCCGAGATCGAGCATGAGGTAGTCCAGCGCCGCGGGAGTGGCGGGGCGCGTCCGGTCGAACGTCAGCGAGACGCGGTCCTGACCGATCGCGCTGAGCCCGATCGCGTCCGCGATGCCGCCGGTGATGCGCGTGACCAGGTCGGTCGCACGGGCGATGCGCGTCGCCGTCAGCGCCAGCTCGACGCGGTAACGCGACTGCCCGCGCCGCTCCTCGAGCCCGTAGACCTCCCAGGCGACGCCGATCTCCTGCCGCGGCCGCACGACGGCGGCGTTGGGCTCGATGAGCAGGTCCGACCACCGCATGGCGCTGTCGGCGCGGGGCGTCACCCGGTCGGCCACGAGCACGTCGCTCATGCCGAATCCCCGATTGCTCGTGAGGTGCACGACGCCGAGTCCCCGCGCCCCCCGGCCGCCCTCGGCCTGCAGCGCCTCCACCCGATAGCCGAGCTCCCCGGATGGGAAGCGCCGGCGCCACGTGCGCCGCTCGACCGCGTCAGGCGCCTGGACGTTCACCGTCTGTCGGGCGCTGTCACGGTCCACGATGCGCATCGCGCCGCGGTACAGCGTGAGGCCCACGTCGATCGTGGCCGTCGTCAGGTCCAGGCCGCCGACCATGCGGCGAACCGGCACGTGCGCGAACAGCGCGACGTCGGTGGAGTCGCCGGGGCCGCGGAAGCGCACCACCTGCACCGGCACCGAATCCATCTGTCGGGACACGGGCACGTTGGTCCAGCGGACCGGCGCCACGTGGCGTGTCTCCGCGGCGATGGCGTGGTAGTCGAACTCGAACGTCGCGGTGCCGTAGCTCGGCGGCTGGCGGAAGACGAAGTGGAAGTTGCCGATCGGGTAGTACCACATCACGAGCGAGGTTCCCGCCGTGGCTCCCGCGGCAGCGGGTGGGAGGGCGATGATCTCCGGCGGCGGCCCGTACCGGATGTGGATCTCGCCACGGTCGCTGTCGGCGCCGCGAAGGGCGAAGTCGTCGGAGGTCCAGCGCAGGTCCGCGTACGCGACGCGCGCGAGAAACTCCAGCCGGTGCTCGTTGTCGGCCGTGAGCGACATCGGATCGGCCGCCGTCCAGTAGATTCGCTCGAACTCCGAGCGCTGCTCGGCGGTGAAGCGCGCGTACTCCACCGAATCCTTCGGCCCGAGGATCCGCGAAAGGTTGGTGTAGCGCAGCCGCGCCGCGGAGTCGAGCGTCGCGAGCCCTCGCTCGAACGCCTCCGTCGCGCGCGGGTACTCGCCCATCCGATGCGTGGCGAGCCCGAGCGCCATCCAGGCGTTCGCATCGTCAGGCGTTGCCGCGAGCCGGGCCCGGGCGGCGCTCGCCAGCTCCTCCCACCGCTCCTGCTCCGCGAGCGCCATGAAGGCGTGGCGCACGGGGCGCTCCGACCGCGGATCGGCCGTACGCGCCACGGCGAACCAGTCCGTCGACTTGAGGTAGTCCAGCTGTCCGCTCGGCTCCGGGTAGGGCGAGGTCGCCGTCTCGATCCAGTTCTTGACCGCCTGACGTTCCGTGAGCGCGAACACCGGGAAGTTGTGGATCCCCGTTGCGACATTCCGCCGATGCGCGACGGCCTCGTACCGCCGCCAGAAGATCATCCCGAGCTCGTCGGCGGCCTCGGACAGCAGGGTGCTGTCGCTGGCACGGCGCGCGGCCTCGACCGCGTGCTCGAACTTGCCGATGGCCTGCAGCCGCAGCGTGATCAGATCCGCGAACAGGAAGTAGCGCCCGAGGTCGAGCGCATAACGTCCGCTGTCGGGCGCGAAGGCGTGGGCGAGCCGCAGGGCGGAGTCCGCGCGCGTCATGAGGCGGATCTGCGACATGGGCTGCACCAGCCGGCCGTGCCAGTTCGGTCGGGCCAGCGCCAGCGCGAGCTGCCCCATGCGATTCCACGCGGGGGCCTCGCGCGGATGCCGCGCCACGACGGAGTCGAGCACCGCGAGGGCCGCCGTCGTGTCGCCGCTCGCGACGAGCTCTTCGACGATCGGACGCCATGCGCGAGGCGCCTCGAGATGCTTGACGCATGCCAGCCCGGCCAGCGCGCCGAGCGCGATCCACGCCTGACGAAACGTCATCCGCTCGTACTCCGGTGGGCCGGCGAGCGCCGGCCGCCGCCTCACTCGTCGAACAGGGCGGCCTGCGACCGCTCGTCGCGTTGGTAGCCAAAATGGCGGTAGGCGAGCGCGGTCGCCAGGCGCCCCCTTGGCGTCCGCTGCAAGAAGCCGTTCTGAACCAGGAACGGCTCGTAGACCTCCTCGATCGTTCCCGCATCCTCCCCGATGGCGGCGCCGATGGTGGTTATGCCGACGGGCCCTCCGTCGAACTTCTCGATGATCGTGCGCATGACGCGCGCATCCATGTCGTCGAGCCCGAAATGGTCCACGTCGAGCATCGCGAGCGCCGCCCCCGCTACCTCGGCCGTGATGTGCCCGTCGGCACGGATCTGCGCGAAGTCCCGCACCCGGCGCAGTAGTCGGTTGGCGACGCGCGGTGTGCCGCGCGCCCGCCGTGCCACCTCGGCCGCGCCCTCCGTATCGATCGCGACCCCGAGTACGGCGGCGGAGCGCGCGACGATGCATTCGAGATCGTCCGGAGGGTAGAACGTGAGCCGCTCCACGATGCCGAACCGTGCCCGCATCGGCGGCGTCAGCATGCCGTACCGCGTCGTGGCCCCGATGAGGGTGAACGGCGCGACCGGCATCGTCACGGTCTGTGCCTTGGGCCCATCGCCGAGTCGGATGTCCACCCGGTAGTCCTCCATCGCCGGGTACAGGAACTCCTCGATGATGGGGCGCAGCCGGTGGATCTCGTCGATGAACAGCACGTCGCCCTCGCGCAGGTTGGTCAGCGTACTGACCAGATCCCCGGGCTTCTCGAGCGCCGGTCCGGAGGTCGTGCGCATGTTGACGCCGAGCTCCCGCGCCACCAGCTCGGCCAGTGTGGTCTTGCCAAGTCCCGGCGGACCGTGAAACAGCGTGTGATCGAGCGGCTGTTTCCGCGCCAGCGTCGCATCGATGTAAATGCGGAGGCTGTCTTTCACCTTCCGTTGGCCGATGAACTCCTCGAGCCGCCGCGGGCGGAGCGAGAGCTCCACGACCGAGTCGTCGGTGAGCGCTTCGGGAGTCGTAACTTCGGCGCGTGCCATGGGTGGGGGAAGGAGGGAGACGCGTTGCGCAATATAGGCCCCGTCGCGCGCGCGTCACCAGCGCCGCGAATCCGCCGTATGGTGGCGCCGGACGTGCTAAAAGTGCCGGTCGAGGTTCCCGCAGCCGGAACCACGCGCCGATCGCGCGATCGGCGTCGCGACCCGAAAGGACGGTCCGGAGCGTCGCTGGCGCGGGGTGCCTCACCCGCGAGGGCGTCGGACTGGGTCTGGCGATCAGTCGCGATCTCGCGCGTGGCATGGGCGGGGACCTGCAGGTCGAGAGCACGCCGGGGAACGGGAGCACCTTCACGCTCGCGCTGCCGCGCCGCGCCTCCCCCGACCACGGCGTCACGGCCGCCTGAGCGCGGCCGGGCGGTCACCCCGCCGCAGCGACGGCCCCCCGGACCGCCGCGAGCCGCTCGGCCGCGGCCATCAGCGTCTCGCGGGCCTTGCAGAACGCGAACCTGACGAGCGAGCGACCCCGCGCCGGATCGTGGTAGAAGCTCGATCCCGGCACCGTCGCCACGCCGACCTCCCGCGTCATCCACTTGGCGAACGCCACGTCATCCAGCTCGCTGAGGCGGCTGAAGTCCGCCAGGATGTAGTACGCGCCTTCGGGCAGCGTGAACGTGAAGCCCGCCGCCTGCAAGGCGACGCCGATCGTCTCGCGGCGCTCGCGGTAGTCGAGGCCGAGGTGGTTGTAGTAGGCCGCGTCGAAGGCCATCGCCACCGCGCCCGCGGCCTGGAGCGGTGCCGGCGCGCCGACGGTGAGGAAGTCGTGCACCTTGCGGATCGGCAGGGTCGCATCGGCCGGTCCGATCGCGTAGCCGAGGCGCCAGCCGGTGCAGCTGAACGTCTTCGAGAGCCCGGAGATCGTGACGGTGCGCTCGCGCATGCCGGGCCACGTCGCAAGCACGTGGTGGTCGCCGGCATAACGAATGTGCTCGTAGATCTCGTCAGTGATCGCCCAGGCGTCGAACTCCTGACACAGCTCGGCGATGAGGTCGCATTCGGCGCGCGTGAGCACCCGGCCGCTCGGATTGTGCGGCGTGTTCACGACGATCGCCTTGGTGCGCGGTGAGAACGCCGCGCGCAGGCGGTCGGGATCGAGCCGCCAGTCGGGCTGCTCGAGTGGGACGAACACCGGCGTGGCGCCGGCGAGGATCGCATCGGGCCCGTAGTTCTCGTAGAACGGCTCGAGCACGACCACTTCGTCGCCGGGATCGATGAGCGCGAGAAATACCGAGGCCATCGCTTCCGTCGCGCCGCACGTGACCGTGATCTCGCGGTCGGGATCCACGTCCATGCCGTACCACCGGTGGTACTTCTCCGCGATGGCGAGCCGCAGCGCGGGCGCGCCCCACGTGACGGCGTACTGATTGATGTCCCCATGGATCGCGGCGCATGCGGCGTCCTTCATCGGCGCCGGCATGGGGAAATCGGGGAAGCCCTGCGCCAGATTGATCGCCTCGTGCTGGTTGGCGATCCGCGTCATCTCGCGGATGACGCTCTCGGTGAACGTGGTGCAGCGTGCGGCTCCGGTCATCGCGCTTTTACCTTGGAGAGAGACAGGCGGATGAGGGCGGGGGCATCGAGCCCGCGCCCCCCGTCGTCCAGCGCGGCGCGCACCGCCTGGTCGGCCTCGCCTTGCGAGTAGCCGAGGGAGACGAGCGCGCGCGCGGCATCATCCGCGGACGGGGTGCGCGGGCCGCCGCCCGGGCCGGCGGTTGCGATCCCGAGGTCGTCCATCTTGTCCGCGAGCTCGAGCACGAGCCGTTCGGCCTTCTTGCGGCCGACGCGGGGCACCCCCTGCAGCGCGGCGACGTCGCCATCGCGCACCGCGCGCACCACGCGCTCCGCGGACAGCGCCGAGAGGATTCCTAACGCCAGAGCCGGGCCCACGCCCGTCGCCGTCATCAGCCGGGCGAACACGCGGCGCTCGAAGGCGTTCGCGAATCCGTAGAGCTGCCAGCCGTCGTCGCGTACGATGAGCTCCGTGTGGAGGGCGACCGCTTCGCCGACCGCCGGGAGCCCCTCGAACACGGAGAGCGGGATCGCGAGCTCGTAGGTCACTCCGCCCACGGTGAAAATCTCCACGCGGTCGAGCTCGCGCGCGACGAGGGTGCCCTCGACCCGCGCGATCATCCGAGGCGCACGACACGCGGCGCTGCGGGAGCGGGGAACCGTGCGCTCATGACGTGCGCGAGCGCCGCGGCCACGCCATCCGCCGCGTCGGCGGGCTCCGGCGCGGACCGGAGCCGCAGCAGCTGCGCCACCATGAACTGGACCTGCGCCTTGGACGCGCCGCCCGTGCCGGTGACCGCCTTCTTGATCTCCGCCGGCGGGTACTCGACGATCGTTATGCCCGCCTGCTCGGCCGCAAGCAGCACGACCCCGCGCGCGTGGCCGAGGACGAGCGTCGTGCGGACGTTCTTCGCGTAGAAGACGTCCTCGACCGCGACGCAGTCCGGGCGGTGGCGGCCGATGAGCGCCGCGACCTCCTCGTGGATCTCCCGGAGCCGGGTGGCCAGCGGAGCCGACGGCGTGGTGCGGATCACGCCGCATTCGACGAGCGCGTACGCGCCCGTCCCGCCGCTTGCGACGACGCCAAAGCCGGTGACGGCGGTGCCGGGGTCGATGCCGAGGGTGAGCAGGGGGTGGGGAGTTGGAGTTAGGGGCTAGGAGCTAGGAGCTAGGAGCTAGGGGAGGGGGCTAGGGGCAAAGGGGCAAAGGGGCAAGGGGCAAGGCGACATGGAGTGGCGAGCTCCTAACCCCTAACTCCTAGCTCCTAGCTCCTACTTCCATCGCTTCTACATCGATATCGAAGTTCGCCGCGACGTTCTGCACATCGTCCAGATCCTCCAGCTCCTCCAGCAGCTTGAGCACGGACTCCGCGTTCTTGCCCTCGACGCGAACGGTGTTCTTCGGAATCATCGCGATCTCCGACTCGCTCACCTCCACGCCGCGCTCCTGGATCGCCGTTTGCACCGCGTGCAGCTGCGTCGGCTCCACCGTCACGATGTACTGCTCCCCCTCGCGCGCGAAGTCCTCCGCCCCGGCCTCGAGCGCCGTCTCGAGCATCGCCTCCTCGTCCGCATAACGCGCCGCATCGACGTAGAGCTGCCCCTTGCGCTCGAACATCCAGGCGACCGAGTTCGTCGCGCCCAGGTTGCCGCCCGCACGGGAGAGCTTGTGCCGGACCTCGGCGACCGTGCGCGTCGGATTGTCGGTGAGCGCCTGGATAATCAGCGCCACGCCGCCCGGCCCATACGCCTCGTACGTCACTTCCTGGTAGTCGACGCCCTCGAGCTCACCCGTGCCCTTCTTGATCGCCCGCTCGATGTTCTCCTTCGGCATCGAACTGTTCTTCGCGGCGTCGATCGCCGTCCGCAGCCGGGGGTTGCCGGCCGGATCGCCGCCCCCCTGCTTGGCGGCGACGGTGATCTCACGGATGAGCTTCGTGAACAACGCGCCGCGCTTGGCATCGGCGGCCGCCTTGTAGTGCTTGATCTGCTTCCACTTGCTGTGACCGGCCATGGGACGGATGCGGCTGCGAGGTCGAATCGGACGGCGCCCGCCGAGTCGCGCGGACGCCCGCCCGACAATATACGCAGGCACCGGGAAGCCGCGACTGGCGCGTCCGGGGCGATGCACGCCGCCGCCGCGCGGTGTTCCGCGGCGGCGGCGGCGAACTGCTCGTTATGAGGGAGGGGGCCGGTCAGCGCGTGACGGCGACCCGGTAGCTGACGACGAGCGGCCCATCCTGCCCCGGACGCGTCTCCGGCCACAGGTTCACCTTCCAGCCGTCGCCGGCGTCGAGCTTCACTCCGCGCTCCGCAATCTCCGTGACGAGATCCACCGGGTCCACGAGACTGCCTTCGGGGATGCTCGAGAGCAGCACCTCGGCGGCCGATCCGTAGATCTCCGGCAGCGTGCGGCGCACCACCCGCTCGAACTTGTCCCGCCGCCGCGTGCGCGTCCCGGGCGTGTCGAAGTGGACGGTCACCGTTTCACCAGCCCGCTCGATGTAGAGCCCGTCGCCGACCTCGGTGCGGCCCGGGCCCACGAGCGGCTCGAGCGGAACGTCCGCGTTCGCCTTCGGGGGGACCTTCGTCGGGGACTTCGGCGGCCGCGCGGTCGGGATCGCCGGTGCGGGTGCCGCCGCCGCGACCGGCGGCGGGACCTCCGCCGCGGCGAGCGACTTCACGCCGGACGAGCTGTCGATTTCGAGCGCGGCCTGCGCGGTCTCCTGCAGCTCGCTGCTGCCGCGACCGGCGACGATCCCGGCGGCCACTCCCAGCACGAGCACCGCGGCGCCCGCCCGCATTCCCAGCCGCATCCATCGCTCCCGGGCCGCATCCTGCGACGCGCGACGGCAGTGGAGGCAGACGGTGACGCCCGGACGGAGCTCGTGCGGGCAGTCGGCTGGAATCTGGGGTGCCATGGCGGAGACGGGACGACGGTCTGGACGAGGACGCCGCGCGGCCGTGCGGCGAGAGGTCGCGTTGCGCACCGCGCCTCAGTAGCCTGACGAATCATTGATGCCCCGCGCAACGACCACGCTCCGGCGTGCGGGACGGCACATCCGAGGTGATGTGGAAAGTGACGCGGGGTGCTAAAATGTGACATCCCGCCGCCATTGTCGAGAGGCACGTCCGCCGCTTGCCAACCGCCCCATCCGCCGCCAGCCTTCAGGACGCTGCGAACGTACCGGCGTCCCGAGTGGCGCCGCCGCGCTCCAGGTCACACGTTCTCCGGTCATCCCGCCGCAGCCCGCGGTGCGGTGGCAACACGACGTTACAACCAACCGAGGCCCCATGTATCGCTCTCTCCCGCTCGCCGCCGCCCTGCTGCTGATCTCCGGGAGCGCCGCCGCGCAGCAGCACGACGCCCATCACCCCGCCGGCAAGGCGGTGGAGACCCAGCGCCAGCTGTGGATGCAGGTGACCCGCCAGGTGACCCGCGCCGCCGAGCAGATGCCCGAGGCGGATTACGCCTACCGGCCGGTCGAGACCGTGCGCACGTTCGGCCAGCTCGTCGGCCACATCGCCGGCGCGCAGGCCATGATGTGCGCCATCGCCCTGGGCGAGGCCCCGCCGGCCGAGGACGCCGTGGAGAAGTCGGCCACCACCAAGGCGGCGCTTGTTGCGGCCCTCAAGGCGTCGACCGCCAAGTGCGAGCAGGCGTACGCCCAACCCGATGCCGCCGTCGGCGCGCCCGTCACCATGTTCGGCATGAATACGACCCGGCTGTTCGCCCTCGGCATGAATGCGTTGCATAACGGCGAGCACTACGGGAACATGGTCACGTACCTGCGGATGAAGGGGATGGTCCCGCCGTCGAGCCAGGGCCAGTAGAGGACGAAGACCGCCGGCGTTCATGCGCCGGCGGCCCGCTCCGCCTCGAGGGCGACACGCGTGCCCCGGCCATTCGGGACGCGCGGGGTACGTCAGGGCGCGACCGCCGCCTTCGTCAGACGCATGTCGATGAACTGCATCCAGTTCGAGACGCCATCCGCGGATCGCTCGCCGATCTCGTGCCAGTCGCCTTCCGGCGTGCGCACGATGGTGTATCGAATGTGTCCCGCCTGGGGGTGCTGAAAGCCCCAGATCAGCGTGTCGCCGCGGAGCACCGGGTCCGCCTCCACCGCCTGGCCGTTCGCCAGATGCGCGCGCATGCGATAGCGGCTCGCCTCGGCATCCCACCAGATCGTCGCAAACGCGTCGTGCACCACCCGCTCGGCCCCCGGCTCGATGACCGTGCCGCGTCCGGCGATCGTCAGGACCGTGCCGCCCGCCGCGAGCGCGACCACCTCCCGCTGCGCCGCTTCGACGGGCAACCCCGGTCCGGTGCGCACCGACGCCCGTCCGCGCCATTCGCCGACGAGGTGGGTGAGCTTCGCGATCGCGGCGGCCGAAGCGTTCGGGGACTCCTGCGCGTCCGCGCGGCCGAGGACGCACGAGAGGGAAATGGCGACAACGAGACATCGACGCATACGGACTCTCGGGTGGAGCGTGGAAGGTTCGCGCGTTCTTCCCCTTGGCGAAGCGGGACGCGGGTGATGCCAGGTGATCTGCATCGGAATCCGTTACCCGCGCGGATGCCGGCAACCTAGAGGGCATTCCCATCCGCGTCTTGGACTTTTCGGTCGTCCCCCATCGGCTTCGCGAGCGAGCGCCATGCGTCAGGGCTTGACGTCCACGTGCTCGATCATCCGCAGCCGCTGCTCCAGCCGGGTCGGAGTGTGCGCGGTCATCCGCGCGACCTCGTTCGACAGGTGCGCCTGATCCGCGAAGCCGGCCCGCGCGGCCAGTTCCGACCAGCGCGGGTGCTCCGACTCGACCACGCGTCCCACGGCGAGGCGCAAGCGCCGGATTCGCGCGTATTCCTTCGGCGAGAGACCGGTGGCATCGCCGAATCGCCGCCGCAGCTGCCGCTCGCTCACACCAAGCTCGTGCGCGAGCGACTGCACCGTTCGCTCCGGCGCGGTATCCAGCAACGCGATCGCCTGCCGTACGAGGGGATCCGGTGCCCCTGCGGTCGGGAGACACGGCCGCAGCGCGTCCGCCAGGATGGCGATGATCTCCGATCGATCCGGCGCCTGGCGAGCGGCCGCTACGACGCGTTCGCCGAACGATCCGAGCGCGTCGGGCGCGAGGCGGCAGCCGCGCGTGCGGCGGGCGTCGAGACCGAAGAGCATGGCGGGAGCATCGGGGCGGAAGCGAATGCCGCGATACGCCTCTCCCGGCCGAACGGGGACCGTGAGCGGCTCGGTCCGGGCGCCCAGCGCGACGAGGACCGTGGTGCGCCCCTCGTGCAACCCCCAGGTCAGCGATAACGAGGCGTCAGGCCACACCGTATGCGCGCTGGTCGCGCCGGCGCGGACGTCGAACCCCCAGAACGCCAGCACCACCCCCGCGAGGTCCTCCGGCGGCTCGGCTTCGAAGTAGACGAACGGTGCGGTCATCGGAGGACGGGTGGAGCGGGCACTGACGGCATTGCACTCGGACGGCAAGATGTGCAGACTCCCGCGCGTCCGATACCCGTCGTCCAGGACTCCTCGCCCCGCCTCGCCGTGCACCTCGACCGCCGCGCGCACTGGCGCGCCACCATTCGCCGGATCCTGGTCCTGCTCGCCATCTGGGCGCTCGTCGGGCCGGTGATGAGCATTCTTTTCGTGGAGCAGCTGAACACCCTGACGATCGCCGGCGTGCCGTTCGGTTTCTGGATGGGTCAGCAGGGCTCGATCTACGTGTTCGTCGTGCTGATCTTCGTGAACGCGTGGATGGCGGACCGGCTGGACCGCAAGGGGGACGACCGCGCGAAGGACACTAGCTAGGTCCGTAGCAGCGCGGCGCACGACACTACACCCCCGCGCGACCGCCTGACGACCGACGACGTTCGTTCGGACGCCTCCGCTCCGTTCCCCCGCCCCCGCCTCCCGCCTGCCCATCCCGTGTCCATCGAGCTCTGGTCCCTGATCATGGTCGGCATCACATTCGCGCTCTACATCGGCATCGCCGTGAGGACGCGGGTGCGGACCACCTCGGGCTTCTACGTCGCCGGCCAGAACGTCGGCGCTGTCGGGAACGGCATGGCGACGGCGGCCGATTGGATGAGCGCCGCCAGCTTCATCTCCATGGCGGGCATCATCGCCTTCCTGGGCTACGACGGCGCCGTGTACCTCATGGGATGGACCGGCGGCTACGTGCTGCTCGCGCTCCTCCTCGCGCCCTTCCTGCGCAAGTTCGGGAAATACACCGTCCCCGACTTCGTCGGCGACCGCTACTACTCGTCGACGGCCCGCGTCGTCGCGGTGATCGCGGCGATCTTCGTCTCGTTCACCTACGTCGCGGGACAGATGCGCGGCGTCGGCGTCGTCTTCAGCCGCTTTCTGGAGGTCGAGGTCACCACCGGCGTGATGATCGGCATGGTGATCGTCGCCTTCTACGCGATCCTCGGCGGCATGAAGGGGATCACCTACACGCAGATCGCGCAGTACTGCGTGCTCATCTTCGCGTATCTCGCGCCGGCCATCGCGATCGCGTTCCTGCTCACGGGCAACCCCGTGCCGCAGCTCGCCATCGCGGAGATCCTTCCCAAGCTCAATCAGATCACCCAGGACCTTGGCTTAACGGCCTATGCGAGGCCGTTCACCGAGTTGAGCCGCCTCAACGTGCTCCTCATGACGATCGCGCTGATGGTCGGAACGGCGGGCCTACCGCACGTCATCGTCAGGTTCTATACGGTGCGCTCGGTGCGTGCGGCGCGATGGAGCACCGGCTGGGCGCTGCTGTTCATCGCCCTGCTGTACACCACGGCGCCCACCGTGGCCATCTTCGCCAAGTACTACGTGCTCGACACCCTTGCCGGCCAGACCATCGAGGAGGTGCAGTCGGTGGGCTGGGTGCAGAACTGGACGCAGACCGGCCTGATCGATCTGCAGGACGTGAACGGGGACGGGATCGTCCAGGCCGCCGAGCTGTTCGGTGCGAATGCGACGGCATCGGGCGGCGCGGTGAAGGCCGCGATCGACCGCGACATCATCGTCCTCGCGCTACCGGAGATCGCGCGGCTGGCGCCGTTCATCATCGCGCTGGTGGCCGCCGGCGGGCTGGCCGCCGCGCTCTCCACCGCCTCGGGCCTCCTCATCGTGATCTCGAGCGCGGTGGCGCACGACGTGTACGCGCACCTCATCAACCCGGGCGCGAGCGAGCGGCGCAGCCTGACGGTGGGGCGCGTCTCCATCGCACTGGCGGTGATCGTCGCCGGGTGGTTCGGCATCCATCCGCCCGGCTTCGTGGCGGAAGTCGTGGCCTTCGCCTTCGGCCTGGCGGCGGCGAGCTTCTTCCCGGTGATCATCCTCGGGATCTTCTCCGACCGCACCACGCGCGAGGGAGCCATCGCCGGGATGATCACCGGACTGGGCTTCACCGCGATCCTCATCGGCCTGATCCGCGCGCCGCAGATCTTTCACACGGCCGAACCGGTCATCACCGACTTCTTCGGCGTGAACGCGCAGGGCGTGGGGACGATCGGCATGCTGTTGAACTTCGCGGTGACGTGGACGGTGAGTCGGTTTACGCCCCCGCCGCCTGACGACGTGCGGGAGCTGGTGGCGAGGATCCGGGAGCCGTGAGGCGCGCACGAGGCGAAGGCCCCTCGTCCCACGCCGCGCGTCCCTCGTCCCGCGCTACTCCACCATGTCCTCGAACCGCATCCACTGCTTGTAGAAGTACAGGTCCAGGTAGCCGGTACCGCCGTTGCGATTCTTGAGCAGCAGGAGCTCCGTTCCGCCCTCGGTACCGTAGCCGGGTCGGTACATCTCCTCGCGGTAGAGGCCCAGCACGACGTCGGCAAGCTGGGCGACGCCGCCCATGGCCCCGTAATCGTCCAGCACCGGACGGGGATCGGGGCGCGCGCGGTCCAGACGCGGCAGCGCGGTCGTCATGAGCAGCGCCACCCGCGCCTCCATCGCCGCGCGCTTGAGGATGCGCACGGCCGCCGCGAGGGCCTCGCCTTCCGACCGGTCGCCTAACGGCAACGCGGTCAGCGAGTCGACCACCACCAGCTCGACGTCCGTCAGCGAGGCGATTTCGGTCGCCAGCACCTCCGCCCCCTCGCGCGGCATGCGCGCGAATCGTGGCATCACATCTCGGATCCGCAGCGCCGCCGCCCCGACGCTCGCCCGCGAGGCATCATCCAGCGTGCCGGTGCGCAGGTCGTCGATCGTGGCCCGCCCCTCCATGGCAAGCGCGCGCTCGAGCACGCGCTCGACCGGCATCTCCCCCGAGAAAAACGCGACCTCCGACCGCCGCGCCGCCGCCCGCAACGCGATGGCGAGCGCCAGCGCCGACTTGCCGACCCCCACGTCGCCGCCGAGCGCGATCAGGTCGCCCCGCCGCAACCCGCCGCCGAGCAACCGGTCGAGAGTCGGGAATCCGGTGGCGATGGTCTCGAGCGAGGGCGCGCCATCCACGGCGGCGTCCACGCGCTGGATGAGGTACTCGAGCGGGGCGATCGGTGAGGTCATGAGGGAGGGAGAGGCCACCCGTAAGACGCCCGCGCGAGGGAGGGCGCAACCACTGCGGGGATTAATCGGGGATTGGGGATTGGGGACGTGCCTTTCGACTGCCCAATCCTCAATCCCTAATCCCCAATCCCCCGCTGAATCTCTCCCAGCAGCGCTCCCAACTCCCGCCGGCTCCCCTCGTCGAGCCGAGCCGATGACATCTCCAGTGCCGTGCGGAGCTGTCGCGCGATCGCCGCCGTCGAGTCCTCCGCGGTCGCATCGTACAGCCGCTCGAATGCGCCGCGGAGCCGCGCCGTCATCTGGTGCGAAGAGAGCCACGCGCGAGCTCGCGCGGCACGGGCTCGGCGCACCGCCGCGCCGAGCGACAGCGGCGGCTGGGTGCCAGCGATCAGCCGCGCGGCGAGCAGGCAGGCCATCGCGATCTCCCGCTCGCGACCGAGCGGCGCGATCGCGGCGTATGCGGCGAGCGCCGGGAATGGGTACTCTATCGGCGCCAACGTGAGGGATGCGCGAGACACGGGACCAATGTAGAGCGCAGGGACGCGGTCGACGAGCGGCGTTGCTCGCCATTTTTCGCAGGACTACATTCCGCCGAATGGTGCAGCCGGCAAAGACCATTCTCTGGGTGGACGACGAGGCCGATCTGCTCGAGCCGCACCGCATCTTCCTGCGCGACCGCGGCTTCGAGGTGGAATCGGCCACGAACGCCGACGATGCCGTCGAGATGCTCCGCCGCCGCACCTACAATCTCGTCCTGCTCGACGAGCAGATGCCCGGCAAGCGGGGACTCGAGGCGTTTCGCGAGCTACGGCACCTCGATCCGCACCTGCCCATCGTCATGGTGACGAAGAGCGAGGCCGACGAGACGCTGCGCGAGGCGATCGGCGTCAACGTGCAGGATTACCTCGTCAAGCCCGTGAGCCCGCGCCAGGTCCTCACCGTGGTGACCCGGCTGCTGGAAGGGTCCCGGATCCGACAGCAGGCAGTGGCGCGCGCCTTCGTCGAGCGCTTCCGCGCCATGACGCTGGAGCAGGAACGCACGCTGGACTGGCGCGGCTGGGTCTCCCGCTACGTGGAGCTGGTCGACTGGGACGTGCAGCTCGCCGAGTCCGGCGAGACGAGCTTATACGACTCCTTGCAGGCGCTCTATCCCGAGGTGCGGCGCGAGTTCGCCGAGTTCATGCGCACTGCGTACCCGTCGTGGCTGCGACACCTCGAGGGCGACCGTCCGCCGCTCTCCATCGACATCGTCGGCGAGTTCCTCCTGCCGCTGCTCGGCCGGCACCAGTCGGCGATCTTCCTCGTCATCGACTGCCTGCGGCTCGATCAGTGGCGCGTGCTGCAGCCGGTGCTCGCGCCGCTGTTCGAGATCGAAACGGCGTACCAGTATTCCATCCTCCCGACCGCCACGCCGTACGCGCGCAACGCGCTGTTCAGTGGGCTCTTTCCGTCGGAGATCGCCGCGCGCCTGCCCGATCTCTGGCACGACCGCGACGACGAGACGCTGAACGCGCACGAGAAGGAGCTGCTCGAGGCGCAGCTGACGGACTTGCGCGGCCCGACTCCCGTGCGCTACGAGAAGATCTCGACGGCCCGCGACTCGGCCGATCTCGAGCGTCGGCTCGCCGGCGCGATCGCGACGGATGGGGTGAGCGCCTTCGTCTTCAACTTCGTGGACCTGCTCACGCACGGCCGCAGCGAATCGGCGATCCTGTACGAGGTGGCGCGCGATGAAGTCGCCTTGCGACGCCTCACGAAGCAATGGTTCGAGCGGTCGACCCTGCTGGCGCTGCTGCGCGAGGCCGCCGCGCGGCGCGTGCCGGTGCTCGTGACGAGCGACCACGGGTCGATCCACTGCAACACGCCGGCGACCGTGTTCGCCAAGCGCGATGCCACGGCCAATCTGCGCTACAAGTTCGGCGAAGACCTGCGCGCCGAGCGGCCCGAGCACGCGCTGCTGTTCACCAACGCCGACGATCTACGCCTGCCGCGCCGCGGCCTCGGCGCCAACACGCTGCTCGCCGCCGGCGACGCGTTCTTCGTCTATCCCACCAAGCTGCGCGAATATCAGGCGCGCTACCGCGGGTCGTTCCTCCACGGCGGCGTCACGCCCGAGGAAGTGATTCTCCCGGTCGCGCTCCTCACCCCCCGCCGCTAGTGGGCCTCTACCCCCGACTGCTCCGCTTCCTCCGGCCGCACGTCGGACGGATGGCGGGGACGATCTCGTGCAGCTTCGTTGCGGCCGCCCTCGACGGCTACGCGCTCGCGCTGCTCATCCCGTTTCTGAACGCGCTCTTCGGGCAATCGCCCATCCCCGCGGGCGATGGGTGGGTCAACCGCTTTCTCGACAACACCGTCGGCACGCTGCTCGATCCGGCGAATCCGATGGAGTCGCTGAAGAGCGTCATCCTGATCATCCTCGCCGTCACCGCGGCGAAGAACGCCTTCGTCTGGCTCGCGGGCGTGCTCGGCGCCCAGCTGCAGGAGTACGTCGTCCGCGACATGCGCGATGCGCTCTACACGCATCTCCAGCGGCTGCCGATCGGCTGGTTCACCCGGATGAAGACCGGGCAGATCATCGCGCGCGTGCTCAGCGACACCGAACAGACGAAGGCGCTCATCACGCAGATCGTGACGCAGGCGCTGCAGAACCTCGCCCTCGTCACGATCTACGTCGTCTACCTGCTCGGCATCTCGGTGCGCCTGACGCTGATCGCCCTCGTCGTCGCGCCGCTGCTCTTGCTCGCCCTGAACCCGCTGCTCTCGCGGTTGCGGCGTGGCTACCGCCGGCTGCGGGATGAGCACGGCGAGATGATGAGCATCCTCCAGGAGAGCGTGAGCGGCATCCGGCTCGTCAAGTCGTACGGCGCCGAACGCCACGAGGAGGAGCGGTTCATCGGCGCGAGCCGCGGATTCTCGGCGGGGCTGGTGCGGATGTCGAAGATCTCGCTGCTCGGCCAGCCGATCACCGAGACGATCGGCACCGCCATGACGGTGTTCCTGCTCTTCATCGGCGCCCGGCTCGTGCTCGTCGACGGGACGCTTCAGGCCGCGCAGTTCCTGGCCTTCCTCACGTTCGTGCTCCGTCTGCTGCAGCCGCTCAAGCAGCTGTCGCAGATACCGGCCGCGGCGCAGAGCGCCTTCGCCGCCGCCGAGCGCATGTTCGAGGTGCTGGACACGCCGACGGAGACGGCGGTCGATCGCGGCTCGCGCGCCATCGACGGCTTCCGTGACCGGATCGCCTTCGAGGCCGTGTCGTTTGCGTACGAGGACGAGCCCGTGCTCCGGGAGATCGAGTTCGTCGCGCGACGTGGCCAGGTGGTGGCGCTCGTCGGCGCCAGCGGCGCGGGGAAGAGCACGCTGGTGGACCTGATTCCGCGGTTCTACGAACCGACCTCGGGGCGCATCACGCTCGACGGAGTCGACACGCGCGACATCATGCTGGGCTCGCTCCGCGCGCTCACGGGGATCGTGAGTCAGGAGACCGTGATCTTCAACGACACCGTCCGCAACAACATCGCCTACGGACGGGGGGAGCGGTTCTCCCAGGCCGAGATCGAGGCCGCGGCAGCGGCGGCGAACGCGCACGCGTTCATCCGGGAGCTGCCTGACGGGTACGACACGATCCTCGGCGAGCGCGGCACGCGGCTCAGCGGCGGACAGCGCCAGCGGATCGCGATCGCGCGGGCGCTTCTCATGGATCCGCCGATCCTGATCCTCGATGAGGCCACCTCGGCGCTCGATACCGAGAGCGAGCGCCTCGTGCAGGAGGCAATCGATCGGCTCCTGCGGGGGCGCACGGTGTTCGTCATCGCGCATCGCCTATCGACGATCGTCCACGCCGATCAGATCCTCGTGCTCGACCGGGGCCGCATCGTCGAGCGGGGCACGCACGTGGAACTGCTGGACCGGCGCGGCGCCTACCACCGGCTGCACGCGATGCAGTTCCGTGACGACGCGTCGGCGGCCGAGCCCGCCGCGGCGTCCGCCGACTAGCGCGATGCGCGTGCTGTTTCTGCTGCTCGATCCGGAGATTTCCGGGCGCACGCGGGTCTTCGCGACGGCTGCGGCGGCGTTGTCCGACCGTGGACACGCCGTGACTGTCGTCTGTCCGGAGGATGCGCCGGCGGAATCGGTGTTCGTGAACGCGCCGTACGAGGTTCACCCGATTCGGGCGGAGGGAGCGTGGCTCGGCCTCGTGCTGCGGTTGCGCGAACTGCTCGCGGAGCGGTTCATTGAGGCCGTGTTCGTCCACGCCGAGCGCGAGCAGTTCGTCGCGGCGGCGGCCTCGCGGCTGGCGGGCCGCGCGCCGGTCGTCAGGCGGGTGCCGGCCGGCGAGCTGCCTGACGCGGGCACCGAGGAATGGATCGCTTCGCAGCTCGCCGCCACGGGCTGGCTGTTCGCGGCGGACGAGGACCGCAAGGCCGCGGGCGATCGGATCGACGGCGCCTTGCCCGCGACGTCGGTGCCGCTGGGCGTGGCGGTGGAGGAGTACGGCCATCTGGAAGTGCTGGCGCGGGCCGCCATCGGGCCGGCGGCGCACGAGCGCCTCATCGTCTGCGTACACGATCCCGCCGGCCGTGTCGCCGCGGCCGTCGCGCTGCGCGTCATGGCCCTGCTCGCGCCGCTGCATCCGACGCTCGGGCTCGTGTTCGTCGGTCCCGGCACCTTCGATCAGGAGTTGCGCGTGCACGCGGCGGCGCTCGGCATCAATCGCCACGTCGCATTCCTCGGCCCGCGCCCCGAGCCGCGCGGCGTCATGCGCGCAGCGGAGATCGGCTGGGTGACGGCCACCGGCGACGACGCCGCGTACGCCTTCCTGGACTTCGCCGCGCTCGGGATTCCGGTGATCGCGCCACGCTCCGCGCTGTCGCGCCGCTACATCACCGACGGGATCACCGGAGCGCTGATCGGTCACGATGCACACGCCGCTGCGGCCGCCACGGCGCGGCTGCTTGCGGATCCGTCGGCGCGCGAGGCGATGGGACGGGCGGCACAGATCCACGTCGCCAGGGAGTGGACGGCGCAGGCGATGGCGGACGGATTCGAGCGGACGCTGCTCACCGCCGGTGAGCGCTCGCGGTGGGCGAGTTGAGCGACGCCGTCTCGTTCGGCCATCGCGCCGAGTATTGGGCGCTGCGCGCCGCCATGGGCGCGCTCGGCCTGACGAGTTGGCGGCGGGCCGGCGACATCGGGGCCCGGCTCGCGATGCTGGGCTACCGTCCGTTCCGCATTCGGCGCAACGTCGTCGAGAAGCAGATCGCCGCGGCGTTTCCCGGATCTGGCGCCGAGGACGTCGCGCGCATCGCGCGCGGCGCGTACGCCCACCTCGGGCGCGTCGCCGGGGAATCCGCCGTGGTTCCGACGCTCGGCCAGGCGGGCGTCCTCGGCATGTTCGAGGGGGACGCCGGGTGGCAGTACGTCGACGCCGCGCTCGCGGGGGGGCGCGGGATGGTGCTCGTGACGGGACACATCGGCAACTGGGAGCTCGCGGGCGCGTACGTGGCGGCGCGCGGCGTTCCCGTCGACGTGATCGTCAGGCGGATGGCGAATCCGCTCTTCGACGTCTACCTCAACGAGACGCGCCTGCGGCTCGGCATGACGGTGGTGTACGACCAGGAGGCCGTGCGGCGCACCCCGCGGGCCCTCAACGCGGGGCGGGCGGTCGGCATCCTCGCCGATCAGGGCGGCAAGGGGATCGCGGCGATCCACGTGCCGTTCTTCGGCCGTCCCGCCAGGACGCCGCACGGTCCCGCGGTGTTCGCCCTGCGCGGCGACGTGCCGCTCATCTTCGCGGCCGCGGTCCGCGAGCCGTCAGGCAGATACCGGATGAGCTTCGAGCCGGTCGAGGTCCATCGGACCGGTGACCGCGAGCGGGACGTGCGCGGAGCCGTCAGACGGTACACGGGGATCCTCGAGCGATGGATTCGCGCGTATCCCGAACAGTACTTCTGGCATCACCACCGCTGGAAGCGACAGCCGCCGGACACGCCGGAGGAACTGCGCGACCCGGTGACGTCGTGAGGCGCCCGTGCTCGCGCTGATCTGGCGGCG
Source organism: Gemmatimonadaceae bacterium (assembly GCA_035461825.1). Classification (GTDB taxonomy): domain Bacteria; phylum Gemmatimonadota; class Gemmatimonadetes; order Gemmatimonadales; family Gemmatimonadaceae; genus JALZIF01. The sequence goes on from DATHUW010000030.1 coordinate 22,161, forward strand.
GCTGCGCGGGGACCGGCGATCCATCGCGGGGCTGATCGTGGTTGCCCTGCTGATCTTCGCCGCCGCAGCGGCGCCGCTCATCGCCAGCGATCCGACGGCGATCGAGCTCGCCAATCAGCTCGCGGCGCCGTCGCTCGTGCACCCGCTCGGCACGGACTACCACGGACGCGACATCTGGGCGCGCATCGTGTACGGGGCGCGCGTCTCCCTCGCGGCCGGGATCATCTCCCAGACGATCGCCGTGTTCCTCGGCGTGTCGCTCGGGCTCGTGGCGGGGTTCTACGGCCGGTGGGTGGACGATCTCGTCATGCGACTCGCCGACATCACGCTGGCCTTCCCGACGCTGCTCCTGCTCATCGCGATGGTCGCGGCGCTCGAGCCGTCGCTCGGCGTCGTCTTCGTGGTGATCGGGCTCGTCGGATGGGCGGGGATGGCGCGCCTCGTGCGCGGACAGACCCTCGTCGTGCGCCAGCTCGAGTTCGTCCAGGCGGCGCGGGCGCTCGGTGCGCGCGACCGCCGGGTGGTCGTCAGGCACGTGCTGCCGTCCGTGGTGGCGCCCGTCGTCGTCGCGGCAACGCTCGGGATGGCGGGCGCCATCATGGCCGAGGCGTCGCTCTCCTTTCTCGGACTGGGGGTGCAGGCGCCGACGCCGAGCTGGGGCGGCATGATCGCCGACGCCCGCGACCTCGGCCAACTGCGAACAGCGCCGTGGACCTCGATCTTCCCGGGGCTCGCGATCGGCGCGACGGTCCTCGGCTTCAATCTGCTCGGCGATGCCTTGCGAGACGCGATCGATCCCCGCGCGCTCGCTGCCATCGGCGAGGCGTTGCCGGCCGGCCCGCAGGTGACGCCGTGACCTACGACGTCCACGCGCTGCGGCATCGCGAGTTTCCGTGGGCGGAGCGTGGAGAGGCGATCTACCTCAACAACGCCTCCACCGGACCGCTTCCGGTGCGCACCGTCGCGGCGCAGGCCGCGTTCACCGCGCGACGAGCGGAGCCCTGGCGTCTCGCCGATGATGACCAGTTCGCCGTGCTGCGCCGGGCGCGCGACCTCTGCGCCGGACTGCTCCAGGCCCGCGTCGAGGAAATCGCGCTCATGGTGAACACCACGTACGGCATCAACCTGGCCGCGCGCGCACTCCCGTTGAAGCGGGGCGATGTGGTGCTGACCTACGATGGCGAGTTCCCGGCCAACATCTATCCGTGGATGGCGCTGGAGCCGCAGGGCATCGCGCTCGAGCGGCTTCCGCTGCGCGCCGGGCTGCCTGACGAAGAGCGGCTGCTGGAGTCGCTCGATCGGCCGGAGGTCCGCGTCGTGGCCGTGAGCTGGGTGCAGTTCGCCTCGGGCTTTCGGACGGATCTCGTGCGGCTGGGCCGCGCCTGCCGGGAACGCGGCATCTTTCTGGTAGTCGATGCGATTCAGGGGCTGGGCGGGGCGACGCTCGACGTGCGCGAGGTCGCGATCGATGTGCTCGCGTGCGGCGCCCAGAAGTGGCTGCTGTCACCCTGGGGCACCGGATTCGTGTACGTACGCCACGAGCTCGTCGAGCGTCTGGTTCCGCAGGCGGTCGGATGGATGGCGATGGCGGCGTCCGAGGACTTCACACGCCTCACCGACTACGACTACCGATTCTGGGAGGATGCGCGACGGTTCGAGGTGATCACCCTGCCGTTTCAGGATTTTGCCGGAATGAACGCGAGCCTGGAGCTGCTGCACGAGCTTGGGCCGGCCGCCGTGGCGTCCCACGTCGAGTCGCTCGCCACGCGCCTCGTGGAGGCGGCGATGACCCGTCCGGACCTCCGGCTGGTCACCCCCGCGGATCCGGCCCATCGTGCGGGCGTGATCGCCATCGCGCCGGCAGATCCCCACGCCGCCTCGGCACGCCTGACGAAGGCGCGCGTGATCCACGCCGTGCGAGAGGGAGCGATCCGCCTGTCGCCGCACTGCTACAACACGACGGACGAGATCGACGCGGTGCTGGAGGCGCTGTAAGCCGCATGGCAGCGGCTGTCGCACGACGAGTCTCGGTCGAGTGGCGCAGCCCGACGGGAGGCGAGATCCTGCTAGAATGCGATCGCGTACCCCTCGCGGCGCCCATCCGCCGCCGCGATACGCGCCCCCGTCGCGCGCGAGCGCTCGATCATCTGCGCGCCCCCGAACTCGCCGCTTCTCGGGCGCGCCACCACACGGAATCCCGCCGTGTGCAAGCGGGCGCGAATGCGGACGGGCATCCGCTCCTCCGTCGCGAAGAGCGAGTCGCCATAGACCCGCCAGCGCGGCGCGTCGATGGCACGCTGTGGCGTCATGCCAAGGAGCAGCCGGTTGAGCAGCACCTGCGTCATCGTCTGCGTCTGCGCATCGCCGCCGGGAGTACCGAGCACCATCCAGGGCGAGCCGTCCGGCGCGAGCACCATCACCGGGGCGAGCGTGTGGTACGGCCGCACGCCTGACGCGAGCGTCCGTGGCATTCCGGGTTCCAGCGTGAACGCGGATCCGCGGTTGTGCAGCACGATGCCGGTGCCGGGCACGGTCGTGCCGGTCCCGAACGCGTGAAACAGGCTTTGGATCATCGACACGGCGTTGCCGGCCCGGTCGATGACACCAAGGTAGACGGTGTCGCCCGTGGCGCCGCGAGCGCCCCCCGTGCGGCGGCGCGGCGCGCTCGCGCGAGCTCCGATCCGTGATGCCAGCGAGCCCAGGAACTCGGGATCCAGCAGCTCGCCGACCGGCACGCGCGAATGCCGTGGATCGGCCACGTGCTGATCGCGCGTCGCCAGCGCCAGCCGGCAGCCTTCGGCGAGCGTCGTCACGTACGCGTCCGCATCCTCGATCATGCCCATCACGCCCGCCGCCTCGGCGATGCCGAGCTGGAGCAGGAGGGCGATGCCTTGCGAGTTGGGCGGCGCCGTGAGCACCTGCGCGTTGCCGAACGGGCTCGCGAGTGGCACCGACCACTCGGAAGCGTGCGCCGCGAGATCGCCCGCCGTGATGAGCGCATCCTGTCCGAGGTGGCGCAGGATCGCCCCGGCGATCTCTCCCTGGTACAGCGCATCGGCTCCGTCGCGCGCGATCCGCTCCAGGGTTCCCGCCAGCGGTGCCTGCCTGACCAGCTCGCCCGCATGAGGCACGTCGCCCCCCGGGAGAAAGACGCCGCGCAGTCCCGGATCTGCGGCGATCCGGTCGTGCTCTTCCTCCAGATCGAGCATCAGCCGCGAGGTGACAGGAAAGCCCTCGCGGGCATAGCGAATGGCCGGCACGAGCGCATCGGCGAGCGATGCGGTGCCGAAGCGGGCGAGCGCGTCTGCCCAGGCGCGCACCGCGCCCGGCACCGTCACCGTGGCCGCACCGTACACGGGCAACGACGAGAGGCCGCGCGCCCGCAGTGCACCGGCGGAGGCGCGCGACCCGGCAGCGCCGCTGCCGTTCAATGCGTGCACGCGCCCGCTCGCGGCATCCGCGATGAGCAGGAACGCATCGCCGCCCACGCCGCACATGTGCGGCCTGACGACAGTGAGCACGGCGGCCATCGTGATGGCCGCGTCGACCGCGTTGCCCCCGCGCGCGAGCACCGCGCTTCCCGCCGCCGTCGCGAGCGGATGGTCGGACACTACGGCGGCCGACATCCCCATGATGTCGGGACGCACCTGCGCCAGCGGCGTCTGCGGATCGACGTGAATCATCGCGGCGCCCGGGATGCCGCCCGCCGGCGGTGGCGGGTCACGCGTCGGCCACGCGGACCACCGCCCACTCGCGCGCGCCCTTGCGGAGCAGCAGGTGCCGCCCCGGCAGCAGCCGGTCCATCGCGATCGTCCGGTCGCCGCCGGAGAGCCGCGTGCCGTTCACCGACAGCCCGCCCTGCTCGAGAAGTCGCCGGGCCGCCCCGCGCGATGCCACCGACGACGGGAGCGCCCGGGTGAACACCTCGAGCGTGTCGAGCGCGCCTTCGTCAGGCGGGGACAGCTCGGCGAACGGTACCTCGCCGGCTAGCGCACGCAGCGCTCCGGGCGACAGCGATGCCGGATCGGCCTTGCCGAAGAGCAGCCCGGAGACCTCCTCCGCCGTTCGCGCCGCGTCTGCGCCGTGCACGCGCGCCGTCACCTCATGCGCGAGCGCCCGCTGCGCCGCGCGCTGCTCCGGGTGCTCGCTCGCGGCAGTCTCCAGCTGCGCGAGGTCGTCGCGGCCGCGCAGCGAGAAGGTGCGCAGGTAGCGGGCGGTGTCCCGGTCGTCGGCGTTGATCCAGAACTGATAGAACCGGTATGGGCTCGTCAGGTTCGCATCGAGCCAGACCGCGCCGGCCTCCGTCTTCCCGAACTTTTCGCCCGCGGCGGTCGTCAGGAGCGGGAAGGTGACGCCGTGCGCCTCCTGTCCATCCGCCCGGCGCAGCAGCTCGATGCCGCTCACGATGTTTCCCCATTGATCGCTGCCGCCGATCTGCATCGTCACGCCCTCCCGCCGGAACAGCTCGAGGAAGTCGTACGCCTGCAGTAGCATATAGGAGAACTCGGTGTACGAGATGCCTGCCTCGAGCCGCGCCCGCACCGACTCTCTGGCCAGCATCACGTTGATACTGAAGTGCTTCCCCACATCTCGCATGAACTCGATCGCGCCGAGCTTCGTGAGCCACTCGGCGTTGTTGAGCATGCGGGCGCCGCGCGGACCCTCGAAGTCGAGAAACCGCTCGAGCTGCCCGCGGATGGCGCTGGCGTTCGCCTCGATCATCTCGGCCGAGGCGAGCGGCCGCTCGCTCTTCTTCCCGCTCGGGTCGCCGATGAGACCGGTTCCGCCGCCCACCAGCGCGATGGGCCGGTGGCCGGCCCGCTGGAAGTGCAGCAGGCCCATCACCGGCACGAGGTTGCCCACGTGAAGGCTCGGCGCCGTGGGATCGAAGCCGCAGTAGGCGGACACTTCGCGCGCGCCGAGCCAGTCGCGCGCGCCGTCCGTGTGCTGCTGGAGCATTCCGCGCCAGGCCAGCTCGTCCAGGAAATGGAGCGGGTTCGGCATGGGGGAGAATATATTGGGGGCCAGGCGTCGAGGGTCGGGGGGTCGGGGGTGTGCCGGGTGGGGCTGGGAGAGCGGTGCAGACGGCTCCCGAACCCCTCCTGCCCCTGCCGGTGTACCATCCATTCCTGCTGGCGACCGCCTTGCATATGAGCAGTGTGGAGCGCCGGCAGTCGCGACGCGGAGCGGCGGGGACCCGACCGGTCCGAGCTGATCCGCGACCCTGAGCCGCTTTCCGCACCCGAACCCTCGTTCCGCGCCAATGGCCAAGCGACGCTATCTCCCCCGGTTCTCCGAGCGCACGACGCGCATCCTGGCCTACACGACCGTTTTTCTCGTGGCGTTCGGGGGCGGGATGGCGTACGGCGCGTGGGCGCTGGTCTGTCGTGGTGGTGCGTGTCCCGCCGTCGGCGTGCTGGAGGACTTCACGCCCCGGCAGACGTCCAAGCTCTACGCCATCGACGGACGATTCATCGCCGAGGTCGGGCAGGAGCGGCGGACGTTGATCCGGCTCGCGGACGTGCCGAAGACGCTGCAGGACGCGTTCGTGATCACCGAGGACAAGCGGTTCTACGATCACGCGGGCATTGACTGGGTCCGGATCTTCGGCGCGGCGGCCCACAACGTGAAGGCCGGCGGGTGGGTACAGGGCTTCTCCACCATAACGATGCAGCTCGCGCGGAACGTCTTCCCCGAGCGCATCTCCCGCGAGAAGACCCTCACGCGCAAGATCAAGGAAGGCAAGGTCGCGCGCGACATCGAGCACCGCTACTCGAAGGACAAGATCCTCGAGCTGTACCTGAATCAGATCTATCTCGGCAACGGCGCGCACGGCGTGGAGACCGCCGCGCAGCGGTACTTCGGCAAGTCCGCGCGCGACCTCAATCTCGCGGAGTCGGCCACGCTCGCCGCGCTGCCCAAGGCGCCGACGCGGTACGATCCGCGCCGCTTTCCCGACCGGGCGATCCAGCGGCGCAACACGATCATCGAGTTGATGCGCCGCGAGAATGCGATCTCCGACGAGGAAGCGCGACTCGCGAAGGCCTATCCACTGCGGCTCGCCAGGCGCGAGCAGTCCGGCGAATTCGCGCCGTACTTCGTGGAATGGGTCCGCAAGCACCTCGACGACCAGTTCGGGGAGCGGCTGTATCGCGACGGCCTCCGGGTCTACACGACCATGGACATCGACATGCAGTCCGCGGCCGAGCGGGCCATCGAGGCGCAGCTGCGGGCCGTCGAGTCGGGCAAGTACGGCCGGTTTCCGCACGTGAGCTACGAGGCGTACAGCGCGCGTGAGGCGCTGGGGGAGGAGGGCCAGGCCACCGGGAACTCGCCGTATCTCCAAGGCGCCTTCATCGCGCTGGACGCGCGCACGGGCGCCGTACGCGCGCTCGTGGGCGGTCGTGACTTCGCGGACTCGAAGTTCAATCGCGCGACGCAGGCCCTCCGGCAGCCCGGCTCCACCTTCAAGCCGATCGTGTACGCCGACGCGGTCCGCAACGGCATCTCCGCCGCGCACATGCTGCAGGACGTGCCGCTCGCGATCCCGCTGCCCGAAGGCGGCGAGTACACGCCGCAGAACTACGACTCGGAGTTCCATGGGCCGATCCCGCTGCGCCGGGCCCTGTACCTGTCGCGGAACGTGCCCGCGGTGCGGATGGGCCGCGAGTTGGGCGAGGGGAGCGTGATCGACATGGCGCGTCGGTTCGGCCTGACGACGCCGATCCCGCCGTATCCCTCGATCCACCTCGGCGCCGCCGATGTGTACCCGATCGAATTGGTCGCGGCCTACACCGGCTTCGCCACGCTCGGCGTGCGCTCGCAACCGTACGCGATCCTCCGCGTGGAGAACGCGCGCGGCGAGGTGCTCTGGCAGGCCAACCCGTCCCGGACGACCGTGCTCGCGCCCCAGGAAGCGTGGATCATGGTCGACATGATGGAGGACGTCGTGAGGCGTGGGACCGCGTACAGCTCGGTCTGGGCGCAGGGCTTCCGCGTGCCCGCCGGCGGCAAGACCGGCACGACGAACGATGGCACCGACGTCTGGTTCATCGGCTACACGCCGGACCTGGTCGCCGGTGTCTGGATGGGCTTCGACAAGCCGAAGAAGATCAAGGCGAACGCGCAGGGCGGAACGCTCGCCGCGCCCGCCTGGACGGCGTTCATGACCGAGGTGTACCAGCGGCGGCCTGCCCCGGCGGAGTGGCAGCGCCCCGAGGCTGTCGTCGCCGTGGAGATCGACCGGTCGACCGGGCTGCTCCGCAACCCGTTCTGTCCGACCGACGTGGTCGGCTACGAGTACTTCATCGACGGCACGCAGCCCATGCGCGAGTGCGATGTCCACTCGCCGTTCTCGATCTTCACGCCGGACAGCGGCGCCGTCGTGCCGCTCGTGCCGGGACAGCAACCGGCGCAACCCGGCGCGCGCCGGGACACCACCCGGACCATTCCCGATCCGTTCAAGATTCCGTGAGCGTATGGAAGCCGGTGGATTGCCACGCGCACACCACCTGCTCCGATGGGTCACTGGAGATGTCAGAGCTCGTCGCGCGCGTCAGTGCGCGCGGCGTGCGTCCCGGCGTCGCCGATCACGTGTCGCGTGACGTCGCGTACAGCGTCAAGTCGATCGAGGCGGCGCGCAAATACGTCGAGGAACTGGAATCGCATCCCGTCGCGCGCGGCGCAGAGTTCTGCTGGCACGATTCGCTGTGGCGGGAGCTTCCTGACGAACTCCTCGGGCGCCTGACGCACCGCATCGGCTCGCTCCACGGCATCGTGCTGCCCGGCGGAGGAGCGCTGCACCTCTGGAGCCGCACCCTGCCGGGCGGCCTCTCCTCCGCGCGGTACATGGACTGCCACATCGAAAACATCGAGCGGATCGCCGCCGAGATGCCCGTGGACATTCTCGCGCATCCGACGCTGGTGGCGCTGCCGCTGCGCGATCGGCCCGCGGAGGAGCTGTGGACCGAGGCCCACGAGGAGCGCACCGTACACGCGCTGGCCGCGGCGGGGATAGCCTTCGAGCTCTCGAACCGCTATCCGCCCCACGAGCGGCTCGTCCAGCGGGCGCACGCGGCGGGGCTGCGGTTCTCGCTCGGCTCGGATGGACACACGCCAGAGGAGGTCGGCGTGCTCGATGCGCCCCTCGCGCTCGCCCGGGCGGTGGGCGTGGACGACGTTGCCCTGTTCGATCCCTGGCGCGATGCGCGCAGGCGTTAGGGAGCCCGTGCGCCGGTATCACGCCGCGTGGGTCCTCCCCATCACCGCGCCGCCCATCCGCGGCGGCACCGTCGCCATCCAGGGCTCGCGCATCGCGTACGTCGGTACGCGGAACGGCGCACCGCCCGGCGACGACGTGGAGCTCGGCGATGTGGTGCTGATGCCGGGGCTCGTCAACGCCCACACGCATCTCGAGCTCACCGTACTTCGGGGCATGCTCGAGGGACTCGAGTTCCCGGACTGGATCATCAACCTCCAGCGCGCCAAGGTCGAGGTGCTCGACCGCGACCGGCTGCTCGACTCCGCGCGGGCCGGCATTGCCGAGGGCGTTCGCGCGGGCGTCACCTGTTATGCGGACACCTGCGACTCCGGCGTTGCGCTCGCGGCCATGCGCGAGGCGGGCGTGCGCGGCGTCATGTATCAGGAGGTGTTCGGTCCCGAACCCGAGCGCGCCGATGCGGCGACGGACGAACTGCTCGCCAGGCTCCAGGGGCATCGCGCCGTCGCCGACGACCTCCGGACGCTGGGCGTCTCGCCGCACGCCCCCTACACGGTGAGCGATCGGCTCTTCTCGCGGGTCGCCGAGCTGGCACGGTCGCGTGACCTTCCAGTTGCGGTGCACATCGCGGAGAGCCGCGAGGAGCACGAATTCGTTCGTGGAGCCACGGGGCGGTTCGCCGATGCCTGGCGACGGCGCGGCATCGCCGTGTCCTCGCGCGCTCGCTCGCCGATCGCGCTGCTCGAGCGCCTTGGCGTGCTCGGCCGCCGCACGCTCGCCATCCACTGCGTGCAGGCCGATCCGGAGGACGTTGCCGCGCTCGCCTCCAGCGACACCGCGGTCGCCCACTGTCCCATCTCCAACGCCAAGCTGGGTCACGGCATCGCGCCGCTCGTCCGCATGCTGGGCGCGGGACTTCGAGTGGGCCTCGGCACGGACTCCATGGCGAGCAACAACCGCATGCACCTGCTCGAGGAGGCGCGATCCGCGGTGCTGATGCAGCACGTGGCCACGGGATCGCCGTGCGCGATGTCGGCACGCGACGCGCTGGCCCTCGCGACCGTTGGCGGAGCGCGCGCGCTGGGTCTCGCCGAGCGGGTGGGCTCCTTGGAGCCGGGCAAGGACGCGGATCTGGCCGCGTTTCCGCTCGGCGATGCGGCCGCGGCGGCGGAGCACGATCCGGAAGCAACCGCCGTGTGGGCGTTAGGTGACGCGGCGGCGGTGCTGGTGGTCGTCGCCGGAGCGGAGCTCGTCGGACCCTCGCGCCCCGCGGGGCGCGATGCAGCGCTCGACGAGCGCCTGCGCGTCGCGGCGCGCGCGCTCGCCGATTGGAGCGCCGCTCAGGGAATGAGCAGGGGCTGAGCGGGCTCCCGCGACTGGCCGTACACCAGCGGCGACAACCGCCGGTCGCCGCGATGCATCAGAAAAATCCCCGACCGGCCCGCCGCGCGCACGGACAGGGCGACCGTGCGCCCGTCCGCCGAGAACGAGTACGAGGATCCGCCCTGGATGGGCAGCGAGTCGGTGTACGCCGCGTGAACGACCTCCGCGCGCCGGTTGCGATCGCGCGGGAACACGCGCAGCACCAGCAGCGTGTCGGAGGGCACGTCGTCGTCGAACTGCCAGGCGACGAAATGCAGGCTGCCGTTCGGATCCCAATACGGCCATCCGTCCAGCGGTCGCGCGAACGTGCTTACGGCGACGGGGACGGCGAACACCTCGATGCGGGCCGTCTCGACCTCGTACAGGAAGAGCTGGACACCGATCGGATTCGGGAGCACGAACGCGATCGTGTCGCCACTCGGCGACCAGACGGGCCGGCGGCCGGCGATCTGCACGGCGGCGGGCACATCCTGCCGTCCGGACACCTTGATGGAGTCGTGGGTGCCGGTCTCGAGATCGAGGAGGTGGAGGAAAATCTCGCTGCCGGCATGGTGTGAGTAGGCCAGCCGATGCCCGTCCGGCGATGTCGCGCCGCCGGGCGATCCGAAGCCCACGAACGCCGGCACCGTAATGGAGCTCCCATCGAGGTAATACAGCGACAACCCACCCTGGCGCGCGAGCACGAGTCCTCCGGCGATCGCCGCGAACGGCGTCGCGTTCTGCACGGAGGTGGGGTTCGGCGTCATGCCTTCCTGCACGACCTGAAGCGTGGTGCCTCCGACCTCCAGATACGCAACGCGCACGGCCGCAGCCGGGGAGTCCGGGGGAGCGGTCGAGTCGCTGCAGGCCACCAGGGCAAGCAGGCCGCAGCTCGTGACGATTGCTGAACGCACGGTACCTCCCGCGTCGACGGCGGGCGTCAGGCATCGGACTGACGCCGGCTCGTCCCGTTCGTGTGCCGCATCATTTACGCCAGGTCCCCAGTGGCGGGTTCAGGCGTACCCGCATTAGTTTGCTGCGGCAACCGCGCGGCGGCGAGATCCCTCGCGATTCGGCGCGCGAGTTCCTGCGAGACCCGGACGGGGTCGCCCCGCCCACCGTGAGCCGCCCGGCTCCGTTCGATCCGTGCGGCGCGGCGGCACTCCGTCCCGATCTGCAGGGTAGCAGGGGCGTGCGGACGCTCCCGATGGGACCCGCCGCCCAGGTCGAATGCGGGCCGTTTGCCCGAGGCCTGCGCCGGTCGCTCCCGCGTCCGGATCCGTCCCCGCGGCGGAGGTGTGCATGATTCTTGGTTGTCTGGCGTTGAACGCGTCGTTCGAACCGCTCACGATGGTCCCCATGCGGCGAGCGTTGCGGCTGGTGCTCGACGGCAAGGCCGAGATCGTCGAAGCCGACGGCTCGCGGCTCGTGCATTCGGAGCGCCTCGCCCTGCCGCGCCCGGCGGTCATCCGGCTCGTGAAGTTCATCCACGTGCCGCGTCGGTTCCGCCGCCAGGTCACGAACACCTTCCTGTTCGCGCGGGACCACTACCGGTGCCAGTACTGCGGGCGCGCCTCCCTCGAACTGCGGCCGCGGGAATCGCTCACGCGCGATCATCTCATTCCGATCTCGCGCGGCGGGGCCAACGAGTGGACGAACGTGGTCACGGCGTGCAGCCCGTGCAACGCGCGCAAGGGCAACCGGCTCCCCGGGGAGATCGGCATGCATCCGCTGCACGCGCCGGTCGAACCGCACTTCGTCCACCTGAGCTGGGCCGTGCGGCGCCTGACGCCGATTCAGTCGAAGTACATCAAGATGTTCTACGGCGGCGAGGTACTGCGGGAGCTCAAGAATGCGGGGTGAGGGGTGCCCCTCGCCCCTCACCCCGCTGCTCTGAACGTCCGCGACCGCGCCTGGTACCGCCGGTTCTCCGACCCCAGCAAACGGATCACGAGGGAGCGCACGCCACGAGTCACCGCCGTGCCGGGGTTGCGCTCTCCGCGCGCCGCGGGCCGGAGCTCCCCGCGCAGCCACCGCTCCAGCTCGTCGAGATCGTTCACCGACATCATCTCGACCTCCAGCTCCGCGTTGTAATAGACGCGATCGCCGGGCGGGGCCGCGCGCAGCGGCGGCTGGTAGGGCGCGTCGAGCAGCGCCTGTACCTTCGCCAGCTCCTCGAAGGTACCGAGTGTCGTGATCGTCTCCCCTTCGAGACGGGTGACCACATAACGACGGTCCAGCGGTACGTAGCGCACGATCACGTCCCACTCCCGGCGCTGCAGCATCTTGTCGAACCAGCCTGCGGTCGACCAGAGCTCGACCTTGTAATGCATCCGCGCCGGGAAGCCGTGGTGGAGGAGGTCGCGCGTGCGCCCATCCACGAGCAGGCCGACGCTGCGGATCGACGGTGGCTCCACGCCCCGGCGTGCCGGCGGCGGCAGCAGGACCTCCAGCTGATCGGCGCGCTGGTCTGGGTCCGTCGCGCCGGCCGTACCGGCGAGCAGGAGGAGCAGGACGAGGAGCCGAGCCACGTCAGAACCGGTGACGGAGCCGGACGAAGAAATTCGCCGACTCGTCGGAGTGCGAGGTCGACTTTGCCACGAAGAACCCGATCACATCGAAGTCGAGCCCGGCGCCGACGTCCGTGCGGAAGGTCCGCGGCGCGGGGAACTGCCCCGCGCGATACTGCAGGTCCCCGACCCGCGACGGGCCGACCAACCATCCGCGGCCCGCGTCGGCGAAGACCACCCACTGCCCGACGTGATGCATCCGGAAACGGCGCCAGCGGCTCTCGTCCCGTTCGTCGCCCGGCTCCACTCCCCCGATCCCGATGCGCAGATCGCCACGGTACTCGGCCTGCACCAGCGCAATGCGCTCGCACTGCGCCGGCCGCCCCTCGGGCAGCGGGTGGAGGGGATCGACGGTGCTCAGGTCCTCGGTGCAGGTCAGCACATCCTCGCCCGCCCTCGCCCGCCGAAAGTCGAACCCGGGAAGCGTTCCGGGTCCGCCCAGCGAGAACCGGCGCTGCACGGGCAGCGGATCGCCCCCTAACGAACCCCCGAGCACGACCCGGAAGTTGAGTTGGCCGTCGGGCGACACGCGGTTGTAGCGCCGCACATCGATGAACGCCCGCGTGTACTCCAGCGGGGCCACGGTCTCCGCCGCGGACGCGCGGGCGATCGGCGTCAGGGGCGCGAGCCGCGCGGCATCGCTCCGGCCGCGCTCGAGGTCCGCGCTGATCAGCCACCCCGACCACGGGTCCCGCACGTCGTTCCGCGTGTCGTACGTCAGCACCGCGTTCACGATGTCGAACTCGCCCGCGTCCACGAGCGGATTGGGGCGCCAGGGATCGGCGTCGCGGAAGAGGGTGAACGGATCGGCGACGGAGCGCGATCCCCACTTCTCGCGCGCATAGCCGAGCTCCAGCTCGGCGTCGGGACCCAGGAGGAGCGTGGCGTAGCCGCGCGCGCCGTGCCGGTCGAAGTAGTCGCGGAAGTCGCGGTGCAGAAAGAAGCTCGCCAGCGCCACCTCGGTCGCCTTGAGGTGCCACGTCTCGACGCCGTCGACCACGTCGTACACCCGGCCGCCAAGCGCGAAGCCGCTGCGATCGCCCACGCGGACCTCCATGCGCGCGTCGTGTCCCACGTTCGGGGCGCTCCACTCGAACTCGTTCGCGCTCCGCAGGATACCTAACGCTTCAGCCCGGATCGTGCCCCAGTCCGTGCGCCGCCGGTAGATCGGCCCGGCGATCACCGGCAGGCCCTCCACCCGGTTGTAGCCTCCCGCCGTCAGGCGGATGCGCGAGGTGGTGCGCCGAACGTTGCGGAGCAGCGAACCCATCCGGCCCTCCGCATCGAGGACCAGCCGGGCGTCGTCCCGGCGGTAGCGGAGCGGCCGTGGGTTGCGCGTCACCGTGCCGCCCACGCGCGCGTCGCGCTCGCCATCCACGATCCCACCGACCACCAGCACGTCGCCATCGACCCGCGCCCCGCGCACGAACAGCAGGTCGCCGTTGATCACGACCACGTTGCCCTGGACGCGGCCCGCGATGGTGAGAGGCCCCTCCAGGACCGCCACGTCGCCGTCCACCTGCTGATCTGCCGGGATCGTCAGGCTGCCGGTCGCCCGCAGCGCGGCGCGGGCGTTGTACCGCGCCAGGGCGATCTCCGCCAGCTCGCGTGGAAGCTCCTGCCCGGCAGCCCGGGCCGGCTCCTGCGCGGGCAGGAGGGGGGCGGCGACCAGCGCGAGCGCCGCCAGCATTCGTGCACGCATCGTGACTCCGTGTCGTTGGTCGCCTCGTGTCCCGGCATGGGCCGTTCCGGCGGGCGTCAGCGCCGGCATCGACAACATACCCAACGGGTTGGCCATCGGTCATCGGCCATCCGCGGACGCTGCCGTCCAGTCAGGCGGACGGCGGCGTGTCGGTTCGCGACGCCGGAAGCTAGCTGTCGCTCCAGGCGATCCCCAGCCGCTTCATGCGCCGGTAGAGGTTCGGGCGATCCGTCTGAAGACGACGCGCCGCCTCTGCCACGTTGCCATCGGCGGAGTCGAGCGCCGCCGTGATGAGCCGTCGCTCGTACGCATCGAGCGCATCGGTCAGCGGCATGTCCGGTGATGCGCCGTTGCCCGACGGAGGCGTCGCCCCTCCAGGCGCGCCCCGGTCCACCGGGAGGACCGCGCGCACGGCCTCCGCGGTCACATCCTGGCCGGAGTGCAGAATCGCCAGGCGCTCGACGATGTTTGCGAGCTCGCGCACGTTGCCGGGCCAGCGATAGCGAGCGAGCGCCGAGAGCGCGCCATCCGTCCAGCGCGGCGCGGGGCGGCCGGCGCGGACGCGGAACAACGAGCCGAAATGCGCGACGAGCGGCGGAAGGTCCTCGAGACGCTCGCGCAGCGGGGGAATCGTCAGGGGGATCACGTTGAGCCGGAAGAACAGATCCTCGCGAAACCGCCCGTGCGACACCGCGTCGCCCAGGTCCATGTTCGTGGCAGCGACGATCCGGACGTCGACCGGGATGGGCGCACCGCCCCCGACACGCTCGATCTCCCGGGCCTCGATCGCTCGAAGCAGCTTGGCCTGCGCCTCGGCGCCGAGATCGCCGACCTCGTCGAGGAAGAGCGTCCCGCGGTGTGCGAGCTCGAACCGCCCGATGCGGCGCTCCGTGGCGCCGGTGAACGCGCCGCGCTCGTGCCCGAACATCTCGCTTTCGACGAGGTCGCGCGGAATCGCGGCGCAGTTCACCCGCACGAACGGCTGCTCGGCGCGCGCGCTCTGGCGATGGATCGCCGTGGCAACGAGCTCCTTGCCGGTGCCGGACTCGCCCATGATCAGCACCCGGGCATCCGTCGGCGCGATGCGCTCGATCAGCTCGCGCGTCTCGGCCATGGCGGTGCCGCGGCCCACCATCGTCCCGGCGAGGCCGAGGTCCTCGCGTAAGGCGCGGGCCTCGAGGCGCGCGTGGCGCAGCTCGATGGCGGATCGCAGCGTGAGCAGCACGCCTTCGGGGGTGAGCGGCTTCTCGAGGAAGTGGTACGCGCCGAGCTTGGTCGCCCTGACCGCGTCGCTCAGGCCGGCGCGCCCGCTCATCATGATGACGGGCACGTCGGGGGCCGCCTCACGAATCCGCTCGAGGGCCTCCAGTCCGTCGTTCGGGCCCGGCATCATGAGGTCGAGCAGCACCGCATCGGGCTCCGTCTCGCCGACGGCGCGCGTACCGGCCTGTCCGTCGGCTGCCTCGCGCACCGCGTAGCCCTCCGCGCTCAGCAGCGCCCCCACCATCCGCCGGATGTTGGGTTCGTCGTCGATGATGAGGACGGTCGGCATGCTCGTCAGGCTGCGCGCGGGTCCTTCACGACAGGCGGCGGGATGGCGGTGTCTCCGCGCGGTCGGCGAGCAGCTTGGTGGTGAACCGCTGTCCCTCCGAGATCCGCTCGACCTCGATGGCGATCGCGTCGACCGCCTGCTCGATCCGCTCGAGGCGCTGGTCGAGACCCTTGGGCAGCTCGGCCGCCGCCCTGCTCCGCGCGCGGACCGACCACGCGCGGATCGCGTAGGAAAGGACGACCGTGCCGCCGATGATCGAGGCGAGCAAGAGCATCGCGATTTCTTCCGGCATGGCGTGGGCTCCGGTTAATCGTTATGCGCCGGGCGTGGCGGCGTCCGGCCGGTCCGTGCCGCGCTCGGACAGCAGGCGCGTCGTGAAGCGCTGCCCCTCCGAGATCCGCTCCACCTCCACCGACATCGCATCGATCGCGTTCTCGATGCGCGCCAGTCGCTCGTGCAGGCCCTCGACGTTCGTCGGGCCGCCGCCGTGCTTCAGCTTCTGCTGTTGCACGTGGGCCCACGTCAGCACGCTGACGATGCCGACGCCCCCCAGGATGCCGAAGATCGGGATCAGAACCGCCACGTCGCCCATCGAAACTCCTCGTCAGGGTCGCCGCGCGCCGCCCGGCAGCGCGCCGGCCGACGTCGCATCGGACAGCAGCCGGGTCGTGAACCGCTGCCCTTCGGAGATGCGCTCCACCTCGATCGCGATCGCATCGATGGCCTGCTCCATCCGCTCCAGCCGCTGCGCCACATCGCTCGGCAGCGGCGGCGGCGCGCCGCGGTTCTCGATACGCTTGCCCAGCGCGCGCGCCAGGGGGGCGAGGACCACCGCGATCGCGATGAACAGGGTGATGGGAACGAAGATGACCGGTCCGTCCACTGCGTGCTCCGCGTTATGCGCTGGTGCCCAGCGCCGTCCACTCGTCGCGCGTGCGGTCCGGCGCCCTGCCGTCCGCCACCGGGAGCGTGAACCGGATCGTCGTGCCGACCCCCGGTTCGCTCTCCGCGGCAATGTCGCCCCCGTTCGCCACGACAGCCTGTCGCGCGATGGCCAGTCCCAGACCCGTACCGCCCGGCTTCGACGTCGCATAGGGCTCCCAGATCGCCGACAGGCGATCGGCGGGGATGCCGCATCCGGTGTCCCGCACCTCGATCACGACTGCAGGCTTCCCGTGCAGGTGCCCGCGGCCCACGTCGATCGCGATCTCGCCGCCCTCCGCGCATGCGTCCACCGCGTTCAGCATTACGTTGCTGAGCGCCCGGGCGAGCGCCTCGTGCTGCCCCCACGCCAGCGGCACGTCCTCGGCCGCCGACACCGTCACCGGGACCCGCTCGGGGATCGAGGCCCGGCTCGTGTACCGCACCAGCTCCGGCACGTCGATCTCCGACGGCGGGCCCTCCGGCAGCCGCCCGAACTGCGAGAACGTCCGCGCCAGCATCTCGAGGCGGGCCGACTCGGTCTCCAGGACGTCCACCGCGTCCGCCAGCGCCGGCGACGCCTCACGCCGGAGCCGCGAGACCGCGAACCGGATCGGCGTGAGCGGGTTCTTCAGCTCGTGCGCCACCCGCCGTGCCGCCTCGCGGAAGGCGGCCAGCCGCTCCGCCTCCAGCTCGCGCTCGCGCGCGACCTCCAGCTCCTCCGCCATCGCCCGCATTCGTCGACGCAGGATCGCGAACTCCGGCGCTCCCCGCTTGCGGGGCGACTGATCCGGCAGCGGCTGTCTGTTGGCGATCAGCCCCGTCCATCCGACCACCTCGTTGAGCGGACGGCTCAGCTGCCGGCTCAGGTGTGCCGCGACCCGTGAAGCGACGAGCACCAGCACCCCGAACCCGATCAGCACGAGCGCCCCCAGCACTACCGGAGCCCGATCGGCGATGTACCGAACTCGGCGCGCCTGCTCGAGCGAGGCGTTGAGCTCCTGCTCGTGGAGCCGCAGCGCCCGCCGCTGCGTGGGCGACAGCCGCGTGGTGTCCATAGATGCGGCGACCACGCGGCCGGACTGCGCGACGCGCTCCCAGGCACCGCTTCCGCCAATGAGGGGGAGCGCACGATTCGCCGCCACCGCGCCGGCGAACATCAGCGCGACCGCCGGCACCGTGGCGAACGCCAGGAGAATCCAGAGCAGACGAGCGCGAAAGCCGAAACGCTTCACGAAACTCGTACGTCGGACGGGGAAGAGGGGTTTCGATGGTGGAAGGTAATGCGAGGGACGGGGGGCGGGGGGCGGGGGTCGGAGTACTGCGGATTTCGGACGCCGACGATGGACGCCAATGGCGCGGTCGGCCGCGCGCGGCGATCGTGGGGGGCCGCGGTCAAAGGCTTGCGTCAGGCAACGCAGCCCCGTTCTTGCGCGATCCTCGATCCGATCACGAGGGTTCAGTCCGGGGGGGGGGGGGGGG
>DATHUW010000031.1:0-47251 GCA_035461825.1 Gemmatimonadaceae bacterium
GTCAGTACGCCATAGCGGAGGGCGTTCGCGTAATTGAGCCTGACGATCGCCAACGGGCTGCCGGTGCGGCTGCAGACGTGCTCCAGCACGCGCTCACGTCCGAGGCACGACTGCGCGTATTCGCCGACGGGTCCGGGTGGAGCCGACTCGGAGGCGCCCGGGCCATTCGCGGGCACGAGGGGATAGACGTTGCCCGTCGAGAAGGCGACGATCCGCGCGCCCGCATACCGCTCCGCCGCGGCGGCCGGCACGAGGACGTTCATCGCCCAGGTGGCCGCCGGATCGGAGCGCGTGCCGAACTTCTGCCCCGCCATGAACACCACGTTGGGCGCATCCGGCAGCGCATCCACCGCTCGCCGGTCGAGCAGGTCCGCGCGGATGGTCTCGACGCCATCGGCGCCCAGCGCGTGCTGGAGGCCCGCGTCGGAGAAGCGGGACACGGCGATGACGCGTCGTTCGTCGCCCAGCGCGTCGGCGGCACGCCGCGCCATACGCGCGAGCGACGGTCCCATCTTGCCGCCGGCGCCGAGGATGACCACGTCGCCCGGCGCCGCTCGCAGCGTGTCCACCACCTCGGGCGTCGGCCGGCTGAGCGCCTCCTCGAGCTCATCCTCCGTGCCCGGCACCTCGCCTCTGCCTGACAAGCCCGCGCCGACCGTCGGCCGGTTCGCCGACTCCGACTCCGCACCGCGATCTCGTGCGGGCGGCGTCACCCGTCCCGAGCTCACCCAGCTCCCCCGCTGCCTACTCCTCCCCCTCCCCCTCCCCCTCCCCCTTCCGCCTCCAGGATCTGCCGGTCGTAGGCCTGACGAGCGGCCTCGGCGCCCTGGAAGCCGATCCTGCTGTGCGTGCCATCGCAGAACGGCTTCTTGATCGAGCCGCCGCAGCGGCACAGCGAAAAGCGCGGGCCGGGGATGGCGATCGGGTTGCCCTCATGGTCCTGCAGCGTGAGCTCCGCACCCTCCTCGAGCTCGACGCGGAAGGGGCCGTTGTTGCGGACGGTGATGGTGATCCGGGGCATGCTGGTCGGGAAGCGGGAATCGGGAATCGGAGTCGGAAGATCGGGAACCGGAAACCGGCCAAGGCGTTATGCAGCAGCCGCGGCGTGGAGCTTCAGGCGGACGATGATCGCGTTGAGGCCGACCTCACGAGCCCCCAGGCCGATGTTCTCCATTACCGTCGCCACGAAATCGTCGGGGATCGCGAGCATCACGCTCGGCGGTTGGTCGTTCACCGCGCCGAACACGATCGCGAGAAACGCGGCGATCGTCGGCGACTGGCGGACGTTGAGGTCGGCGTAGAAGTGGATCGTGCCGTCGTCTTGCGTCTCGGGGAAGATGTCGACGCGGGTCTGGCACTCGGGCACCGTGAAGCCGGTGCGGTCCAGTCCGGCGAACCGTTCGGGGAGCGGCTCGAGTTTCTTGGAATACTGGACCAGCGCCTGCATCTTGTCCTCGCGGGACATCGCGCGGAAGCGCGCGAGGATCCGCGCGATCGACGGCGGCAGCGTGTCGAGCTCCGAGTGGGACATGACCGCAAGGTATGCGGGGCAACCCGCCCGGGGCGAGTGCGCGCCGGCAAACGGCAACGAATCTCCGGAGACGGCAATGGCGACGAGAAAGGCGAGCGCGACGTGGGAAGGCGGGCTGAAGGGGGGGAAGGGGAGCTTCTCCGGCGAGAGCGGGCTGGGCGGCGCCTACTCCTTCGGCTCCCGTTTCGAGTCGGGCGGCGGATCGAATCCCGAGGAGTTGCTCGCGGCGGCGAACGCGGCCTGCTACAGCATGGCCCTGAGCGGCGCGCTCGAGCGCAACGGTACGCCGCCGACGCGCATCGAGACGAAGGCGAGCTGCACGATGGAGAAGACGGGCGACGTCTTTTCGATCACGTCGATGAAGCTCGATGTGACCGCGACGGTGCCGAATGTCGACGATGCCACGTTCCAGAAGCTGGCCGAGCAGATGAAGGAAGGGTGCATCGTGTCGCGGGCGCTGAAGGGGAACGTCAAGTACGAGCTGAGTGCGCGTCTGACGTAGGGGCTGGCGACGGCGGCCCGCCAAGGCGGGCCCGTCCGTCCGGGGGTGGGCCCCGGTCCCCCGTTGCAGCTCGCTCGCGGTGGGGAGTTGAAGGGGGACAGATAGCGTTGGGAATGGGATCACGGTCTTGCGCGTTGTTAACTAAACGATTAATTAAAGCATCATGACGGCCCCCCTCGAATCCACCGCCGCTCGGGATGCCCTTCTCGATGCCGCCGAGCGTTTGTTCGCCCGGCAGGGCTTCGCTTCGACGACGATCAAGCAGATCGGCGGCGAGGCCGGCGTGAATTCGGCCCTTCTCTACTACTACTTCTCCGACAAGGAGGCGCTGTACCGCGCCGTGCTCGAGCGCCTCATCGGCGGGCTCGCGGCCGAAGGGCTGCGGCGCGTCCACGGCATCGACGACCCCCCGGCCGCCATCCGGGCGCTCGTCGAGGGGCAGGTCGAGATGCTGCTCGCACGCCCGCACCTGCCCGAGCTCATGGTGCGCGAGCTCGTCGACCACCAGGCCCTGCACGCCCACGGCGCGATCACCCGGCATCTCGCCGGACTGTTCGGCGCGGTCTGCGAGATCATCCGCGCCGGGCAGCGGAGCGGCGTCTTTCGCGCCGAGCTCGAGCCGCGCCTCGCGGCGATCTCCACGATCTCGCAGGTCGCCTACTTCTTTCTTGCCCGCCCGGCGGTCGGCCTGCTGCTCGGCGGCGGCGGGCCGCTGCCTGACGACACCATGCGGGAGTTCGGGCGGCACGCCGCCGGGTTCGCGCTCGCCGGGCTCGAGGCACCTCCGCGGGACGCGGCCGGGGAGGGCCGCGCGACATGATTCGCCTAGTCACCCTCGCGGCCGCCGCCGCGCTCCTGATCTCGGGCTGTCGCGCATCCGACGACGCGCTCCTCGCGCATGGCACCGTCGAGATTCGCGAGATGGACGTCGCCCCGGCCCTGCCGGCGCGCGTCGAGCGCATCCTCGTCGATGAGGGTGACAGCGTCGCGGCCGGCGACACGATCGCCGTCCTGACCCAGGCGACCCTCGCGGCGGACATCGCCGCCACGGAGGCGCGCCTGACGACTGCGCGGGCGCAGCTGCGCGACCTCGAAGCGGGCGCGCGCACGCCGGAGCTCGAGCGCGCGCGCGCGGAGCTGCGGGCGGCGGCGGCCGAGGCGGACCGCACCGCGCGCGACCACGAGCGCATGCAGCGGCTCGGCGAGGCGGGGGCGGTCAGTCGTCAGGAACTGGATGCCGCCCGAACGGCGGCGGAGACGGCGGCCTCCCGCCGCGATGCGGCGGCGCAGGCGCTCGCCCTGCTGGAGCAGGGCACGCGGCCGGAGCGGATTCGCGCCGCGCGGGGCGACGTCGCCAACGCGGTCGCCGCGCTCGAGCGGACCCGCGCGACCGCCGCCGATCTCGTCCTCGTCGCTCCGTCGTCAGGCATCGTGCTGGGCCGGCACGCCGATCCCGGCGAGATGCTCGGCGCCGGCGTGCCCGCCGTCACGATCGGCCGCACGACGGAACCGTGGATACGCGTCTTCGTGCCCGCGGAGGCGCTGCCGCGCATCTCCGTGGGGCAGACCGTGGCCGTCACCGTCCCCGGGCTCGAGCGCGAGCTGGCGGGGCGGATCACGTCGATCAACGACCGGGCGGAGTTCACGCCCCGTGTCGCGCTGACCGAGGAGGAGCGCGCGGACCAGCTGTTCGGCGTCCGGATCGACGTCGCCGGCGAGCCGGCGCTCAAGCCGGGCATGCCGGCCCAGGTGCGGTTCCGCACGCCCGGCGGATCGTCAGGCGGGGAGCCCGCGCCGTGACCGGACCCGCGACGGAGTCCGCGGTCCAGGTCCGGGGACTCCGCAAGGAGTTCGGGGACCTCGTCGCCGTCGAGGGACTCGACCTCGACATCCACCGCGGCGAGGTCTTCGGCCTGCTCGGCCCTAACGGCAGTGGCAAGACGACGACGATCCGGATGCTCTGCGGGCTGCTGGAGCCGACGGCGGGCGGCGGCACGGTCGTCGGGTTGGACCTGCTGACCCAATCGGACGCGATCCGTCGCAACATCGGGTACATGTCGCAGCGGTTCGGGCTGTACGAGGACCTGACCGTGGCCGAGAACCTGAAGTTCTACGCGAGCGTATACGGGGTGCGCGGCGCGGAACGCGATGCGCGGATGCGGGAGCTGCTGGATGTGCTGCACCTGACGCCGCGCCGCGATCAGCTGGCCGGCACGCTGAGCGGTGGCTGGAAGCAACGGCTGGCCCTCGCCTGCGCCACGGCGCACCGGCCCAGCCTCGTCTTCCTCGATGAGCCGACGGCCGGCGTGGACCCCGCCGCGCGCCGCCACTTCTGGCAGATCATTTACGAGCTCGCCGCCGCCGGCACGACGATCCTCGTCACGACGCACTACATGGACGAGGCGGAGCGGTGCCAGCGGCTCGCCTTCCTCTCGCGCGGCCACCTGATCGGGCTCGGGACCGTGGACGAGGTGACGCGGCAGTTCGGCGAGCGCACGATCGAGGACGTGTTCATCGCGCTGCAGCGACGCGACGAGGGGGTGCTCGTATGAGCATCGTCAGGCGGATCGCCCGGGCGGCCTTCTGGCCGATGCTGTGGAAGGAGTTCGCGCAGCTCCGCCGGGACCGGTTCACCTTCGCGATGATGACGGTGCTGCCGGCGGCCCAGCTGGCCCTGTTCGGCTACGCAATCCGCACGGAGGTGCGCGATCTGCCGACGGTCGTTCTCGACGAGTCGCGATCGCAGCAGAGCCGCGAGCTGCTCCAGGCGCTCGAGAACACCGGGAACTTCGCGTTCACGGAGCACGCGTCGGGCCGCGCTGCGGTCGAGGAGGCCATTGCCAGCGGGCGTGCCCGAGCGGCGGTGATCGTGCCGCCGCGGTACGCGACCGACGTGAAGAGGGGTCGTCAGGCGACGGCGCAGGTCATCGTCGATGCCGCGGACCCCCTGGCCTCGCAGGCGGCGATCGGCGGTGCGGCGCAGGCGGGGCAGGTCGTGTCGATGCGGCTCGGCGGCGTTCGCGCGCCGCCCCTGGACGTGCGGGTCCGCCCGTGGTACAACCCGACGCTCGACAGCGCGACGTACATCGTCCCCGGGATCATCGGGATCCTGCTCTCGCTCACGTTGATCCTGATCATGAGCATCTCGATCGTGCGTGAACGAGAGCGGGGAACGCTGGAACAGCTCATCGTCACGCCGATCGACCGCACGAGCCTGATGCTGGGGAAGATGACCCCCTTCGTCCTGATCGGATACGTGCAGATGACCGTCGTGATCCTGCTCGGCTGGCTGCTGTTCGACGTGCCGCTGCGGGGGAGCCTCGCGCTCCTGTACGTGCTGTCGCTGACGTTCATCGTGGCGAGCCTCGGCGTGGGGCTCCTGATCTCGACGGCGGTGAAGAGCCAGGTCCAGGCGATGCAGCTCGGATTCTTCTTCCTGCTGCCGAACATTCTGCTCTCGGGGTTCATGTTCCCGCGTGAGGCGATGCCGGTCGCGGCGCAGTGGATCGGTCTCGCGCTGCCGTTGACCTTCTACCTCGATGTGGTCCGGGGCGTGCTGCTGAAGGGAGTGGGGATCGAGTATCTCTGGCGGGACACGCTGATCCTGGCGGGGTTCGCGGTGGGGTTGATCGCGCTCAGCGTGCGGCGGTTTCACAAGACGCTCGGTTAGGCTTACGGAGTTTGCCCTCGGGTTCGGGCTTCGTTGTCTTACCGCGGAGGGCGCGGAGGGCGCGGAGGGCGCGGAGGTTGCGCGGAGGTCGCGGAGGTGTTCCCGGTTTCGGCGTCGCTCCGGTATCGGGAACACTGCCAACTCGCAGCGTTCACCGCTTCCCGCTGAGAGCGGGGAAGCCGCGCTCCTGGACAATTGGCAGAATGGGCTGAGGAGACCTTCCCGTCTTCGCGCGGCCTGTGCACACTCCGCGGCGCAGATCACGAAGCCGGAACGACCGGCGCGAACAAGGAGTTCTCCAATCGGCATCAGATTCATCCTCGTCGCCGACGCCGATCACGACCCGCGGCGGGTGCGGGAGGTCCAGCGGATCTTCCGCACCTACTACGGCACGGCCTACGCCGGCTACGCCGAGAAGATCCCGGAGCTGCTGCGGCGGCAGCCGGAACTCGGGTTTCGGGTGCTTCTCATCGACGCCGAGAATCACCGCGGCGATGTGCTGGGGTTCGCGCTCGCGTTCCACTTTCCGCGGTTGCGGGCGACCGTGCTCGACTTCCTCGTCGTGGATCCCGACGTGCGGCAGCGTGGCGTGGGCGGCGCGCTCTACGAGTCGCTGCGGGAGTACCTCGCGCGCATCGAGTCGCGGGGCCTGTACCTCGAGGTTCGGCCTGACGATCCGGAGCTCGAGCCCGACGCGGCCGTGCGCCGGGAGAATCGGGCCCGGATTCGCTTCTACGAGCGGTTCGGCGCGCGGGTGATCGCCGGCACGACCTACGAGGCCAAGCGGCCCGGGCGCGCGGAGGGGGAGCCGTACCTCATGTTCGATCCACTCGGTGCTGAGCGGCGGCCGAGCGCGGAGGAGGTGCGGGGGGTGATGCGCACGATCCTCTTCGGCAAGTACGAGTATCCGCCTGACGATGAGTACGCATTGTCGATCGTGGAGTCCGTGCGCGAGGATCCCGTCGCGCTCCAGCCGCCCCGCGCGTCCGCCGCGCAGCCGCCGGCGCCCGTTCCACCCACGGCGCCTCGCCAGGTGCTCCATCCGATCAAGGTGCTGGTGCCGGAGCAGCACACGCTGCACCACGTGCGCGAGCGCGGCTACGTCGAGCGGCCGGTGCGGGTCGAACGCATCATCCAGGCGATTGGTGGGCATCCGGGCGTCGCGATCGCCGAGGTGAAGGAGTTCGGCGAGGGCCCGATCACGGCCGTGCACGATCCGGACTTCGTGGACTACCTCTCCCGGGTCTGCCCCAAGCTGCCGCCCGAGGAAGCGATCTATCCCTACGTGTTCCCCATCCGATACCCGGAGCGCAAGCCGGTGGACGAAGAGGTGCAGGCGGGCTACTACTGCATCGACACGTTCACGCCGCTCATGCGCAACGCGTACATCGCCGCCCGCGCGGCGGTGGATGCGGCGCTCTCAGGCGCCGAGTTGATCGAAGGGGGAGAGCGGCTGGTCTACGCGGTCTGCCGCCCGCCGGGGCATCACGCGGAGCGGCGGGTGTACGGCGGATTCTGCTACTTCAACAACGCGGCGATCGCGGCGCACCGCCTGACGAAGCGTGGCCGCGTCGCGCTGCTGGACATCGACTTCCACCACGGCAACGGCACGCAGGACATCTTCTGGCGCCGGAGCGACGTGTTCACGGCGTCGATCCACGGCGATCCGAGCTACGCCTACCCCTACTTTGCCGGGTTCGCCGACGAGATCGGCGAAGGGGAGGGGGAGGGGTTCAACCTGAACGTGCCGCTTCCGGAAGATGTGGAGGACGACGCGTACCTCGCGGAGTTGACATCCGTGCTCGGCCGGATCGCCGAGTACGTGCCGAAGACGCTGGTGCTCTCGCTCGGGCTCGACATCGCGAAAGGCGATCCGACGGGTGCCTGGCGGATCACGCCGGACGGCTTCGAGCGCATCGGACAGGCGGTAGGCGCGTTAGGGCTGCCGACGCTCGTCGTGCAGGAGGGGGGCTACGACTCGCGGGTGCTGGGGCGGAATGCACGGCGCTTCATCACCGGCCTGCAACAGGGTATCCGAGCCGCCGACGGCTGACCCGATCGCCGAACCTCACGGCGGCGGCAGTGCCGACCGCCCGAGGCGCCCTGCGCGCAGGCCGCCTCCGTTCTTGACCCGGACCCATTCGCCGTTTCGCGATCTGGCCGCCGCTCGTCGTCTCTCCGGCCGGTTGCATCCATCGCAGTCGCCTTCAGGTCGAGCGGAAGGGCGACCCACGGCGTGATGACCCCCGGCCTCGGCCTCTTTCCGCCCGAAGCGTGAGGCAGTATCGTGAGGCGCGAATGACGTACCGGCTGACGGGTGTCACGGCCTGGCCTCTGGCCTCCGGCCTCTGGCCCCTCGCCCGTGGCCCCTGGCCCCTGGCCCCTGGCCCTTAGCTCCTAGCTCCTAACTCCCCATTCCCCAATGAACCGCTCCAATCCCGCCCTCAGCACCGCCCGCTACGAGGATGCCGCTCGCGCCGCCGCCGGCGCCGAAGCCATGACCGTGGGCGGGGCCGCCGGGAAGGCGCTCCTCCTCCTCGCCCTGCTTGGCCTGTCGGTCGGCTATACCTGGTATCAACTCGGCACCGGCGCGATTCAGAATCCGCGCACGCTCCTCATCGCGTCGATCATCGCCGCGCTCATCGTCGCGATGGTCGGCATCTTCAAGCCCCGCACGACGCCGTGGATCGCGCCGATCTACGCCGTCATCGAAGGGATGGCGCTCGCGGTGATCTCGGTGTACACGAACGCCGCTTACCCGGGCCTGCCGCTGCTCGCCGTCGGACTCACCGTATGCGTCACGCTGGTCATGCTCATTCTCTACACGACCAGGGTGCTGCAGGCCACGCCCGCGATGTGGCGCATGGTCACGATCGCGACCGGCGGCATCTTCGTGTTCTATCTCGTGTCGTTCGCCCTGTCGTTCACCGGGTTCCGGATGCCCCTCATCCACTCAGGTGGCCCTCTGGGAATCGCGTTCAGCCTGTTCGTCGTCGGGCTCGCGGCGTTCAATCTGGTGCTCGATTTCTCCGTGATCGAGGAGGGCGCGAAGATGCGCGCGCCGAAGTACATGGAGTGGTACGGCGCGTTCGGGCTGCTCATCACACTGGTGTGGCTCTACATCGAGCTGCTGCGGCTCCTCCGGAAGGTTCAACGGTGAGCGGCGGGGCCAGGCCGATGGCTGACGTGTTCGCCTATCGGCGCTCGCGTCGCATTGCGGGGTTCATGCGGCGATGCAGAGTCGCGGCGAGCGCGCTCCTGTTCCCCGCGACGCTTGCGGCGCAGGCGGGCGACTCGGTGTCACTGCGCTTCGCATGGCGCGACGGGCTCACGGCGGACGTGGAGCACGAGGTGCTTCGCGTTCGTACGTCGCACCAGGGTAGCGATACGACCACCATGCGCACGCGGTCGCTCATGCGGGTGGCGGCGCACCCGCAGGGATTCGTCGTCAGGTCCGACTCGCTCAGGGTCGAGGGCTTCGACGCGGCCGCCTCGGTCCCGACCGAGTTCGCGCAGCGGATGATGAGCACGCTCGGATCGTTGACGCCCAGCTTCGTGGTGAGCGCCGACGGCGAATTCGTCCAGGTGACGGACCTCGCGCGCCTCAAGGCCGCAATGGATTCGCTGTTCGCGCCGATGGTGCGGGAGATGGGCGAGAGCGTGCCGCAGGTCGCGAGCTTCATGGGGCAGCTGCTGTCGGAGCAGGCCCTGACCGCCTCCGCGGCACAGGAGTGGAACGCATTGGTGGGGACCTGGGTCGGGGCCGAGTGGGAGCTGGGTGCGGTGTACGAGCTGGAGACCGAGGAGGCGGTACCGATCATGCCGGGCCTCACGGTGCCCATGCGCCTCCAGTTCTCGGCGGCCGGCCGCGTGCCGTGCTCGGAAGCGGACCAGGCCACGTCGTGCGTGGAGCTGCAAATGATCTCCGTGCCCGACTCGGCCGGCATGAAGCGGCTCACGCAGCAGCTGCTGGAGCGCCTCGCCGGGGTCCCGGATGCGGAGGAGGTCGTGGCCGCCCTCGAGAACATGGAAGTGGAGCAGGAGTTGACCGTCGTCGCCGAGCCTAACACGCTCGTGCCGCACCTCGTGGTGCGCGAGAAGCGCGTCCGCGTCACCGTCGCCGCCTTGGCGGGGGAGGACGGCGGAACGATGCGTCAGGTGGACCGCAACGTTCAGCGGTACCGCTATCGGAAGTAGGGCGTCCGGTGCCTCAGCGCTGATCCCGGATTCTCCCAATCCGGATACCCCACTCCCAAGCCCAACCAGGTCGTCGGCCGCGTGGATGCGGCCGGGCAGGACGACCGTGTACCCGACGGCCACGACGATGGTCAATGTGGGGCTGGCGCGGACCTAACGTCCTGGCAGCGGAGGAACGGGCAGGGAACCCTCGGGGGTGCCTGCCCGTTTCGCATCCCCGGTTGTTCGCCGATGGAGGCCGCCGATACTATAGTATGCTACGCGTGCACACAGGCATCGACGAGCGTGCACATGGGAGCGTTTTCGATCTCACTGGAGGAACGCCGCGTGGCTCAGTCATTCGCGATCGCGCCGGCCGGTGCCGGCCCGCAGGTGATCCTCGGCATCATCGCGGCAGTGCTCCTTCTGGTCGCCGCCGCCGTGGGTCGCTCGGCGCTGGCGAGCCGCACCGCACGCTTCGAGGTCTCGTCGTCCGGTCTGGTGCTGGTGGGCGACTGGTGGGGGCGTGAGATCCCACGAGAGGATCTGGTCGCCGATCGGGCGCGCGTGGTCGACCTGCGCGAGGAGCGCGACCTGCAGCCCGTCGCCCGCACCTTCGGCACGGGGCTGCCTGGCTACGGCAGCGGGTGGTTCCGCCTGCGGAACGGTGAGAAGGCGCTCCTCTACCTGACGAATCAGCGGCGTGCCGTCGTCGTGCCGACGCGGCTCGGCTACACCATCCTGCTGAGCCCACGAGATCCCGTGGGGCTCGTGGCCGCCCTGCGCGACACGCCGCCTGGAGCCTGACGACCGCCGTGACCGCGGACGCGTTGCCCGCGGGCGCGGGCTGGATGTGGCCTGCGCTCGAGCACGATGCGGGCGCCTCGCTCCTGCGTGCACACCTCCCGGAGGCGGACCTGCCGTTGATCGCCGTCGGCGCGGGGGACGACTCGCTGGCGTTTCGTGCCGGGCGACGGATCTTGCGTCTCGCCAGGCACGCGGAATCCGCCGCGGGCCTGGCACGAGAAGCATGTGCGCTCGGCATGATCGCGGACCGGCTCCCGCTCCCGGTGCCGCGCCCGTCCGTATTTCGGCCGCCCGATTGCCCGCCGTTCGCGATGCACCAGGAGGTCGCGGGGGAGGTGTTGACGCGAGAGGCGTGGCTGCGGCTGCCCGGCCCGGATCGCGAAGCGACGGCCGTGCAGCTCGCCGAGTTCCTGGTAGCGCTGCACGCGATTCCTCCGGCCGACGTGCAGCGCTGCGGGCTTCCGCGCATCGACGCATCGGAGATGGTGCGGACCGCGCGTACGGCGATGGGGAGGGTCCTCTCGCCTCTGCTGAGCGCCGAGGGTGCACCGCGGCTCGAGGCGTTCCTGGCAACGTGGCCCCGGCCTGACGAGCATGGCGCGCGTGAGGTGCTGCTCCACGCCGACCTGGCGCCCGGGCACGTGCTCTACGATCCCGATGCGGGGCGTCTCACCGGGATCATCGACTTCGGGGATCTCTCCATCGGCGATGCCGCCCGCGACTTCATCTACCTTTATGAGGACTTCGGGATGGAGCTGCTGACGGCCGTGGCGGCCCGCTACGCAGGCGATGCCGCCCCGCGGCTGGTCGAACGCGCGCGGAGGTGGTATGTCCTCGAGGCCATCGTGTGGACGATCGAGATGCACACGTCGGAGCGGGTCGCGCAGACGCGGCACGGGCTGAACGAGATCGAGCGAGAGCTGGCGGGCGTGTGAGCATCGAAACGCTGGAGACGGGTCTTGGCGCGGAGTGAGCGTGGCGGAATGAGGAAGACGGTCCTCGTCTACGGGATCCTGGGCGGGGTGCTGATCGCGGCGCTGCAGTTCATCGAGTACCGCTTCCTGGTGCTCGAGCACTCGCTCGAGATCTACGGCGGGCTCGTCGCCCTCCTGTTCTCGGTCCTCGGCATCTGGCTCGGCCTCAAGCTCACACGTCGGCGCGAGACCGTGGTGGTGCGGCAGGTGACCGTGCCCGTGGAGGTGCCGGTGCCGGTCGGCGCGCCGTTCCAGCGCAACGAGACGCGGCTCGAGCAGCTCGGCATCACGAAGCGCGAGCTCGAGATTCTCGAGGCGATGGCGGACGGCTTGAGCAATCGCGAGATCGCCGAGCGGCTCTACGTGAGCGAGAACACGGTCAAGACGCACGCCGCTCGGCTGTTCGACAAGCTGTCGGCGAAGCGGCGGACGCAGGCCGTGCAGCGCGCCAAGGAGGCGGGGCTCATCCCCTGAAAGGATGATTCTCGCGATCCGCCGTCAGAATCACCCGTTCGGGTGACGCGGGGACGTGGGTGCGCCGGCAAGACTGGCGGCGTTCACCGCACCGTCCACGTTCAGAGGGCTCGATCCATGAAACGCATCGTTCTCACCTTCGGCCTCATCTCCGGCGCCATTCTGTCGGCGATGCTGATCATCACCGTCCCGTTCCACGACGAGCTCGGGTTCGGGCGGGCCGAGGTGATCGGCTATACGTCGATGGTGCTCGCCTTTCTACTGATCTACTTCGGCGTGCGGTCGTATCGCGACACCGTCGCCGGGGGCGCGGTGCGGTTCGGCCGAGCGCTCGGCGTGGGCGCGCTGATCGCGCTGGTGGCGTCGGCCTGTTACGTGGCCACGTGGCAGGTGATCTACTACAACTTCGCGCCGGACTACATCGCGAAGTATCAGGCGCATCTCCTCGAGGAGGCGCGCGCCGATGGCGCGACCGCGGGCGAGCTGGCCACGAAGAAGGCGGAGCTGGACGAATTCGCGGAGCTGTACCGCAAGCCGCTGGTCAACATCGCGTTCACGTTCGTGGAGCCGCTGCCGGTGGCGCTGCTCATCGCGCTCGTGACGGCGGGGGTCGTGAGCCGACGGAGGAGGGAAGAGGGCGGCGACGATTCGTCGGTGGCGAGAGTGGCGACGTAACGGATCGCGGGTCGATCGCCTGCACGAACCATGGAGCCGGGATTCCGCGCTGGCCCGAATCCCGCACTGCAGGCGAGGACTCTCGAGGCGGGTGCGGCGAACTTCTCGATCGATCCCGTGCTTGCCTGGACCTCGTTGCAGCCGGCTCTGAGCGGGTCTCGACGCGGCGCCGGACTTCATGACGGGTCGTTCGCCCTGACGTGGAGACCGTCTTCCAAGGTGGGGACGAGGCGAGGAATCCGGAGACCTGCTGCGTGACCGCATCCGCGGGGGCCACTGCGCTGGCGGTCTCCGCGGAGCTGGCTCTGTGGGCGGGGCCGTAACCCGGCGCCTTCGGCGCGCCTGATCACTCGAACCGTGAGGTCGCAATGCATCCGCTGGTCTGGGTCGGTATCGTGCTGCTCGTGTTGTGGGCGGTGCTGTGGCTGGGGTTGAAGATCGTGAGCGGCGTCATCCATCTGCTCGTCATCGCGGCGGTGGTGCTGATCGTGTGGGGCGTGGTAAAGCGCGGCGCGGCGGCGGTGAAGAAGCGGATCTGAGCCGGCTCGGCTAACGCGGCGGCCGGCGGCGCGCGGTGATCAGCACCGCGATGTCGTCAGGCCGCGGATTGATGAAGTCGAGGCGCACGCGCCCATCGGCCCTCGTCGAGACCGTCGCGGGAATCGCGCTGTTCGTGAGCATCCACCCGTCAGGCAGGATGACGGCGTTGGCCGGCCGGCCGAACGAGCGATCCCACACCAGCTCATCGTCCACCACGGTGTAGCGCGCCGAGTCGGTATAGGTCTCGAACATGCGGAGCCGGATCGAGGCGCCGGGCGCGACCGGTGGGAACCGGAAGACCACGACCTCGGTCTGGGGCGTGACGTTGCGGACGTCGAGGCCAGCGCGGGCGATCGCGTCGCCCTTCACGATCTCGAAGGCGAGCTCCTCGCCGGTGTCGAGGTTGAGCGCGCGGGGATTGGAGACGGTGCTCCCGGCGCGGACGACGTTGAGGTAGGTGCTCGTGCCCGGGCGGCTCTCGGTGTAGTCGTGGTAGAGATCGAACGCGTGGGTCTCGGGCTGCCGGAGGAGGTAGACGATCTCGCGGTTCTGGTGCGCGCGCTCTCCGAGTCGCGGCCTGACGCTGGAGGTGCCGCCGGGGCTTTGACGACTGGGGAGCGCGCGAATCGTCACGTCCGCCTCGCCCGGGGCGTCGTTCCAGAAGCTGATCCCGATGCGGCCGTCGTCCTCCTGCAGCACCTGGGCGGGGTAGCTGGACGAGATCAACTCGTAGCCGGCGGGGAGCACGACGGCATTGCGTTTGATGCCGAGCGGCCGCGCGAAGACGAGGGTATCGCCGCGGACGTAGTAGCTGGCGGCGTCCTCGTAGGTCTTGCGAATGAGGATGCGCGCCTCGCCGCCGTCAGGCGGGACGGGGCGGGCGAGGGTGACGCGAATGTAGGTCTGGGTGGTGTCGCGGACGCGGACCCCGCCGGCGCGGGCGACCTCGGCCCCGACCTCCGAGAACGCGAGGGGCTTGCCAGAAGCGCGGTCCTCGACGCTCTCGTCGCTGGCGATGCTGCCCTTGCGGATGGGATTGAAGTAGTGGGTGGCGCCCGGGGTGGTGGCAGTGACCTCATAGAGGATGCGGAACTTGCCGGATCCGGGGGCGAGCAGCTCGTAGCGGGTGTAGGCGTCGGCGTCGGTCTGCGGAGCCGTCTGTCCGGGTGCGGAGGACGCGGCGGTGGAGAGGAAGAGCGCGGAGAGGATGGGGCGCATCGTGGGATCCGACGGGGGGACGTTGTTGGGTGGCTGGTTTCCGGTTGCAGTATGGCGCCAGCGCGTCCGCTGGCAAGAGCTTGGGTTGGTGAGGTAAGCGCTGGAGGGCGATCGATCGGTCAGTCAGGGGGACGGCTGGGGTCTGTGTAGAGCTGACTTGGCGGTTAGGCCTGCGTGGCATGCTGCTCTAATGGAGTTATGCGAGTCGCATAATTGGCGGGGGGGGGAGGTTAGGGCTGCTTGCAAGGGGGTCTAGGCGGTCATATACTGGGAAAGCGAGACCCGCCGATCCTTTTTTGGATTGGTCTACACAAATTGCGTTAGAGGGACACGCGCTCTGGGCATTACGCCACGATAGTTCCGATTCGCCAATGCAGCTCTCCGATCGTATCGTCGTTGATCCGGACATTCGCTTCGGTAGGCCTACCGTCCGCGGCACCCGCATCACCGTGACGGACGTGCTGTCCTACCTGGCGAGCGGCTTGTCCACGCAGCAGATCACGACCACGTTCCCGGCGCTCACTGAAGCTGATGTCCTTGCGTGCCTTGCCTTTGCGGCTGACCGGGGGCACGGACTGGGGCGAACGGCTCACCCAAATGCCACCTGCTGGCTACATTCCCGGCATCACGTTTCCGCCGAAGGAACCATGCATCTTACGCTTGAAGTCGATCGCGAAGAGGACGGCCGCTGGCTCGCGGAGGTTCCGGATCTCGCGGGCGTGCTTGCCTATGGCCAGACGCGCGATGACGCCATCGCCCGCGCCGAGGCGCTTGCGCTTCGTGTCCTCGCGGATCGCCTCGAGCATGGCGAAGCCGGGCCGGATCTCGTTTCCGTTTCGTTTCGCGCCGCGTAGCGCGTGACGGCGTGGCCCAGCACCCGAGCGCGGCGAGTTTTCTCGCAGCGCTCATTCGGATTGGATGGCGAGTCAAGCGGACGGCAGGGTCGCATCAAGTGCTCGCCCGCGAGGGCTGGCCGGACGTCGTCTTCGCGTTCCACGACAGCGAAGAGATCGGACCTCGGATGCTCGCGCGCATTGCGAAACGCACGGGGCTCACGCCAGAGGATCTTTAGTCCGCCCTCTAACGATTCGCTGGAGCAGACGGGGCGGCCCCACCGCCCTACGGGCGTCCTAAGCTCCGCTTGGGCCGCCTTGACAGCTTAGCTCTAGCGTTAGACACACACCGTACTCGCGCGTGTGCCTTTAGACGGGCATCGCGTGGCGGCACACGCGTGGCGCTTCGGGCTTCGCGATGGTTGGCCTCACGCGGCGGCCCGCGCCCTCTCGTACACGCCCACGCGCGCCGGGGCTCTGTTCCTTCCCGCCGGCCCGTTCGGGACTCCCACGCGATGTTCGATCGCAGTTGCTTCGAGTGGCGGCCCGGCTCGCCCTTCACAACTTCCGTCGCCGGCCCGCGCCGGGGGCCCACGCGCGGGGGCCCGAACATGCGCTACCAACCGCCAGCACACGCGCGCCGGCACTCGCCCTTCGAGGCGCCGGAATCGGAGCGCCAACTCGAGCTCTACTCACCAGGAGTCCGCCACCAGCCCGGGCACGCCGCACGCTCCTGCCCACCGGCCCGCCACGGGCCCACGCGCGCTCTTCCCGATGGCCCGTCACCGCCGTACACTGGTGTCTAACGATCGCTGAAGCTGCCAAGGCGGCCCCGCCGCCCTGCGGGCGCCCCACGCTCCGCTTGGGCCGCCTTGACAGCTTAGCTCAAGCGTTAGGCCTACAACGAGCGACGCCTATTCGGTACTTTTGGTTCGCTGGCCTCGCCACGATCGCCTACTGCGCTGCCTGTGTCGCGCGGACCTTACGGGGGCCCCTCGCTCCGTAGGTGATTGGCGAGGTGGCGCCATCTGCCCACTGCGAGGCGGTCCAGATCGAGTACGCCACTCCGTTTTGGCACGCGCCGTATCGTCGATGCAGTCTGCCGGTCGAGGATACCCTGCAGACGTTCCAGCTGGATGCCGATAACACGGTGGTCGAGCTCTACGCGTCATGGCCCGTGGCCGCCAGCGATCGGCGCGCCGAATTCGCTCGTGCCACCGCTGCGCTTACCCGACGCCTCGGCCCTGGTATCGTCTGCTCGGAAGGCACTGAGACCGACAGTGCGATCGGTGCTCCTCTGCTGGCATTCGCGCTGGTGAACTGGCGAGCGCAAGACAGCGTTCGAGCCGCACTGCTTATGAAGCCTCGGGCGGATGTCGGCCACCCAGACTCCGTGGACTATGAGATCTCGCTCCACGCGCGCCTTAGTCCGCAGCCGGACGCCTTCTGGTGTCGGCGGACCCTTGCATTGTGGGGCCGCTGAGGCCTAACCTTTCGCTGAACCTGCCGGGGCGGCCAGCCGCCCTACCGCGGTCAGAGCTGCACCCTGGCCGCCCCGCGGCTCAGTTCAAGCGTTAGCGAGACAACATGGTTGCGCACACAGTCTGATCTGCCTTCGTTCCGCGATGGTCCGTCCCGTGCTCGCCCGGGGCGCCGGCGGCAACCAATCCTCCTCGGTTCGAGTATGTTGACCGGGACGCTTAGAGCGGGCTCCGAGCAGCCCGGCCATGACTGAGAGGTGGACGATTCACGACGCGAGGGTGTATACCGACCGAGAGGTAGCGATCATCCTGCGCGCGGCCGCGGAGGCCGCCGGCTCGTCCGCGGGACAGGCTCCGGCGTTGTCGGGCCTTTCTCTCGAGCAGATCAAGGCGGCCGCTGCCGAGGCGGGTCTCGATCCTATGCTCGTCGAGCGCACAGCCCTCCGCATCGCCCAGCGTCGCGACGAGTCCCTTCTCGAGCGCGTAGTCGGAGGGCCTCGTCGGCACCGCGAGGTGATCCGCGTGCCAACAGAAATGAGTCCGGAGGTGTCAAGTCGCGTGTTGTCCGCCGTTCGGGCCGCAGCCGAAGTGCCAGGTGATGGTCGCGCCGATGCGGTCGGCTTCGCCTGGCACGCATGGTCCCGGGCAACCAAGCTGTCGGTGACCGCACACGAGGATTCACGGGGGTCGCGGATCCAGATCCTGGTCGATCGCACCCCCATGCTAGTCACCACGGTGCTCGCCACTCTGCTTGTCGTCGTGATGGCCGCCAACGCGATGGTCGGGTCGATCGACGATCTCGCCGATCTTCTTGCAACGGTTCTGGTACCGACCGTCGTGGTGGCCACGGCCCGGTTTTACTGGAAGTCTTCGACGCGTGCGATTCGCGATCGGATGGCGGCTCTGGCGGACGCGATACGAGAATCGCTGGCGACCGGTGACGAGACTCGCGACGGGCCGGGTCCCCACGAATAGCCGCCCTCCGCACGCCACGGATTGCTTCAGGGTTTGGCGACGCCGCTAGCGAGCCCTGTCGCGGGCTCGCTAACCTGCGTTGCAGCTGACAAGCGATCTTCGGAAGCTCGCTTCGCTCGCATCCTGTTGGATTCGCCCGCAGCTTAGCTGTGGCGTTAGACCGCGAGAGAGAGCTCGATCATGAAAGCGCCGCTGCTCGTAGATGATGGTGCACGACGCGAGTTGCTCGCGCTGCCTGAAAGTGGTATGGCTTTTCAGCATGTCGACGCGCTCTACCAGGGGAGAGTTACACCCTTCATCATCAATGCGTCAGTCGATCTCGAATTAACGAAGTGCCCCTGTCTGCAGGTTCAGATCCTCTTACGATCGAAAGAAATGGAGCGATAGTGATGGAAGCCGCCAGGAAGGCGCCGGCCTCGTCTTTCGAGGCGGGCGCCTTCGCGGGCTTCTTTCGATGGCGTAGAGGACCGAAGCGTCATGTGGGTCTTGCCGCCCTTCTGGGTGAACACCTGCGTGTTCACCGTCTCGCCCATCATCCTGTCGTCGTCGAACTTCTCTTTCGATCCGATGAGTTCGGGCTTCACGACTTCCGTGAATACGCCGCCCATGCTCATCGTCTTGCCGCGGCCGATGTCGACCCGTTCATAGCGGTTGCCGCCGACGCGCAGGTCGATCTCGCACACCGGCATTCCCCAGCCGGGCGGGCCGAGCAGCCAGCGACGCACAAGCGCCGGCTTGGTGTGAGCCGTCCCACACCAGTTCGCGCGGGGCGTCGAACGAGCGCGTGATGCGGATTCGCGGTCGGTCGGGAGAGTGATCT
Source organism: Gemmatimonadaceae bacterium (assembly GCA_035461825.1). Classification (GTDB taxonomy): domain Bacteria; phylum Gemmatimonadota; class Gemmatimonadetes; order Gemmatimonadales; family Gemmatimonadaceae; genus JALZIF01. The sequence continues at coordinate 18,677 of DATHUW010000031.1, forward strand.
CGAGGTTTTTGGCCTCGTCAGCCTCCCTGCTGTTTTGCCAAAAGCTTGTCGAGGCGCTCGTAGCTCGTCTCCATGCCGTCGGTCATGCCGGTCGAGACGGCCGCATCGCGCGCTTCCTTCGAACCGTAGTCCATCAGCACGACCAGCGTGGTGACGCCGTTCTTCTCGGTGAACGTTGTGCGGATGATGGCCGGGTTGTTCGTGGGCATCGCGAAGTCCATGTCGCCGGGATCGTAGTATTCGGCGTAGACCATGTTTCCAGGCGCATCGACTTCGCGGTAGTCGCCGTGAAAGCCGAATTCCTTGCCGTCCTCATCCGTGCGCCAGCGCCAGCGATACTTGCCGCCGGGGCGGACATCCATTTCGCACACCGGCATCGACCAGCCCGGATAGCCCCCGATCCAGCGTTGAAAAAGTTTCGGCTCGGTATGCGCCTGCCAGACCAGCGTGCGGGGCGCCTTGAAGTCGCGCGTGACGCGCACCTCGGTGTCGCTCGGCAGCGAGACTTGGGCTTTGTTGTTGATGGTGGTGGTCATGGGAGGTTTCCTTTCGTTTTCGGTTTGTGTGAACTAGGCGGCCGCAGCGCGATCGAGATCGGCGACGACGATCTTCTTCATCTTGAGCATGGCCTGCATGACGCGGTTGGCTTTCTCGGGATCAGGATCGCCGAGGTAACAGCCGAGAGCGTCGGGGATGATCTGCCGGGGAGACGCCCCACTTGTCCTGAAGGCAGCCGCAATTGTCTTCCCTGCCGCCGCCGGCGATGAACTTGTTCCAGTAGGGGTCGACCTCCGCCTGGTCTTGCACTTCACGAAGAGCGAGATGCCCGGCGAGAACTTGAAATGCGGCCCGTCATCGAACATTAGAATCTCGGTTCCGTTCGCCACGATGGTGGCCGGCATCGGATTGGCCGACGTGATCTCCGAGTTCGGGAAGACTGAGACGTAGAACTTCGCAGCTTCCTCGACCGGGGCTGTCGAACATCAGGAACGGGGAAATCTTCTGAACAGATGCCATACTGGATTCTCCTAGTGGCGTTTGCGTTTTGATTTGCGAGGCTTGGCCTGCAGCTGGCCGAGCAGTTCATCGAGGGCGCTGTAGCGGCGCTCCCAGAACTGCCGGTATTCCTCGAGCCAGGCGGTCGCTTCGCCGAGGCGCACGCCTTCGATCTTGCGCGGGCGGCGCTGCGCGTCCTGCGCCGTCGAGATGAGGCCGGCGTGCTCCAGCACCTTCAGGTGCTTGGAGATCGCCGGCTGGCTCATGGCGAAGGGTTCCGCCAGTTCCGCAACCGAGGCGTCCCCCTGGGCGAGCCGGGCGAGGATCGCGCGGCGCGTGGGGTCCGCCAGGGCGGCGAAGGTGGCGTCGAGGCGTTGGGAGGGCGTCATTGCTCTTTGTCAATAACCATGTGGTTATAATAACCACTCGGTTATGAACGTCAAGCGCCCTGGCTGAGATTCTTTTGAGGGGGGAGTCAGGGGCGGCAACAGTCAGGTCCTGTCTGCTTGGTGGCGCACCACCGGGAGATTTTCTATCTCTGGCGGCCGTCCTCCGGGATCCCAAGACGATATGGTCCTCGATTTGGCCGTCGAAGCGGGGTGCGACGTGATCGTCACCCACAATGTGCGCGACTTCGCCGGGGCGGAGCGATTTGGAGGCCAGGTGGAGACGCCCGGCGCACTTCTTCAGGAGTTGGAGGGACGGTAACTATGAGCACCATCAGTTTGCGGCTCTCCGAGTCACTGCATAAGCAGGCGCGAGAGCTGGCGGCCCAAGAAGGGATTTCGATCAATCAGCTGATCGCCACGTCGCTCGCCGAGAAGGTGTCTGCCCGCATGACGGGCGAGTATCTGGCGGAGCGTGCGGCGCGCGGTTCGCGGCGCAAGTTCGAGCGCGTGCTCAAGAAGGTGCGCGACCGACCGCCCGTGCCCGGCGACGAACGGTAGGGTTCACACAGCCGCTCTCTAACGATTCGCTGGAGCAGACGGGGCGGCCGACCGTCCTACCGCGGCCAGAGCTGCGCCCTGCAGCTCAGTTCAGGCGTTAGGTCGACTGTACCGATTCATTCAGGCCACCCGGAGGACCCGTGGTTCAAGGAGCGTTCCCCATCGTCCCCGCACGAGATCTCGATGCGACACGAGCCTTCTACGAGCGCATAGGGTTCAGAACAGTCGGCTGGTGGCCCGATGCGTTCGGTGGGTACGCCATCCTCACGACCGATACGCTGGAGATGCACTTCTTCCGCTTTCCGGAACTCGACCCCGCAACGAGCTACGCGCAATGCTATTGGCGCGTGGCCGACGTCGACGCGCTGCATGCAACCCTGATACACGCCGGATTGAGCGCGTCAACCCCAGAGGACAAGCCGTGGGGGATGCGAGAATTCGCACTGTCAGACCCGAATGGCACGTTGGTGCGTGTCGGACAACCGCTGCCCGGAGAATAGGAAGATCACCGCGCGCCCTGCGCGACTGACGAGGCGTTGAAGCCGACGGCGACTCCAAACAATGTGGTTGAGTAGTTCACTTGTGGCTGCCGCGGCTTGACTCCGGCACGTTAGACGACGACACTCTGCCGATGCTACTGAGATGACGCGCGATCCGTACTTTCGAGGCGCGCGCGTGATTACTTGGATGTGGAGTCCCGCGCCCTCTGCTCGCGGTGCCTGGTCGAGAACTCATTCATCAACAGGAAAGCCTCCCGGCCGCTCAGGTCCCGAAACAGCGTGTCGGGAGCAGCGCCCCTTCGCCGCACGATGAGGAGACCTCCCGCCGAACCGCCGCGTGGGAGAGGTTGGAGGTTGATGTCGCTCTCCTGAAACGTGCGCCGGATGGTGCCGCTGGGTCCCCGGCGAATGATCGCCGAGTCGGTCAGCAGCAACGCATCCGCAAACGTGCGATTGGCCTGGATGAAGACGAGCTCGACAGGCTCGTTTTCACGCACGATCCCGTCCGCTCGCGCCAGGCGCACTATGGAGTCAGGCACTGCAGCACCCGACGCGATTAACGCGGGCTCGGCGCCCTCGCCACCGCTCATGAGGAAGGAGATCATCTGCGATGCTATGCTCGCGCCGATAACGATCACGGGGACCGCGCCCACCGCCGCAATCGCGAAGTAGACGCTGCGGCGTTTCCAGCGTCGACGTCGAACCTGCGATGGTGTGAGCAGCGCGTCTGGAGCACTCACGGCGGTCAATTCCTTCACAAGCTCGGCCGCAGTTGGCCGGTGCGCTGGCTCCTTGGCCAACATGCGGTCGACAAGTCGCACGAGCGCCACGGGCGTCTCGGGCGCACGCTCTGACACTCTAGGGATCGGGGCCGAGATGTGTTTCGCGATCACTTCCGTCGCGTTGCGCCCCGGGAAGGGAGATTCGCCCGTGAGCATTTCGTACAGCACGACACCCAACGCGTAGACATCCGAGCGTCCGTCAACTTGCTCGCCGAGCGACTGCTCGGGGCTCATGTAGTGCGGGGTGCCGGAAGTCGATCCGACGAGCTCGCGCGCCGGTCGCGAGGTAACGAGTGCGATCCCGAAGTCAGTGACTGTCGCATTACCGTTCGCGTCGAGAAGGATGTTCCCGGGCTTTATGTCACGGTGCACGACGCCGACGGCATGCGCTGCGGCCAGTGCCCGCGCGCACTCGAGCGCGATCCGCGTCGCCTCCGCAGCCGGGAGCTTTCCCTCGGCGATCCGATCTTCAAGCGAGTTACCGGGGAGGAGCCGCATCACGAGATACAGCAGTCCTCCGGTCGCGTCCGCGGAGTACAGCGGTACGATGTGTGGATGCTCGGCCGCGGCAATTGTCCGAGCTTCGTGCAGGAATTGCTCCTCTAGGGCGGCGTCGACGGCGAGCGACGGATCCAACACCTTGATTGCCACGTCGCGCTCAAGGAAGGGATCGCGTGCGCGGAATACGGCGGCAAACCCTCCCTGTCCCAGGAGGGGACCGAGTTGGAGCTGCTCGCCGAGCGCCGCCTCGAGCTTGGGCCGCAACGTAGCGATGTCGATGCTCATGGGTTCGAGTGTAGATTCACGCACGGTATACGTTAGTGCTGGACGGCCACGGCGCTAGATGCGGCGAGCTCGTTGGCGCACGCAGAGATCGCTCATGGTGAAGCGATCACTCAACGAGCCCAGCACAAACCGCAGCCGCTCGTCAATGGTCGGACTCTGTTTCCATGGCATCGCAGTCCTAAACGGATTCGAGTCCTGTGATGCGGGTTACGGCTGGGGCTAGTGTTACTCATGTTCCCGGGCTGCGGTGTCGCCGATGTTCCCGGACCATACCCCCGTCGCCTAACGTCAGCTGACACTGCCAAAGGCGCTATTGACGGTGCGCTGCGCGCACTCCTATTTGAATCCTTTGCAGCTTGGCTCAGGCGTAAGGCCAATGGGATAGCACTGTTGATCCATGCCACGTATCCGCCATCTCGGTGGTCGCTCAATAATGACCACGCTCGGCATCGCCGCCCTGTTGACAGCGTGCGATCCAGTGTATCGGGTCGGCGCTCGGCAGCGACTTTCACCGTTGAGGCCGCCAGCATCCGATACGGTGGCACCTGCTCCAGACAGGGCCCGGACTTCGGCTCAACCGATGCGATGCCACACTTCAACGTGCCGCTGGTAGCGGACTGCCTCGAGGTCTCATTGCGCAACTCTGCTCAGGTGAGACGGCGGCGCGAGTTCCGGGCGTCGGAACAGAAGCGCGACCAAGAGCGGCAAGAACGTCTCGGCGAATTGCGTCGGCGTTTTGTCGCCGGTCCGGTGCCTAACGGGTTACTGCAGCCGACGGGGCGGCCTGCCGCCCGGCGGTGCGAGAGAACCAGAGCTACGCCTGGCCGCCCCGCGGTTTCATTTCAGGCGTTAGATGATCAGCCAGCTTCGTGAGCGCCAGCGATCGTGTATAGACTTCAGACGGTGTTTCGACTCACGGCCATCGCACTGCTCTTCGGCTGCGCCCAGCACTCCGCGATCGCGAAGTCGAATGCGCGAGTTCTGCGTGGCGTGATCCAAGATGAGAGTGGACGACTCGCCTCGCACGCGATCGTTGAGCTCACGCCGCTCAACGGGTCAGCCGAACTCCGCGCGGACACAACCGACGAGCGCGGCCGCTTTCTCGTTTCCGGGCTAGAGCCGGGCGCCTATAGAGTTCGCGTCGCCCGCGTAGGCTTACGGCAGCTGATCTGGGATCACGTGATCGGCCCGTCGAGTCCTGAATCGCTTCAGGTCACACTGCTCAACAGTGATCGGGGGTTGCTCGTCTGCTCACCGAAGCCGCCGGTGGGCCTGCAGCTTGTGCTTCGCGATGCACAAACAGGCCTCTTCATTGAGGACAGTGTCTTGGCTGTCGCACAGGCGGAGAACTATGCGGAGACGCTCCGCCGCCGCCACCTGCCCACCTCCCTGCGTGTTCCGGTGCACGAAGGCGTTCCGTCTCGAGCCGGGGGCTATCAGGTCAGCGTGCATCATCCGCGCTTCGAAGAGGTGCGGTTCCCTGTGCTCCTGGCTGCGTCCAGCTGCGGCGTGACCCCGGTGCTCCTCGAGGTATTCCTGACGCCGCTGCGATGACGTAGCATCTCGTGCGGCAATCAAACGGATCACTGGAGCCGAGGGGCGGCCGGCCGCCCTACCGCGGCCAGGGCTTCGCCCTGGCCGCCCCGTAGCTAAGCTCTACCGTTGGTAGGTCAGCTGACGAGGTGTATCCTCGGCAGGTGATCGCGCGGCCCACCACGACTGACTCGGTTCGCTGGTCACGCTACCGGGGTGCGGAGTTGATCGACCTCGGCTGCGGGCGCGGCGCCGATCTGCAACGAGTCGCCGCCTCGTCCCAGGACGAAAGCGCCCGTTTTTCCGGCATCGACAACTCCGATGCCGCAGAGGATGCAGTGCGTCGGCTTCCCCATGCTGAGCCGCATCGAGTTTCGGCGCGAGCAGCTCGGGACGCCGCTGCCATTCGATGACGCCTCGATTGATGTCGTCGTTTCCCACAATCTCCTGGATGCCGCCACCGCGCTGAGTGCCGACCTGATCCTGCAACCCGTGGGTGCCTGTCGAGCGCTCTAGTGGCCGCACCGCAGTGGCGGCCCATACACCAGTACGGGCTCACGGGGACGCTGCCGGAATGCAACATGGATCCCTCCTGAGGCGCGGTGCCTGACACCAGCGCAACCGTTGGCCCTCAGGAATCATCAATTCGCTGAAGCTGACAAGGCGGCCCCACCGCACGGTGGGCGCCCCAAGCTACGCTTGGGCCGCCCTTCAGCTCCTTTCATGCGTTAGGGAGCACACGGGCTTCGTCATTCGCACCGTTCATTGACTTGGAGTCACGAGACCATAGACAGCCAATCGTTCCCGATGTTCGCCACTCATCCACCGGTTGTACCGTAGCGCTCATGGCAACATGGGCGTTGCGATCGAACGAATCGTCGCAGCTATCCGAGGCGGATCATCCGCACCGCAGCTCGTCGCCTTTGTGCTCCTGCGTCGCGGGTACGGCTCAGGCAACGGCAGCGGATACGGGATCTTCTGTCGGGGGTCGGGACGCAGCCACGTCGACCGCTACAGGAAATCCCTCGTCGTCTCTCCTCGGGATGACGCTAAGTTCTTGAACCCGACAGTTCTACGGCTTTCTCGAAGCTCGTTTCGATTCTGACCGGTCTTGTTCGACGTGTTAGTGAGGCCGCGAAGGGCGCGGCAACCGTCACGAAACGAATTCAGGAGAGAACGATGCGTTTCATGGTCATGGTCATGGCGACGAAGGAATGCGAGGCGGGCGATCTGCCGAAGCCCGAAGAGTTTGCCGCGATGCAGAAGTACAACGCCGAGCTCGCGGAGGCAGGTATCCTCCTCGCCGCCGAGGGGCTCGCTCCGACCTCGAAGGGTGCGCGCGTGAAGTTCAGCGGCGACAAGCGCACCGTCATCGATGGTCCGTTCGCCGAGACGAAAGAGCTCGTTGCGGGATTCTCGATCATTCAGGTGAGGTCGCTGGACGAAGCAATCGAGTGGGTGAAGCGCGCTCCGAACATCTTTCCGAACGGCGAGGCGGAGGTCGAGATCCGCAAGGCGTCGGAGGTCGAGGATTTCGGTGATACGTTCACGCCGAACCCCGAAATCGCCAAAGTCAAGATCAAGTAGATGCTGGTCCGAGGCGCAGGCCAAAGAGATCATAGGTGACACTGCGACTAGCCTGCATCACGAAACTCGACCGCACATCTCGGTCCCGCATGCAAACATTCTTGAGCCACGTGACTAGCACGGGCGTTCGGTTGTCAACCACATTGCCGTAATGCGTACACTGCTCGTCCTCGCATGCACGTGGCTAGCGCTGCCACTCGCTGCACAGCAGCGTCCACGCGACGTGCCTCCGATCGGCGCGCGGGTGCGTGCCTGGGAGCCACGACCATACTTCCCGCGCGATTCCGCCTTCCGCTCACATGTCGGCCGGCTGACTGGCCTTACGCCCGATACCCTTAGCCTGCAGCAATTCGGAAGTGCCCAACCGCGCCCTCTCCCCGTTGCTCGGATTGTTCGACTCGAGGTTAGTCGCGGTGGCACCTCACGGACTTCTGGCGCATGGCGTGGCGCCGCCGTAGGATCCGTGATCCTGCTGGCACTCGCCGCGGGCGTTGCACAGCAGCCGGACGGGGATATCGGCGTCGCGCTGCTCGCGTGGTACGGGACGCCTATCCTTGTCGGAGGCGGTGCACTGATTGGCGCCCTCGCCGTAACGGGAGAGCATTGGGAGTCCGTGCCATGGCCTCCGTCCACGCCAGCGCGATGATGGCGCCCGGTTGCCTTGCGGAGCCTGACGCGAGCTATCTGACCTTTCGCTGTTGCTGACGGGGCGGCCGGTCGGGCTTTGCCGACCGGAACCCTGCCCTGGGAGATGTCGCGACACCCGAGCAGCTGGCCCCGCCCTTTGGAGGTGATCTTATGTCGCGGTGGCAATACCTCGCCGTTGCAGTTGGCCTCGTTGCCAGCGCCTGCCGGAGTGACGCGCCGACAGCCACGGCGTGTGTAGCACATCCCATCGATCGGGCCGGCGAAGGTATTACGGACTTTCGTCTTCGGGTTGAGGCGCAGACCGCGATCGTGCCCGCCGATTCGGTGCTCGAGGTAGCCCTCTCCTTCATCAGCGGCCCCAACACGGAGGACCGCGCCCTGGTCGCCTCTCACTCGGGCACGATTACCTACGACTTTCAGGCGCAACCGACGGTACTCGCACACTTTGCCGCCGCCGACTTAGCCGCGTATGTCCGGGCCGAACCTGGCCGGCTGAAGGGTGTGAGCTTGGGAGGGCCGCGCTGTCCGCTCCACTAGACTCGTGAGTATTCTTGTCGACTGCGCCGATTGATTCTGGACGCAGATTGGCTCGCTCGAGCGCGTGTAGGACGCAACTACCCACCGTCTCACCGTACACGGAAGCTGACGGGACGACCGGCCGGCGTACGCCGGCTGGAAACAGCCCTGTCCGCTCCGCGGCGCACTTCAGGCGTTAGGCTGTTAGAAAGTGTTGCGATTGGCTAGAGCAAGACGACGACAGCGTAAGCCAGCTCGCAATACTCGAGATCTGAGTCACCCGCGAGTGGGAGGACCACATGCGATCCGGACGGGCGCTGCACCTGCCCTTGATGTTGCTGCTGGTGGCCGACGCCGCGCCTCAACAACAGCGGCTGGCGGTCGTGACGGCAAACGACAATCGCACGCCTGCCGGCACGCTACGGGATGGTGTGCTCACCCTCTCGCTGGATGCGACGCTCGCCATGTGGCATCCGGACGGCGATTCGCTCCCGGGACTGCCGGTGGAGGCCTTCGCCGAAGCCGGCAGGCGGCCGATCGCTCCGGGGCCACTGATACGTGTGCCTGCAGGCACCGAGATCCGCGCCTCCGTTCGCAATTCCCTCGAGCGTGATACGCTCACCTTTTTCGTGCCCGCCAGGATCGCCGATGCGGCCAAGGGCGGCGCGCTCGATTCCGTGGTGCTGCGCCCCGGTGAGGTGCGCGAGCTGCGCGTGCGCGCGGAGAGGCCGGGCAATTACCTGTATCATGCGAATGCCCGGACGTCGCTCGACCGCGTGCTCCGCATGCGCGGGTTGCTCGCTGGCGCGGTTTGAGACATGGCCCTCGTCGTCCTGTTGAGAGGCGTGAACGTCGGTGGGCACAGGACCTTTCGCCCCACCTTGCTCGCCCAGCGGTTGCGCCGATTCGATGTTGTGAACGTCGGCGCCGCCGGCACATTCGTGGTCCGTCAGCCGGTGCGGCAGGCTACGCTGCGTGCCGAAATCGCACGCCTTCTACCGTTTGACACGCAGATAATGGTGTGTACGGGCAGCGATGTCCTGCGTTTCGTAGCGTCCGATCCAGTCGCGCTGCTGCCGACCGATCCGCGAATCGTCGCTTTCGTCAGTGTCCTGCCCAAGCGCTGCCAACCTGCCTCCCCACTGCCACGGCGCTTTCCGGCAACCGGAGCGTGGGGACTGAAAATCGTCGGTCAACAGGGACGATTCGTCTTTGGCGCCTATCGCCGCGAGATGCGCGCAATCGACCATCTGGCGCAACTCGATCGTCTCTTTGGTGTGCCGACGACCACTCGCAGCTGGAGCACGATGGTGAAGATCGCGCGAGTGCTCTCCGGGCCGACAGAAGAATCCGTCGCGGCTGTAGCACCGAAGCGGCGCCGGTCGCTCGGTACAGGACCTCACTGACTTGTGGCAGAGCGACGATCCTCCGGCACTTCGCAGCGCTCTGGGCGCAACGCGACGTGACGATTCCTCGAAGCCCATGGGAGCCCGCGCTACGTGGGCGTCCTTGCCGCTTTACACACCGCCGGCATCGCTGGTAGCGACATCACCTCGGCGGGTTACACCCGTCACCCCGCAGCAGAGCCGCGAGAACATCGAGCGTGGACTCGACCCGTCCGGTCATCTGGCCCAGAATGCGGCACCCCGGTAGCATGAACCCAAGTCAGCTTGCATGTTTCACCGCTCCGCAACCGCCACACGCGTGATGTATTCTCGCAATCCTAGCTTCGCCGCGGCGCTGGCCGCCCTGACCCTGCTGCTCGCGTCAGCCGCCACCGGACGTGCCCAGGACTCGACCGCGGGGATGCACGGGCATGGTCACATCACGGTGCCCGAGGGCGCACTCTATACGGTAGCGGACGTCAAGTTCATGCAGGGGATGATCGCCCACCATGCGCAGGCCATCCACATGTCCCGCTTGGCAGAGGCGCGCGGCGCGAACCCACGGATTCTCAGGCTCGCCATCAAGATCGACCAGTCGCAGGTGGCGGAGATCCGCATCATGCAGGAGTGGCTCCGCGCCAGCGGCCAGTTCGCCCCCGACACGTCGTCGTGGCGCACGATGGCGATGGCGGGGATGCTGACCGAGGCGCAGCTCGCCGAGCTCGACGCGGCCACCGGCGTCGCGTTCGACCGCGCGTTCCTCACGCTCATGATCCAGCACCACGAGGGCGCGCTGCAGATGGTCGAGGATCTGTTCGCCGCGCCGCGCGCCGGCCAGGAAGTCGACGTGAACGTCTTCGCCAACGACGTCGTCACCGTGCAGACCGCCGAGATCGGCGTGATGCGCCAGATGCTGTACGAGCTGTCCGACCGCTGAGCCCTACTCGTCCGCCACCCGGAGTCGCTCCCGATGCTACTCGCTCGCCGCGTGTTCGCGCTCGCCGCGTCGCTCCTCGTTCCGGCGTTGCTTGCCGCGCAGACCTACCCGACCAACAAGGATCCGCGCAGCAGACTGGCGGCGGGACGTCACGACGCCGAGATCGCCATCCAGAACATGCGCCTGGTCTCGGCCACCCCGAAGGCGGCGGTGCACGACTCGGCACGCGGCCTGGCGTTCATCAATTCTGATCTCGCCTTCCGCGGCAGGTACGTCTACCAGGGCAATTTCGCGGGGTTCACGATCTGGGACGTGAGCGACCCCGCCGCGCCGCGGATCGTCTCCGCCGTCTCCTGCATAACGTCACAGGGCGATCCGTCGATCTACGGCAACCTGCTCTTCCTCTCCGCAGAGGGCGCCGGGAACCGCAACGACTGCGCGAAGGGGGGCGTGCAGGACCCCAAGGATCACATGGCGGGGGTTCGCATCTACGACGTGTCCGACCCCGCGAACCCGCGTCTCGTCAAGAACGTGCAGACCTGCAAGGGATCGCACACGCACACGATCGTCCCGCACCCCAGGGATGACGGTGTCATCTATATCTATGTGTCAGGCAGCCAGGGAGCGCGCCCGGAGACGGAGCTTGCGGGGTGCACGAATGGGACGGATCCCGCTGACGAGACCAACTCGCTGTATCGGCTCGACGTGATCAGGGTGCCCCTCGGCAATCCCGAACGCGCCGAAGTGGTGACCGGCGCGCGCATCTTCACCGGACTGGACGCCGCGCCGCGCGCAGCCGGTCGCCCGGCTCGCGGTGGTGGCCGCGGTCGGGCCGCGGGCGACTCCACCTTACCGGCGCCACGGCCGACGGGGCCGCGGAACTGCCACGACGTGACGGCCTACCCGGCAGTGGGGCTTCTGGCGGGCGCGTGTGGCAGCTACGGGTTGCTCGTGGACATCTCGAACCCCGAAAGGCCGGTACGGCTCGATGCCAAGGCCGATACGAACTTCTCGCTTTGGCACACGGCGGTCTTCAGCAACGACGGCAGGAAGATCGTCTTCACGGATGAGTGGGGCGGCGGCACGTCTCCGATGTGTCAGGCCAGCTCCATGATGGAAATGGGCGGCAACACCATACTCAGCATCGATCGCGAGCGGAAGCTCACGCAGCACGCGTACTTCAAGATCCCCGCGGCGCAGACCGCCGAAGAGAACTGCGTGTCGCATAACGGCGGCCTGATTCCCGTTCCGGGACGCGACATCATGGTGCAGGGGTGGTACCAGGGCGGAGTGAGCGTGATGGAGTTTACCGACCCGGACCGCCCCCAGGAGCTCGCGTACTTCGACCGTGGGTCGATCGATCCGCCGGCCGATGTCGATGTGCCGGCACCGCCATCGGCTGCGGAGGGCCGACGCAGTCGCGGCACGATCGGCGGGTCGTGGGGCGCCTACTATTGGAACGGCTACATCTACTCGTCCGAGCTCGACCGCGGGTTCGACATCCTCGAGCTCGAGCCGAGCGAGCATCTGTCGAAGAACGAGATCGAGGCGGCGAAGCTCGTGAAACTGGAGCAGTACAACCCGCAGATGCAGCCGAAGCTCGAGTGGCCAGCCGCGTTCCCGGTGGTCCGCTCGTATCTCGACCAGCTGGTGCGGTGGAACGGGCTCGCGGCGGAACGGACCACGGCCATTGCAGGCGCGCTCGACGCCGCGGAGCGACAGACCGGTAGGGATCGGCGGAACACGCTCCATGCGCTGGCGCGCGAAGTGGACCGTGACGTGTCAGGGGCGAAAGATGCGGAGCGGGTAAAGGCGATGTCGGCGGCGATCAAGGCGCTGGCGAACGCGACGCGGTAGCCTGGCGTGCTCCCCGTGCGCGTTCTGTTGCGACTCGCGTTCACCGAATAGCCTCGTGCTGCCCTAGGTGGAGGAACTGTTGCGCCGACGTCTGAGCGAGCTCGGCGAACCCGGGACGCACTGACGTTCGTCCGCGACAAGCACCCACGAGACAGATCGACACCCCAGCTCCTCTGCTCTTCGCCCCATGACCGATCCCGAGATCGCCGCCCTGGAGGACGAGCTGCGGCACGCCCAGCTCACCGCGAGCGTCGGCGCGCTGGACCGCCTCATCTCCGACGATCTGCTGTTTACCGGTCCGGACGGTACACTCGCCACGAAGGCAGATGACCTGGCCGCCTATCGCCAGGGGATCATGCGCGTCACGGCACACGAGCCCGAAGACCTGCGCGTGCGACGCGTTGGTCCCGACGTTGCCGTCGTCGCGCTGCGAACCCGGATGGCCGGCAGCTACGCCGGGGCGCCGTTCGATGCGATCGCGCGCTACACCCGAGTATGGGCCCGGGAGAACGGTCGCTGGCGGATCGTTGCGGGGCACGTGAGCCTCGGCGCCGTCGGCGACGGCGCCGAGGCTACCACGGAAGCCGGATCGCGGGGGAGCGACAGCCGGCACGCTACCTAACGCATGACGGTTCACCCCTGGCCGCAACGTTCGGCCGAGGTTCGCGGCCACATCGCGTGGAGGGATTATGCGTCCGCAGCCATTGATCGCGGTGACCGATGTGGAGGCGAGCAGCCGGTGGTATCAGCGGCTCCTGGGCTGCGCGAGCGCGCACGGCGGCCCCGAGTATGAGCGACTCGTCGTGGGCGACCGATTGATCCTGCAGCTCCACACCTTCGACGAGATTCACCACCACCTTCGCATCGGCGATCCGAACGACAGACCGTACGGCAACGGCGTGTTGCTGTGGTTCGAGACGGACGAATTCGACGCGGCGCTGGCGCGCGCTACCGAGGTGCAGGCCGAAGTCGTCATGCCACGGCACCGGAGAACCCCCCGGAGGGCAGCGGCGGTCCGAACCACTGGGAGATCTGGCTGCGCGATCCGGACGGCTATCTGGTGGTGATCGCCAGCCCCGATGGATCGGCGGGGAGCACCACGTAGGACCGCGTGCCGAACGTGCCCTGCGGGCGTTCGCCTCGCTGCCTATCGACCCATAGAGGGTCGTGCGGCAACCCTGCAGTCGACGAGGACGACACGCGGATGCATGGGCGACACCGCAACGGCGTCACCCATGAATCCGTGCGCCGCTGCCTAGCTCGCGCGGTAGAACAGGTACTCGGTGGTGTACGGGACCCTCGCCTCCTCGCCCACCGCGCTGCCGGGATCCGCGGGGGCGTTGCCGCCCACGGTGTTCACCCGCTGGATGTGCGTCACTCGCTGGAACACGCCGGCCCCGTCGATGGGCGCGGCGCTCAGGAGCAACCAGGCTATGGCATCGGGATCGGGGGTGCAGCGATCGATGACGGCGCCCTTCACCTTGCCGCCGCTGACGCTTTCCCAGGTCGGCCCGGCGTAATGCGAGCCGATCGTGGCGTTCGCCGCAGCGTCGGCGAACAGCAGCGCCTCGGGCGCGATGAAGGTCCAGCTCGTGCCGCTCCAGCGGTAGATCTGTACCCCTTCCGCGTACGTGCGGAACGCCAGCTTGCTCCCGCTCGGCACCTGCAGGTTCTGGCACACGCCAAGATCCGCGATGCGAGCATCCGCGATGCTCGCATTCGTCGAGACCGCCGGCACCTCCTTCAGTCCGACGGGCGCGTCGGCGGCGCACCCGGCGGCAAGCGCCGACGCGACGACGATCGCCAGGGATCGCTTCATCCAGCGAGATGCAGTCTCCATATCATCCTCTCCTGTAGGCGGCGCGCGCGCCGCGAGTGAATCACCGTGAGTGCGGTTTCGTGGCCGCTCCGAGATACGCGGGAACCCTGGGCGAAACGAGCCATGCCAAGCTCGCGAGCCACCGGAACGGGTACCCCAGCCTCGACGCCCGCGAGTGCGGCCGCCGAGTTCCTCAGGGCGCTCGCGTCGGACGGGCCCGTCCGTGGTCGTGACGAACGGCGTCTTACGCGGAATGGCAGCGTCGCCGCCGTGCCGAAGCCGTCTGGCGACGAGTCGGTACCGGTGTCGGAGCTCCGGACGGCTTTCCCGCCACGCACGTCCCGTACGGTCCGTTCTTCCGACCTTGCGTGCCGGCTAGCGTCATCGACCGCGGGGGGCTATCGTCGCCGAAGACTGATCGGCGCCAGGCGACTGACGATCGCCCGATTCCGATGCCGAAGCCGTGTGCCGTTTCCTAACGCCGTGGCCCGTCCCGACGGAGGCGCGCTCCGCGACATGATGATCGTGCCTGCCGCGATGCGGGCGAAACGCCTGGCGGTCGCGCTTGCGTGCCTGGCGTGCGCCCCAGAGGGCTCTCGCGAGGCGTTGGACCCACCCGTCGATCCCATTCGCTCCGGGGTGCTCCCCGACTCCGCCGTACGACTCGGCGTGGCACTGCGGGACGCCGACGGTCGCTGGTGTGGCACGTTCGCCGGCGAAGGCGGCGGACCGCAGCTCGCGATCGGGGATGCCGTCACGATCGTGTGGACGGATTCCTCCGCCTGGCGCGCCTCCGTGACCGGCCAAGTGCAGAGTGTGCGCGACGCGCCGTGTGGCCGCGACGCTCCAGGCGCGACGGGGGAACGGAACGCGAACGCCGAGCCACGGCGTGACGCGTACTACCTAACGGTCACGGGTTCGGTACCGGATGCGGTCGCATCGCTCGCGCATGCTGTCGCCGGGACGTCGGTCTGGCGCTTTGGACCCGATGATACTGCAGTCGGCGACATCGACGGCGATGGAATCGAGGAGATCCTCCGCGCCTGCACCAGCCTCGAGGGACTCCACCTGACGATGTGGCGTGGCCCGCTGACGCGAGTCGCCCACTACTACCATTATCTCGGCTACGACGTCGAGCCGTCGTGCTCGGAGTCCGAGACGCGCGAGGTGCCGTAACGCCCGGTGGTTTCCGGTGAGCTAGGCGTGCAACGAAGGAACGAGGCGGAGATTCTCACCTCGTCGTACATCCGATCCTTCACCATGAGGAATCATCCGTGACGAACACACAGGCGACGGCCGGGTCCGCGCGCGCGGCAGTCGAAGCAGCGACGTCGGCGTTTCACCAGGCGCTCAGAACGAACGACGCCGAGGCGTTGTTCGCGCACGTGTCCGACGATGTGGTGTTGATGCCGCCTGGCGAGCCGGTGCTGCATGGCAAGCGCGCGATGCGGGACTGGTATGCCGGTTTTCTCGGGCAGTTCCGGACGACCCGGCTCGCGCTCGCAGACTGCGAAGTCCACGTCGGCGATGCATGGGCCGTGGAGCTCGGCACGTACGAATGGCACCTCGATCCGGTGAGCGGCGGCGATCCGGTGATCGATCGGGGCAACTACATGCAGCTCTGGAAGGCGCACCCCGATGGCCAGTGGCGGTTCGAGCGGGAGATCTGGAACAGCTCGATGCCTGCCCCTGCCGCGCCGGTGGAGTGACCGGGACCCTACTACCCACAACCGAGGGCATCTTGATGCGAATCGTGGCCAGTGTGTGCGTTGCGGCGCTGTGCGTCGCCGCGGAGAGCGAGGGACAGGCGGCCGGCGCCGCGCCTCGTCCGCAGCAGCCGATGGGGTTCTTCATTACGAGCGTCGGCCCGGGCGATGGGGCAAACCTCGGAGGGCTGGAGGGAGCCGATGCGCACTGCCAGCGTCTCGCGGCGGCGGCCGGCGCGGGCGGCCGCACGTGGCGTGCCTACCTGAGTGCGGCTGGCGCGGGCGGGCAGCCGCCGGTGAATGCGCGCGACCGCATCGGCGACGGACCCTGGCACAACGCGCGAGGCGTGTTGATCGCGTGGAACGTGGCGGACCTGCACGGCGACTACCAGCGCGACCGCAACAGCATCAACAAGGAGTTCGCGCTGAACGAGCAGGGACAGCCGGTGAACGGGCGCGGCGACTCGCCCAACCAGCACGACATCCTCACGGGATCGGACTCGCACGGACGCGTCGTGGTCGGCAGCGCCGCGACGACGACGTGCAACAACTGGACGAGCAACGCGGCGGGGAATGCGATCGTTGGCCATCACGATCGCGCCGGGGGTGGAAATTCATCATGGAATGCCGCCCACAGCAGTCGCGGCTGCAGCCAGTCGGATCTCGTCGCGAGTGGTGGGGCGGGACTGTTCTATTGCTTCGCCGCGAACTGATCGCCATTCCGCTTCCGCAGTTCCGCGGTATCGGTTTGCTGCACTCCGGCGCGGCGATGCCGCCGGCGCGACTCGGATCGACGACGTCGGCCGGCCGCATTGTCGGCGGAGCAGGGCCGGTTGCAACCCGGGCGCCCGGTGACGCGTACGGACGAGAGACTCAGTTCGTTCACCGTTCCGGACGCGGACCCTGGTCCGTCAGCCATTGGGGACGCTCGATCTCCACATGCGGGTCCGCCTTGGTGAGGACGACATCCGCGAGGAGACATGACCAGACTGATCCGATGGCTGCGCGGCGCGGTGGGAATCGGCCTGACTTGGGCCGCGCTGTGGGTCGCGTTCGGCGTGGTGCTCGTCATTGGGCTGCGGCTCTTCCGACCGGAGGAGCTGGACCGCGGCGAGGCGTTCGGCACCATTCTCCCCGTTCTCGGGCTGGTCGGGTTCCTTTCCGGGATCGGCTTCGCGGGGCTGCTTTCGATGGCCGAGCGGCGCCGGACACTCCAGGATCTCTCACTCGGGCGCGTCGCGCTGTGGGGGCTCCTCGGCTCGGCGGCGATCCCGTTGTTGATGGGCACCGACGGGAGCATGGGGTGGCTGACGGGCTCGCTCGGCGCGACTTTCGCGGCCGCATCGGTGGCAGTGGCGCGGCGCGGCTCACTCGGACCGCCCGCGCCACGCGATCTGCTCGAGTAGCATAACGACGCCAGTGCCGCGCGCGGGTCGCGAGTCCGCGACACGCGCTTCACGCCAACCTGACGAACGAGAACGCGATATTCCGGATGCCGGACAAGCCGAGGATCGCCATCGCGGATGATGCGCGCCAGCAAGCGATCGCAGCGCTGCGGGAGTACTTCGCCGACAACCTGGATGAGGAGATCGGGGACCTGAAGGCCGCGCTGCTGTTCGACTTCATCGTCAGCGAGCTCGGGCCGACGGTCTACAACCAGGCGATCGCCGATGCCCGCACCTTCCTCGAGGAGCGCGTGACCGATCTGGCCAGCGAGTGCTATGTTCAGGAGTTTCCCAGCACCATGCGCCGCAAACGCTAGGCGTCACGTCCCTCTTCCGATTCGCCCGTGTCCGGCGTGATCAGACTCGCCACTCCGCACGATGGCGCGGCGATCGCCGCGATCTACCGGCCCTCGGTGGTGGAATCGGCGACCTCGTTCGAGCTCGAGGCGCCCGATGCCGCCGAGATGGCGACCCGGGTCACCTCGACCATGGCGCGCACGCCATGGATCGTCTGCACGACCTCCGACGACGTGACGGGATACGCGTACGCGAGCCGGCACAGGGAGCGAGCGGCCTATCAATGGTCCGTCGAAGTCTCCGCCTACGTGCGGCAGGACGTGCGGCGCGCGGGGATCGCCAGCGCGCTGTACGATACGCTATTCGCCATTCTGGCCCTCCAGGGATTTCGCAACGCCTTCGCCGGCATCACCCTCCCGAATCCGGCGAGCGTCGCATTCCACGAGCGACTCGGCTTCGAGCCGATCGGGATATTCCGGGAGATCGGGTACAAGCAGGGACGGTGGCACGACGTCCAATGGCTGGGGCGCGAGCTCGCATCGCACGTCGTGAACCCGCCGCCGCCGAGGCCACTGCCGGACCTGGTTGGCAGTATCGAGCTGGAGGTGGCTTTGCGCGCCGGGGAGTCGCGGTTCCGTTCGATGGACGCGAAGTCGGCCGGTCTCACCCGATCCGCGTGATGCGGCAGCGGCCAGACCTTCCCACGCTGGCGAACGCTCGCGCCGCGCGCATCGGCCGTGGCGGGATCACCGTAGGAGCCGCGCTCGCGGTGACGGGCGTGGCCCTCGAGTGGCTCGCGCCGCTCTGGCCGCAGCTTCCCGCGGGGCTGCGTACGCTCGCCTCGCTCAACGAACCGATCCTGTTCGGGGGCCTGGCTTTGATGCTGGGCGGGGCGATCGTCGCGCGGCGATTCCGCGGTGCGGCATCGGCGGATCGGGACGAGGCACCGAATGCCTGACGAACGCAGCGACGCTCCACCGGTTCGGATCCGCCTCAGGAGGCACCGCGATGGCCGGGTAACCCTGACTTGCTCGCGTGCGGACGGCTCCGTCACGTGGCAGCGGCAGCAGGGCGCCTCCGCGCGGTTCTTCCCCTTCCACGATCTCACGCACTTCGCCGTCGAGACTGTCCTCGCCAACCGCCGCGGGTTCTACCGGTTGATCGCCGACGGGTGGGACATCGGGGACTTCGGTGCGCCGTGGCCCCGCGGGCGCCTGCCGCCCGAGGCTGCCGAAACGGAGCTGCTGGTCGGTCTCTTCGACATGGAACGGGCGAGCGGCGCCGAGTGGACCGCGCGGGACTTCGAGGAGCAGGCGGAGCGACACGGGGAATCACGCGAACACGCCGGCAATGGCGCCGTGCTCACCGACTCGCAGCTGGTGGCGATCCGTCGCTCGATGCGGGACCTCTTCGCGCGCTGGAACGCGGTGCCCCCCGATGGCACGCTCGAGCTCGAGTTCGCACCGCCATCCGGGCGGTCGTGAGACTCGGGGGACGCGCGTGCGCGGGCCGGCAGCTATTCTTGGGAGTCCCCGGCGCACGGCACCAGCGTTAGGAGACCACTCACCCGATAGGACGTTCGCGATGCGCCCTCGCACGATTCCCTTCGCAGTGCTCGCCTCCGGCTTCATCGCCTGCGCCTGCGTGCGGCCGTCTCTCGACGAGCTGCCGGTGAACGAGTATGCGGGGCATTACACGTTCGGCGCGTCGTCGAGCTGGTTCTGGGCCTGCGGTGCCGCGGCAGCCGATTCATCGTGGGCTACCTTCACGGATCGCGCGGTAGCGCAGCGCGACAGCATTCAACGGACCGGGGCGCTGTCCACCGGCGAACGGCACTTCGTGCGGTGGCGTGCCGCGGTGACATCGAGCGGCGAGGTCGGACCGCGTGGTCCGGGCGTGCCCGCGCTGCTGGTACGCGAGATACTCGTCATGCGCCCGCCGGCGGCCGGGGATTGTCGATAACATTCCTATCCATGCCTCTGCGCCCCGGAATGATTACCTACGAGGTCACCGCGACCGTTCGCGCGGATCTATGCGAGCGGTACGAGCGGTTCATGCGCGAACGCCACATCCCGGAGCTGCTCGAGACGGGGGCCTTCGCCGCCGCGACGCTGAGCCGTTCGGAACCGGGGCGGTTCCGCCTCCGATATGAGGCATATGGCGGGGATGCGCTCGCGCGCTATCTCGCCGAGCACGCACCCCGCCTCCGCCGCGATGTGCTGGAGCATTTCCCGGAGGGCGTGGAGCTGTCCCGCGAGGAATGGACGGTGATCGCGTCGTGGTCCGCCGGTAGCGGCGAGCGGCCGGCGTGAGCATCCGAATTCCGTCGCGACGAGTGACTCGTCCGGCGGCGGGAGGGTCTCCGCGGTGCACCCTCTCACTGGAATGGACATGCTCGGTACACTTTCACGTCGTGCGGCGGCGCTGCTCGTGACGCTCGCCGTGGTGAGCTGCAGTGACGACCCGGCGGGACCGGGGGGCTCCGTCGCGGAGTTGCGCGGCGCGCCCGTCTCCGTAGACGTCGCCGGCCGAAAGCTGTCGCTCGAGACCCACCTCTGGCGCGACTTCATGCCGATCACCCCCCCGCAGGGCCAGCCGCTGGCCGCGGTGTTACGCATACACGCGAACACTGGTGCGCTGCCGAGCGGCCTCGAGGCGAACGCCGTGTGGGTCGTCTACGGCGATCAGGTGTGGGCCACGGAGGACCTCGACATCCGTCCGCCTGACGCGACGCAGTCCTACCTGGAAGTCGTGGCGCGCAATGGTCCGAAGTGGGGCCCCGACGTGAGCGTCGACGTCATCGTGCGGCTGGTGGACGCGGAGGATCGTCGGTGGCTGCTGCGCGCCGCCAACCAGATGATCCTGCGGACGGACTGAGGTCGTCAGGCGCCTCGCTCGATTACGAGGCGCCGCCTCCGCGGCCTATCGAGTTACCGCGGCGGGCGCGGGCATTTTCAGCAGGCGCGCCACGACCCAGGACGTCGGTACGAACGTGACGAGCGCGAGGAGGGTCGTCGCCACCGCCAGCCCTCCCGGGACGAGCCCGGAGTTCCAGACCCCGAGATAGGTCGTCATCGCGCCTACCGCCCACACGAGCAGTGCGGCCTGCCACGCGGCGGTGCGCCGGTCACGGCCGGCGCTGACAAGGACGAGGAACAGCCAGGCGAGCGCGATCCCGTAGACGAAGTCCGGGACGAGGCTGAGCAGTTCGTTGAACAGAGTGCGCTGGCGGAGCGGCGTCACCGTCGAGACGGTCGTGCGCCACATCCGCCCGAGCACCAGCTGGTTCCCGATCCATCCCAGCACGTTCAGCAGCAGGCCGGCGGCGAGGCCGGCGGTCCAGCCACGTGACATCATGATTCGCTCCGGGTCGACCTGCTCTACGCGAGCGGCCCCGTCGAGTTTCGCAGGGGCAGCGCCCCCCGATCGCGGTGCCGCGCTGCCCGGTTTCGGATAGGTTTCGGGCGACGCGGTCAATGACACCGCGGGTCCCCTCGGTCCGTAGTATCCGTCAGCGTCGCTCCCGCCGTTCCCCTTCGTCCACGTTAGGTGATCGATGGCGCCCGAGCCGAAGCTCTACGGCGAGCTCGCCGACTGGTGGCACGTGCTCTCGCCTCCGGCCGAATACGCGGAAGAGGCCGGGATCTACGCCCGAGTGTTCCGGGAGCATGCGCGCGGACCGCTCCGCTCCCTCCTGGAGCTGGGGTCGGGGGGCGGGAACAACGCGTCGCACCTCAAGGCATGGTTCGAGATGACCCTGGTCGAGCCGTCGACCGCCATGATCCGACAGAGCCGGCGCATCAACCCCGAGTTGGAGCACCGCATCGGCGACATGCGCACCGTACGGCTCGATCGCACGTTCGACGCGGTGTTCATCCACGACGCCGTCACGTACATGATGTCCGAGGAGGATCTCCGCCAGGCGATGGAGACCGCGTACCTCCACTGCCGAGCGGGTGGCGTGGCGCTGTTCGCGCCGGATCACGTACGGGAGACCTATCGCAGCGAGACGTCGCACGGCGGATCCGATGGGCCGGATCGTGCACTGCGATACCTCGAGTGGGACTGGGACCCCGATCCGTCCGATTCGCGGCACGTCGTGGACTACGTGTATGCGATGCGACTGCCCGACGGATCGGTGCGCGTGGAACACGACCGGCACGAGGCAGGCCTGTTTGCGCGCCAGACGTGGCTCGACCTCCTCCAGGCAACGGGATTCGAGCCGCATCGCATTCCCGTCGAGCATAGCGAGCTCGAGCCGGGCTCGTACGAGGTGTTCGTCGGGCTGAAGCCGTAGCGCGATCGGCTCGATCGCGCCGGCCACAACCGCACCCTCCAGGAGGCTGCAATGGCAGACTACCGCGCGCCGCTCCGGCGCTCCCGATCCGACCGGATGGTCGCCGGCGTCGTCGCCGGCCTGGCGAAGTACGCGGGAATGGATGTGACGCTCGCGCGAGTGATCTACGTCGTCGTCTCGATCATCTCGGCTGCCTTCCCGGGGCTGCTCGCGTACCTGGTCCTGTGGATCGTGATGCCGGAGGAAGATTGATGCTTCGTTAGGATCGATGCCGGACCACGGCGACGTGCAAACCCTCGGCGTGCTCGAAGCCTGCCTGTACGCGGAAGACCTGGAGGCCGGCGAGCGCTTCTACACGGAGGCGCTGGGACTCGAACCCTTCGCGCGTGAGGAGGGCCGCCACGTGTTCTTCCGCTGCGGCGGTAGCCAGGTCTTCCTGCTGTTCGATCCGCGGCGCACGCGCCAGGACGGGAGCGGCTCGGTACCCGTCCCGTCGCACGGCGCGACCGGACCGGGTCACGTGGCATTCGCCATCGGAGAATCGGCGCTCGATGCCTGGCGAGCGCGGCTCGCGGACCACGGCATCGCGATCGAGGCGGAGATCGCCTGGCCACGCGGCGGCCGTTCGCTCTACGTCCGCGACCCCGCTGGCAACAGCGTCGAGCTGGCGACTCCGAGTCTCTGGGGGTTCGCGGATCGCGGCGGGTGATGGAACGTCTCTTCCAGCCCGAGGCGCGCAGTCGACTCGAACGGAGGTAATGCCGTGCTCTTCTCGGGATGGGAGCCGATCGGGCGAGTGCTGCTGGTCGGTGTGCTCGCCTACGCCGCACTCGTCATGCTGCTGCGCGTGTTCGGCAAGCGTACGCTGTCCAAGATGAACGCGTTCGACCTCGTGGTGACGGTTGCGCTGGGGTCGACGTTGGCAACGATTCTCCTGTCGAAGGAGACCGCGCTCGCGGAGGGCATTACCGCCTTCGCGCTGCTGATCGCGCTGCAGTTCGTGGTGTCGTGGAGCTCGTTGCGCGCTGGATGGTTCAGTGGGCTGGTGAAGAGCGAGCCCGCGCTCCTGTTGCATCGCGGCGAATTCCTGGATGACGCGCTGCGCCGGGAGCGCATCACCCGGCAGGAGGTGCTCGCGGCCGCGCGCGCGCAGGGCGCCCGCGCCCTCGGCGAGGTTGCGGCCGTGGTGCTGGAGACCGACGGATCGCTGAGCGTCGTCATGCAATCGGACGATGCACACGGCAACTCGACGCTCGCCGGCCTACGCGAAGCCGGCACGATCCCGACGGATCGGGCCCCATGAGGGTCGCTAGGCGACGTCGATGCGACGATACTTGGCCTCGAGCAGCGAGTACACGCCGAATGCCACGAGTCCCAGCGCGACGATGCCGAGCAGCCACGGCCCATACGATTCACGCGCGAGCGCATTGAGCGCTTCCGCCGTCCCGCCGGCCTCGCTCGAATCGTACTGGACTGCCGCCTGGACGAAGAACCAGCCGATGAGCAGGAAGACGACGCCGCGCGCCGCGATGCCGAACCGGCTCACGTGCACGAGCCAGCGACTCGTGTCCCGCGTCATCTCGCCCACCCGCATCTGGCTGCCGATGTCCGCCTGCCACGCCCGGATGATGCTGTAGATCCCGTAGCCGATGACGATCGCGCCCGCCAGGCCGACCAGCCACCGACCAGCCGGAAGCTCCATGACGCGGGCCGTCCAGCCGTCGGTCTGCCCCGATCCGCCGCCTGACGAATCTCCGAACGCCATGCGAGCCGCGGCGAAGGCGAGGCCGCCGTAGATGACGGCGCGCACCACGTAGCCGACGCGCCGTACCACTCCTTTCGCGTCGCTGCCGAGCCGCTCGGGATTCGCGATGGCCTGGCTCACCCGCCACACGGCGTACCCGGCCAGCCCCAGGGCCACGACGGCGAGCGCCACCGTACCAAGCGGCTGGTCGGCGATGGCCTGAAGCGCGCCACGCGAGTCGGTCGTGGCACCGCCCGAGCCCATGGCCAACGACGTCGCCAAGGCCCCGACGATGATGTAGAGCACGCCGCGCGACGCGTATCCCACCCGAGCGAGCGTCTCGATCCATGTTGCTGCTCCGCGCACGGCACCGCCCGCGGGCGAATCGCGCTCGAGTCGAATGTTCGCCACACTGCCTCCGAGATGTCGTTGGTCACACCCCGTATGTGCCAGGATCGGGCCACCCGACCCCGCGGGCTTCCGACCAACGGGCATCATCGTGGCGCGGAACTCGCCCGACGCAGAGCGCTGGAGGACGCGATGCCCAGAGTCGACACGACGGACGGAACGATCCTGCTGATTGGCACGACGTGCGGCGCGCGAAGCATGCTTGGCCCCGCCATCGTCGCGAATGCGCTTCGCGGCCAATCCAGCGGCACGCCGCAACCGGCCCGCGCGCTGGGCGGATCTCGAACGGCGACGGTGCTCGGAATCCTCGCGGCCGGCGAACTGGTCGGCGACAAGCTGCCGCGCATTCCGGCGCGCGTCGCGCCACCCGCAATGATGGCGCGCATCGCCTCGGGCGCCCTCGTCGGCGCGGCGGTCGCCGCCGCGAGAGGAACGGGCCGGCGCCGCGGCATGATGATCGGCGGCATCGCGGCCGTCGTCGCCGCGGTGGCGACCTATCGAGCGCGCCGGTGGCTGGTGAAGGCCACCGGCATTCCCGATCCATTGGTCGCCGTAGCGGAGGATCTTCTGGTGCTGCGCCTCGCGAGCGGTCTCTCGCCGGCCATCCGTCCCGCAGCTGGCGGAGGAGTGCGCTCAGCGGGGTGAAGAGGCGATGCCGTACGGCGCCCAAGGGCGGGCGCGAGCGCGGTGGCGGGTGATCGGCTTGAACGAGCGCCCCGTGCGCCCGGGGCCGTGATCGTGTACGATTCCCGAGCCGCGACGCCGCGGGAGGCGCCGGCCCCGGACCCCAAGGTCGCTCACCTCGTCGGAACGTCCATGCGGATCACGCTCGCGGCACTCCATCTCATCGCGCTCGGCGTCGGACTCGGTGCCGTGTGGGCCCGGGCGCGCGGCCTGCGCAGCCGGCTGGACACCGAGGGACTCCGGCGCGTTTTCGCGGCCGATGCCTGGTGGGGGGTCGCCGCCGCCCTCTGGCTCGGAACGGGGCTCGCCCGCCTGTTCATGTCCGTGGAGAAACCGACGTCGTACTACCTGTCGAACAGTCTCTTTCACGCCAAGCTGGGGTTGTTCGTGCTGATCGTGGTGCTCGAGATCTGGCCGATGGTGACGCTCATCCGGTGGCGGCGGCGGCGGGCAATGTCCGGGAACGTGAACACCACGGCGGCGAGCCGGCTGGCGCTGGTGAGCACCATCCAGGCACTGCTGGTCCTCGCGATCGTGTTCGTGGCGGTGGCCATGGCGCGAGGTGCCGGCGCAACCTGACGGGGTGGCGAAGGTTGCGGGCACGGCGCATCATTGGCAGCGGAGCGCGGACAGTCGGGACGTCCGCAACACGTTAGGCTCTCACCCCCGGTACGTTGCCCGGCTCTCGATATCCCATCGCGCCGTCTGGTTCCGGGACGCGAGCGACCTCCTGCGCGCCGTCATACTCGGCATCTTCCTGCTGGGCGTCGCGGGGCTGACGATCGAGCTGGTCCTCCTCGAGCATTACGACGAGTACTGGCAGTGGACGCCGTTCGTGATGTTCGGCCTGAGCGCGCTGGTGCTGCTCTGGTACGCCGTCCGACGGACCGCCGCCGCGATCCGGGTCTTTCGCGCCATGACGATGCTGTTCCTCGCCGCGGGCGCGTACGGCATCTTTCTGCATTACGACGGGAACGTCGAGTTCGAGCGCGAGCTGTCGCCCGAGGTGCTCGGCTGGGCGCTGTTCCGGGAGGCGGTCTTCGGCGCCACGCCGACGCTCGCGCCCGGTGCAATGGTGCAGCTCGGGCTGCTCGGCCTTGCGTTCACCATCCGCCACCCCGCGCTTCGCGCGTCAGGCGGCGCCGAGTGTGAAAGGGAGGACTCGTGAGGACGGCACGATGATCAGCGTTCCCCTGGCCGCCGGCATCGCCCTCGTCGCGCTGCTCCTCGGCATCCTGATCGGTCGCGCGGCTCGGCCCAAGCGAACGGTCGTATGGCGGGAGGATGCGGTCCGCGCCCAGAGCACGGCCGCTGAAACCGATTCCGAGATCGACACGTTATTGCGCGAGGACCGCCTCATCGAGGCGATCAAGCGGCATCGGGAGCGCACCGGCCTGGGCTTGAAAGAGGCGAAGGACGCCATGGAGGCCCGCCGTCGCGAGCTCCGTTGAGCCGCAAAGACCAACCGCGTGGAGGAGGACCATGCGTCGCGTGCTGAAGTGGACCGCCATCGCGCTCGGCGCGATCATGGTGGCGTTCGTGGGCTCGGTATACGCGCTGAGTAGCGCTGCATTCAACAAGAAGTACGACGTGCCGACCGGTCACGACATCGTCGTGCCCTCCGATTCGGCCTCGATCGCCCGGGGCGAGCACCTCGTCAAATCGGCCGCGACGTGCGCGGAGTGTCATGGCGCGGATGCCGGCGGCACGGTGATGGAGGGCGGACCGATCGGCACCCTCGTGGCCCCGAACCTGACGACGGGCAAAGGAAGCGCGGTGGCCGCCTTCACGCCGGCCGACTGGGAGCGCGCAATCCGGCACGGCGTGCGGCGGGATGGCACGTCGCTCATCGTGATGCCGGCCGAGGTCTTTGCGCATCTGTCGGATGAGGACGTCGGCGCGATCATCGCCTACTTGCGGCAGGCGCCGCCGGTCGACCGCGAGTTTCCGGAGAGCGGATTCACCTTCCTCGGTCGCGCTCTGGTCGGGTTCGGCAAGATGCCGATCCTGGTGGCGGGCAAGACGCCAGGGGTGGAGCATGTGTCGACGGTCGTGCCGGACACGACGGTCACCTATGGGCGCTACCTCGCCGACATCGGGGGCTGCCGCGGGTGCCACGGTTTGGAACTGTCAGGTGGGTCGGTCGCGGGACCGCCGGGCGCACCGCCAGCCTCGAACCTGACGCCGGCGGGCATCGGCCACTGGAGCCGCGACGACTTCGCGCGCGCGGTGCGCGAGGGTCGGCGTCCCGACGGCTCGCAGCTGTCCGAGTTCATGCCGTGGAAGGTGCTCGGCGGGATGTCGGACGATGAGATCGCGGCGTTATGGGCGTACCTGCAGGCCGTGCCCCCGAAGGAGTTCGGGGGGAAGTAAACCGGGACGCGGGAGGCGGGAGGCGGGAGGGACTCGGGAGCGGCCGATGGCCGCTCCCGTCTTATTGGCGCGTGCTTCGCGAGGACGCCGTCGCTCAACAGTGATGGCGCCGACTCCATTCAGCAGTGCCCCGCCGTCAGGGAACCACTTCGCGCCCCGTCAGGTCCCGGATCGTGACCGGACCGAGGTTCAGCGCCTTGACCGCCGGCTCCACGCTCGCCCGGTCGCCCACGAGGACGATCGCCAGCTTCGATGGATCGATGTACCGCCGCGCCACGCGCTGCACGTCCGCCTGCGTCACCTGCTCGATACGCTGCACGTACGAGTTGTAGTAGTCGAGCGGCAGGCCGTAGGTGACCACCGGCGACAGGCGGAACGCGATGTCCGAGGTCGTCTCGAAGGACGCCGGCAACCCGAGCTGCAGATACCGCTTCGCCTTCAGCAGCTCGCTCTGCGGTACCGTGTCGAGCATGCTGCGCAGCTCCTTCATGAACTCGATCAGCGACGAGTCCGTCTTCGTGCCGGTGACCTCCGCGCTCGCCGTGAACGGTCCCGCTTCACGCCGCATGTCGAATCCCGACCGCGCGCCGTAGGTGTAGCCCTTCGTCTCGCGCAGGTTCTGGTTGAGCCGGCTCGTGAACGAGCCGCCGAGGATCGTGTTCATCACCTGGAGCGCGAAGAAGTCGTCGGTGGAGCGCGGCACGCCGATCGTGCCGATGCGTACCGACGACTGCGGCGCGCCTGGCTTGTCGATGAGATAGACGGTGGTGCGCTCGGCGCCCGGTGCGGACGGATACGTGATCCGCGGCAGGGCGCCGCGCTGCCATCCGCCGAACAGCCTGGCGACGCGGGCTTCGATGTCGGCGGGCTGCACATCGCCCACGACGATCAGTGTCGCATTATTGGGGCGATAGTACGTGCGGTAGAACCGCTCGAGATCCTCGCGGGTCGTGGCCTCGGTGGCCGCCTCGGTGCCGCCGAGCGGTCGGCCGTACGGATGGCCGCTGCCGTAGAGGATCGAGGCATATGCGCGATCGGCAATCGCGGGGCCGCGGTCGCGGAGCTGCAGGAGGCTCGTCAGGCGTTGCTGCCGAAGCCGCTCCAGCTCCTCCGGCGGGAAGCTCGGGTTGAGCGCCACATCGGCGAACAGGGCGAGCGCGCTGTCGAGCTGCGCGGTGGGCGTGTGCAGCATCACACGCGACGCGTCCCATCCGCCGCCGCTGCTCACGCTCGCGCCGAGCATCGCTTCCTGCGCGGCGATCTCCAGCGCGCTGCGCGTGGTCGTTCCTTCCTGGAGCATGCTCGCCACGAGGGTCGCGACACCGGGC
>DATHUW010000032.1:0-24157 GCA_035461825.1 Gemmatimonadaceae bacterium
ACGGCCCTCGGCGTCCGCCGCCGTCGCCAGCGCGCCGAGTTCGGCGGCCGCGGCCGCCAACACGGTCCTGCCTGGCGAATCGAGCGCCGACGATCCAATGGCGAACAGCACGCGGTGGCGCTCCGCCGCCGCGCGCCGCGACTCGAGGCCCTCGGACAACACCGGCGCCACTCCGGTCGGGTCGAACGCGCCGACGCCGGGAAGCGAGGCGGCGAGCGCCGAGGCTCGATCCAGCCACTGACGCGTCGCCGCTCCACTGGCCACGAGCGTGTCGCCCGACAGGCTGAGCGAGACGCCCGCCGGCACGTCGAGGATCCGGCGCGCCCGCGCGAGCACCAGCGGAGGCTGCATCGAGACGTACGGCTCCCACCGCCCCTCGACGTCGGTGGTGTCGGCCCCGGCCGCCGCGAGGAGAGCCGAGGGCTGCGCGGCGAGGGGATCGCGCAGTCCGGTGAACCGCCAGCGTCCCCAGTCGCGCTCGGCCTTGACGACGACGATGCCAGGCTCCTGCTCGAGACTCGCGACGGCACGCGACCACCGCAGATTCGACCCCACGACGAACGTCGCGATCGCGCCCGCCGCCAGGAGCACCGGGAGCAACCAGGCGAACCGCGCCAGGCCCGTACGCCGCCCGCGGTCCGTCGCCACGACCGTCTCGAGGCAGTCCTCGAGCAGCGGCTGCGTTTCGGCGAACGCCGCGGCGTCGCCGTCGAAATGCGCCAGCGCCGAGGGCCATTGCAGGTGAATGCTCTCGAGCGTCGTCTCGAGCCGGTCGCGGACCGAGGCGGGAGCCTCCCCACGCACGACCGCCGCCAGATAGGCGCGCGGGCCCGTCTCGGTGAGCACGTTCACATCGGCGACGCTGAACTGTCGAATCTCTCCCGTGCTGCGCGGCACGAACGAGTCGGAGACGAAGTCGCGGATGGCCGTGAGCATGCCCGAGATCACATCGCCATCGCCGCCACTATCGTCAGGCGCGTGGGCGAGCAGGAGCCCCGTCTCGGCGTGGATGAGAAATACCCGTTCGACGCGATAGACGAGCGCGTGCTTGATGACGATCTCGGCGAAGGGGACGCCGGTTCGCCAGGCCTCGAACCGCCAGCGCAGCCCCTGGGGTGAGATGCTGTGCTCGACCGCGCGGTTGATCGACGCGACGAGCGTCGACATCGTCTCGGCGATCGCCTTGCGAATCGCCGGACCCAGCACGGGAAAGATCGCGGCGGCGATGTCGCGCGGATTGCGGCGCACGGACTCGCGGATCGACCGCTCGATGGTCGGAGCGAGCGCGAGCACGAGCTTCTGGTCGCGGGCGGCGCGGAGCGCGATGGCCTCGGGGAGGTGCTCGGCGAGCTCCTCCGGCGTCGGCTCGAGGGTGTCCAGCCGTCGGCGGAGCTCCTCGAGCTGGCGGCGCTCCGTTCCGAACAGCAGGTCGCGCAGCTCGGTCAGCTCCGCCGTGGAGGCGGAGGAGCCGGGTCCGTTCGCGCCTAACGAATCATGGCCGGGCGCGGAAGGGGCCGCGGGCGGCGTTGCCCCGCGCTCGTCGGGCACGGTCAGCTCCGCGCGCCACCCTTCGCGGCGGCGCGCGACTCGCCGCCGAGGCGGGAGACCATGTCGGAGAAGACGCCGGCCATCTCCGCGATGTCGAGCTTGTCGTGCCGCAGCCCCTGCACCTCGCGGTCGAGATCCGCCGCCACGCGCCTGGTCAGGCGCTCGAACTCGGCCGAGGTGGCGCGGCTGTGCTCCAGGAGCCCATCGCGCAATTCCGCATCCGCCGCGTTGGCCGCCTCCTCCAGCGTCGCATGACGGCGCTCGAGCGCCTTCAGCGATTCCCGGAGCTCAGCGCCAAGGGCCTTCAGTTCCTCGGCGCGCGTTTCGCGCTCCGCGGCGAGACGCGCACCCAACGAGTCCAGTTCGCGCCGGGCGGCCGCGTCGACCTCACGGATCTGCTGGAGGAGGTCGGTCCGCATGACGTCCTGCTCGCGCAGGAGGCGCTCCTCGAGATTCTGGATCCGCGCCTCGACGGCGCGCATCTGGCCACCGAAGAGGATGTCGCGGACCTTGTCCAGGCTCTCCGGCGGGGCCTCGGCGGGTGCGGGCGAGCTCGGAAGATCGATCGGGGATGATGCGCCGGCGATAGGCCGGGCTTGCTCGGTCCTGGGCATGATCGGCACCCATTCTTGTGGCGGGAGGTCGCGGCGAGGTGTTGCGGCCGGACCGACTAACCTGCGTCAGGCTAGTGTGCCGCCCGTCGGGGACGGCGTCAAGGAGGGACCGCCGCCCCCGACATGCCGAACCGTGACCGGGCGAAGACCTCGGCGCTGGTGAGCTCGATGCCGTACGTGACCGCCGTCTCGTCCATGGGGATGATCGAGTCGTAGGTCTCGAGCCCGGCGGCGATCCCCCAGACCGGTTCCGGGAGCCCGGGAATCGGGTCGCCCGGCGGGACGCCGCGAACCTCGATCGGGTGCCCGGTCGCGCGCTCGTATTGGCGCACGACATCGCGGAAGGTCAGCGCCTCGGGACCGCCGATCTGGATGGTGGCGTTGCGGGCGGCGGGATGATTCACCGCCGCGCAGGCGAACGCTGCCACGTCGCGCTCCGCCACGAAGGAGTGCCGCCGGCGCGACTCGCCGACCAGCGTCACCGGCATCCCCTCGTGGATCGGCTTCTCGATCAGCATCGCGAACCAGACATCCATGAAGGCATTCGGCTGCAGGACCGTCCAGGTCATGCCGCTCTCGCGCAGCAGGCGTTCGATCTCCGCCTTGATGCGGAACAGCGGCACCGGATGCGCCGGCGACGCGCCGACGGTCGACGTGAAGATGACGTGCCTCACGCCCGCGGCGCTCGCCGCCTGCACCAGGTTGCGGTTGCCCTGCCGGTCGACCGCCTCGACGTCGTCATCGCCCCGCTTCGAGACGCTCGCCGTCGTGATCACGGTTTCGACGCCGTCACAGGCGCGCGTTATGCTCGCGAGGTCCTTCAGGTCGCCGAACGCGATGTCGGCGCCGGCGCCGAGGAGCGACGCATGCGTGGAGGTGGGGCGCACGAAGGCGCGCACCGCGTTCCCATCGTCGAGCAGGCTGTGCGCGATGCGACTGCCCAGCGATCCGGTTGCGCCTGCGATGAGAATCATGAGCGCTCGCGGGTTGTCGGTGCGACGCGTGCGTGGTCTGCGAGTGCGGCTCGCGTCGGAGGATTCGGCTCCCTGCCGCCTGCCGCCTGCCGGCAGTGGGGCGGGGGCCCATATTTGGACGCGTACGCGGTGCTGTCAAGTGGCGCGCGCACCGCGCGCTCCGCCTTGCTGAAGCCGTGCCGCGGATGCGGCGTGCCGAGATTAGCCCGTTCTAACCTTCCGGCTGGTCCTTCTGGCGATCAGCCCCGCCAGGTGCTACGCGTTAGGATCGTTGGCGGGTTCGGCAAGGACATTGGAGCGTCCGCGGGCACCCGCTCCCGACGCGAACGGCGCGACGGCGGTGACAGACGCTGGGGAGTTTTCCGCGGATCTCGTCATCACCACCGCGCCCATCGACGCCCTGCTCGACCACCGCTTCGGGTCGCTGGAGTGGCGCGGGTATCGCATCGAGACCGAGGTCGTCGAGGGCCCCGACCGCGAGATGCTCGGCGTCGCGCCCGATGGCGTACCCTTCTCCTGGCTCTATACGCCCTGGTCGGAGACCCCCGTCTGCCGAACCACCGACTTCGGCATCATTCACCACGGCCACGAGCAGGCGTGCCGCGATCTGCCGGCAGTCGTGCTCCGCGAGATCGTCGATGACAGTGTGCCGATGTACCCGGTCTGGTGGCAGGACGAGACCTTCTACCGCTACCTCGGCGACGTCACCGTCCTCGGTCCCGTGATTCCGCTCGGCCGCCTCGGCCTGTACACGTACACGACCATGCTCAGCACCTTCGCGATGGCGCGCCGGCTGGTGCAGTCGCTCGACCGCTACCTCGACGGAACGCCTGCCGAGCGGTTCGAGATTCTGCGCGAGGTGCGCGGAGATTGGGGCAACTGACCGATCTCGGGGCAGACACCTTCCGTTCAGGCGTTGCGGCGCTGAGCGTCCGCATCGCGCAGGCGGTGCTCTCGCTCATCGCCACCTTCATCCTCGCGCGGTTGCTCACGCCCGAGGACTTCGGCGTCGTGGCCATGGTCGTGCCGTTCGTGATCCTGACGAACGGGATGGGCAATCAGGGCTTCCAGACGGCGCTCATTCAGGCGCACGATCTGCCGCAGGTGCGGGCCAGCGCCTTCTTCGCGTTCGCCGCGCGGGCCAACCTCGGCCTCACCGCCGGCTTCGTCGCGATGAGCGTCGTCCTCGCATGGTTCTACGACGAGCCGCGTGTGATGGCGCTGGGCGCCGCGTGGGCGCTGCTGCTCTGGCTCCTGACGCTGACGTCGTTCCAGGAGGCGATGCTCAAGCGGGACATGCGCTTTCCGGTCGTGCTGGCGATCCAGCTGGCGGCGCTCGCGGTCGGCGTGGCGTGCGGTATCGCGGCGGCCCGCCTCGGGGCGGGGTACTGGGCGTTCTTCGTGCAGGCACTCGTCGTGGAGGTCGTCCGCGCTCCCGCGGTGCACCTGACAAGTGGATGGTGGCCGTCGGGTGCGGTGGCCGGCGCGGCTGCCTCGCTGCGGTCGTTCTGGCGGGCGCTCGCGGGGTTTCGCGCAGCCGCGTGGGCGAGCGAGCAGCCCGATCGCCTGCTGGTCGGGCGCCTCGGGGGCGCGCCGACGTTAGGCCTGTACGACACGGCGCAGCGGTGGTCCTGGTATCCGTTCGCCGAGCCGTTCATCGCGCTGAGCGACATCGCGGTGGTGAGCCTGAGCCGCGTGCGCGGAGACGCCGCGCAGTATCGCCTGTTCTTCGCCCGACAGGCGCGGGCCATCCTGACGATCGGGCTGCCGGCGATCGCGTTCATCGTCGTCGAGCCGGCCAGCGTGGTCCGCGTGCTGCTCGGCGCGCAGTGGGACGCCGCCGTTCCGTACGTGCGGCTGCTCGGGATCGCGGCGTTCTTCGGGGCCTTCACCCGGCTCTCGCAGTGGGTGTACTTCTCGTCAGGCACCACCGACCGCCTCCTGCGGTGGTGGCTGCGCGTGCAGACGCCGGTGCTCATCCTCGCGGCGTTGGCAGGGGTGCCGTTCGGTCCTTGGGGGGTCGCCGTGGGCTACGCCGCAGCGACGGTGGCGCTCGCCATTCCGTCGCTGGCATGGTCCGTGTCCGGCACCCCGCTGCGGCTCGGCACGGTGCTCCATGCGGAATCGCGGCCCGCCATCGCGGCCATCGTGGCGGCGCTGCTGCTCGTGACCGCGGCGCGGCTGCTCCCGGCGGAGGCCGGTGCCGAACGACTCGCGGCCTCCGCGGGCGCCTACGCCGCGGCGTTCGTGTTCGGCTGGCTGGTGGTGCCTGGCGGGCCGCGCGCGGCGCACGAGCTGTTCGCCGCGCTGCGCGAGCTGAAGCCGCGGTCGCCGCGCTGACACGGCCACTCGAGCTCAGAACACGGGCACGAGCGTCTCGCGTCCGAGGAACACCCGGCCGGCTTCCTCCCAGGTATGCGGCGACATGGTGAAGTGCTGGGCCACGGCGCCGGCGTCGCGCGCGTGCCGCTGGAAGCTCGAGCTGCTGTAGATGGCGGTACCGCCGGCGAGGCGGCTGATCGTGCGCGTCACCTCGGCGCCGGTTTCCGCGGCGTGGGTCGCCGCCGCGCGACCTAACGCGATGAGTCGGCCGCTCGGCGCATCGCCGCGCGTCACCCCATCCCAGATCTCCTCGACGGTCTCGAAGAGGAGCGCGCGCGCACTCCGCAGCGCCACTTCGGCCCGGGCGACCTCGACATGCGCCACCGCCTTGTCCGCCAGCACGGACGAGTAGAGCGTGGGAACCCTGGTCTGCGCCGGCGCATGCAGCTCGTCGAGCGCGGCGCGGGCGATGCCCAGTCCCACGCAGGCGACCTGGAAGACGAACAGCGGAAGGGGCGGGACCTGGTAGAGCGGTTCCATCCGATGGCCGGCTGGATCGAGCAGGCGAAAGGTGCGGTGCTCGGGGATGAAGACATCCGTGGCGCTGAAATCGTGGCTTCCGGTGCCGCACAGGCCGCTCACGTACCACGTGTCGTGGACCTCGACGTCGCCAACGGGCATGCAGACGTGGAGGATGTCGGGCCCGTGCGGCGTCATGCGCGGTTTTCCATTCTCCATGACGAGGCACCCGGCCCACAACCAGGACGCGTGCGTGATGCCACTCGCGAATGGCCAGCGTCCGCTCACCCTGACGCCGCCGTCGACGCGCGTCGCGGCGCCGGCAGGGGCGGCGATCCCCGCCATCGGCGCGGTGGGATCGGCGAAGACCTCTCGTGCACCGGATTCGGGCATGTATCCAGCGGCGACGTTGTTGCCCAGACCGACCATGGCACACCAGCCGGTGGAACCGTCGGTGGCGGCGATGTCATGGATGGTGCGCATGAGCTCGAGCGGCGTGGCTTCGTCGCCGCCTATGGCGCGGGGGATGCTCAGCGCGAACAGGCGGGTGCGGCGAAGGGATTCGGCAATGTCGCTCGGCAGGCGGCGCGCCTGCTCGATCTCCTCGCGGCGCGCGCGGATCGGGGGGAGAATCTGGTGAATGGCTGGGGAGATTGTCGTGGTGGTCATACTCACCGGCAATGAAAACAGGCCTCGGGTGTGGTGGTCACGCTGGCTGGTGTCGTCAGGCGCGGCCGCTCATCCGCCGTCCGGCTCGGCGCGGCCTCGCATTCTGGCGACCGCGCGGCGGAACGTGACGACGAGACGACTCTGTGCGAGGTTCGGCGGGGGCTGTGCACGGGCGGGGCCTGCCTCCGAGAGCGCGTCGATGAACTGCCGCATCGAGGCGAACCGTTTCGCGCGGTCCTTGATGAGTGCCCGGCGCACCGCCTGCTCGATCCCTGACGACGGCTGGCCGGATGCGATCAGCAACGTCGGAACCGGCGCGAGCATGTGCTGCCGGACGATGCTCTCGGCGGTGGGGCCGGAGTACGGAGGCTGGCCCGCGAGCATCTCGTAGACGATACAGCCCAGTGCATAGACGTCGCTCCGTGCGTCGAGCTCGCGGCTACCGGCTGCCTGTTCGGGACTCATGTACGCTGGCGTGCCGAGTGAGATGCCGGTCGCCGTCAGCGTCGTGGAACCCCCGTCGTCACGCTCCGCTGCCCGCGAGATCGCTCGCGCGATCCCGAAGTCGGTGACCACCGCCAGGCCCTCCGCCAGCAGAATGTTCTCCGGCTTCAGGTCGCGATGCAGCACGTTCTCCCGGTGTGCGTAGTCGAGCGCGTTCGCGACCTCCTGGGCGATCCGACACGCCTCGTCGATCGAGAGCGGTCCCTCGCGCGTCAGGCGCTCCCGCAGCGATTCGCCCGCCACATACGGCATCACGTAGTACGGCTGCCCGTGCACCTCGCCGGAGTCGAGCAGCGGGACGATGTGCGGGTGGGCGAGCCGCGCTACCGTCTCGATCTCGCGCAGGAATCGCTCGGCGCCGAGCGCCGCCGCGAGCTCGGGACGGAGCAGCTTGAGCGCGACGTCGCGGCGGTGTCTCACATCGCGCGCGAGGTAGACGACGGCCATGCCGCCGCGGCCGAGCTCGCGCTGCACGGTGTAGCGATCGCGCAGCTCCTCGGCGATGCGTCGCAGGACCGCGGCCTCGTCGTGGGCGGCGCGGCGCGCGTGGCCTTCAATCAGGGGGGCCGCGAACGCGCCGACGCTCTCGTTCAGGAACCCTGCGCTGCGTGCGCAGGCATCGAGGAGTCGCTCCACGTCCCGCCGCAGCGCCTCATCGTTCGCGCACGCGCGCGCCACGTACCCGGCGCGATCCGCCGGTGGCAGATCGAGAACCGTGTCCACGATGTCGTTCACGGCGGTCCACCGTCCGGGGCTCATCGCGTGGAGCTCGCGCAGCATCGGGGGCCGAAAGTCGTCAGGCGCCATTGGGCTCGAGCTCCTGGTAGAGCCAGCCTCGGGCCTTCACCCAGTCGCGCGCAACCGTCCGAGGCGTGACGCCGAGCGCGGCGGCGGTCTCCGCTTCGGTCAGTCCAGCGAAGAATCGGCACTCCACCACCTGACTGAGCCGTTCATCCAGCTGCGCGAGCCGGTCGAGCGCCTCGTCGAGCGCAATCAGCTCCTCGGCGCGCTCGGCTGCGGCGATCGTGCCGGCGTCGGGGTTGTCGAGCGACACGAAGCGATAGGCGCCGCCGCGCCGCAGCGCGCGATGCTTCCGCGCGTAGTCGACCAGCACGCGCCGCATGACGCGGGCGGCAATGGAGAAGAACTGCGCGCGGTCGCCCCAATCCACGCGCTGCTGGTCGACCAGCCGCAGGTACGCCTCGTGAACCAGACCAGTCGTCTGCAGCGTATGTCCCGCACGCTCCGATTCGAGCTGGCGGTGGGCGATCGCGCGCAGCGGATCGTAGATGAGCGCGGCGAGGCGGGCCCGCGCGTCGGTCGAGCCGTTCGCGAGCGCCAGCAGCGCGCCGGTAATGGCCGGCGACGCCGATGCGCCGACTGCGTGTTGCGACGGAGGCGTATTCATGTCGCCACCCTGAAGGGGCGCGGGCGCCGCCGATGTCAGGATCCGGAACCGGATCGCGCGTCAAGCGGTGCGACTCCGCTGCGCCAGGCCTCCATAGTAGGAATGGGCAGGCGGGAGGGCAACAGACGCTGCACGATCAGGCGAGCGACCGCCCGGCTGGCGTGCACCCGGATTCCGGAGGAAGTCATGCGTACTCACTTTCGGCGCCACGCGTCGCTCGCTGCCGGCCTCGGCGCTTGCGTCCTGATCGCCGCGGCCCCGACCGTCGGTGCACAGCACCAGCTGTCGCCCGTCCAGATCGAGTCGGATCGCCAGGCAAGGCAGAACGCGCGGGCCGATACGCTGGAGGAACGGGCGCGGACGATGTACTCGAACGCGCGCTGGTACGTGGACGCAGCCCGGCTGCATCGGCGTGCCGCCGCGCTCCGCGGCAACGATCCGCGTGCCGTGACCAGCTTCCGCAGCGCGGCCTGGTTGTACAGCGTCGCGGGGATGCATCAAGTCGGGCGCGACATGATGGAGCAGGCCGCGGAGCGTGCGAAGACCGTGGGTGATGTGGAGGGTGCCGCGAACTCGTACATCGACGCCGCGTTCCTCGCGATCGCGAGCGGCCGGGAGGATCAGGTTCCCACGATCCTGCGCCGCGTGCACGCCGTGCTGGGGTCCCCGATCCTTCCACCCGAGCGCCGTGCCAGCGTGCTGCAGCGGATCGGCGGCGCGTCGCAGCTCGCTCGGCTCGACTCGGCGGCCCGCGCGAATCCGTAAGACGTTATGCTGGACCGAGGCGCGGCCAGGGCCGCACTGGCGGAGCCCTCCGCCGGTGCGGCGCCGTGCACGAATGATCACCGAACACGATCGCGTACGCTGCGACCGCGCGGGTGACGATCGTTACGGGTTCTGAATCAGCGCGTCCGATGCGCCGATAGCGCCGCGGCATCATCGAGGTTCGATCCGAATCGATCCTGCGGCGCGGCTCCGCCATCGAACCGCGAAGGGTCCATGGCGAACCGCAACCGATCGAGGAGATCGGCTGCCTGCAGCGCAGCGGGTCTGTTTGCCAACCCCCCCTCGGCGCCGACCCGGAGGAATTCCCGGAGCTTGGCGAAGTCGCGCCGTACGACGCTCCGCCGCAGTCCGATGCTCATCAGGAGGCCGGCGAGGGCCTCGCGACTCGCGTCAGGCAGGTCGTCGATTGCACGCCGCCACTGTGGCCGGCGCTCGTCCTCGTCGAGCATCTCGAGAAGCGTGCGCGCCGTACCGGGCCGGTCCCCCCGGCCCCGGATGACCGTTGGCGGGGCGCGACCGGGCTGCAGGGCGGCCGCACACAGCAGGCCCATCACGTACACCGTGTGATAGGCCGTGGCGAGCAAGCATCGTCGTCGCGGCTCGCCGTGAAGCCCTGCGAGGCGCTCGGGTCGCGTGCCTGCCGACGGGAGGAAACCCGCCTGATCCTCGACGTTCGCCAGCACACGGAAGGCAAAGGCGGCGCCATTGCTCCACCGATGACCCGTCAACGGCCACGCCAGGAGCACTTCCCCTCCCAGGTCGTAGTCCTCCTCGTCGAGGCATCTGGCGATCGCTGCTTCCGCATCGCCGAGGATCGCCGACCGTCGCCGCGGTAGCCGCAAGGGAGGCTCGGTGAAGCCCCTGAGGTACAGGAGGCCGTGCGTGAAGGCATACACATCGTCACGGCTACCGCTCAGCAGATCCATCCCTGTTGCGAGCGTGGACTGACGCGCCACCGGCGGCGCGCGGCCGGGCGATGCGGTGGAACGGCGTCCGGTTACGCGTGACATCCGCGCGATCCACGCCTGCTCGAGCGCACGATAGGGGGGACGCTCTCGGCCGCGGTGTGCACGCGCGGTGCACGCCCGTTCCAGGACCTCGTCGAAGCGCCGACATGGATATCCGAGCCATGAGAGCATCACGTGGGCCTGCGCATACTCCCAGGCGAGTGCCGGTTCGACGCAGGCGCCGAGCACCATGCGCTCGCTTCTGGCGTGCGGCGCCAGTTGCATGGCGAGCGCGTGCACGCGCTCGCGGATCGGCGGATGCCGCGACGCCGTGGAGGCGGCAGACATCAGGAGCGCCGACTCGGCGATCACCTTCTCGGGCCGCAGGCCGTTGTCGGGCGCATCCGGGTCGACGTACCCGTCTCCGGCGAGGCAATCGATCACGTTCTGGGCGACATCGAGCACGTCACCCAAGC
This sequence comes from Gemmatimonadaceae bacterium, assembly GCA_035461825.1. Lineage (GTDB taxonomy): Bacteria > Gemmatimonadota > Gemmatimonadetes > Gemmatimonadales > Gemmatimonadaceae > JALZIF01. The sequence goes on from DATHUW010000032.1 coordinate 10,768, forward strand.
GGCGGACCAGGTCGAGTTCCTCCCACACCGCCGTGCGCGCGCGCACCGCGATGCCTAGCGCATCCCGCCCTTCAACTCCCCCGAGAGTTCCCGCAGCTGGCTCAGGTCTCCCAGAGGCCCACCTGAGGGAAATCCGGGGCTGAGGATGAATATGCGGATGAACATCCGCATCGTGCCGCAGAAGGACTCCCACGGTTCATCCGACAGCGCGAGCGTCGGACCCATCTGGCCCATGAGCTTGCCAACAGCGCCGAAGTCGACGGCCTTGCTATCGAGCACGGCCTTCACGACCTCCTGGTGATCGATGCGCGGTGCCATGGTTCCCTCCTCTGGTCGTGATCTAATGATTCGGTGATTTGCGGGCCGACGATCCGGCCCCGTTTGCTGCGCTCGTTCAGAACAGATCGCTGAGCCATCCGGCAATGGCACCCAGTACTCCGCCGATGACACCGCCGATGGCACCACCGCCGAGAGCGCCGCCCAGACCGCCGCCGATGATCACACCGATGCCCACGCCGGAGCCCACCCCCACCAGGATGCCGACCAGCAAGCCGATGCTGATCTTGTCGCCGCGGTCCAGAGCCATGGTGCGACCTCCGTTTTCGGTTAGTGAGAGCGATGGCCGCGAGCGGGCGTCCGAAGCGGGCCGTTCCCCGTCCTGAACCGGGAGGACCGGGCTCACGGCTGCGCGCCGGTCGGGGTGCCCGTCGCCGTGGGAACGAAGCGCTCATCGAACCACGCGCTCTGCAGCACGTCGATGAGCATTTCCTCGTAATGTGACTCGATGACACGCGCAATCGCCGGATCCTTGTAGACCCTGGCACATGCCTGACAACGATGCGCGTACATGCCCCTCCACCGGATCGTCGGATTCTTCGTCGCCGCCCAGGCGAGGATTTGCTCGGGGCCCTTGTAGTGCATCCAGAGCTTGAGGAAGTCGCTCTCCGCTTCCTCGATGGCGCGCGCCAAGAATCCCGCTTGGTCCACGGTCGCCACGCTCAACTCGGGAATCGTCCGCATCCCGATTCCGCAGCAGGCGCCCACTCTGCCGTCCGCCTGCACCGTGTAGGTCTGTAGGACGTTCGGGCAGTTCATGTGCGACTTGAGGTTCATGCCGTCGGCGGGCAGCCCGTCCGGATACGCGGCAATCTCCGCGGGACTCAGGGGCATCCACGGGCTCTCGGCGACTTCGATCAGCTCGCGTTCTGCCGGCGCGAGCGCGGCGATCAGCGGATGCGTGCGCACCGTCTCGGCGCACACCCGGCGTTCCGCCCGGAGCTCAACCATGATCCAGCTGCGGAAGCCACGGCGCGCGGCGGCCACGGCGGCACAGACTACGCGAACCACGGGGATGAATCGGGCATGCTCATCACCGGTACTGAAATTGATCTCGTCGAGTCCCGCATCGACCAACTGCGTCAGCTTGCGCGTCGCGATCTCGACGGAGCGCGCCCAATGCGCATTGGTGACGAGGCGAGTCGGCAGTCCGAGCTCGCACGCGTACTCTATCGACCTCAACAGGTCGCTCCACCGCAGCGTGGCCTCACCGCCGGTAAAGACGACGTTGTGAAAGCCGAGCTCGAAGGCCTCGCGGATGGCGTCGAGGATGACCTGTAGCGGAATGCCCGTGCGCACCTGTGGACTGCTCAACGAGGCGCAATGCGTGCACGCCGCGGGGCACGTATACGTGGGCATGATCGAGAGCGTTCTCGCTCCGCGGAAGATGCCGTCGGGCACGGTCCGCGGTGCGTCGCGCGAGGGTGCATCGGACGGAGGCATTCAGATCACGAGCTTGCCGGCGGCCTTCAGCGCCTTCGCGTGCGCGATGAGCTGGCTCGTGATTGCGCGCATCATGGCAGGATCGACGATCGCGCCGTCACCCAGTTGAATGCCCGTTTGCTTGTTGTTGAAGTTCTGCGACGAATGCGCGCTCTTGTCGGATGTGCTCGGCGTCGCCGGTGAGGTGATGACCGATTTCTCGGGTCCGACCACGAGCTGTTGGAAGACGTGCGAGACCCCCGGCATGCCGTACCCATCCCCGGCCATCTTGAAGAGGGCCCGTAGCAATTCCGAATCGCCGTACTTCAAGACGGCGGCCGCGAAGTCACGGCCAAACGTCGCCTCGGTGACCGGTCGACCTCCCGGTCGAGCACGGTAGCGATCGAGCCATGCGCGGAACTCGTCGTTCGCCAGCATGGCGAAGAGGACGCGGTTCGCGTCGGAGAGGTGCTGGCGAGGCAGGCGCCGACGGGCAATGTGCGTCGCCAACTTCCCGGTCGGGTCGCGGATGAATTCCTCGCGTGCCGCAGGGTCGCGGTCCAGTCGCTCGAAGAGCGCGGCGGTATTGCGCCGAAGATCCGTGCGTTTCAGCACGAGGCCTTTTCGCGATGCTGGCACGTCGTCACCTCCTCGCGCGAGTGCACACGCCGGCGGCCCACGGCATCGGCGCTCCGTGTCGGTCGAGCGCTTCGGCCCAGTCACACGGCCTGACGACGCGGTCTCTTCTGAAAGGGACTACACCATTACGAGAACGAGGGCGCCTGTCAAGAGCCTGGGCGACAGCCGGGTAGAGGAAAAAGATTAGAAACCGCACGAACATGGATGTCTAATAATGCCGCGCGTGATCAACGCGCAGCAGCATTACGACTTGGCGCAGCTACGCGCTGGCCCTGCATTAGAAATGGCTAATGAAACACCCGGCGACGATTCGCGTCGAATGCCCCAGTCCGCCAGCAGCCTGTCGAGTTCGCCGCCGAGGCGACCATCGCCGCACGAGCACGTCCCCTTGCGGGCGCCCGATGCAATCATAAGCTTCGTCCGCACACGACCTAGCGAGATCCTAACTGCGTAGCGGAGCGCGTCCGCGGACGCCACCGGAGAGGGTCATGGCGCTCATCTGCAGGGAAATCGTCGAGCAGATCGAGGAAACCGTCTGGCAGCCCGTCGAGGAGTGGGTCGAGAAGCGCGAAAAGAAGTGCAAGAAGCGAAAGTGCAAGAAGTTGTGCCTGTGCTGCAACAAGTGGCTGTGCTGGATCGAGACCATCGTCGAGAAGGTGGTGACCTGGGTCGCGAAACAGGTCATCAATCTCGTCGTGCGGGTCGTGTGCGAGATCGCGTACGACGTCATCAGCACCGTGCTGGCGACGATCGTCGCGCTGGTGAGAATCGTCGTCGACATCCTGCGCATTCTCTGGAACCTGGTCACCCTCGACTGGGAGGGCGTGAAGGATGCCTTCAAGGACCTCCTGGCCGACATCGTCGATCTCGGGCCGCTGATCGTGCGATGGCTCCGCATCGCCGTCGCCGTCGGCACGTTCGGCATCCCGTACGTCGTTGGATACATCCGCGATGAGATCAACGAGTACCGGCTCCGCAACTACATCCGCGACAAGCTCGAGGATCGCTACGAGGAGGATCCCGACTGCCTTGCGGCCATCAAGGCGGCCATCCACCTCGATCACGGGCCGTTCGGGCTCGAATTCGATGCGGTCTCCGTGCGGACGTACGTCGATTCCACGACGGGACCGCCGGGCGGGCCGCCGACACTGCTGGCGCTGCACGACAACGAGGCCATTGATCTCTACGAGCTCACCGGCGTCGCGGTCGGCAACATTCTCGACCGCCCGCGGGTCGAGGCGCATCTCGTCGATGGCGCGATGCCGATCGACGCCGACGACATCGATGCGTACATCGCGAGCGATGGGGCCGAAGCCCACTTCCGGGTCTATGCGTTCAACTCCGCAGCGGAGACGGAGAAGATCACCGTCGCCATGGACAAGGGCCGCCAGATCGGGATCAAGTTTCACTGGGATCGCGATACCAAGGAGATCACCGGTCTGGATCAGATGGACGTCAACAAGAACCTCTTGACGACCTTCCTGACGAACGTGATGGGACGGTCGAGAGACGGCAGCGACGCCTGCACCCTGCTTGCGGCCGGCGTCTTCAACCTGACCGACCCGGCCGACGGGCGACATCCCTTCGGTTGGGCGACCCCGTTCACAGCGGCGAACCCGGTTTCGGGACTCATTCACCGCGACCGCCGTCCGCCCGGATTCATGAAGTACGTGCTCATCCACGAGTGCGGGCACATCTTCTCCTTGGTGCACGAGGGCCACGACGGGCTGGACAAGATCATGTACAGTCCGACGAAGAACGGCTGGTGGAGCTGGAATCTGATCCTCGAGTTCCTGGTGTGGTCCGGCGAGCCGCGCTTCACGCTCGATGACGGCAAGAAGGTGTGGGACCACTTGATCGATACGATTCCCCAGTGCCTGGAGGATGGATGCGATGAACCGAGCACGCCGGTCCCGATCATCACGTGAGCGGAGCGATCGTCCCTGCTGGACCTGACTGGTGTTCGGGCCGATCGTGCTATCGGCGATGATCTGGCTGGGTGTTCAGCTCTACCGGTGGCTCCTCCGGTGATGCTTTCCCGAGGTGTCGCCTGGCGCCACACTTATCTTCTCTCGCGGGGGTGACGATGCGCGCGCTATTCGCGGCGGCGGCCTTGCTCGCGGTGCAGCCGCCCACCGATGCCCAGTCGGTGCAGTACCGATCGCCGGCCGGCACCGAGTACCGCTCGGTCGCCGATACCGGGGCCATTGCGAAGGCCGAGTCCACGCTCGCGGCGGATCCACGCAACGTCGACCTCATCATCGCGTTAGGACTCGCGCAGGCCGGCGCGATGCAGTACCGCGAGGCGATCGCGACCTTCACGCGCGGTATCGCCGTAGCGCCGGATGACCCTATCCTCTACCGGTGGCGCGGCCATCGCTACCTCTCGGTGCGGGAGTTCGAGCGAGCCCGGGCCGATCTCGAGCGCGGGTTGGAGCTCGACGCGCGCTGCTACGGGTGCCTCTACCACCTGGGTATCGTGCGGTTCGTGACCGGTGATTTCGGCGGCGCGGCCGAACTGTTCGAGCGCGCCATCCCGCTTGCGCCGGAGCCGGGCGAGTTCGCCGGGTCCATCGACTGGCTCTGGAGCTCGCTCGCGCGCGCCAGACGCCCGGCCGATGCCCGCTCGGTGCTCGACCGGCACGCCGATTCCATTACGGCCGAGAACGCCTACGCCCGTCGCATCGCCCTGTATCGTGGGCACATCGCGCCCGGCGCCGTGTTCACCGCGGCGGACACGGCCGGCGTGCAAGTGGCGACGCTCAGCTATGGTATCGGGAACTGGCATCTCGCGCGCGGAGATTCGGCGCAGGCGCGCCGGTGGTTCGAGCGCGCGATCGATACGACGGGGTGGCCGGCGTTCGGGTTCATCGCGGCGGAGGCCGATCTCGCGCGGATGCGGTAGCGGAGCTCCTCGCCGAGGCGTCGCACCCGTCGGCTTGCCCATCCTGCCTGACGGGAGACCCGGCGAGATCCAGATCGAGGGGTACCGGGAGTCGAACGGCGCCTCACGAGTCGGTAGGGGGAACCTCACCCATCGATTAGAACACGTAGCCCAGACTGGCCTCCAACCGCGGCGCGCCGCCGCCCGGCTGTCCGCTCACCGCGATCTCGAGCGGCCCGACCGGCGTCGAGGCGCCGAGCGCGAGCGCGACGCCACCATCATACGCCGCGCGATCCAGCGTGAGCGCGGGCCCGGCCTGACCGATGTCTCCGCGCACCGTCGCGAAGATGTCGCGCCGTACCTCCCACTGGAGCGCTCCCCCAAGCCTGACGACTGCTGCGCCCGACCGGGCCCGCGCGCGAAGCCCGGCGTGCGACACCTGCGTCTCCGGGAACAGCGGCGCGGGATAGCTGCCGCCCATCATGAAGCGGTAGTGCAGGGGGATCGCCGACTCCGGCGACGACTTGCCGACGGTCGCCCGCCCTAACGCCGTTACGCGGGCGGAAAGCGGCACCGCGATAGTCGCGCTGCCGACGTGCTGCGCGAACGACGGCTCCGTGAGGGCGCGCTCGCTGCGGAGCGACAGCAGCGCGCCGCGCGAGGGGAAGAACGGCTCGTCGAGCGAGCTCCAGCGCAGCACCAGCGCGCCGGTGGCGAACGTCCTGCTTCGCGCGCTGTCGGCGGAGGCGATACCCACGCTCGCGCGCGCCCGTTCGCCCTTCAACTCCACGCCAAGCGCCCCCTGATCGCCGAGCAGCACGCCGGCCAGCACCAGCGCGCTCCGCACCTCCACCCGCGTGTCGTCCACGTGCTCGCCTCCTTCGAACACCGGAATCGGCGTGCGGCTGTACGACAGCGACGAGCCGACCACGAAGTGGGAGCGCGCGAAGCCCACATTGCCGTGCTGCACGGCGACGCGCAGTTGCTCCCCGAGTCGCACATCGAACTGGGTGGTGGAGCCGAACCCCAACCGGTTGCGCAGGCGCACGGTGAGCAGCATCGATGCGTCGTACGTGTCGTCGTATCGAAGGCCAAGACCGACCCGGTCCTGCTCGCGCGTCGCCGCGCTCACGACGAGGATCGTATCGGCGCTGCGCGCCTCGAACCGGTAGCCCACGTGGTCGAACAGCTCGGTGGCGTAGATGCGCTGCACCGCGTTCTGCAGCATCGCCGCCGTGACGTACCCGCGCGGCGGAAGGCGCAAACGATCGCGCACGGTTCGCTCGGCAACGGCGCTCACACCCTCGACGTGGACCGCCGCGATCAACACGGAATCGAGCCGGACCGGCGCGGGCACGCGTGACGTCATGACGTCCAGGTGACCTGTCGCCTCGCGGAGTTGTGCCCGCGCCGCGCCCGCTGCCTCGCGTCCCCGCGCGATCATCGTCCCAGCCCGATCGAAGTCGGCGGCGGTGAGCCCCGTCGTGTTAGGGCGGATGTACACGTCGCACAGCTCCCGCTCCGCGGCGGTGGACGTCTGCATGTAGATCGTGATGGTCTGCATGAGCACGTCGATCAACGAGCGCATGCGGCTCGCCGGGAACAGCGGGCTCGAGACGTCACTGCAGATGAGCAGGTCGGCGCCGAGCGCTCTTGCATCGCGCGCTGGCAGATTGCGCGTGACGCCTCCGTCGATGAGCAGCCGGCCGTGCAGCTCCGTCGGCGCGAAGATGCTCGGGATCGACATGCTCGCGCGCATCGCATCGACGAGCGACCCCGTATCGAGGACGACGGTTTCGCCGGTCTCGATGTCGGTGGCGGTTGCGGCGAACGCCCGCGGAAAGCGACGGAAGTCGCGCTCGTTGCGCACGTGCCACGTGAGGCGGGCGAGCAGGTCCGCAATGTGCTGCCCGCTGATCGCCCCGGTGGGCAGCGTGACCTTTCCATTCTCGAAGGGGAGGTTGAGGATGGTTCGACCGCCGGCGAAGCGCTGGTCGAGGGACAGGAAACGGCGCTCCGGCGTATCGCGGAAGAGCGTCGCCCACTCGAGGCTCGTGACGAGACTGTCGAGCGATGCGGGGGAATAGCCGATGGCGTAGAGGCCGCCGATCAGCGCGCCCATGCTCGCGCCGGTGACCACCTCTGGAACGATCCCTTCGTCCTCGAGCACGCGCAGCACTCCGATGTGCGCGAGCCCTCGCGCGCCGCCGCCGCTCAGCACGACGCCGATGCGCGGTCGCATCGGCGCGCGGGCGCTCGTGTCGCGCTCCTGGGCCCGCGCACCGTCCGTCGAAGCGCATGCAAGGGCGGCGAGCACTACGATGATGCGGGCGCTGGTGCGCAACGCGTCTCCATGTCTAACGGGATCGCCGGGCTGCCCGGGCGGGCCTGATCGTCGGGCACGGTCGCGTCGCGGCGAGCGAGGGCCGAGCGGAACTTCGCCGGGCGCTCGGCGTCGAGGAAGTGCCCGGCGGCTCCGCTCGTGTTCAGTCGCCGCGCGCGCGCACTGCGAGAAATCCGACCGCGTGCGCCGTGGAGTGAGGTCAGATGCGCCCTGCGTTGCTCCCGCCAGCGGGACTTCATCCAGCGCGACGCCCGGCCGAGCTACGCGGACGATGGTGCACGCCTGACGGCCGCGGCCTCCGGCTCCGCCGCCGTCAACGCGTTCGCGAACTCCTCCATGGTGGCGAAGCGGTGCTCGGGTGATTTCGACAGCGCGCGCGCCACCGCGTTGGACACGGCGGCGTCCACGTCGCTGCGTACGGTCGCGAGGTCCGGAGCACGAGCCGACACGTGCTGTCGGATCACGTTGTCGGCAGTCGGGCCGCTGAACGGGGGATGGCCGGCGAGCATCTCAAACAGCACGCAGCCCAGCGCATAGATGTCGCTGCGGCCATCGAGTGTCCGGCTGCCCCGTGCCTGCTCCGGGCTCATGTACGCCGGCGTGCCTAGCGACATGCCGGCGCCGGTGAGTGGCCTCACCCGGGCGTCTGCGGCCCCCTCCGACGCGCGGGTGATCGCACACGCAATCCCGAAGTCGGTGAGGAAGGCGTGACCGTGTGCGAGAAGCACGTTTTCAGGCTTCAGATCGCGATGCAATACGTCGTTCCGGTGCGCGTGGTCGAGCGCAGCCGCCACATCGCGTGCAATTGAGGCCGCTTCGACTGCCGGGAGCCGGTACTCCTGCGCGAGCCGGTCGCGGAGGGTCTCACCTCCCACGAACGGCATGACGAAGTACAGCAGCCCTTGTGCCGCTCCGGAGTCCAGCACGGGGAGGATGTGCGGATGCGTCAGACGCCGCGCGATCTCGATCTCCCGGAGAAAACGCTCGGCCCCCAGTGCAGCGGCGAGGTCGGGGCGCAGCAGCTTCACGGCCACCTGGCGGGAGTGCGAGAGGTCACGGGCGAGGTACACGAGCGCCATCCCGCCGCGACCGATCTCGCGTCCGATTGCATAACGGCTCGCGAGCGTCTCGCGCAGCCGTGCCAGCGACTCGGCTTCGTCCCTGGCTTTCGGGCTCGGCTCCTCGGCGAACAGCGGCGCGGCGAGGGCGCTGGCGGCGCCGTCGAGAAAACCGCCGCTGCGCTCGCACGCCCGGAGCAGGAGATCGACCTCCACCCGCAGGTCGTCGGTCGAGCACATGCGCCCGAGGAACGGGGCGCGCTCCTCCGGCGGCAGCTCGAGCGCGGCATCGACAATGCCACTCACGGCCCGCCATCGGTCCTGGTCCATCGGGGGCGGTCGGTCGCGGCGTCCCGCAAGGGAGTCGTCAGGCATCGTCGGGACTGAGCTGCTGGTAGAGCCACCCGCGTGCCTTGAGCCAGTCGCGGGTCACCGTTCGCGGCGCGACGCCCAGCACTTCGGCGGTCTCTGCCTCGGTGAGTCCGGCGAAGAACCGGCACTCCACCACCTTGCTCAACCGGGGATCGAGCTGCTCCAACCGGTCGAGCGCCTCGTCGAGGGCGATCAGTTCCTCCGCGCGGTCGTGCGCGGCCAACGCGCCCGGCTGGACGTCGTCGAGCGGCACGACCTTATACTCGCCACCGCGGCGGATCGCGCGATGTTTCCGCGCGTGGTCCACCAATATCCGCCGCATGACACGCGCGGCGACGGCGAAGAAGTGCGAGCGGTCGCGAAACGTGGCGCCGGGCTGATTGATCAGCGTGACGTACGCCTCGTGCACGAGCCCGTTCGTCTCGAGCGTGTGGCCGGCGCGTTCCGACCGCAGCTGCCGGATGGCGATGGCCCGGAGCGGCTCGTACACGAGGCTGGCCAGCCGTTCGTCCGCTCCGGCCTCGCCGATGGCGAGTGCCCGCAACTCCTCGGTGATCGCCGGCGTCGTTCGTCGCATTGCGCTCCCTCGAGCCCGTGGAATCCCCATCCGCACATCTCCTTTACGAAAGCCGAACGCGAAAGGTGTCTGAACGCAGCTTCGGAATGCGCGTTAACTGGAAACGCCTCCTTGGCAGGGCGCGCCCGGGGGCGCAGCCCGGCGGAAGGCCCCCAACCGACCTCCCTGCGCCGTCAGGCGTGAGCACGGACCGGCAGGTCAGCAAACGAACTTTGGAGGAGCTCATGTTCACTCGCTTCGCATTGCCAGCTTCCCGATTCATGGCTGCCGGCGCCTGCGCCGTGCTGGCCTCGTTGGTCGTAGTGCCCGTAGCCGGTGCGCAGCAATCGCTCTCGCCCGTCGAGATCGAGGCAGCCCGGGTCGAGACGGAGAATGCCCGTGCCGACAAGCTCGAGGCGTACGCGCTCACTCTGTACTCGACACCGAGCAAGTTCCGTGAGGTTGCCGAGCTGCATCAGCGCGCCGCGATGATCCGCGGCGACGACCCGCGCGCCGTCGACAGTTATCGGAGCGCCGCCTGGGCGTACAGCGCCGCGAAGAACAGCGGGTTGGCGACGCAGATGATGGTGAAGGCGGCCGACCACGCCGCACAGGTTGGCCGAATCGAGGAAGCCGCGAACGCGTATCTCGATGCCGCACTGCTGGCGCTCGCGGACAAGCGCGAGGACCGGGTATTGGCCATGCTGGCGCGGATGCATACGGTCGTGAGCGCGCCGCTCTTTCCGACGGATGAGCGCACCAGAATCATGGAGCGCATCCGCACCGACACGCGCGTAGCGCATCTCGATCCGAGCCGGCGCGCAGCGCCGTAAGGCGGGTCGCGAGGTTGGGTGGAGGGCCCGCATCGGTACGTCGTTCGGTATCGATGCGGGCGCTTGCGCGCGTGCAGGTGCGACGCGGCCCCGCGCGCTAGCGTCTGGCGAACGCCTCGATCGCCCGCCGCGTGAAGTCCGACAGCACCATCCGCCCGCTCATCCGCGCCCGCTCGTCCAGCAACGCATCCCAGCCTTCGGTCCCCGCCCAGAAGATCCGCTTCAGCTCTCGCATCGCCTCGGGATTCGACGCCGCGAGCGTGGCGACGTGCCTATCGAGCGCATCGTCCAGCTCCGGCACGTTCTCGCACACCCGCGCGTACAGCCCGTGCCGCTCGCACCACGCGGCGTCGCGCCAATCGGCGTCCACCGCCATGGGCGCGAACGAGGCCAATCCGATCTTTTTCTCGATCACGGCGCCCACGATGAACGGCCCGATGCCGATCGCGAGCTCACTGAGCCTCGCCGACGCGCCGCGCGTGGCCAGGACGTAGTCCGAGGCCGCGATGAGGCCCACCGCGCCTCCGGCGGCTTTCCCCTGCACCCGAGTGATCACGAACTTCGGCGCGCGGATCATGGCCAGAATCACTCTGGAGAACCCGCTGAAGAACTCGCGGCCCTCCTCCGGCGTCGAGACGCGCGTCAGCTCGTCGAACGACGCGCCCGCGCAGAATGGCCCCGTCCCGCCGCTGCGGAGCACGATCACCCGGACGGCGTCGTCCGCGCCCAGCGCCGAGATCTCGGAGGCGAGCCGACCGAGCAGCGAGCCGGGCAGCGAGTTCCCTTTTGGGTGGTGGAACTCGACGGTCCCGATCCCATCCGCGATTCGAACCTGCACATCGCCCCCCTCGACGGTCGGAGGCACGCCCTTTGACGCCGTAGAATCAGTCATGCGAGGAAGATAGACCGCCTGATTCGATTGTCGAATCCCCGCGATTTTCCTTAGATTGCGACCCATGGAGACCACAGCCACCGCCCCCGGATCCGCCGACGAACAGGCCCTCGTCGCCGCCTTCGAGGCCCGCATCGCCGCCGGCGAGAGCATCGAGCCCAAGGACTGGATGCCCGAGCGCTACCGGAAGCAGCTCACCCGGATGATGTCGCAGCACGCGCACTCCGAGATCGTGGGCATGCTGCCGGAGGGCAACTGGATCACCCGCGCGCCGACCCTCCGCCGCAAGATGGCGCTCATCGCCAAGGTCCAGGACGAGGCCGGCCACGGTCTCTACATTTACTGCGGCACCGAGACCCTCGGCGTCGACCGCCACGAGCTCGTCGAGCAGCTGCATGACGGCCGCGCCAAGTACTCGAGCATCTTCAACTACCCGACGCTCACCTGGGCGGACATGGGCGTGATCGGCTGGTTCGTCGACGGGGCCGCGATCGTCAACCAGACGGTGCTCGCCAAGGCGTCTTACGGCCCATACGCCCGCGCCATGGTCCGCATCTGCAAGGAAGAGAACTTCCACAAGCGGCAAGGCTACGAGATCTGCGCGACGCTCGCCAACGGCACGCCGGCGCAGAAGACAATGCTGCAGGACGCCGTCAACCGCTTCTGGTGGCCGTCGCTCATGATGTTCGGCCCCAGCGACACCAACTCGCCCAACTCGGCCGAGCTGCTCAAGTGGCGCGTGAAGCGGAAGACGAACGACGAGCTGCGGCAGCGGTTCGTGAACCTGACGATCCCGCAGGCGCAGGCGATCGGCGTGACGCTCCCTGATCCCGACCTGCATTACGACGAGGCGTCGGGCAACTGGATCATCGGCGAGATCGACTGGGATGAGTTCTATCAGGTGATCAAGGGGAACGGACCCTGCAACCGCGAACGCCTCGCCGCCCGGCGCGCGGCGCACGAGGAGGGCGCCTGGGTCCGCGCCGCCGCCACCGCGTACGCGGAGAAGCACGCCGCGCGCGCCTCGACGGCCGCCGCCTGATGCCTGACGCGGGCACGCCGCAGCGGGCCGGCGGCAACGGGCACTCCGATTCGCAGTGGGACCTCTGGGAAGTGTTCACCCAGGGCAAGCACGGCGCGCCGTTCGAGCACGCCGGCAGCGTCCACGCTACCGACGCCGAGCACGCGCTGCAGAACGCGCGGGACGTCTACACGCGCCGCGGCGAAGCCGTGAGCCTCTGGGTCGTCCCCTCGCGCGCCATCGTCGCCTCGGCGCCTGGCGACGCGGGTCCGATGTTCGATCCCGGGAACGACAAGCCGTACCGGCACCCGCAGTTCTACAAGGTGCCGCGCGGGGTGCGCGTCTTCTGATGACCGGCGCCGCGGCGTCCTCCCCGGACGGCGGGGAGCTCATGCCCGTCGCGGGGCAGCGGCGCACACCGGTCGAGAATCCGCTCTTCGAGTACCTCCTCCGCCTCGGCGACGACCGGCTCGTGCTGGGCCACCGTCTGAGCGAATGGTGCGGCCACGGCCCCATCCTCGAGGAAGACATCGCCCTCGCCAACATCGCGCTCGACCTCATCGGCCAGGCGAGCAACCTGCTGAGGCTCGCCGGCGAGGCCGAGGGGAAGGGGAGGGACGAGGACGCGCTGGCCTACTTCCGCGAGGCCGTCGAGTACCGCAACTGCCTGCTCGTCGAGCTGCCGGTCGGCGACTTCGCGGTCACGATCGTCAGGCAGTTCCTGTTCGATGCGCATTCCGTGTTGCTCCTCGAGGCCCTGAGCCGTTGCGGTCACGAGACGTTGGCCGGCATCGCCGCGAAGGCCCTCAAGGAAGACACCTACCACCTCCGCCACTCCATCGAGTGGATGGCCAAGCTTGGCGACGGCACGGAGGAGAGCCACGCGCGGGCGCAGCGGGCGCTGGACGAGCTGTGGCGCTACACCGACGAGCTGTTCGACCGCGATGCGGTCGACGCGGCCGTCGCGGCGCCGGGCATCGAGATCGACCACGAGGCGATCCGCGCGCGGTGGCGCTCGAGCGTCAAGGACGTG
>DATHUW010000033.1:0-128823 GCA_035461825.1 Gemmatimonadaceae bacterium
TCGTCCACGCCGGGCACCGAGGGCGGCGTGGCCGTCGGCTCCGGGCTGGGCGCCATGGGCGCAGCGGCGACCGGCGCTTCCCGTGCCGGCGGGCGCGACGCCTCGGTGTCCTCGTCGGCGCGGCGCGGGGCAGCCGCTGGAGCGGCAGCCGCCTCGGCCTCGGCCTCCGCCTGCTGCGCCTCCGCGGCCGCCTGCTCCAGCTGCTCCGCCTCCGCCTGCGCGGCCTGCACGTCGGCTGCCTTGCGGCGGCGCACCTTCACCGGCCCGGCCTGGGCCGCGATGGACTCCGCCATCTGCGCCGGCTCCACGGGCGGCGGCTCCGCGGGCGCGGGCTGGACCGGCTCGGCCTTGGCCGCGGTCTTCACCGCGCCGCGCCGGCGCCGCGCCGGCGCCGCCGCCGGCTTCTCAGCGCGAGCCCGCTTCTCCCGCTCCCAGCGGGCGCGAAGCCGCGCGACCTGGTCATCGGTCAGCTCACTCATGTGGCTGCGCACCGGCACGTCCAGCTGCCGGAGCATGTTGACCAGCTCCTCGCTGGAAATGCCGAACTCGCCCGCCAGGTCGTGCACCCGAAGCTTGATCAAACCTTCCTCCTATGGCGCCGAGGCTCGTGACGGGCTCCAGGCGGCGCGAATGCCGCGCGCGAGGTCCCGATCGACGATGCCGACGACGGCCGTCGTTTCCCTGCCGACCGCGGCGCCCAATGCGGAAGCCGACGGCCCTTCCACGATCATGACGTGCCGCGCCTTCAAGAGCGGCAGCATCTTGTCCTTGCTATGCCTCGAGACGTCCGGCGCAACCACCGCGAGCCGCAGTTTGCCGCGCTTCGCCGCCTCACGAACCTGCTCCACTCCGACTACGACCAGCCGACCTCGCGCACCGAGACCGAGCAGCCCCGCCACCTTCCGCCATCGGGCCTCGGAGGCAGGGCTGCCGGCTTCCATCAGGCGGCGTGCTCCGGAGGCGGCTCGGACGATTCCGCTTCCGCCCCGGCGTCCCCACCGGACCCTTCTTCCGTCAACTCGTTGATCATCGCCATGATCCGGTCGGCCTCCTCCGGCGCGATGCCCGGCAGCTTGAGGAAGTCCTCGCGTTCCAGGTCGATGATGTCGTTGAGCATGCGATAGCCGCCGTGCTCGAGGATGGCGACCGTCGCAGGGCCGAGCCCGTCGATGTCCGCGAGCCGCACGTCGGCCGCATCCTCCTCGTCAGGCAGCGGCGCGAAGAGCGGCGTCTCGCCGCCGCGCTCGAGCCACTCCCGGCTGGAGTACAGGTCGATCTTCCACCCGGTGAGCTCCGACGCCAGACGCACGTTCTGCCCGTTCTTGCCGATGGCCAGCGACAGCTGGTCCTCGTCGACCACGGCCTGGATCGTCTTGTTCGCCGGATCGCTGAACACGCGGGCGATTCGCGCCGGCGCGAGCGCCATCTTCGCGAACCGCTCCGGATCCGGCGACCACGGCACGATGTCGATCCGCTCGCCGCCCAATTCGTTCACTACCGCCTGGACGCGAGATCCCTTGAGCCCCACGCAGGCGCCGACAGGGTCGATGGCATCGTCGCGCGAAAATACCGCGATCTTCGTGCGGAATCCGACCTCGCGCGCGACCTCCTTGATCTCGACGATTCCCTGCTGAATCTCCGGCACCTCGAGCTTGAACAGCGCGACGACGAAGAGGCCGTCGGCGCGGCTCATGATGAGGCGCGGCCCTTTCGGCGTCTCCTCGACACGCTTGAGGACGGCCCGGATCGTCTCGCCCTGGTGATAGTGCTCGCGGTGGTTCTGCTCGCGATACGGAATGATCGCTTCCGCCTCGCGGAACTTGTTGAGCATGATCACGAGCTTGCCGCGCTCGATCTGCTGGACCTCGCCGGAGAGCAGTTCGCCGACGCGCGTCGCGAACTCGTCGCGGATGCGCGAGCGTTCGCGCTCGCGAACGAGCTGGAGGATGCGCTGCTTGGCGGCCTGCGCCGCCATGCGACCGAACTCGGCGAAGTCGACCGGGATCTCGACGACGTCGCCCACCTCGAACGCCTCATCGTAGAACTTGGCGTCGTCGAGCGCGATCTCCCGGACGTCGTCGGTGACCTCGGCGACGACGTTCCGCAAACGGACGATGCGGATCTCGCCCCGGTCCTCGTCGATGTCGACCTCGGCCTGCACGGTGGGACCGTACCGCTTGGCGAGCGCCGCGAAGATCCCGTTCTCCAACAGGCCGTGGAGCTCCGCGCGATCCAACTGCTTGGCGTTCGAGATCTCTCGAATCGCGTTCAACATGTCGGCGGAACTGACCATCTACGGGCTCCCTTGCTGTTACCAGTGAAACGCCAATCGGGCTTCCTTGATGTCGGCGAGCGGAAGGTGGTGCTCGGCGCCGCGCGCATCGCGCACGACCGCCGACTCGTCCCCCGGTTCGCCCTCCAGCCCGACGATCTCGATCTCGACTCGTCCACCCAAGCGTGGACTGAGTACCTTCGCCTTACGACCCACGAACCGCCGCCAGTCCGACGGCCGCTTGAGCGGCCGCTCGACGCCGGGCGACGAGACCTCCAACACGTATCGCTCGGACACGAGCGGACTGCCATCCAGCACCTGCTCCAGCGCCCGCGAGACGCGGGCGCAGTCGTCCACCGTAATGCCTTCGCCGTCGCGGCGGTCGATGCGGACATCGACGGTGGGCCGAGTCCGCGTTCCGCCCCGCCGAACCTCGACGACTTCGTAACCGACGGCGGCAACTTCTTGTTCTACCAACTTTTCCAGGTCGTCATTCACGTAACTTCTCAGCTCTCGCCGCCTGACCCCAGGAACAAAAAAATGTGGGGGCATCATCCCCACATTCCAGCACGTGGCTCCTGGGGGCCACGCTGCCGACCGTCAATCTAGATTCGCGCCGGGGGTGAGTCAATCGTCGCGGGGATCGGGAATCGGGAATCGCAAAGCCCAGCGCGCGTTATCCGTTCGCGACAATGACACCCAGCTGGCGGCCGGGATCGCCACAGCGATGCGAGAAGAAGCGGTCGTTATGGCACCGGGTGCACCACGGGCTGGTCGAAACCCGGCGGACGCCGAGCGTCTCGGCCTGGGCCGCGAGCAGCGCGCGGAGATCGGCGCAGGTCGGGCGGTCCACGGGGCGCCCGGTCAGCTCCTGGTAGACGTCCGGTCCCACCTCGTAGCAGCTGCCGCAGATGGACGGGCCGAGGTGCACCGCGAGGTCTCCCGGGTCGAGGCCGGCCTCGCGGAAGCAGGCAAGCCCCTGCCCCAGGATTCCGGCGGCCGTGCCCCGCCAGCCCGCGTGGATCATCGCGGCCGCTCCCGCGGGATGCGCGATGAACACCGGAACGCAATCGGCGACGGTGACGGCCATCGCAAAGCCCGGGCGCGCCGCGAAGTGTCCGTCGCCCTCCAGCGCCCGCAACCACCCCGCCCAGCCGCCCTCGTGCCGGTGCACGACCGCGCCGTGCACCTGACGAGCCGTGGCGAAGCGGGGCGCCCACCGCCCGATGTAGTCGATGAGCCCGTACCACCGCGCCATCACATCCGCGGCGGGCTCCTGCGCCATCACGTTGAACGACCCCGCGTCCCGCGTGGTCGTGAAGGCGTGGAAGCCGAGATCGGCGAGTTCCGGCACCGCCTCGTGCGCGACCACGCTACTGACGGCGGTCCTCCACGCGCTCGATGCGCGCGCCCAGCGCTCTGAGGCGCTCATCGATGCGCTCGTACCCGCGCTCGATCTGCCCCACGTTGTTGATCACGCTCATCCCGTTGGCGCACAGCGCCGCGAGCAGGATCGCCATGCCGGCACGAATATCGGGACTCTCGACCGAGGCGCCGCGGAGCTGCGACGGCCCGGACACCAGGGCCCGATGCGGATCGCAGAGCACGATGCGCGCGCCCATCGCGACGAGCTTGTCGACGAAGAACATGCGTGACTCGAACATCTTTTCGTGCATCAGGATGATTCCCTGGCACTGGGTCGCGGTCACGATCGCGATCGACATGAGGTCCGCGGGAAAGGCCGGCCAGGGCTGGTCCTCGAGCTTCGCCACGTGCCCGCCGATGTCGTCGCGAATCCGCATCTCCTGGCCCGCGGGGATCACGAGGTCTTCGCCGTCGATCTCGCACACGACGCCGAGCCGCTCGAAGCCCATCAGTACCATGCGGAGGAACTCGACGCCGGCGCGCTCGATGCGGAGCGCCGATCGGGTCACCGCGGCGAGTCCGATGAACGAGCCGACCTCAATGTGGTCCGGACCGATGGCATGACGCGCGCCGCCGAGTGACGCGCCACCGTGGATGGTCAGCGTGTTGGTCCCGATGCCATCGATGCGCGCGCCCAGCGCCACGAGGAAGCGCGCGAGGTCCTGCACGTGCGGTTCGCTGGCGGCGTTCCGGAGAATCGTCGTGCCTGACGCGGCGACCGACGCCGTGAGCGCGTTCTCCGTCCCGGTGACGCTCGGCTCGTCCAGGAAGACGTCGGCGCCGCGCAGCCGCGCGGCACGCAGGTGGAACTGATCGCCGAGCGCCCATTCGGCGCCTAACTGCTCGAGGGCGAGGAAGTGCGTGTCCAGCCGGCGCCGGCCGATCACGTCGCCGCCGGGCGGCGGCAGCCGGACTTCCCCGCAGCGCGCGAGGAGCGGCGCCGCGAGCAGGATCGACGCGCGGATGCGCGCGCACAGCTCCGGATCGAGCTCGCTCGCGCGCAACTCCTCCGCGTGCATCGCGAGGGTGTTGCGCCCCGTCCACTGCGCGTCCACGCCGACGGTGCGCACCAGCTCCACGAGGGTCTCGACGTCGCGGATGCGCGGCACGTTCTCGAGCGTCACCGGCTGATCGGTGATCAGCGCGGCGGCGATGATCGGCAGCGCGGCGTTCTTGTTTCCGGATGGGCGTATCGAGCCCGAGAGCGTGTGACCGCCCTCGACGATGAACTGCACGGCAGGCTGGTGTGGGTCGGAAGTGTCGTTGAGCGCGAAGAATGGACGGCACCGGGAGACGAAGTCAAGCAGGGAACGTCGCTTGACACGCATTTTGGGGACGGGTACGGTTAGCCATCGCGCCCTACCCTGATCCGCGCCATGCATGCAGCTGCTCATTGCCGTCATCAATCATGAGGAGAAGCTCGACGACGTGCTGGCCGGCTTCGTCGAGCTCGGGATCACCGGCGCGACGATCATCGGGAGTGAAGGCATGGGACGCGTGCTGAGTCACGACGTGCCGATCTTCGCGGGGCTGCGGTCGCTGACGGCGCGATCCCGGCCGAACAACCAGACGATCCTCAGCGTGGTCGAGGACGACAAGGTGGACGCCGCCATCTCGCTCATGCAGGAGGTGTGCGGCGATCTCGATTCGCCGGGGGCGGGCATCGTCTTCGTGGTGCCGGTGAGCCGTGTGGTGGGGCTCGCGCCCGAGTTGGAATCGGAGGAGAAGCCGGCGGACTGAAGCGGCTGGCCCTCCCCTTGCACCGCCCGGACCCGGGGCGGTGGTCCCCTCACGACGGTTCACCACCCGTTTCCAACGCGCATGCTGCTCACGATCGTGGACGCCGGCCTTCTCGCGCTGCAAGGCACGTTTCCGGACACCATCGTCACGGTGAACGCGGAACCGCCGGGCGGCGCGTTCGAGCGTGTGGCGAGCATCGCGAGCGGCCTCATGTCGATCGCGCTGCTCATCCTGACGGTGTTCCTCGTGCCCGCCGCCTGGAACTTCCGCAAGAGCTACAAGCGGATCAATCAGCTGCTGGACCGGGTGTACGCCGACATCAACCCGATCGTGAAGCACGCGAACACGATCAGCGACAACGTCGACTACATCACGACGTCGATCCGGGTCGACATCCAGCAGGTAAACCGGACGATCGCGGAGGCCAACCGCCGCATGATGGAGGCATTGGAGCTGTCGGAGCGACGACTTCATGATTTCAACGCGCTGATCGAGGTGGTACAGCGGGAGGCGGAGGGTGCGTTCGTCACGACGGCCTCAACGTTGCGAGGAGTTCGGGCGGGGACCGCCGCGTTCCAGCACGGCATGCTGGGCGAGGCGGATGACCTCGACGGCGATGACCTGGATTCGGATCCGGAGGAGGACGGCGATGGAGACCACGACGCAGAATCGTCCGCGCCGCGTCGCGCGGAACCGCGGATCAAGCCGCGGTAGCAATCGCGACGTCACACGAGACGACTTCGATCTGCTGACCGCCATGCTCATGGGCGTGGCGATCGGCACGACGGTGACGCTGCTGCTGCGCCAGGGACCGCGCGGCATTCGTCCGGGCGGCATGCTGCTGGCCGCCGCAGGCACGGGCGCCGCGAGCGCGGGCAAGTGGGCGGGCCGGGGAGCTCGCCGTGGGGCGGAGTTGGCCAGCCACGCCGGTGGCGCCCTCCGCGACCGCATGCCGTCGCTCGACGACATGGCGGAGGAGATCAGCGACTATCTCTCCGCGGCGCGCGAGACGATCTCCGACACCGTGACGGACGAGTTGCGCGACCTGCGGAAGTCGATTCGCAAGCAGCGCAAGCGAATCGGCGTCTAGCGTCGGGAGTGCGGCCGGGTCGTCTGCTGCTCTGGAGCGTGATGGCCCTGGCCTGCATCGCGCTCCTGCCCTCCCCGGCGTACGCGTGGACGCCGGGGACGCACATCTTCCTTGGCGACGCCGTGCTGCGCTCGCTCGAGGTGCTGCCGGCCGCGATCGCCGCGCTGCTGCGCGCGAACCCGATGGACTTCCTGTACGGGTCGATCGCGGCAGACACGAGCATCGCCAAGAAGTACGCGCCGGCCGGCCGGCATTGTCACTCGTGGGACGTGGGCCTCGAGATCCTCGACCGCGCGGGTGACGAACCGCTGCGTGCGTTCGGTCTCGGGTATCTAGCGCACCTGGCCGCGGACGCCGTGGCGCATAACTACTTCGTCCCCCGCTACCTCGTGCTCGCGTCCAAGACATCCGGGTTGGGGCACAGCTACTGGGAATCCCGCTTCGAGACCCACCTCGGCGAGCGGTTCAGCCGCCGGGCGCGGGATCTCATCGCGCTGGACCACGGGCGGTCGGACGGCCACCTCGACCGCATCCTGAGTCCGACGATCTTCAGCACGTCGACGAACCGGCGGATCTTCCGGGGGATGGTGTACGTCACGGATACGGAGTCGTGGCAGCGCATCTTCCAGATCGCGGCGGATGCGAGCCGGTGGGACCTCCCGGACCCGGAGATCGCGCGCTACGTGTCGCGCTCGTACGACTACGTGATGGACCTGCTCGCGCGCATGGGGGACGCCGAGGTCCGGGCGCTGGATCCGGCGGGCGATGTGGCGCTGCGCGCGGCCGTGCAGGTCCGGCGCGACGCCCGCCGCACCGGCGTGAGCTTCCATCTGGCCGAGGAGGCGATTCGCCGGTTCAATCTGCCGGAGACCACGTTAGGATTCGCGGCTTCGCTGCCGGTGCCGCTCTACCCGATCGCCCGCTCCACGAGCAACTGATTGACCTTGCGCGGGTCCGCCCGGCCGCCGGATTTCTTCATCACCATCCCGACCAGCACGCCCTGCAACTTGCGCTCGCCCGAGCGGTACCGCTGCCACTCGGCGGGGTGCTCCGCGATGACGGCGTCGAGCCAGGCGCCGAGCGCTCCCGCGTCGCTCTCCTGACGCACGCCTAACCGGTCGGCGATCTGCTCCGGGCGGTCGCCCGTCGCGACCATCTCGGCGAAGACGCGCTTGGCCGCGGAGTGGCTCACGATGCCATCGCGCACCAGGTCGAGGAGTCCGGCGAGGTCCGCGGGACGGACGCGGAACCGGTCGAGCGGCGTGTCGGTGGCGTTGAGCGTGGCGAGCACCTCGCCCATGATCCAGTTCGCGGCGGCCTTGGCATCGCCGTGGTGGCGCGCCACGCCCTCGAAATAATCACCGAGCGCCGCGCTGGCGGTCAGCACCTCGATGTCGCCCTCCTGCAACCGGTACTCCGTGCGCATCCGGTCCCGGCGCTCGCGCGGCAGCTCCGGGAGCGCCTCGCGCTGCGCGGTGATCCACTTCGTCGCGAGCACGAGCGGCGGCAGGTCGGGTTCCGGAAAGTAGCGGTAGTCGTGGCTCGCCTCCTTGCTCCGCGCCGGGCGCACTTCCCCATTGGCCCCGTCCCAGAGCATGGTCTGCTGCTCGACCGCACCGCCGCCGCTCACGACATCGACCTGACGCCGGAACTCCGACTCGAGCGCGCGCTCCACGCCGGAGAAGGAGTTCAGGTTCTTCACCTCGGTCTTGGTGCCGAGCGCCGTTTCGCCGCACTCGCGGATGCTGATGTTCGCATCGACCCGGAGGCTCCCCGCCTCCATGTTCGCGTCGCTCACGCCCGTGTACTCGATGATCTGCTTGAGCGCGCGCAGATACGCGCCTGCCTCGCGCGACGACCGCATGTCGGGCTCGCTGACGATCTCGATCAGCGGCACGCCGGAGCGGTTCAAGTCGATCGCGGTGAGCCCCGGATACCGGTCGTGGATCGACTTGCCCGCGTCCTCCTCCATGTGCACGCGCGTGATCCCGACGGTCACGGGCGACCCATCGGCGTTGGTCCCGATGACCAGGTGTCCGTGCTCGGCCAGCGGCCGGTCGTACTGCGAGATCTGGTAGCCCTTCGGCAGGTCGGGGTAGAAGTAGTTCTTCCGTGCGAACACGGAGCGCTCGCGTATCGCGCAGCAGAGCGCGAGTGCCGCGCGCGTGGCGAGGCGCACCGCTTCGTAGTTCAGCACCGGCAGCGCCCCGGGGAGCGCGAGACAGATCGGGCACGTGTTGGCGTTCGGCGCGTCGCCGAAGCTCGTCGAGCAATTGCAGAACGCCTTCGTGCGGGTCTTGAGCTGCACGTGTACCTCGAGACCGACGACCATCTCGTAGCGCGCCAGAACCGCTGCGCTCGGCATCGTCCCGCTCATCGGTGCGCCTCCTGGCCCAGCGCACGCTCCAGCGCGAACGCGGCGGCGAACATCGTCGGCTCGTCGAAGTGCGGCGTGATGAACTGGCCGCCGATCGGCAGCGCATCCACGCGCCCGATCGGCACCGAGATCGCCGGCACGCCGGCCAGATTCGCCGTCGCCGTAAAAATGTCGTTCAGATACATCTCGTACGGATCGGTCGTCTTGCTGCCGATCGCGAAGGCGGGCGTGGGCGTCGTCGGCGTAAAGAGCGCGTCGACGCCTTTCGAGAAGACGGCACGGAAGTCTTCCGTGATGCGCGTCCGGACCTGCTGCGCCTTCCGATAGTAGGCGTCGTAGTAGCCCGCGGAAAGCACGTAGGTGCCGAGCAGGATGCGGCGGGTCACCTCGGGGCCGAAGCCGCGCGACCGCGTGGCGTCGTACATCGCCCGCAGTCCATCGCCCTCGATGCGCAGCCCGTATCGCACGCCGTCGAAACGCGCGAGGTTGGACGACGCCTCCGCCGGCGCGATGATGTAATACACGGGGATCGCCAGGGCGGTGTGCGGCAGCGATACGTCCTTTACCGTCGCGCCGGCGTCGACCAACCGTTCGAGCGCGCGGTCGCACGCCCGCGCCACACGGGCGTCGAGCTCCGGCGGGAAGTATTCCTTCGGCCGCCCGATCACCATCCCTTCGAGATCGCGCTCCGCCGCGTCCGTGTACACGGGCACGGGGCAGGCATCGCTCGTCGAGTCGAGCGCATCGCGGCCGGCGATGACCTCCAGGCCGAGCGCGGCGTCGCGCACGGAGCGCCCGAACACGCCGATCTGGTCGAGCGAGGATGCGAACGCCACGAGGCCGTACCGCGACACGCGTCCGTACGTGGGCTTGACACCGACGACGCCGCAGAATGCCGCGGGCTGCCGCACCGAGCCCCCGGTCTCGGAGCCGAGGGCGATCGAGACGACCCCGGCGGCGACGGCGGCCGCCGAACCGCCTGACGAGCCGCCGGGCACACGCGCGAGGTCGTGCGGATTCCGCACCGGGCCGAACGCGCTGTGCTCGCTCGACGAGCCCATGGCGAACTCATCGCAGTTGGTCTTGGCAACGACGATGCCGCCCGCGCGGCGGAGGCGGCTCACGGCCGTCGCCTCGTACGGCGAGACGTAGCCTTGGAGAATGCGCGACGCGCAGGTGGTCGGCAGGTGCAGCGTGGCGATGTTGTCCTTCACGGCCACGGGCACGCCGGCGAGCGGCCCGGGGACCCCGCCATCGTCCAGGTATGCCTGGCCAGCGCGCGCCTCATCGAGCGCATGGTCCCGGTCGTGCCAGAGGACGGCGTTGAGACCGTCGGCGCCCGCTCGTGCCCGCTCCATCGCCGCGAACGCTCCCTCCACGCCGCTTACCGGATCCGGCGCGACCCGCCGATCGCCAGGTATCGTCATGCGAGCGCGTCGTCCTCCTCGTCCGCGTGCGTCGCCAGGCGCGGAACGATGAGGAATCCATCCCGCATGGCCGGCGCGAACCCCTCGAGCGGCCGCGTGAGCGGAATGGGCGGGCCCGCGTCCTCGCGCAGCGCGAGACCGGCGTCGCCGACCCCCGTCGTGGGCTCCACGCCCTCGGTCTCCACCTTGCCCAGCGCCTCCATGTGGCCGAGGATGCCGTTGAGCTCGCGCACCAGCTCGGGGACTCGCGCGTCGTCGACGGCCAGCCGCGCCAGGTGCGCGATGTGCCGCACGTCGTCAGGCGTGACCGCCATGGCTACTCCCACCCCCGCTCGAGGCCCGCATACGCGACGACCAGCCGCTTGCGGCCGACCGTCTCGTCGTCGAAATCGATGGTGACCTTCGCATCGCGCCCGGTGCCGGACAGCTCCACGACGGCCCCCTCGCCGAAGCGCGCGTGGCGGACGCGCTCGCCCTTCACGAAGCGTGGCAGATCCTGCGACGCCTCCTCGTCCCATCCCCGCCGCGCCGGCATCCGCACGGGATGTCCGGGGCGCCGAGCCGATGGCGACATGAGGCTCGCGCCCCGCCCGGTGGCCTGGAGACGGATCGTCGCGCGGGTCTGTGCGAGGTCGGCCGTAATGGGGGCGAGGAAGCTCGACGGGATCGAGGGCATCGTCTCCCCGTTGCGCCGGCGGCTTCGCGCATGGGTGATCGTGAGCACGCGTTCCGCCCGTGTGATGCCGACGTAGAACAGCCGGCGTTCCTCCTCCAGCTGGCGCGGCTCGTCGTGCGAGCGGCTGAGCGGGAACAGTCCCTCCTCGACGCCGGTGATGAAGACGTGCGGGAACTCCAGCCCCTTGGCGTTATGCAGCGTCATCATGGTGATCGCGTCCGCGCCCGCGAGCTGGCGGTCTGCGTCGGTGATGAGCGCGGCCCGCTGCAGGAAGTGATCGAGCGGCGTGAGGCCGAGCTCTCCCCCATCGTCGGAGACGACCTCCGCCGCGCCGGCGATCAGCTCCCGCACGTTCTCCAGCCGTTCGGCGCCCTCCGGACCCTCGGCGCGCAGCAGGCCGGGATAGTCGATCCGCTCGATCAGCTCGCGGAGCAGCACGTCCACCGACTCGTTGGCGGTTCGCTCGCGCAGCTCCTGCACGAGGCGCGCGAACTCTCCGAGCGCCGCGCGGGCCGCGGGACGCAGCCCATCGACGAGGTCGCCGCGGGTCCCGGCCACGAGCATCGGCACCCCCGCGGCGCGCGCCCGTTCGCCCAGCAGCGCGAGCGTGGCCTCGCCGAGTCCGCGGCGCGGGACGGTCACGGCCCTGAGGAACGCCTCGTCGTCGGAGGGGTTGGCGATGAGCCGCAGGTAGCTCATCAGATCGCGGATCTCGCGCCGGTCGTAGAATCGCACCGCGCCGATCAGGCGGTAGGGGATGCCGTGCCGCCGCATCGATTCCTCGAGCGCCCGGCTCTGCGCGTTGGTGCGATAGAGAATGGCGAAGTCGTCGAGCGTGAGCGTGCGATCGGCGCGGCGCCTGGCAAGGATTTCCTCGGCCACCGTCTCGGCCTCGTCGCGCTCGTCGAGGCACCCGACGATGCTGACGGGAGCGCCGGCGGGGCGCGTGGGCCGCAGCGTCTTGCCGCGCCGCTCGGTGTTGGCCCGGATCACGACGTTGGCGAGATCGAGGATCTGGGGCGTGGAGCGGTAGTTGTCCTCCAGCCTGACGATCCGTGCGTTCGGGAAATCCTTCTCGAAGTCGAGGATGTTCCGGATGTCGGCGCCGCGCCACCCGTAGATCGACTGATCGTCGTCACCGACCACACAGACGTTACCGTGCTCGCCCGCCAGGAGCGTGATGAAGCGATACTGCGCACGGTTGGTGTCCTGGTACTCGTCGACCAGGAGAAAGTCGAAGCGCTGGCGCCAAGCGGCGAGACGGTCGGGGTGTTCCTCCAGGATGCGGACCGGCAGCTGCAGCAGGTCGTCGAAGTCGCACGCGTTGTTGGCCCGCAGGGCGGGCTCCAGCGCCGCGTAGACCTGCGCGGCGGCCCGGCTCATCGGGTCGCGCGCGACGGCCGCGTACTCGTCAGGCGAGACGAGGGCGTTCTTCGCGTCGGAGATCAGGCCGTGGATCGCCTTCGGCGAGAACTGCTTGGGCGAGATCTTGCGTTGATCCATGACCCGCTTGGTCACCGCGAGGATCTCGTCGGCGTCGTAGATCGTGAAGGCCGGCGTGCGTCCCACGCGGGGCGCCTCACGACGCAGCATGCGGGCGCCGATGCTATGGAAGGTGCCGACCCACATCCCCTCGGGGGTCTGTCCGAGGGCACGCTCCACGCGCTCGCGCATCTCGCCGGCTGCCTTGTTCGTGAACGTGACGGCGAGGATGCGGCGCGGATCGACGCCGTGCTCCTCGATGAGCCGGGCGATGCGGGTCGTGAGCACGCGGGTCTTGCCGGAGCCGGCGCCGGCCAGGACCAGCAGCGGGCCCTCGAAGTGCAACACGGCGTCGCGCTGCGCGGAATTGAGCCGCGCGAGCAGCGCGTCGTCGGTACTCGGTAACGTCATCCCGGAAGTATAATGTCGAAGGTCGCGCCGCGGTCGGCGGCGACATAGGCGATCCGCCCGCGATGATTCTCCTCGATGATGCGCCGCGCGAGCGAGAGGCCGATGCCCCAGCCGGATTCCTTCGTCGAGAATCCGGGCTCGAAGATGCGCAGCCGGTGCTCGACCGGCACGCCGGGCCCGTCGTCGGCCACGCGGAGCCGCACCTCGTCCGGCGCGCCCCGCTCGACGGTGAGGACGACCGCGCCGCCGCGGCCAGCGAGCGCGTCGACCGCGTTCTTGACGAGTGCCTCCAGGGCCCACTCGATGAGCACCGCGTCGCCGCGGACGATGTGCGGGCCCTCACCGATCTCGGTGCGCACCGCCACGCGATGCGCGAGCGATGGCACGCGCGCCGCGAAGTAATCGGCGACGCGCGCGGCGAGCATCGCCAGGTCCACGGCGTCCTGCCGCGGCGGCCTCCCGATGCGCTCGAAGCGGCTCGCGACGCGGTTCAGGCGGTCGAGATCGCCCCGCATGTGCCGCATCGCGGTCCCGATCGACGGATCGTTCTCCCCGTGCTCCTCGATCAGCTCGAGCCAGCCGCCGAGGCTCGAGAGCGGCGTCGCGAGCTGGTGCGCGGATTCGCGCGCCATGCCCGCCCACACGCGCTCGCGGTCGGCGCGGCCGCGCACGCGGAGCATGTAGACGCCCGTGCCGAGGACGATGAGCAGCAGCGCCGACTGGATCACCGGCACGAATCGGAGACTCTGAACGAGCCGGCTGTCGCCGAAATGCACTTCGCCCACGCCCGGCTCGACGACCGGCAGGTTGCGCTGGTCCAGCTGCCTGACGTACGCGCCGATGCGCGGGTCGTCGAGCGGCACGTCGCCGAACGGCAGGTTGGCAACGGCGGTCGCCCGCCCCGCCGTATCCGTCACGACCACGGGAACGCCGAGGGCCGTAATGTGCCTCACGACATCGAGTAGCGCGGCCGTTTCGGCGCCGACGGAGGTGTCCGCCAGCGCGTTGAACACGCGCGCGTACATCTGGCTCAGCCGTGCCGCATCGGCCCGGAGATACCGGACGATGGTCCGCGTGTAGACGACGTACGAGCCGAGGAGCAGCGCCAGGACGACGAGCAGGACGACGACCGGCGCGCGGCGTCTCATGGCCTCAGTCCAGCCGGTCCATTCCCAGGTACGGCCGCAGCGGCTCGGGGATGCTCACGGAGCCGTCGGCCCGCTGGTGCGTCTCGAGCAGGGCGGCGATAGTGCGCGGAAAGGCGAGCGCCGATCCGTTCAGCGTGTGCACGAACTGCGGCTTGTCCTTCGGCGCCTCGCGGAAGCGGATGTTCGCGCGTCGCGCCTGGAAGTCGGTGAACAGGCTGCACGAGCTCACCTCCAGCCACTGTCCGACACCCGGCGCCCAGACCTCGAGGTCGTAGGTCTTGGCGCTGGCGAAACCGGTGTCCCCCGCCGCCAGCAGCTTGCGTCGATAGGCGAGACCGAGGCGCTCCAGCAGCACCTCGGCGTGCCGCGTCAGGCGCTCCAGCTCGGCGGGACCGTCGGCGGGCGCGCAGAAGCGCACGAGCTCGACCTTGTCGAACTGATGCACCCGGAGCAATCCGCGCGTGTCCTTGCCGGCCGCGCCCGCTTCGCGGCGGAAGCACGGCGTGTAGGCGGTGAGGCCGATGGGCAGCTGCGCGCCGTCCAGGATCTCGTCGCGGAAGAGGTTCGTGAGCGGGACCTCGGCCGTGGGAATGAGGAAGAGCGCATCGGCGGTCACAGCGTACATGTCGTCCTCGAACTTCGGCAGCTGCCCCGTGCCCGTCATGGTCTGGCGGGTGACAAGGAAAGGGACCCACACCTCCTCGTAGGCGTGCTCCGCCGTGTGGACATCGAGAAACCAACTCATCAACGCGCGGACCAGGCGCGCGCCCTTCGCTCGATAGGCGATGAAGCCGGACCCGGAGATCTTGACGCCGCGCGGCAGGTCCAACAACCCGAGGCGCTCACCAATCTCCCAGTGCGGTGCCAGGTTCGCCTCCCGCCGCGGCTCGCCCCACGCCGCGAGGACGACGCCGTCCTCCTCCCCGCCCTCCGGCACGTCCGCCGCAACGACGTTCGGGATCTCGAGCACGTGCCGCTCGAGCTCATCCTCCGCCTGACGAAGTTCGGTTTCGAGTCCAGCGATCTCCTGGCCGAGCAGGCGCGTCTGGACGATGAGCTCGTCGGCGGGTTCCTTCGCCTTCTTGCGGCGCGCCACTTCCTGACTCGCCGTGTTGCGCGCCGCCTTGCGCTGCTCCACCTCGCCGATGAGTCGGCGGCGTTCGACATCGAGGGCCTCGAGCCGATCGAGCTGCGGCGCGAGCGCCTCGAGCTTCCCGCGACGGCGCATGGCAAGCCGAAGCGGCTCGATCTGCTCGCGGATCAGCTTGACGTCGTGCACGCGTCAGCGCTCCGGAATCCCTTCCGCCAGGCTCCGGAAACCGCAGTTCGGGTCGACCACTATCCGCACGCGCACGCTGCGCGTAGCGAGGTCGATCTCGTCGACGACGAGCTTGGAGTAGATCGCGGGTTGGAGACTGGCCCGACAGAACGCCGGCTCCGCCTCGATGATCACGACGTCGCCCACGGCGAGCGTCGTCGCCGCGTCGCGGACGTAGCCGGTACGCGGCGCCTCGAGGATCGCGTCGAAGCTCTCGGTCGTCGTCTGGATGCCCGTGTTACCGGGGCTCCCGCCGACGAGCTGGACCGGGTAGAACACGGCGCGCCCGGCATCATCGATGTCCACGACGATGTCGAAGTCGCGCGTCGTCTCGATCCGCACCGCCTCGTGGCGCACGGTGCTGAGTGCCGCTGGGGCGATCACGGGGGTGCCCGTGAGCGCGAACACGGTGACGGTGTCCGCGACCGTCTCGAACTGCGCGCGAATGCGGACGGGATCGCCGCAGGCGGCGAGCGCGGCCACGACGAGCGCGAGCGCGAATCCGAAACGAATCATGTCAGAGGAGCCGGTGACCGTGGGTGATGGAGGGTGTCGTGGGGAACGATACGTGTGGTGATGAGCGAGTTCAAGCGACTGTCATCGCTTGACTTCGCCCCCCTCGGCCTTATCCTACGCACCTAATGCAGCCGGAGCCCGCATGACCTCCATCCAGGACCTGGTGCGCGCGTTGCGCGCCCGCGACGGCGTCGACGCGGTCGTGCTGCTGGGTCGCGATGGACTCGTGATCGATGCGCAGTCCACGCCGCACGCGGACCCCGAGCGGATGGCGGCCCTGGTGCCTCTGGTCGTCGGCGCCGCGGAGGAGCTCGGGACGCAGTCGTCGCGCGGAAGCGTCGCGACGCTGGTCCTCGAGTACGCGCACGGCGTCGCCATCGTGTCGCCGCTCGGCACCGACGCCGTGCTGCTCGTCCTGACGACGCTCCCCGAGACGGGCGCCCTGCTGTACGAGCTGCGACGGAATCGCAGCCGGCTGGCGGCCCTGGTGTGACCCCTCGATCCGGACCAATGAAACCGCTGCACGTGCTGGTCGTGGATGACGAGCCGCACATCGGCCGCATCATCAAGACCAAGCTGGAGCACGGCCCGTTCACGGTGACGCTGGCCTACGATGGCCAGCAGGCGCTCGATGCCTTACAACGCCATGGCGACGTGGCGCTGGTCGTCCTCGATCTCATGATGCCGCACATCGACGGCCTCGGGGTGCTGCGGCGCATGCGCGAGGCGCCGCAGTGGGAGCGCATTCCGACGATCGTGCTCACGGCCGTGGGCGAGGAGCAGTATCAGCGTGAGGCGCTCGGGCTCGGCGCGAGCGAGTTCCTCACGAAGCCGTTCAGCCCCAAGAAGTTGTTTCAGCGGGTCGCCGAACTCGCGGGCGCCGCCGTCGAAGGGTCCGCGTCGCGCCAGCCATGACGCGGTGGGCGGTGATCCTCGCCGGCGGCGTGGGTTCGCGCTTCTGGCCGCTCAGCACGCCGCACCGCCCGAAACAGCTCCTGCCGCTGGTCGGATCTCGTCCGCTCCTGGTGGAGACGGCGGAGCGGCTCGCGCCGCTGGTGCCGCCGGAACGGACGCTCATCCTGACGAACGCCGCCCTCGCGCCGGCCATCGCCCGACTCCTCCCCGCGCTGCCTGACGAGAACCTGCTCATCGAGCCGATGCCCGCGGGGACCGGGCCGGCGCTCGCCTGGGCCGCGCGCGAGATCGCGCGGCGCGACGGCGATGCCGCGGTGATGATCTCCGTACACGCCGACTGGACCGTGGGTGAACCGGACCGCTTCCGCGCCACGCTGGCCGCGGCCGCCGACGCCGCGGAGCGACACCGGGCGCTGGTGACCGTGGGAATCGTCCCGACGCGCCCCGATCCCGGGTTCGGCTACCTCCAGCCCGGCGCGCCCGTCGAGGGCGCCCGGCGACTTGCGCGCTTCGTCGAGAAGCCGACCGTCGCCGTTGCGGAGGAGTTCATCGCGCAGGGGTTCCTGTGGAACTCCGGCATCTTCGTCTGGCGCGTCGGCGACCTGCGCCGCGAGATCGAGGCGCACACGCCGGAAATCGCGCCCGCACTCGCGAGCGCAGCGACCGCGGCGGAGTTCTTCGGGGCCGTGACGCCGATCTCCATCGATCACGGCGTGATGGAGCGCAGCGCGGGCGCGTTGGTGCTGGACGGCGACTTCGCCTGGGACGACGTCGGCACCTGGGCCGCGCTGCGGCGGGTGCGGACGGCGGACGACGCGGGCAACGCGGTGGCGGGCGAGGTGTACGCCGTCGCGTCGTCAGGCAACGTGGCGCATGCGGAGGCCGGGACCGTGGTGCTCTACGGCGTCTCGGACCTGGTGGTGGTGGCGCGCGAAGGGCTCACGCTCGTGACGACGCTCGAGCGCGCGGCGGATCTCAAGACGCTCCTGGACGCGCTGCCGCCCGCCGTGCGAGATCGCGCATGACGACGCTCTATCTCGTCGACGACGACGCCGCGCGCGATTTCATGCCGTTCGCGCTGACCCGGCCCGCGGCCGAGCTGCGCGCGGGGGCCATGCTGCTGCGTGAACGGTGGGAGCGTGCCTTCGGCACGCGGGCGTCCGGGCTTCTCGTCGCGCCCCACCTCGCCGATTTCCACGAAGCCGGCGCCCCACCTGTCGCGCACGATGCGCTGCCGGCCGGCGCCGTGCTGGCGAACGCGCGCTGCGCGGTGGCGCTCGATGCCGTGGCGGGCGACGCGGACGTCTGGATGTGCGAGGGCCGCGTGGCCGCCGTGCGACTGGGTCGCTCCGTGACGATCGAGGCCGTGGAGCACGAGCGCCTGACGATCGAGCGCATGCCGGCGGGGGGCTCGCGCGTCGCCACCGTCTCGGGCCGGTGGATCGACGCGGTGTGGGACTTCGTCGCTACGCTGGGCGCGCAGCTCACGGAGGACGTTGCGCGGCTGGGACCGCGAATCCACCGGGTTGCGCCGGCCGGCGGCTCGGTGCTCGGCAGTCACGAGGTGTACGTCGAGCGCGGCGCCACCGTCGAGCCCTTCGTCGTCTTCGATGCGACGACCGGGCCGATTCTCGTCAGGTCCGGGGCGACGCTCCGCGCCTTCACCCGGCTGGCCGGTCCCTGTGTGATCGATGGCGGCACGACGATCCTCGGCGACCGCGTGTCCGGATGCTCGATCGGCGGCGGGTGCATGATCCGCGGCGAGATCAGCGACACGATCGTAACCGGCAACGCGAACAAGGCGCACGAAGGCTTCGTGGGGCACTCGGTGCTCGGCCGGTGGGTGAACCTCGGGGCCGGCACGACCACGAGCAATCTCAAGAACACGTACGGCTCGGTCTCGCTCGCGACGCCGAGCGGCCTGCGCGACACCGGGCAGCTCAAGCTCGGCGCGTTCTTCGGCGACCACGCGAAGACCGGCATCGGGCTGTGCCTGACGACAGGAACGGTGATCGGCGCGGGGTCGAACGTGTACGGCGCGGCGATGCCGTCCAAGGAGGTCCCGCCGTTCTCCTGGGGAGAGGCCACGCAGCTGCGGCCGTACCAGCTCGAGAAGTTCCTGCAGACGGCGGAGCGCGCGATGGGGCGCCGCGGCATCACGCTGAGCGACACCGCG
Organism: Gemmatimonadaceae bacterium; assembly: GCA_035461825.1. GTDB lineage: Bacteria > Gemmatimonadota > Gemmatimonadetes > Gemmatimonadales > Gemmatimonadaceae > JALZIF01. The sequence continues at coordinate 18,974 of DATHUW010000033.1, forward strand.
CGGCGGCAGCTCTCGGCCGCGCACGCCCTCGCGCACCCGGAACCCTGATGCAGCTCTGGGTGCTGGGCAGTGGCAGCCGCGGCAACGCGATCGTGATCGATGCGGGCGACACGCGCATCCTCGTCGATGCCGGCTTCCCGCCGCGAACGCTGGCCCTGCGCATGCGGGCCTGCCGCATCCCGCCCGAGTCCGTGCGGGCGGCGATCATCACGCACGAGCATTCGGATCACGTGCGCGGGGCAGCGAAGGCGGCTGCACGATGGGGCTGGGAGCTCCACGCGAGCGCCGGTACGATCCGGTCATGCGCGTCACTCCGAAGGGCACACGCCTTTCACGCCGGCCAGCAGCTCCGCATCGGCTGCGTGTCGGTGCAGACCGTGCGGGTGTCGCACGACGCGACGGAGCCCATCGCGCTCGTGGCGCTGGATGAACGCACCGGCGTGCGGGCCGGGATCGCGCACGATCTCGGGTGCCCGAACGAGACGCTGCGCCGGGCGCTCGCCCGGGTGGACGTGCTGCTGTTGGAATCGAATCACGACGAGGGGATGCTGCGGACCGGCCCGTATCCACCCTTCCTGCAGGCCCGCATCGCGGGCGCGCGCGGGCACCTGAGCAACGGCGCGGCGGGCGCGCTCACGCGGGCACTGGCGCACCGTGCCCTGCGCGACGTCGTGCTCATGCACCTGAGCGAGGAGAACAACACGCCGCGCGTCGCGCACGATACGATGGCCGCGGCGATGCGCGGCACGGCGTTCCGCGGGCGCCTGACGCCGTCGAGGCAGCAGGCGCCGAGCGGCCCGTTCGGGCCACCGGCGCCGCCGCCGCGCACCCGCCAGCTGGCGCTGGGACTCTAGACAGCCATTTGGGCGGGATGCACGACGGGGACCCGGTGCTCCGGGTCCCCGTCGTGTAGCTCGAGTGCGCCGAGCGGCTAGTACATGCCGCCCATGCCGCCGGGGCCGCCGGCGGGCATCGCGGGCTTGTCCTCCTTCTTCTCGACGACGATGGCTTCCGTCGTGAGCAGCAGGCCCGCGATCGATGCCGCGTTCTGCAGCGCCGTGCGGCTCACCTTGGTCGGATCGATCACGCCGGCCTGGACGAGGTCCTCGAACGTGTCGGTGAGCGCGTTGTAGCCGAAGGACTTGTCCTTCGTGCTGCGCACCTTCTCGACGACGATCGAGGGCTCGGCGCCGGCGTTGGCGACGATCATACGCATCGGCTCCTCGACCGCGCGCCGGACGATGCCGACGCCGATCTGCTCGTCGCTGTCTTCGAGCTTGAGCGCATCGAGCGCCTTCTGCGCGCGAATGAACGCCACGCCGCCGCCGGGAACGATCCCCTCTTCGACGGCCGCACGGGTTGCGTGCAGCGCATCCTCGACGCGGGCCTTCTTTTCCTTCATCTCGGCCTCGGTGGCCGCGCCGACGTTGATCACCGCGACGCCGCCGGCGAGCTTCGCCAGCCGCTCCTGCAGCTTCTCCTTGTCGTAGTCCGACGTGGACTTGTCGATCGCCACGCGGATCTCGGCGATGCGGCCCTCGATCGCCTTGGACTCGCCGGCGCCGTCGATGATCGTGGTGTTGTCCTTGTCGACGACGATCCGCTTGCCCTTGCCGAGGTCGGTGACGACCGCGTTCTCGAGCTTGAAGCCGACTTCCTCGGAGATGACCTGCCCGCCGGTGAGCACGGCGATGTCGGCGAGCATGGCCTTACGACGATCGCCGAACCCGGGCGCCTTCACCGCGCAGATCCGCAGCGTGCCGCGGAGCTTGTTGACGACGAGCGTGGCGAGCGCCTCGCCCTCGACGTCCTCGGCGATGATCAGCATCGGCTTGCCCATCTGCGCGACCTTCTCGAGGATCGGCAGCAGGTCCTTCATCGACGAGATCTTCTTGTCGTGGATGAGGATGAGCGCATCCTCGAGGACCGCTTCCATCTTCTCCGGATCGGTCACGAAGTACGGCGAGAGGTAGCCGCGGTCGAACTGCATGCCGTCGACGGTCTCGAGGTTGGTCTCGAGGCCCTTGGCCTCCTCGACGGTGATCACGCCGTCCTTGCCGACCTTCTCCATCGCCTCGGAGATCAGATCGCCGATCTCCTTGTCGTTATTGGCGGAGATGGCGCCGACCTGAGCGATCTCCTTCTTGCCGGCGGTCGGGACGGAGATCGACTTGAGCTCCTCGACCACGGCGGCGACGGCCTTGTCGATGCCGCGCTTGAGGGCCATCGGGTTCGTCCCGGCGGTGACGTTCTTGAGCCCCTCGCGGAAGATCGCCTGCGCGAGCACGGTGGCGGTGGTGGTGCCATCGCCGGCGATGTCGGACGTCTTGGTCGCGACTTCCTTCACCATCTGCGCGCCCATGTTCTCGAGCGGATCCGAGAGCTCGATCTCCTTGGCGACGGTCACGCCGTCCTTGGTGACGGTCGGGGAGCCGAACTTCTTGTCGATGACGACGTTCCGGCCCTTGGGGCCGAGGGTCACCTTGACCGCATCGGCCAGCTGATCGACGCCGCGCTTGAGCGCCGCGCGCGCGTCGACATCGAAATGGAGTTCCTTGGCAGCCATGTCTGGTTCCTGTGTTCGTTAGGGTCCTGTCACGAAATGCGAAGCACGACGGGCGGTCGCAGAGCCGGTGGGCTCGCGGTGCGCCGGTCGCGATTATCCGATGACCGCGAGGACGTCGCTCTCGCGCAGGATGAGATACTGCTCGCCGTCGAGCGTGACCTCGGTACCACTGTACTTTCCGTAGAGGACCTTGTCCCCGACCTTGAGCTCCATTGGGACGCGCTTGTCCTTCTCGTACCGGCCCGGACCTGCCGCGACGATCTCACCCTGCTGCGGCTTCTCCTTCGCGGTGTCGGGGATGTACAGTCCGCCCCGCATCTGCTCCGTCTCCTCCAGCGGCTTGACGACGACACGATCAGCCAGCGGAGCGACCTTCACGGCGTTCTTGGTGGCCATGGGTGGCTACCCCTCCTCAGTGATGTTGGTGACGACGGTTCAACGTGTGTTAGCACTCTAATGTAACGAGTGCTAACCACGAGCCCAAAAATATCGACGCCGCCCAGCACGTCAAGCCGTGCCTCTGGCAGGCGCCGTACCCGCCGAATCTGCCGTTTTGAGTGGGTTACGGGCTTGAATGCGCCATTAACGCTGCCACCCTGCCGGTTCGCGTCGGCCAGCCCGGCAGGTCAGTCCCCCGCCAGCAGATCGTACGCGATCCGCAGCCCCTGCAGCGTGAGGTGGGTGTCCACCGCGTCGATCTCGGTGCTCAGGGGGGCGATGGTGGCCGCCAGGCCGCCGGTCGCAATCACCTGCGGAACGGCGGGCGTGGGCCACTCGCGCTTGATGCGCCGGACCAGGCCATCCAGGGCGTCCGCCGCGCCGAACATTACGCCGGCCCGAATGCAGTCCTCCGTCCGCGTCCCGATCGCCCGGGGCGGGATGTCCAGTTCCGTCGCCGGCAGCTTCGACGTGCGCCGGATCAACGTCTCGGCCGAGGTACGGATGCCGGGCGCGATGATGCCGCCCAGGAAGACGCCGTCGGCCGTAATGCAGTCGTAGGTCGTCGCGGTGCCGAAGTCGACGACGATCGTGTCGCGGTGATAGATCCGGCTCGCCGCGAGCGTGTTGATCAGGCGATCCGCGCCCACCGTGAGCGGCTCATCGACCTGCAACCGGATCGGCAGTGGCGATCGGGCGTCGACGACGATCACGCGCGCGTGCAGCCAGGTCTCGCTCGCCTCGGCGAGGGCACCCGTCAGGGCGGGCACCACGGAGCCGATCGCCACCGCGCGCACCGCGCGCGGCGCGTCGGGATACGAGGCGAGCAGCGCCCGGAGCTGGAGCCCCAGCTCGTCAGGCGTGCGCGCGGACTCGGTGACGATGCGCCAGTGCGCGCGCATGGTCTCGCCCTCGAACAGCCCCAGCGTGGTCTCGGTGTTGCCGACGTCGATGGCGAGGATCACGGCTGTTCCTCCAGCACGAGGGACCCGGAGCGGACGAGACGTTCGCCCTCCGCTCCGCGAATGATGAGGGCGCCATCGGGCGTGATGCCAGCGGCGATGCCGGACTCCGGCGCGGCGCAGCGTCGTCCGCGCACGGCGTCCCGCTCGGCGTACCGCGCCAGCTCGCCGGCGTTCAGGGGACCGGTCGCGGTACACGTCGCCCGGATCGCGGGTACGAGAACCTCGAGCACGGCCACGCGGTCCCGGACGTCATGAAGCGCGGCGGCGTCGAGCCCTTCCGGCGGGTGCACGTTCACGCCGATGCCGATCGCGACCCAGTCCGGCCGCGCGCCCCGCCACCGCGCCTCGACCAGCACCCCGGCGAGCTTGCGGTCGCGCACGAGCAGATCGTTAGGCCACTTGACCTCGACCGGCGCCTGCGTCCACGGCTCCAGCACGGGCGCGACACGCAGCGCCAGCCGGAGTGACAGCACGCCCACCGCCGCGCCATCTCCTGGACGCTCGAGAAGCGTCATCCAGATCCCCGCGCCTGGTGCCGACCGCCACTCCCGGGTGCCGCGCCCACGTCCGGCCGTCTGCGCATTCGCGAGCACGAGCGAGCCCGCCGGCGCCCCGCGCGCCCCGAGCTCGTGGGCGACGTCCTGCGTGGATGTGACACGCTCGAACAGCTCGACCGCCGGGAGATCGAGCAGCGCCGCGAGCTGCGACGCGGTGCGACCGTCGTAGCGCGGCACGGTGGGCCGGCCGGCGCTCACCCGCGGAACGCCAGCAGCGCCAACACGAAGAGACCGAGCGCCACGCGGTACACGGCGAACACTCCGAAGCTGTGCCGAGCGACGAACTTGAGCAATACGCTGATCGCCAACCAGCCACTGGCGCCGCTCGCGATCACGCCGACGATCAGCGGCAGGATCACCTCGCGCTCGCGCACGGCGTCAGGCAGCTTCACCATGACGGCCGCGAGGGTGATGGGCATGCTCATGAGGAAGCTGAACACGGCAGCCCCCTCGCGGGTGAAGCGGAGCGCGCGCCCCATCGTCATGGTGGCCCCGGAGCGCGAGACGCCGGGCACCAGCGCGGCGACCTGCGCGAGCCCGAACAGCAGCGCGTCGCCCCACCGCATTCCGTCGAGCGGTCGGTCGTGCGAGGCCCAGCGATCCACGCCCCACAGCAGAATGCCCAGCGCGATGAGGGCGATCGCCGTGATGACGGGCGCGCGGAACACCGTCTCCGCCAGGTCCTCGAGCAGCAGCCCGGCGATGCCGCCCGGGATCGTGGCCACCACGAGGAACACGACCCGGCGCTGGGAATCCGTGGCCACCTGACGAGTGCGCACGATCTCCCACGCGCTGGCGATGAGACGGCGCCACTCCTCCTGGAAGTACCAGAGCACCGCGATCAGGGTGCCGAGGTGGAGCGAGGTGTCGAACGCGAGCCCCGGCGCCGGCCAGCCGAACAGCCAGGGCGTGAGCGCGAGATGTGCCGAGCTGCTGATGGGCAGGAACTCGGCCAAACCCTGGAGGACGCCGAGGACCAGCGCCTGGAAGACGGTCATTACGCGGCGAGGGGAGGTCGGAGCGCGCTCACGGGCGCGCGATGAGCACGGCGAGCATGGCGCACACCATGGCCGCCTTGAAGAGGCGCGGACTGCCGCGGCGTCCCCGGAGGGCCGCGCCGGCGCCCGCCACGGAGAGCACCGCGGCGGGCACGAGCGCCAGGGCGAAGGCCGGCGCGCCCGCCGCGGGCGGGCCGAGCGCCACGAGGAAGAGCGCCGCGGCGATGGTGACGGCCCCCCGCGCGAGGCGCGGGCCGTACCGGATGGGAATCGTCAGGCGTCGGCCCGCATCGGCGGACGCGTCATCCAGATCCTTCGCGATCTCCCGCGCGAGGTGCAACGGCGCGGCGATCGCGACGAGGAGCGCACCCGCGGCGGGGCGGCCGACCGCCCACGCGCCGTAGAGAAAGGGCAGCGATGCGACCACCGCCACGACGACGTTGCCGGCCAGGCCGGTGCGCTTGATGTGCGGGCTGTAGCCGCGCGCGATCGCGAGCACGCCCACGGTGAGGGCGCCGAGCGGTGGCGCGGCGGCATAGGACGCGGGGACTGCGGCGAGCGCGGAGCCCCAGGCGAACCACCGTGCGTCGCGAGGCGCGAGGATGCCGCGCGGGAGCGGCCGCTCCGGGTGGGCGGCGCGGTCGATCGCCAGGTCGGCCGCGTCGTTCCACGCGTTCGCCGCCGCCGTGATGGCGACGGCCGCCCCGGCGGCCCAGAGGACGGACGCACCGAACGAGCCGTGCGCCCACCACGCCCCCACGGCGACGCCGGTCGCGGCCAGCAACGCGTTAGGCCAGCGCGCGAGCGCCGCGAACGCGCTACAGGAGCGCACGCGCGTACAGGGCCTCGTACCGCGCCACGATGTCGGCGAGCGCGAAGCGCGACCGCGCATCCGCCGCCGCCGCGCGGCTCATCGCGTCCCAGCGGGCGCGATCGCCGAGGATCTCCAGCGCGGCGCGGGACATCGCGTCCACGTCGCCAGGCGGGCGCAGCGCGCCGGTCTCGCCGTCGCGCACGACCTCGGGGAGCCCGCCCACGCGCGAGGCGACGACCGGCACCCCACAGGCGAGCGCCTCGCGCGCGCTCAGGCCGAACGACTCGCTCTCGCTCGGGAGCAGAAAGCAATCGGCGTTGGCGAGCAGTGGGGCGACCGCATCGAGCTTGCCGAGAAAGTGCGTATCGTGCTCGATGCCGAGCGTGCGCGCCTCATCCTCGGCGTGCACGCGATCGGGACCGTCGCCGACCATGATGAGCACCGACGGGATGGTCTCGCGGACGCGCCCGAAGATCCGAATGATGTCGCGGACGCGTTTGACCGCGCGAAAGTTCGAGACGTGCATGAGGACGGCGCGGCCGTCCGCGATCCGCCGGCGCAGCGTCGGCTCGTAGCGCCCCCGGTCGTAGACGTCCGGATCGACGAAATTGTGAATGACCTCCACCGCGCATCCGGTGCAGCCGAACGCGCGGTACGTCTCGTCCCGCAGAAATGCGGACACTGCGGTGAGGAAGTCCGAGCGTTCGATCGAGAACTTCGTGATCGCGTGGAACGACGGGTCCTGCCCCACGAGGGTGATGTCGGTGCCGTGGAGCGTCGTGATGATCGGGATGTGGCCGCCCGCCGCACGGAGCATCTCGCGCGCGATCCAGGCGCTGGTGGCGTGTGGGATGGCGTAGTGGACATGCAGCAACTCCAGCGAATGCGCCTGCACCACTTCGTGCATGCGCACGGCGAGCGCGAGGTCGTACGGCGGGTACTCGAACAGCGGATACCGGTTGACCTCCACCTCATGGAAGAAGATCCCGGGCAGGAACGCCGGCAGCCGGAACGGCTGCGCGTAGGCGATGAAGTGCACCTCGTGGCCGCGCTGCGCGAGCGCGATGCCCAATTCCGTCGCGACGGCGCCCGAGCCGCCGTACGTCGGATAGCAGGTGATGCCGATTCTCATGCCTCGTCCCCTCGTTGCCACCAGCGCCACGCCGCCTCCATCGCCTCGGGCGCGCGTGGATCGATGCGCGTCACCTCGGCGTCCGGGAGCTGGTGCCGGAACCACGTCCGCTGCCGCTTGGCGTACTGCCGCGTCTCGACGATCACCCGCTGCCGCGCCGCATCGCTCGTCAGGCGCCCTTCCACCCAGTCGCGCACCGCGCCATACCCGGTCGCCTTCCAGGCCGGCGCATCCGGCGGGACGGCGACCCGGAGCCGTTCGACCTCCGCCAGCCACCCGGCGGTGAACATCGCGTCGACGCGTCGCTCGATCGCCGCGGCCAGCGCCGCGCCGGGATCGATCACAAGATAGCGGGCGCGAGCGCGCGGCGGACGCGACGACTCGCGGTGCCACCGCGAGATCGGCACGCCGGTAAGCAGCACGATCTCGACGGCGCGGAGCAGCTGGGTGCGGCCGAGCTCCGCTCGGGCAGGGTCGAGGCGGCGGCACCACCGGCGCAGCTCCGCCGTGTCCAGCGCGTCGAGGGCGGCCAGCAGCCGGGCGCGCCGCGCCGGATCGAGCGCGGGCTCCTCGAAGAGGGGCTGGGTGAGCGCGCGCAGGTAGAACCCCGTGCCGCCGACGATCACGGGTGTCCGCGCCGTGGCGGTGATCGCCTCGAGCCACCGCTGTGCGTCGTCGGCCCATGCCGCGGCGGAATAGCGCTGCTCCGGTGACACGACATCGATGCCGTAGTGCGGCACCCGTGCCCGCTCCTCGGGCGTCGGCTTCGCCGTGCCGATGTCGAACCCGCGGTAGATCTGGCGCGAATCCGCGCTCACGATGCCGAGCGGGATGCGCTCGGCGAGGCGCATGGCGACGGCGCTCTTGCCTGACGCGGTGGGGCCCGTGATGACGCGCAGCCTAGCGCCGTCCAAAGCGGCGCTCGATCTCGTCCCACGCGACGTGCACCAGCGTCGCGCGTCCGTGCACGTCGTGGGCGGGAAGCGTCGTCTCGGCGAGCGCGCGGAGCAGCGCGCGCATCTCCTCGTCGGAGAGCGCGTCACCCGCCTTGACAGCGGCCTTGCACCCGAGCGTCGCCGCGAGGTGCTCGTGCCGCGCGGCCGCGGCGGGCAGGCGGTCGCCGGCCAGCGCCGCCAGCGTCTCGCGCAGGCAGCGCTCGGCATCGAACCGGGGGTGCGGCGTCGGAACGGCGTGGACGAGCAGCGTGTGGCCGCCGAACTCCTCGATCTCGAATCCGAGCCGGGCCAGCGCCTCGCGATGCGACTCGAACGCGTCGGATTCGGCGGGGCTCACGTGCAGCGTGAGGGGGAAGAGGAGCCGCTGCGCGGGCGCCGTGCCGGCCTCGAGGGCGCGCATGAAGCGCTCGTACAACACACGCTCGTGCGCCGCGTGCTGGTCGATGAGCACCAGTCCATCCTCGCGCTCGAAGACGATGTACGTGCGGCGCCATTGGCGGAGCGGCGGGAGTTCGAGCGGCGCGTCCGGGACGTCGGCGTCCGCAGCCGCGGCGTCGTCTGCCGGCGCCTCGCCGAAGAGCGGCGCGTCGCCGGCGGGCCGCGCGGGGCGGAGCGCATCGGCGAGGGTTCGCGGCGCATCCGCGTCGCCGCCTGACGAGGGAGCAAACCATGCGCCCGGTGACACGGTGGCGGCGCTCGCGGGTGCGCCCAGTGCGCGGCGCACCGCGCGCTCCACGGCCCGCTCGAGCTGCCAGCGCTCGCGAAAGCGCACCTCGGCCTTGGTGGGGTGCACGTTCACGTCCACCTGGTCCGCCGGGAGGACGATCTCGAGGATCATCGACGGACGCAGTCCGGCGGGGATGGTGGATCGATAGGCGCTCTCGGCCGCGCGCGCGAGTCCGGCGTCGCGGATGGCGCGGCCGTTCACCGTCAGGTGCACGCGCCGGCTGCCGGTGCCGACGTCGGCCGGTCGCTCGATGAGGCCGGACACGTGCACTGGCCCGGCCACGTCGTCCACGGCGACGAGCCGGTCGGCGAAGGGCGCCCCCCACACCGCACCGACGCGGGCACGGAGGTCGGGCGCCGGGGGCACGACGAGCGCGCGCCGGCCGTCGTGCTCCAGCGCGAGCCGCACGTCCCGCCTGACGAGCGCAATGCTCGTCGCCAACTCGGTGATGGCCCGCCACTCGGCGCGCGCCGAGCGGAGGAAGCGGAGTCGTGCCGGTGCGTTGGCGAAGAGGCGGGATACGGTGACGGTGGTCCCGCGCCGCCGCGCCACCTCGGACGCGATCGGCGCGTCACCCGCGGCGCAGGCGAGCCTCGTCCCCGCCCCGTCGGCGGCCGCAGTCTCCAGCTCCAGCTCGGAGACGGACGCGATGGCGGGCAGCGCCTCGCCGCGGAAGCCGAAGCTCGCCACGCCGACGAGGTCGTGCAGCGCGCGAATCTTGGACGTCGCATGACGGCGGACGGCGAGCAGCGCCTCTTCGCGCGTCATGCCGGAGCCATCGTCGGCGACGCGAATGCGCGCGCGGCCCCCGTCGTCCGCGGCGATCTCGATCGAGCGCGCACCGGCATCCAGCGCATTCTCCACGAGTTCCTTTACGACCGACGCGGGCCGCTCGATGACCTCGCCGGCCGCGATCTGGTCGATGACGGCGTTGGGGAGGACGGCGATCCGCGGCGGCGGCACGGCTGCGGCCGTTGTGGCGGGCGACATGGCGGGAAGCTAGGAGCGACCGCGCGGAAGCGTCAATCGCGCGCGATGGAGCGAACGGCGTCGGAGGGAATCCAGCCGCGTCGCCCAGACGCCGATTCGACGTGCATCCATACGCCCGAACGCCGCGTGACCCGCGCGAGCTCGCCGGTGCGGAAGCGGATGCCTGCGTCGGCCGCGAGCAGCGGCTGCACCCGCGGCACCGCCTCGCCGGAGACGACCACGAGGTCGGTCGCCGAGATCCAGCGGTCGAGCGGCTCGACGGCGGCGAGGGCGACGAGCGCGAGCCCCATCGCGGGGAGCGCGGCGCCGGCGCTCCGGCGGCGCCAGCCTCGATAGGCGAGCACGGCCCAGGCGAGCGTCCAGAGAAGGGCGGCGCCCAGCAGCACGGCGTCAGGCGGGAGCGGTGGCACCGCGAAGCGCAGCCCCGCGCGCGCGGCCGGGGTGAGCGCGAGCCGCTCCCGAACGTCCGACGCCGCTGGCTCGAGCCGCAGCGCGCGCTGCCAGCCCTCGACGGCGCGCGCCGTATCCGACGACACCCACGCCGCCGTGCCGAGGTTCGCCCAGGCGTCCGGAGCGCGCGGATCCAGCCGCGCGGCCTCGGCGAAGGACCGCGTGGCGAGCGGGAACTGCCCCATCTCGTATGCGTCGACCCCGCGGGTGAACGCTTCGCGCGCCCGATCCGCGGCGGACGGGCTCGTCAGGCTGCCCTGCAGCGCGGCGAACGCGAGGTCCGCAGGCGCCAACCAGAGGGCGGCGATGAGCAGGGCGACGGTGGCCCTCGCGCGCGGCGTGGGCGAGCGGCGGGGCATGGCTTCGCGATCCACCATGCGATAGGCGTCCGCTGCCTCGAACACCCCGACGGCGCGCCGGCTGCCCGGCGTCCCGTACGCCCACGCCTCGAGCGACGTCAGCACGCTGCGCACGCGCTCGCAGCCTTCGGCCGTCACCCCGGCGCGGCGCGCACTACGCGCGAGCGACTCCGCGTCGCGCGGGCGCGTGGGCTCGAGACCCAGACGCTCGACGATCGCCTCGGTGAGCGTCGCGCGCACCTCGGCCGGATCGCAGTGTCCGGATGCGCGGCGCATCGCTCGCAGGCGGACGGCCGCCGGACGCCGGCGACGCGCCCGGCGTGGACGTCGGACCAGGGCGATGGCGAGCGCGGGGACCGGAAGGAGCAGGAGCGCAGCCCACAGGGCCGAGCGGTCGTGCCAGGGGGCCGGCGCGGCGCCACGATAGACGCGACGAAGCGGCAGCCGCGATCCCGGCACCTCCGCCGCCTCGGCGCGCGCGAGCCGCCCCGGCGCGACGATCACCATCTGCGAGTCGGTCTGCGCGATGCGGTACACCTCGGCGTCCGGATCCCAGTAGGCGTAGCGGAGCGCGGGGAGCACGACGGGGCCGTCCCGCTGCGGCGTGAGCAGATACTCGAACTCCTTGGTGCCCCGCACGGTGCGCACGTCGCTCGTCAGGCGGACGCGGTCATCGAACCGGACGACATCCGCCCACGGCACGTCGAGGCGCGGGGCCGGCCAGAGCTTCACATTGCCCTCGCCGCCGATCGAGACGGTGAGCGTGAGCGGCTCGCCGACGCGGCCGGTGGTGTCGATGCGCGCCGCGACGCGGACGCGGCCGACGGCCCCATCGAATTCCGGGGGCCGGCCTTCCTCTGGTGGGTCGATCGCGATGATGCGGACCGCCGGACTCTTCGCCTCGTGATGCTCTTCCCGCGCGAAGAACGACGGCGTGATCGGGACGGCGTAGGTCAAGCGCGCAGGCGGGATGACGATCTCGCCAGGACCTAACGCGAATACCGGACGCTGGTAGACGTGTGCCTCGAACGTACGGCCACCGGGCCCGCGCCGCTCGTACTCCTCCAGCCCCGCGGGCGGGTCGTAGGCGAGCAGCCCCGGCATCTCCGGCGCAATGGCCTCCAGCCGTCGGACGCGCGATCGCGCACCGCCGTTGAGAAAGACCGCGAGCTGATAATCCGTCTGCTCGCCGACGTACACCGTCTCGGGGAGCGCCATGGCGTGGAAGGTGACCGACGAGGCGGTGTCAATGCGCGCGCGTGTGACGATCTCCGGTACGTACCCGCGCGAGGAGCGCTCGCCGCCGGCCACCACGATGGTGAGCGGTTCGGATCGCGCCGTCTCGCGGCCGAGGCGGGCTACGAACGGGGGAATGGTGTACCGGCCGGGACGCGTGGGGACGAGCGTGAACTGCATCTCCGACACCATGCGCGTGCCGCCGGCGTCGCGCTCGAGATGCTGGGCCGACTGCTGACGCAGCACGAGGAACGACGGGAAGGCGGGCGCGGTGATGGCCGGCGCGCGAACGCTGCGCGCCGTGACGCGCACCTGCACCTCAGCGTACCCATCCAGTGAGATGGTGTCGGGCGCCGAGGCCACAATGCCGAGCTGCGCCAGCAGCACCGCCGCGGCGAGCATCACCAGTCCTTCCCTAACGGCGGCCGCTCGGCGCGCGACTGCCGCTGCTTGCGGCCCTGCACGTCGCGCTCCTCCCGCGCCGCGCTGTTCAGCAGCCGCTCGGCCTGGTTCGGATCGAGTCCGCCGGCGGGCGTGGGGCGGGGCTGCGGCTCAGGCTGCGCCTGCCCTTCGTCGGGATCGGCCGAACCGCCGCCCCCGCCGCCTCCGCCCCCACCGCCGCCCTCCGGATCGTCGCGCAGGGTGAGCTCGTAGTTCCACTTCGCGTCGAGCTCCGCCGGCCGCAGTCGCAGCGCGCGGCGGTACAGCCCGTTGGCCGCCGACATTGCCTGGCGGGCGGCCTCCTCATCGTCGAGTCCGCGCGCGCGCTCCAGAAACAGCAGACCGAGATTGAACAGCGCGCGGAAGCGTACCTCGGGATCCAAGGCCGACGCCGCGCGCTCCAGCGGCTCGATGGCCTCGTCCGCCCGCTGGGCCTTGAGGAGCGCGGTGCCGAAGTTGTAGTAGGTGCGCGCCGCGGTGTCTCCCGCGGCGATCGCCTGGCGCCACGACGCCGCCGCTTCCGCGAACCGACCCTGCCGGTAGAGCTGCTCGCCGTCGTCAGGCGCGGCGGAGGCCGTCGCGGGCGCCAGGAGCACGAGGGCGAGCCCCGCGGCGGCGGCCGCGCGCGCCGTGGTGGGTCGAGCGCGCGCCCGGCGCTCGGCGAGCCAGGTGTCGAGCAGCACGAGCAGCAGCGCCGGGAGAAGGAAGAGCTGATACCGCTGTTTGCGCTCCCGTCCGGCATCCGACTGCCGCTGCGCCCGCTCGAGTTGGGCCAGCGCCTGCCGGATCCGCGCGGCCTTGTCGGTCGCGTCGGCGGGGATGAAGGTGCCGCCCGCCGCCTCGGCCGCCTCCCGTAACAGCGTTTCGTCGTAGCGGGTCACCACGACCTGATTGTTCTCATCGCGTTTCAGCTCCACGCCTCGGCCGGTCGGCACCGGGATCGTCGATCCCTCCGGCGTGCCGTACCCGACGGTGACCATCGAGATCCCCGCGGAGCGGGCGCGCCGCGCCGCGTCGAGGACCTCGTTCCGCTCGTCGAAGGCCTCGCCATCGGACATGACGACCAGCGCTCGGTCGGCGCCACCCTTGGACAACATGAGCAGCTCCACGCTCTGCCGGATCGTCCGTGCAAGGGAGCTGCCGCCCTGGCCGACCACATCGGGATCGAGGTTGTCGAGGAACAGGGCGAGGGCGCTCCGATCGAGCGTGAGCGGAGTGAGGATGTAGCTCCGGCCCGCGAAGGCGATGAGGCCGAACCGGTCGCCCTGGGCCCGAGCGATGAGCTGGGTCGCCTCGCGCTTCATTCTCGTCAGGCGGTTGGGATCGACGTCCTCGGCGAGCATGGAGAGCGAGGCGTCGAGCGCGAGCACCACATCGGCCCCTTCGCTGCGCACGATGGTCCGCTCGGTGCCCCACTGGGGTCCGGCGAAGGCCAGCCCCGCCAGCGCCGCGGCGGCGCCCAGGAGGGCGGCGCGGCGCGTGGAGCGCAGGCGCGCGGGGGCTATGCGGTCCAGCATCGCCGGTTCCGCGAGCCGCTCCATCCGGCGCCCGCGGAGCCGCGCGGCGCGCAGCACCAGGACCACGGCGCCGGCGGCGAGGACGGGGACGAGCACGAGCGCCCAGGGCAGCGCGACGTAGCCACTCATGGGAGCGGCCCTCGCCAGGCCAGCAGCGCCATCTCGGCCACGAGCGCCAGGAGCGCCACGGCGAGCGGCCACCGGTACAGCTCGGCGTAGTCGATGTAGCGCTGGACGCGAACCGGGGCACGCTCGAGTGCATCGATCTGCTCGTAGATGCGCTCGAGGGCCGCGGCGTCGACGGCGCGGAAGTAGCGGCCACCGGTGAGGCGGGAGACGTCGCGCAGCAGCGGCTCGTCGATGCGCACCGGGCGGTTCTCGTAGCGGAGGCCGAACAGCCCGCGGCCCACGGGCACCGGCGCCGTGCCCATGCTGCCGGCGCCGATCGTGTAGATGCGCACTCCGAACGCGGCCGCCGCACGGGCGGCGGTGCGCGGGTCGATCGCGCCGCGGTTGTTCTCCCCGTCCGTGAGCAGGATCATCACGCGCGACTCGCCAGGCGCCTCACGCAGGCGGTTGGCGGCGGTGGCGATGGCGGTGCCGATGGCAGTGCCGTCCTCGAGCTGCCCCGCCTGCAGGTTGTCGACGGCGGCCACCACCACGGGGTAGTCGGTCGTGAGCGGCACCTGCGTGAGCGCCTCGCCTGCGAAGGCGACGATCCCGATGCGGTCGCTCTGCCGTCCGGCCACGAACGCCTTGACCTTGTCCTTGGAGACCTCGAGCCGGTTGAGTGGCTGGAAGTCCTCGGCGAGCATGGAGCTGGAGATGTCGATCGCCAGCGCGATGTTGATCCCTTCGCTCGTTATGCTCTCCGCCCGCGCGCCGGCCCGCGGTCGGGCGAGGGCGATGATCAGCGCGGCCAGCAGCAGGTTGCGCAGCATGAACAGCGCGCGGGTGATCCCGCGCCCCGCGCGCGGCCCGGTCGCCAGCACGTGCGCGCGCGAGAACACGATCGCTGCCGGCTTCCGTCGCCGCCGCATCAGCCACCAGAGCGGCAGCACCAGCAGAAGCGGGAGCAGCCACCACGCGGCGAAGGACAGCGAGCCGATCGTCATCACGCCGCCTTGCGCGGCCTCGCCGCGGCGAGGTCGGCGGCGCGCCGCGCCTGCTCGACGTGCTCCACGCGCTTGACGACGCCGTGCGCCTCGTCGGCGAAGGTGCGCGCACGATCCGGCGTCACGGGACGCCGCGCGAACTTCACGAGGTCGGCCTCGAACAGCAGGTTGCGCATCGCGTCCAGCGGCAGCTCGCGGCGCGCCTCGAGCGTGCGCAGCAACTCTCCGGTCGTCAGCGCGGTCGATGCGTCAGGCAGCCGCCCGGCGAGATAGTCGCGCAGCACCTCGGTGGCGAGCGCCACGTGCCGGCCGGGCTCGCCCGCCTCCGGCAGGCCCATCTCCGCGAGCGCCGCGAACTCGCGCTCGGCGCGCGCGAACGGATCCTCCACCAGCACCGGTTTCGGCCGGCGGCGGCGGCGCCACCACCACCACAGCAGCAGTCCCACGAGCGCAAGGGCAACGAGCGCGATCAGCAGGAGCCACCACCACGAGCGCTCCGCCGCGAAGATGTCGCGCGCGGGCTTGGGCGTCTGCAGCGCGGTGTCGGCCGGAAGCACCGAACGGACGTAGACGGTCGGATCCTGAATCGGCAGCGTGCGTTCGATCGCGCCGGTCAACTCCACGGCGCCGAGTTCGAACGCCACCTGGCCGGTGTCCCACGCCGACACGCGGTAGATCGCGGTGCGGTCTTCGGCGTTAGGCTCGTCGGCGGCGCGCTCGACCAGCGGATCGACGCCCTCCACCGTGCCGCCGGTGTCCGGCGCCGCGGGAAACACGATGCGGGTACCCGCTGGCGCCCGCACCCGGACCAGGACCAGGTACGGGTCGCCCACCGTGACCGTGTCCGGGCGGACGGTCACCCCCATCTGCACGCGGACGGGCTCCTGCGGCACCGCCTGCTGCTGCAGGACGAGCGCGAGCGCCATCCAGATCATCCGCGACGCCCCCGCTGCTCCCGCAGCCGGAAGAAGCGGAGCAGCGGCTCGACGTACCCGGTGTCGGTGCTGATCTGGATCTCGTCGATGCCCATGCGCCGGAAGAGCCGCCGCCGGCGCTCGCCCTCTTCCGCGACCGCACGCTCGTACGCGTCGCGCACGCGACGGTCACCCGTGTCCACGTCCACCGTCTCGCCGGTCTCGGGATCGACGAAGCGCGCGAGCCCCACATCGGGCAGCACGCGCTCGCGCGGATCCTCGACCGTCACGGCCACCACGTCGTGCCGCTGCGCGAGCAGCTTGATCGGCCGCTCCATGTCCGGGCTCTGGAAGTCGCTGATCAGAAAGATGATCGACCGGTGCTTCAGCATCTTCCCCAGGTACTCCGTGGCCGCGCCGATGTTCGTCGCCCTCCCCGCCGGCCGATAGGCGAGCAGGTCGCGGATGAGGCGCAGCATGTGCTTCCGCCCCTTCCCCGGCGGCACCACGTGCTCCACGCGATCCGTGAACAGCAGCGTGCCGACCCGGTCGTTGTTCCGGTTGGCCGACATGGCCAGCACGGCACTCAGCTCGGTGGCAAGCTCGCTCTTGAATCGCGCCGTGGTGCCGAACAGTGATGATCCCGAGAGATCGACCGCGAGCATGACCGTGAGCTCGCGCTCCTCCACATAACGCTTGACGTAGGGGTGCCGCATCCGCGCGGTGACGTTCCAGTCGATGGAGCGGACCTCGTCGCCGGTCTGATACTCGCGCACCTCGGCAAACTCCATCCCCTGGCCCTTGAAGACGGAGTGGTACTCGCCGGAGAACAAGGAATTCACGAGGCCGCGTGTGCGAAGCTCGAGGAGGCGAACCTGGCGGAGAATCTCCGGCGGAACGGGGGACTTGGGTCGGGCATCGGGTCTCGGGAATCGGGAATCGGGTGCGTGCCCGGGAGTACGAGGCGCCTCCGCGGAGCGCCGGAGCCTCGTCCGGGGTCCGTCGATTTCCGATTCCCGAGTCCCGATTCCCGCGTCGCTCACGGTGCCTCGATCTTCCCCAGGATCCGGCTCACCAGGTCGTCCGACGTCACCTCCTCCGCCTCGGCCTCGTACGTCGTCAGGACCCGGTGGCGGAGGACGTCGGGCGCGATGGCCTTCACGTCGTCAGGCGTCACGAACGACCGGCCGCGCAGGAACGCGTGGGCGCGGGCCGCCTGCGCGAGGAAGATCGTCGCACGCGGACTCGCCCCGTACTCGATGAGCGGAGCCATGTCGGCCAGGCCCGCGTCGCCCGGCTTGCGCGTGGCGTGGACGATGTCCACGATGTAGTCCACGATCCGTTCATCCATGTACAGCTCGGCAATGCGCCCGCGTGCCTCGAGGATCTGCTGCGGCGTCGCCGAGTAGGCGACGGCGATCGGATGGCCGCTGGCCATCCGCCGCATGATCTCCTTCTCCTCATCGCGCGACGGGTACCCCACGCTGAGCTTCAGCATGAACCGGTCGACCTGCGCCTCGGGCAGCTGATAGGTGCCTTCCTGCTCGATCGGATTCTGCGTGGCCAGCACCAGGAACGGCTCGTCGAGCACGTGCGTGGTGCCGCCGATCGTCACCTGCTTTTCCTGCATGGCTTCCAGGAGCGCGGCCTGCACCTTGGCCGGGGCGCGGTTGATCTCATCCGCCAGGATGATGTTGGCGAAGATCGGCCCCTTCTTCGGACGGAACTCCCCGGTGGACTGGTCGTAGATCATCGTACCCAGCACGTCCGCCGGCAGCAGGTCCGGCGTGAACTGGATGCGCTGGAAGGTCGTGTGGATCGTCTCGGCGAGCGTCTTGACCGTGAGCGTCTTGGCCAGCCCTGGCACGCCCTCGAGCAGTACATGCCCGCCGGTGAGCAGTCCGATCAGCAGCCGCTCGACCATGTAGTCCTGTCCCACGACGCGGCGGCCGACCTGGCTGAGAATGCCGGCGATCAGGTCGGAATCGGGTGATGCGGTGCGAGTGGCCAATGGAGATCGGGGCTAGGAGACGTGCACGGAGCGCCGTGGCGCGCGCCGCCGCGCGCCCGTGCGC
The DNA here is from genome assembly GCA_035461825.1 of Gemmatimonadaceae bacterium. Taxonomy (GTDB): domain Bacteria; phylum Gemmatimonadota; class Gemmatimonadetes; order Gemmatimonadales; family Gemmatimonadaceae; genus JALZIF01. Next base: position 37,224 of record DATHUW010000033.1, read on the forward strand.
TCCAGGAAGTTCATCCCGAATGGTGCGCCCACCACTCGGCAAATCGCAACTGCTTCAGCCGGCCATCACGCCGGCGATCGCGTCCAACTCGCGCCGGGTCAGCTTGCGGGCCTCGCCGGCCGGAAGGGTCCCGAGCGCGATCGGCCCGTAGCGGGTACGCACGAGTCGCTCCACCTCGAGCCCGACTGCCTCGCACAGCCGCCGCACCTCGCGGTTCCGTCCCTCGGTGATGGTGAGCGTGATCTCCCAGCGGCCCCCGCCCAGCGGGGCCGCGTGTACGTCCCGCGCGTTCACCTCGCCGTCGTCCAGCATGACGCCGCGTCGGATCGCGCGAGCCGCGGCGTCCCCGCGTCCACGCACGACCGCGGCGTACGTCCGTTCGACCTCGCGGCTCGGATGCGTCAGCGCGTGCGCGGCGGCACCATCGGTCGTGAAGAGGAGCACGCCTTCGGTGAGGTAGTCCAGCCGCCCGACGTAGGTCAGACCCGGACGCTCCGGCAGGAGGTCGAACACGGTCCGCCGGCCGCGGGCATCGCGCCGCGTGACCAGCACGCCCGGAGGTTTGTGCAGCACCCACCACTCGGGCAACGCCTGACGTGGAAGCTTGCGCCCGTCGATGCGGATGTCATCGGCGTCGGGATCGACCACCTGCCCGATGTGCGCCGGCGCGCCGTTCACCACCACCCGCCCGGCGGCGACGAGGGCCTCGGCCTTGCGGCGCGAGGTGATGCCCGCGCGCGCGACGGCGCGCTGGACGCGCATCGGCGGCACGTCCTACACCGACTTGGGCTCGGCGCGAAGGGCGATCGCGAGTTCGTCGGCGTGCGGCAGCTCCTCCAGGTGTCGCAGCGCGAAGTGCTCCAGGAACGCCGCCGTCGTGCCGTAGAGCAGCGGTCGGCCGAGCCCCTCGGCGCGACCCGTGATCTCGATCAGCCCACGCTCGAGCAGCATCTTCAACGTGCTGCCGATCTGCACGCCGCGGATCTCCTCGACCTCGGCGCGGCCGATCGGCTGTCGATAGGCGATGATGGCCAGCGTCTCGAGCGCGGCACCGGACAACCGCTGCGGACGTGATTGGAGCTGGGCGCGCTCGATGGCCTCGGTGTACTCCGGCCGCGTGAGGATCTGCCAGCCGCCCCCGACATCCACCAGCTCCACACCGTGTCCCTCGACGTCGTAATGCTCGCGCAGCTCGTCGATCGCCATAGCGATGGCCGCGGGCGAGGACTCCGGATCGAGCGCCGCGAGATCGGCGGTCGGGATGGGCCGTTCGCTCGCGAACAGCGCGGCTTCAAGCAGCTTCGCTAGCGGCGTCACGCAGAATCTCCACCTGGGCGAACGGACGGGACTGGGAGAGCTTCACTTCGCCGCGGCGCGCGAGCTCCAGCAGGGCCAGCAGCGCCGAGAGCACCTGCCAGGGCTCGGCATTCTGCCTGACGATATCGGACCAGCGGGCGGACGTGCGGGGCGCCAGCAGCGCGCGCACCGTCGCCATCGCGCCATCGATGTCGAGGGCGCGCGGCACCACGTCGTGCATCCCGGGATCGCGGACCACGCGCAGCACCCGGTCCACGGCGCCGAGCAGCTCGGGGAGGGACAGTGCGAGCTTCGTCTCCACCGGCACTTCCGGCGCCGGCGCCTGCCATCCACGCGCGAAGCGATTGCGCCGGGCTTCGCCCAGCCGCTCGAGCAGATCGACCACCTCGCGCATCTGCTGATACTCCAGCAGGCGCCTCACGAGCTCCGCGCGCGGATCCTCCCACCCCTCCTCCTCGGGCCCGCGCGGAAGCAGCATCTGCGCCTTGATGCGCAGCAGCCGCGCCGCCATCTCGAGGTATTCGGCGGCGGCGCCGAGCCCCAGGCCGTGGACGCGGGCGAGGAACTGCTCGACAATCCGCGCGATCGGGATGTCGGTGATCTCGACCTGCTCTTCCTTGATGAGCGTCAGCAGGAGGTCGAGTGGCCCCGAGAACTGGTCGAGCTCGACGACGAACGCCGTCCGCTCGGTCTCGGGCAGGAGCATCGTGGTCATAGGCCCGCTCCCGGCAGCGCGTAGCGGCCGACGAGGGAGGTGAGGAAGCTGTAGCCCAGCACGGCCGGTCGGAGCAGCAGGTCGAGACCGCCGACGAACAGCAAGCCGATGATGATCACCATGCCGAACATGCCGATCCGAACGTACTGCGCCGCGAGGCGCGGCGGCAGCAGATACTTCACGACGTGCGAGCCGTCCAGCGGGGGGATCGGCATCAGGTTGAAGACGACGAGGATCAGATTCAGGAAGATGCCGTAGCGGAACATGAACTGCAGCGGCCCCAGCACCGCGATGGCGTCAGGCAGGGCCCGCGCGAGCATGCCGATGACGGCAATGATCGGCACGAAGGCCACGGCGATCGCCAGGTTCGTCGCGACGCCGGCCAGGGAGACGATGATGTCGCCCCTTCGGAGCTCGCGATAATTCCGGGGATCCACCGGCACCGGCTTGGCCGCGCCGAGAATGAAGCCGGCGCCGAAGTACGTGACGAGCGGCAGCAGCAGCGACATGAACGGGTCGAGATGCTTGACCGGGTTCCAGGTCAGCCTGCCGAGTCGCTGCGCGGTCGGGTCGCCCATGCGCATGGCCGCGTACCCGTGTGCGTATTCGTGCGCGACGATCGAGAACAGCAGGATCGGCACGAGCAGCAGGAAGTCCGAGACTCGGTGCAACGTGGCTCGGCGTGTGGGGAGTGCGGGCGCGCCTGGCGGCGGCGTGGCCGGGGCGAAAGGTACCGACCGCCCCGAGCGAAGTCAAAGCAACGCAACGCCTTGACAGCCACCCGGGGCACTCCTAGCTTTCGCGGTCTTCATCGATCGTTTCCACGCCCGTAATCCCGAGAGCCGAGAGTACCAGTGCCGAATATTGCGTCCGCGAAGAAGAACATGCGGAAGGCGCGTGCCGCGACCGTTCGTAATCGTGCGCAGCGCTCCAGCCTGCGCACCGCGCTCAAGAGGGCCGCGGCACCGGATGCGGCCGAGGGCGACAAGGCCCGGGCCATTCAACTGCTCGACCGGTCCGCGCGGAAGGGGCTGATCCACAAGAACGCGGCCGCGCGCAAGAAGCGCCAGCTCATGTCGAAGGCGTCCTGACGACTCGACACTGTTACGACGACGGCCCCGAGCGATCGGGGCCGTCGTCGTTTCAGGCCGTGCGTTCGCGCGGACTCACGCCGGAGTCGCGGCGCTCGCGACCGTCGGACTCGGCGGCGCCATTGCCACGAAGCGCAGCGCGACGCCGATCCCCTCGCCCACCCTATCGAGCCGGGCGGCCGCTGCGTCGGTCGCGTAGTCCAGGTCGGCGCCCTGCTCGAGCGCGAGCCACACCGCGCGTTCCGCATCCTCCGGGTGCTCCCGGAGCAGATGCTCCGTGACGACCAGCCGGGCCACCGAGCGCTCGGCGAGCCGCTGCAAGGAGGCGGGAATGCCGACCGCGGCGCGCCCCGCATCCGTCCACGTCGCGACCAGCGAATCCACCCAGGCCGCCAGATCCGACCGCAAGACCTCGGCGAGCGCGCGCCCCGCCGAACGGCGAAGGTCCGCCTCGCTCGCGTGGACGTCCAGCTCGATGACGGCGGCGCGGGCGGCGAGGTCGGCGGGCAGCGCATCGCGAATCGCGATCGCCATCTGGCTCATGCCGCCAAGCAGCAAACGCTCGCCGGCCACGGCGATCGTCGTCAGGCGCCCGACGATCTGGCGGATCATGCGGGCGCGCGCGGCCCGGCGGTCGCGCTCGGCGGCATCGCGGCCCGTGGTGCCGCGCGTGCCGCGATGGAACCCGCGCCGCGGTGGCGCCGACATGTGGTACGCCGGCCGGCTCACGGCGAGCGCGGTGAACGACTCGAGCTCCCGCACAATGTCATCCTCGTAGCGATACAGCCGTCCCGACCGTCCGTCGACCACCGCCACGATCGCCGCCCCGCGCTTGCCGAGCACGCGCACCGATGGCGCGACGAGCATCCCGCGTCCCCACCGCGCCTCGACCGGAATGTCCACCGCAAAGGGCTCCGCCAGCTCGATCCGCTCGGCCGTGGCGACGGCTAGCCACCCGCGAGCCGCTGTGGGAAAGCGGTGGCCGGCGAGCAGGTCTTCGAGATGCCCCGCCGCGCGAGCGAAATCCTCGCGTTCTCGATGAGGGGCGCCTTCCAAGGCCTGGGCGATCCGCTGCAGCTCGAGATCGAGAGCGAGCCGCCATTCGCGTCGGGTGGCCGGATCCTCGTACCGGCTCGAGCCGTAAACGGTGAGCGCGAGAATCGACTCGAGCTCGCGCGAGAGATCGTGCAGTCGGGTCGAGGTGAGCATGAGGGCCTCCAACGGCGGAATTGTCGTTTCCACAGGCGACACCGCAGGATATGCCACGCCACCGAAGCGATCAGTCGGCCGAACGCTCACCCGTCGTAGGGTGATTGCGCACTCGTGCGGGCACAGCGGCGACCGCGGCGCTCCAGCGTGTCGATTTCGGACGTGCCGTCCGGCATCGCCCGACGGCCGGTCACGCCGGACATGCCATATTCCGGATGCCGCCCGAGGCGCCGCGTGCCGCGGCACGTACCTGGCGGCGGGATCGACCGCATGCCGTTCTACTTTCGCGCGATCGCGATCGACTACGATGGCACGCTCAGCGAGCAGCCCCGCGCCGCCGCCGACGTGCTCGACGCCGTACGCGCGGTTCGGGAATCGGGGCGCCGCTGCGTGCTCGTCACGGGCCGCATCCTGGAGGAGCTCCGCGCGGACTTTCCCGACGTGCGGGAGCACTTCGATGCGATCGTCGCGGAGAACGGCGCGGTGCTGGTCGGTCCCGGCGATACGAACTTGCCGCTGGCCACGCCGGTTTCCGAGTCGCTGGCGTCGCGGCTCGACTCGCGCGGGGTGCCGTATCGGCGGGGGCAGGTGCTGCTCGCGACGGAGGCCGCGTTCGATGGCGAGGTGTACGACGCCATTCGGTCGCTCGGCCTGGATCTCCAGCTGGTGCGGAACCGCCACGCGCTGATGGTGTTGCCCGCCGGTGTCACGAAAGGTACGGGCGTCGCGCGCGCGCTCGCCGCGCTCAATCTCTCGATGCACAATGCGATCGGCATCGGGGATGCGGAGAACGACCACGCGCTGCTGGATGCGTGCGAGATCGGCGTCGCAGTGCGGAACGCCATCGAGCCGCTCAAGGCACACGCGGACCTCGTGCTCGCGGAACCTAACGGCGCGGGCGTTGCGGCGTTTCTCCGGAGACTCGCGCGCCACGATACGCTCGCCATCGAGCCGCGCCGCCACCGCATCGCGCTCGGCACCTACGATGATGGCACGCCGGCCATGATCCCGGCGTCGCGCGTGAACATCGCCCTGTATGGGCCGAGCGGAAGTGGCAAGTCGCACGTGGCCGGCTTGCTCGCGGAGCAGCTGCTCGCGCAGGACTACACCCTGTGCGTGCTGGATCTCGAGGGCGACCACACCGGACTCGGCGCGCTGCACGGCGTCGTGACGCTCGGCGGGCAGTCGCCCCTCCCGCCCTTGGACGAGGTGGTGCGGCTGCTGACCCGCGGGCTCGGCTCGGTGGTCGTCGATCTCTCGCTCGAGGCGGACGACGAGAAGCGGGCCTACGCCATGGGCCTGCTCCATGCCTTACGACGAGCGCGCGCCGAAAGCGGGCTGCCGCACTGGATCTTCGTGGATGAGGCGCACGTGCCGCTCCACGCGAGCGGGGACGGTTGGTGGTGCCAGGACGCGGAGGAGACCGGCCTGTGCGTCATCACCTATCGACCCGAGCTGATCTGCGAGCAGGTGCGCCGGCGCGTGGACATCTGCATCACGCTGGACGAGGATCGGCAGGCGTACGTGCTCCGCGCCGGCGCGGCGGCTCATCGCGCGTTCGCGCCCGCCGCGCGGACCATCGGGCACATCCGCCACTGGCACAAGTACAGCGAGGGGCAGCTTCCGGTGGAGCGCCACTTCGTGTTTCGCGACCGGAGCGGGCCCGTCGGCACCTCGGCGGGGAACCTGGAGGAATTCGTCTCCGCGCTGGCGCACGTGCCGCGCAGCGTGCTGCGCCACCACGCCGGTCACGGGGATTTCTCGCGCTGGCTCGGCGATCTGAGCCGCAGACCTGCGGTCCGCGAGGCCGTGCGGGAGGTCGAACGCGCGTTGGCCGTCGAGCGTCCGCCGCACGAGACGGCCGCCCTGCGGTCGCGGCTCCAGGACGCCGTACGCTCGCACGCCATGCATTGAGGGCACGACGACGACAGAACGGCGGAGCTGACTGCTCCGCCGTTCGTCAGGCACCGCGGTCAGAGGCCGACGGCGATTCGATCATCCACCTCGGTCACCCCCGGCGCCGACCATGCGGCGCGCTCGGCATCCTCGCGCTCCGCCCAGGAGCGCACGCTGCCCTTCAACGTCACCCGGCCGTCGTGCGCTTCGACGAAGATGCGATCGGCATCCGCTTCGGCGCTGCGGCGCAGCGCAGCCTTGATCTTCTGGGAGACCTCGACCGTGGTCGCCCGCTCCGGCTTGACGGAAATCAGGTTCGTCACGCCGCGAACGCCCGTCAGGTTGCGAACGGCCCGCTCTGCCGCGCGTTTCTCGAACTGCCACTCGACCTGACCCTTCAGCGTGATCCAGCCGTTCTCCACCTTGATGTGGAGGCCTTCCGGAATCTCGACGTCCCAGTCGAGCGCGTTCGCGGCCGCCTTCGCGATGTCCGGATCGTTCCGCTTTTTCGACGACGGCAGGTTCACCACAAGATCCTCGGCAATCGCCCGCACCCCGGCCACGCGCTCCGCGGCGCGCTCGGCCGCGAACTTCTGCGCGTACGTGTCGACGAAGCCGGACAGCGTGACGATGCCGTTCTTTACCGAGATGCCCACGTCGCTCTCGCGAACGCTCGGCTCCCACTTCAGTTCCTCCAGCACATCCGTCTGGAGCTGCGCATCGGTTCTCATCGTTCCCTCCTGTGAGCCGTGCAGCGTGATCCGCCGCATCGCCAAATCTCGGAGCTCGCGGACGCGGCGAGAGTCGGGGAAAGGCATGGGACGTGTGCGGAATCGCCGGAGCGTCACGCGCGCCCGACGATCCGGCTCGGTGGAGTCAGCAGCCGCCCGGCGCGCGACACCAGGCTCCACAGCCAGGGCGCCGATCTCTGACACGTCGTCAGGGGAGTCCTGACTGAGCAGCCCCGAGCATGCGGTTAGGCTGCGACAGGAGGTCGATCATGATGCTCAGGCTGCTCACCGCCGTGGCCGCAGGGATCACCGTCGCCGCGCTGCCGGGTTCGCCGTGGCCTCGGGCCTCGGCGGCACGGCAGTATCCGTGGCGCGTCGAGCTCAACATTCCCGCGTTCCGCGTAGACGTCCTGCGCGACTCCGTCCGCATCCGGTCGTTCGGCGTCGCGGTAGGATCGCGGCAGTTCCCCACGCCGCGCGGCTCGTACACGATCACCGAGATCGTGTGGAATCCGTGGTGGTATCCGCCGCCGAGCGGGTGGGCGAAGGAGGACACGGTGACGCCGCCGGGGCCCCGGAATCCCATGGGCCGCGTCAAGCTGCAGCTCGCCGACGTGTACTACATCCACGGCACGCCGCTGGAGCAGAGCATCGGCAGCGCCGCCTCGCACGGGTGCATCCGCATGCGCAACGCGGACGCGATCGCGCTCGCGCGCCTGCTCCAGGAGGGTGCGGGCATAACGATGAACGACGACGAGATCGAGCGGCTGATCGCCTCCCGGCGGACGCGAATCGTGCCGCTCGCGGACAGCGTTTCCATCGCGCTGGTCTATCGCACGGCGGAGGTGTATGCCGAGACCCTCGCGCTGCACCCCGACGTCTACCGCCTTGGCGTGGACCGGTTCGCCGAAGCGGCGGCGGCGCTGTTCACCGCCGGCATCGACTCGGTGCATCTGGACGGCGCGGTCCTCGACTCCCTGATTGGTAAGGCGCGTACGGCGGCGGTCCGCGTACCGGTCTCGGCGGTCCGCAGCGACTCGGCCATCGCCGTCGTCGCACCTCGGCCGCCGATGCAGGACGACGCCGCCGATGTGGCGACGTCGTCAGGCAGCCGGCGGGCCGGGCCGGGCTGCCTCAGTCCGTAAAGCGCAGCACGGTCTGGCCGCGTCCGTGCCGGATCTCCAGCGCTTCGTCCCCGTTGTACGGCGTGCCCCGGACCGCGATCGAGCGCGGCGTCGGAATGGACCGCGTGAGGTGCGCGCGGCCGTCGGGCTGCAGTGCCAGCATCACCTCGACCCGGCGATCGTGCGGATCGTACACCGCTCCGTGCAGCGTGCACCCGCGCGCCTCCACCTGGGCCCCGATGTCGATGTCGTAGACATCGAGCATGACGCGCCGCCCGGCGTTGCGCCGTGAGAACGCGTCGAGGGCCGTGCCCCACTCGACAGGCCGATCGGTCCAGGCAGACTCCACGGCGTCGAGCGCCCAGTCGCCATGCGCATCGTTCGGTGGCGCCGCCGTCGTGAGGACGGCGACCGGCGACAGATGCAGCAACCGCGTCGCGACGCTGCCGACGAACAGCCGTTCGGCAAGCCGCGGCCCGTGCGTGCCCGCCGCGATCAGCTCGGCCCGCTGCTGCTCGGCGACCTCGAGGATGGTGTCGGAGACGTCGCCGAGCGCGCGGACCTGCTCGATGCGGACGCCGGCCGGCGCGACGGCACGCAGCCGCTCGACCAGTTGGGCGACCCGCTCGTCCGAGAGGTCTCGCAGTTCCTCTTCATCGTCGCCGGTGCTCACGTGCACGAGGGTCAACTTGCCGTCGGCGGCGAGCATCATCAGCGCCGTGAACGCCGCCCGCACGCTCGGCGGGGCGAAGTCGACGGCCGCCACGATGCGACGCGGAAGCGCGGTGAAGTCCGTCGGCACGGCGAGGACGGGCACGCCGGCCAGCCGCAACACCTGCGACGCCCGCACGCCCGCCAGTGCGCGCACGAGCCGGTGGCGCGGCGCCGATCCTAACACCACCATGGTGGCGTCGCGCTCGCGCGCCGCCGCGGCGATCTCGCGCGACACCCGTCCGTGGCGCACCTCGACCGTGAACCCGACGTCGGCGGCCGCCGTGGCCCCGACATAACGACGCACCGCGTCCTCCTGCGCCTCCGCACGCTCCCGCGCGACCTCGTCGAGGAGGGGTCCCATGTCGAGAGCCGGTTCATCCTCCGGCCGCGGCTCCACCACGGTAACCACGTGCAGCGGCCGGCCGAGCCGGTGCGCGAGTAGATGGGCGGCGATCGCCGGAGCGTCGCTCAGCTCCATCCCGTGCGTGGCCAGGAGGACCGGGCCGCGCAGCGCAGGATTGACGACGTGACGCTCGGTCGAGCGGGCGGGCGACGGCGGGGTGAGTACCGACATGGCAGGCCTCCTGTCCGTTCGATGGAATCCCCTCACCGGACACTATGGCGGCCCCGCGACTCACGCGGTCCGGCACGCCGTGGAATTCGCGTGAGGCCGATCAGCACAGGCCTGTCGGAGAATGCCTTCTTGACGCTCGCGGCCCCCCCAAACGCCGCGAGGTCCCGGCTCAACCGGGACCTCGCGAACCGCGGAGTTGTATGCCGATCAGAGCGCGGCCAGCTCGGCTCCGCAGCGCTCGCAGTACCACTCGGTGGGGTAGTTCATCGTGCCGCACTCCTGGCACTTGAGCGTCTTGGTCTGCTCCGCGGGCACGTCGCGAAGGAAGACCGGCACCGAGCCGCTCGTCTGTCCGTTGCGGGCCGGCGTCGGCCGGCTCGGCGACGTCCGGCGGTCGGTCTCGACGGCCGTACCGGTGTCCGCGGTCGCGATGCCGCTTCGAGTGCCTCGCGAATCAGTCACCGACTTGAGGAACTCGAGCTCGTCGAACGCGGCCGGCTGTTCCGCCGTGGCCTGGTCGCCCGGCTGAGGCGCGTTGGATGGCGGGGCGGGCGCCGCTGCGGCCGCGGGAGGGGCATGCGGCGCGGGCTTTGGCGCGTCGGCGCTGGCCAGCAGGATCTCGCGCAGGTGCGCCAGCTCCGCGCTCAGCTGCTCGCGCTCGGAGTTGATGCCCGACAGGCGCTGGTTGGCGGCACGGCGCGTGGCCTCGCACTGCTCGTCGTCGATCTCACCGATCGACGCGCGCAGCTCGATCTCGGCGCGCTCGTCCTCGTGCTTTCGGGCCTCGACGTCGAGCTCGCCGATGCGATTCGACAGCGAGGAGGCACGCGCCTCGACCGTGGCGCGCTGGGCGCGCAGCTGCTCCATGACGCCCCGCAGCCGGCCTTCGTAGTCGGACTTGACGCGCTCGTAGATGTGCAGCGGCGTGTTGGCGCGCCGCGCCTCGAGCGCGGTGAGCCAGCCCTCGAACCGCTGCCGTTCGGCGAACAGCGTGGTGACGGCGTCGCCGTCGGTCGCGATCTGCGTCGTCATGGCGTGCTCCTCCCTCGACCAACATTCGCCCCCCGGGTGGGGGCGGCTCCGAATTCACCGATCCCGGGCGCCGAGGAGCGCCTCGAGCTGGACCGGGGTAAGTGGATTCACTCGCCCCAGCAGGCGCGCGGTCAGCACGATGCGCGCCGTATGCTCAAGACTTTCCATGCGCCCATAGGCAACACTCAATGTAGGACCCACGGTCACCGCCCCGTGGTTTGCGAGCAGAAATGCTTGGTGCCGCGAGAGATGCGGCTCCAAGGCATTGGCCAGCGCCGCAGTCCCCGGTGTTTCATAATGTACCAGCGCGACCGGGCCAAGTCCTAGGACGATTTCGGGGAGCGCATTGTGGGGGAGGGTCTCGCCGGCGAGCGCGAACCCGGTCGCGACGGGCGGATGGGCGTGGACCACGGCGAACACATCCGGCCGATCCCGGTAGATCCGGAGGTGGACCGCGACTTCGGTGCTGGCCTCGCGCGCGCCGCCCACGCGCCGTCCATCGAGGGTCAGCACGACGAGATCCTCGTCGCCGCAGTCCTGCTTGGGCATCCCGGCGGGCGTCACGAGGATGTGCCCATCGGGGAGCCGGACGGAGACGTTGCCATCGCGGCCGGCGATGAGCCCGCGTTCCCAGAGCCGGCGGCAGACGCCGAGGATCTCGCGGCGGACCGCTGCCGTCTCGTCAGGCATCGTGCGAGATCGGGATCCGCGTCAGCGATTCCCGATTTCCGACTCCCGACTCCCGCCCTCCGCCCACACCTCCGTTCCCGCGACGAACGTGCGCACGGCCTTCCCCGTCAGGCGCATGCCGGCGTACGGCGAGTTCCGCCCCTTCGACAGGAACAGCTGGGGCTCCACCGTCCATTCGCGCGCCGGGTCGAACACGGTCACGTCGGCGGGGCTGCCCTTGCGCACCGTTCCGCCGGGCAGGTGGAACAGTCGGGCGGGGGCGCAGGACATCTTCTCCACGAGCGTCGGGAAGTCGATGATCCCCGACTGCACGAGATTCGTCACCACGACCGCGAGCGCGGTCTCGAGCCCGACGATGCCGTTCGGCGCGTCGGCGAACTCGCGCTCCTTCTCGTCGTAATGGTGGGGCGCGTGGTCCGTCGCGATAAGGTCGATCGTCCCGTCGCGCACGGCATCGCGCAGCGCCTCGACGTCCGCCGCGGTCCGCAGCGGCGGGTTCATCTTCGCGTTGGTGTCGTACCCCTCCACCGCCTCCTCGGGGAGCGAGAGATGGTGCGGGCATACCTCCGCCGTCACGTTGATGTGCCGCTCCTTGCCCCAGCGGATGAGCTCCACCGATCCGTGCGTGCTCATGTGCGCGAGGTGAACGTGTCCGCGCGTCCGCCTGGCGAGCAGGATGTCGCGAATCGCCATGATCTCCTCGGCCTCGGCGGGGATGCCCTTGAGGCCGAGCCGTGCGCTGACCACCCCCTCGTTCATCGCGCCGCCGCGGGCGAGCGTCATCTCCTCGCAGTGATCGATCACGGGGATGCCGAACGTCTGCGCGTACTCCAGCGCGGTGCGCATGAGGTGGGCGCTCACCACCGGGCGTCCATCGTCGCTGACCGCGACCGCGCCGGCGCCGACCATCTCGCCGAACTCCGCGAGCGACTCGCCCTTCTGCCCGACGGAGATGGCGCCGATCGGGTAGACGCGGGCCGCCGCGGCGCGCAGCGCCTGACGAATGATGAACCCGACCGCCGCCTGGTTGTCGGTGACCGGGTCGGTGTTCGGCATTGCGCAGACGGCCGTGAAGCCGCCGGCGGCGGCGGCGCGCGCGCCCGTCGCGATGGTCTCGACGTCCTCGCGCCCCGGCTCGCGGAGATGACAGTGCACGTCGATGAACCCCGGCGAGACGATCAGGCCGCCGCAGTCGACGCGCCGGACGTCGTCGCGCCCGCCGAAGGCGTCCGATCCTAACGGCTTGCCGGAGTGGTCGATCGCGCCATCCACGATGACGACGTCGCCGATCGCGTCGAGGCCTTGCGACGGGTCGACGACCCGGCCGCCGGCCAGGAGAATCGTGCCCCGTCCGGCTTCCCGGGCCGGATGTCCGCGCTCCGGCGGCATCAGCCCTTCCCTCCCTTCGCCGCTTCCGCCAGCTCGGGGCGCCCGCCCGCCAGCAGGTAGAGCACCGCCATGCGCACCGCCACGCCGTTGGTCACTTGATCCAGGATCACGCTGTGCGGCCCGTCGGCCACGTCCGAGTCGATCTCCACGCCGCGGTTCATCGGCCCCGGGTGGAGGATGAGCAGGTCGCGCGGCGCCCGGTCGAGGCGCTCGCGGGTCACGCCGAACACACGGTTGTACTCGCGCAGCGACGGGATGTAGCCCGCCGTCATCCGCTCGAGCTGCAGGCGCAGGATGTTGAGCGCCTCCGCCCACTCGATGGCTTCCTCGATGCGGCGGAACACCCGCACGCCGAAGTCGCCGATCTCGTTGGGCAGCAGCGACCGCGGTCCGCACACCGCCACCTCGGCGCCTAACTTCGTCAACCCCCAGATGTTCGACCGCGCCACCCGGGAGTGGAGGACGTCGCCGCAGAGGCAGATCCGTTTGCCTTCGATGGTGCCGAAGTGGTCGCGCAGGGTGAGCAGGTCGAGCAGCCCCTGGGTCGGGTGCTCGTTCGTGCCGTCCCCGGCGTTGATGACGTTCGACTCGATGCGCTCGGCCAGGAACTGCGCGGCGCCCGACGCGCCGTGGCGGATCACGACCATGTCGATGCGCATCGCTTCGAGGTTGCGGGCCGTGTCCACCAGCGTCTCGCCCTTCGTGACGCTCGACCCCGACGCGGCGACGTTCACGGTGTCGGCGGACAGCCGCTTCTCGGCGAACTCGAACGAGATGCGCGTGCGCGTCGAGGCCTCGAAGAACAGGTTGACGATCGTCTGGCCTCGCAACGCCGGCACCTTCTTGATCGCGCGCTCGCTGATCTCCTTGAACGGCTCGGCGGTGTCGAGGATCAGCCGGATCTGCTCGGCCGTCAGCGGCGCGAGGCCGAGCAGGTCCTTTCCTAACGGTGCGGTCACGCGCCGCCCTCCGGCCCCACGACCACGACGGCGTCCTCACCGTCCAGTTCCTCGATCAGCACATCGACCCGCGCGCCTGACGCGGTCTCGATCGTCTTGCCCACGATGTCGGCGTGGATCGGCAGCTCGCGCCCGCCGCGGTCCACGAGCACCGCGAGGGCGATCCGCGCCGGCCGTCCGAAGTCCGCCAGCTCGTCGAGCGCGGCGCGCACCGTCCGACCCGTGTAGAGCACGTCGTCGACGATCACGACGACCTTGTCGTCCAGGTTCCAGGGGAGATCGGTCGGCCCCACGACCGGCCGCGGCCCCACGGTCTGGAGGTCGTCCCGGTATAGCGTGATGTCGAGGGCGCCCCGGGGCACCTCGATCCCTTCCCGGTCGCGAATGGTGTTCGCCAGTCGGTCCGCGAGCTGCACCCCACGGCGCTGAATCCCCACCAGCACCAGGCGGTCGGTATTGGCGTACAGCTCGGCGATTTCATCGGCCATGCGGCGGAGGGTCCGCGTCATGGCCCGGGCATCGAGTACGATCTTCCGGTCGTTCGGCATGGCGGGGGAATCTACGACGACCGGCTCGTGAAACGAGGGGCGAGCCCGGATCGAATGTTCGGGTGTGCGCCGCCGCGGCGTGGCGCCAGCGCCACAGAAATCGTTGCACGCCCGCGCTCGCTTGACACCCCGTGCCGGCCACAATAAGTAATGATTCGAGCCAGCGCTGGACGTTTTCGCTCCAGCCTCCCCTTCCGCGCGCCCGACGCCGTGCGCGCCCGGTAGCCAGCGCGGAGAGCCAGACTCAATGAGCGCCGAGAGCAGCCCGAGGCGGCCGACCCCGCCGTACGAGCCTCCCGTCCCCGTCGGCGAGGGAGACGCGCCGGCGCCGCTCGCCGACGCGGCAGCGCCACTCCCGGAGGATCCCGCGGAGCAGGCGTTCAGCCTGCTGCTCTCGGGCGAGCTCAAGTTCCGCCAGCGCAACCTGCTCGAGGCCGAGAGCTACCTGCGCCGCGCCGTCGACCTGCATACGCGCGTGCCTGACGTCGATCCCGGCGAACGCCTCCGCGCGCTCGACACGCTGGGTGCCGTGCATGTGGCGCGCGGCGATCTCGCCCGCGCGGAGCCGGTGCTGCGCGAGGCGCTCGAGGTCGCAGAGTCGGTGCTCGGACCAGCGCATGACGACCTGGGGCTCTATCTCAACGCGCTGGCCCACGTGCTGTTCAAGCGCCGGCGATACGCCGAGGCCGAGCCGGTGCTCGCGCGCCTGGTGGCGCTCAAGCGGCAGTTGGGCGACGAGCATCCGGAGGTCGCGTCGGTCGTGGCGAACCTCGCGATGGTGCACGAGGCCCTCCAGCGATACGACTCGGCCGAGACGCTGTGGCGGTGCGCGCTGGGGATCCGCGAGCGGTCGCTGCCTGACGATTCGCCGGCCGTGTCGATGGCCCGCGAGCACCTCGCGGACATGTGCGCGGCCAACGGCCGACCGGAGGAGGCGATCGCGCTGCGCGAGCGAGCGCTGGCTGCCCGGGCGCGCGCGCTCCCGGCGGATCACCCCCAGCTGGCGGCAGGGAGAGCGAAGCTCACCGCCCTGCGCGTCGAGGGAGTAAAGGCGCGTATTCCCGTGGTCGTCCCACAGGCACGGCCGGCCGACCGGCACGAGGCCGCGGCGACGCCGCAGCCGATCATGCGGCCGCCCGCACGCGGCGCGGCTTCCAAGAGCGCAACGCCGCCGCTACCGCGCGACGTCCTCGACGACATCGTGCGTGCCACCGCCGAAACGCCGGGTCGCGGCGTCATGGCGGGGGTGCGCGGCCGCGCGCGCGAGTTCCTGCGGCTCGTCAAGCCGCGTGCCGACGCGCCTGACGATGCCGCACTGCGCGCCGATGACGTCGAGGACGAGGAGGAGGAGTTCGACGCGCCCGTCACGCCCGTCGCGCGGCGACCCCCAAAGCCCGCGGCCGCTCGGCCGCTGCCCCGGGTCGTCATGCCGGTGGCCGCGCCGCCGAGGCGGCTGGCCGATGCGGCGCCTGACGCCTGGGAGGATGAGGACGAGACATTCGATCCGGATGTCGAGCCTGACGACGGCGACGACGAGCCGCCCAGCCGCTTCGATCTGTTCGGCGACTCGATGTGGCCCAAGACGCGGATCGCGCTGACGGTCCTCGCCCTCACCCTCGTGCTGGCCGTCGCGGCCGCGGGGGTGGCGCGCCTGGCGGGCGGCTCGCCGCCCGAGCAGGCGCAGACGGCCGCCAGCGCGCCGCCGGCAGCGACGCCGGGCCCACCCGCCTCGGCCGTTCCGCCGGAAACCCGCCGGGTAATGGACGCCGGGCTCCGCGCCGTCGAGCGCGCCGCCAACGCGAGCCGCGCGAGCGGGTCCTCGACCTCGCCCTGAAGCCAGGCCTCCATCAAGATTTGCCACCGCGAGCGGCCCCGGTCGCCCCCTCCGCGCCGCGGCACGCAATGTGGAGAGGAAACAGACGACCAGTGCGCGACGAGGCGCCCTGGACTCGCTTCTCCGGCCGGCCATGACCGACCCCCGACTGCTCCTCTCCGACACCCGACTGGACGAAATCGAGCGCGACGCGGCGCACTCCCGGCGACTGGGACTGACGGTCACCTTCGCGGTAGTCAGCGAGCAGCTGGCGTTCGTCCACGAGCTCCGCCGCCTTCGGCGGGAGCTCGAGGAGGCGCGCGCCTCGCTCCAGGATCGTCAGCCGGCAGCTGGCCGTTCTGCCGCGCGCGAGCCCGCACGCGCGCCGGATCCCTCGCCACGCCCTCGCGAACGGGCCATCACGCCGCTCGAGGTCGAGGTAACGATCGTCCAGCGGGACGCGAATGGCCGGGAACTCTCGCGCGTCCGGCGACGGATGCCGGCCGAGGAGCCGGACCGGACGCGGTGAGCGGATCAGCCGCCGCTTCGAACGCTGGCGGCCTCACCGCGGGGAGAACGGCGCCGCGTCCGGCACCTGGCCGGGCAGCCGCACCGGGACGCTGGCGCGCTCTCCGCTGACAGGAGAATGCGGCAAGCGGCCGCCGATCCGGACACGCTCCGCCACACCGTTGCCCGGGCGCGAAACGGCCGGTATGCTCGGGCGGTCTCCGCCGCTCGCTCGAACGTGGTCCCCGCCGGGCGGCCCTGCGCCGGATCGATGGTTCCCACCCGCCGACGACAATGATCCCCATCCGTTCGATTCTCGCGGCCACCGCGCTCACCGTCGCCATTACGAGTCCGGCGCGTGGGCAGCGCCCGACGCCACCCGACACCACTGACCGCATCGTGGACAAGGTGTTCGAGGAGTTCCGCGGCACCGACCGTCCCGGGTGCGCCCTCGGCGTGAGCCGCAACGGGACCGTGATGCTGGAGCGCGGCTACGGCATGGCCAACCTCGAGACGGGCACGCCCATCTCCCCCGGCTCGATCTTCCACGTCGCCTCGGTCTCCAAGCAGTTCACGGCGATGGCGGTGATGATGCTCGCCCGGGAGGGCAGGCTCTCCCTCGATGACGACATCCGGACCCACCTGCCGGAGGTGCCGGACTACGGCACGACCATTACGATCCGGCACTTGCTGACGCACACGAGCGGGCTGCGCGACCAGTGGGCGCTGCTGCGGCTCGCCCGCGGCCGGTTCGAGGAGAACCGCATCACCGAGGCGGACGTGATGGACGTCGCCACGCGCCAGCGCGCGCTCAACTTCACGCCGGGCGCCGAGTACGTGTACAGCAACACGGGCTACACGCTGGCGGCGGTGATCGTGAAGCGCGTGAGCGGCCAGTCGCTGCGCGACTTCGCCGAGGACCGGATCTTCAAGCCGCTCGGCATGACGCACACGCACTTTCACGACGACTACCACATGCTGGTGCCGGGACGCACGTCGGCGTACGCGCGGCGGGGCGAGGGGTGGCGGGTGAGCATCCCGAACTTCGACACCTACGGGGCGACCAGCCTGTTCACGACGGTCGGCGACCTGCTCAAGTGGGAGGCCAACTTCGACAGCCTCACCGTGGGCGACTCCGCGATGTTCGCGGAGATGGAGATGCCGGCTCGCCTGACGAGCGGCGACACGACCGGCTACGGGCTGGGCCTCGCGGTGAGCCGCCACCGCGGAGCGCGCGTGGTGGGGCACGGCGGCGCGGATGCCGGCTACCGGAGCTACGTCGGACGGTATCCCGAGCACGGCCTGGCGATCGCGATCGCGTGCAACGCCTCGACGGCGAACACCGGCGCGCTGGCGCAGGGTGTTGCGGAGGCGTACCTGCGCGGCGTGCTGGCGCCGGCCGACACGAGCCGCCCCCCGGTCACCGATGGGGCGGCCGCGGCGCCGCTCGCGCCGGCGGAACTCCAGCGGCGCGCCGGCGCCTACGTGCACCCGGTCACCCTCGAGGTGGTCGAGATCGGCGTGCGGGACGGCCACTTGATAGGCGGGCGTACGACCGGACCTCGCCTGGTGCCGGTCGGCGAGAACCGTTTCCGCGCCGGGGCGGTCGAGGTGACGTTCACCGATGACGGAATCGAGCTGCGCCGACCGGGGAGCCCGCGCCCCGTACGGTTCGAGCGCCGGCCACCGCCGACCGTGTCCCGTCAGGCGTTGGAGGCGTATGCGGGCGAGTACTACAGCCCTGACGTGGACGCGCGCTACCGGGTGACCGCGGGCGACTCCACGCTGACGTTCGCGACGGGCACGACCGAGCCGATCACCGCGCGGCCGGTCTTCGCCGATGGGTTCCGCGCGCTCGGCTACACGATCCAGTTCGTCCGGCGCGGATCCCGCATCACGGGGTTCGAGGTGACGGACGGGCGCATGCGGCGGGTGCCGTTCTCGCGCGTACCATCTGGCCGGTAAGCGCGGAGGAGCCGAACACGGCAGGAGCGAGAGAGGGAGCGGAGGGCGGCGGAGCATCGCCACGCACGTCCTCGTTCCCACACCTCGCTCCGGCCGTTCGACGGATGGGGCGGGATTCGAACCCGCGAGGGGCTTGCACCCCCACACGCTTTCCAGGCGTGCGCCTTAAACCACTCGGCCACCCATCCAACTGCGCGGGAATCGGGAATCGGGAATCGGGACGGTGAGTGACCGCCGGATTCCCGCCACGAAACCTAACCACTCGACGACCCGACGCAGCTCGATCACCATGGAAGCGGAAATCGGGAATCGGGATCTCGGATGCCGACGATTCCCGATTCCCGATTCCCCATTCCCGACAACGGACAGGGTGGGATTTGAACCCACGATACCGGGGTCACCGGTATGCCGGTTTTCGAGACCGGTGCCTTCAGCCACTCGGCCACCTGTCCTCGAGTGGTACAGACCATCAATGCTAGTCCCCACTTTCGGGTGAGTCAACGGAATCTCGACGCGCATGGAAGAACGCCCGCAGCAGCGCGGAGCACTCGTCCGCCAGCACCCCGGCGCGCACCTCGGGCCGATGATTGAGCCGGCGGTGGCGCAGCAGGTCCTCGACCGATCCCCCCATCCCCGCCTTCTCGTCCCAGGCGCCGAACACCACTCTCGACACCCGCGCCAGCACGCTCGCCCCCGCGCACATCGCGCACGGTTCGAGCGTCACGTACAGCGTGCAACCGGACAGTCGCCAGGCACGCATCGCCGCCGAGCCTGCGCGGAGCACCAGCATCTCCGCGTGTGCCGATGCGTCCTGGTCGGTGACGGTGCGGTTCGCCGCGCGAGCGATCACCGCGCCGTTCCGCACCAGCACGGCGCCCACCGGGACCTCCCCACGCCCAGCCGCGTCGCGCGCCTCGGCGAGCGCTAGGCGCATGAAGTCCTCGTCGGTGACGGCGGCGTCAGCTGCGGGGTCCACGGTCACGAATTGCCGCGGCGAGGGGGATATGTGCGGGGCGGCACTTCCCTCCCCGCGCGTACGTGCGCCAATTTGCACGTGTCCGCACCCCTTCGGCACCCGCCCCCAGGAACAATGCCCCTCCGCCGACTCTGCCTCGTCCTGCTCACCGTCGCAACGCTCACCGCGTGCAAGAGCGACAGCAGCAGTGGTCCGCCCGCCAAGCCGGACCGGGCGCTGCTCGACGGCGACTACAACTGCGAGCAGTTCCAGGCCTACACCGTGGGCCCACAGGGCGCCGGCTGGTACGAGGGCTCCTGCCTGGCCTATCTGACCTTCGCCAGCCCGACCCTCGCCGACTCCGGCCGCACCTACCCCTTCACGGTGTCCGAAGACAACACGGTGTTCCGGCTCGACTACCCCCAGGGCACGATCGCGTACGACACGGCGGCGGTGGTGGCGGTGATCTCGTACCCCGGGCTGCCGCAGGATCAGTATACGGTGAGCGTGGACAACACGTTCACGTACTTCCTGCAGAAGTTGGTGTTCGATTTTTCCGGTGACGCGCAGATGGACACGCTGTACCTGACGTTCGCGAATCGCCGCTGATCGCGGTGCTCGCGCGGTCCTTTGGCATCGGCCGCTTCAGGGTCAAGTCGTTTATTGCCGCGGAGGGCGCAGAGATCGCGCGGAGGGCGCAGAGATCGCGCGGAGGGGCCAGTGCGTTCCTTGCGACGGCCAGACCAACGGCTCGCCGGCCCAACACCCGCCCGTGCAGTCCTCGGTGAGGAAACCGCCCCAGAGTCAATCGTCAGGTTCTTGCAGTAGGGCGTGCTCCGACAGCAGGCAGCTTGCCGAAGCCGCGCGCTCGGCTGTGATAGGCGTTGAGCGACGAGTAGACTCGACAGCACACCTCCTCTTCAGCGCCTCCGCGCATCCTCTGCACCCTCCGCGGTAGAGAAGGAAAAAAGGAGGCGCCGGCCCCGAACCACGGGGCCGGCGTCTCGACTCAACATATGACAATCTGCTATGCAGGTCTCCCGCCGCCTATGTCACGTGCATCGGCGCGCTCGCCGCTACCGCGGAGATCGCGACGGCTTCGGCGGCGGCTTCGCGGAGTCGGCCCGTATCGGCGGACGCTTCAGGCGCGGACGATCCGCCGTCGTGGTCGTGCCGCGCTCCTTCGGCTGATCCTGCAGCTTGATGTAGGGCGTCGTCTTGAGGCTCGGCGCCGCCTCTCGCGCCGTGGCCGGCGGCTGCGTGGACGCATACAGGAATGGGGGCTCGCTATGCACGAGGCTCTGCCTCGAAGAGAGCTGCAGCGTCTGCTTCATGCGCGCGATCTGCCCCGCCGTCAGGCGCATCGGGCCGCACGGGAAGTAGCTCATCACGTTGTCCCGCTGTGGCGTGAACGTCCACGAGTACGACTGGAGGGCGATCTTCGTCGCGACCGTGTAGCTCGCCGGACCGGAGCAGAACTTCCAGCCCTTGGTCGCGTAGTACGCGGCTCCCGCCTCTGGCGGCGTGTCCGGGATGCTGTCCCCATCGAGCGCCGACGCCTTCCCGCCGTTCGCCACGATGTACTTCCAGATCTCCGCGTCGGTATCCGTCGCCAGATCGTTCCACCCCGGAAAGGT
This sequence comes from Gemmatimonadaceae bacterium, assembly GCA_035461825.1. Lineage (GTDB taxonomy): Bacteria > Gemmatimonadota > Gemmatimonadetes > Gemmatimonadales > Gemmatimonadaceae > JALZIF01. The sequence continues at coordinate 58,090 of DATHUW010000033.1, forward strand.
GTGGCCGAGACCGAGGTAGTGGCCGAGCTCGTGCGCGAAGATGCCGTCGTTCTGCTTGATGGGACCCTTCGGGTCATCGATCGGGACGCCGGTGACCGTGAAGCCCGGCATCGCGACGAAGTCGACCTTCTTGCCTGACTGCGGTGGAAAGGCAAAGCCGTTGCCGGTAGGATTGGCGGAATCGCCGTGCCGGAAGAAGACGACGACCTTCTTCGGGTACTTCGCCGCGATCGCGTTGGCCGTGCTCCAGCCGGCGCCGTAGCTCGAGAGCTGATTGAGCGTCGTGTTGTGCATGACCTCCCAGTCCGGGCCATTGGAGTCGGCCACGAAGTGCAGGACGATCCTCGCGCCGCTGGCGCCGAAGATGGCATTCGCCGTTTTCACCCATTGCGAGACCTCGGTCGGGGTGATCTTCGCGGGCCGGGTGCCATCGGTGTTCGCGACCTTGATGGCGTGCACGCGCAGATGGACCGTCTGTGCCGGCCCCGCGGAGGACGCGAGCGGCGAGAGCATGGCGACTGCGAGGGCGATCGGGAGCGGTTTCATTGTGGCCTCCGGAGGTGGACCGGACCCGGCGTGCGGGCCGGCGTCCTTTTCGTGGAGAACGAGAGCGAGCGCGGCACGGGGCCATCGCGGGCGCTAGCTCTTTACGCGCGTCAGGATCGTCGCGGCCAGCGGCCTGAACCGGAGAGCCGCGTCAGGCAAGTGGAACAGGTACATCTCCAGCATCACGTCGTCGTCGAGCACGATCGCCGGCATCAGCTCCGCGAAGATCGCCGAATCGCCCAGCGCAGGCACCGGGCCTGGCCTGACGATGCTGTCGAGCTCCGCGCCTTCCGCGGTGCGCATCATGTCGCGAGCAATGCCGTAGCCCATGCGCTGCACTTCCCACGTCTCGCGTCCGCCGCGCCAATGGACCGTCAGCTCGAGGTAGGGCGTTTCGGTCTGCGTGCCGAACCACCCGCATTCCGAGTACGTGGTGCCGCCTTCGCCTCGCCGCTCCGACACCGGCTCGCCGGTCATGGCGGCCACCTCCGATTCCGTGAGGACGGCGCACGCGTCGCGCGGCGCCATCGTCCCGGTCGCCTCCCCCGCGCCCCCCGCCATCGCGTCGGCTGGCTCGCCGGAGTTCCCGCCGCAGGCGGACACGAACGTGCCGGCGGTCACCGCAAGGAGGATTCGCGTCGTGTAATTCATGTGTACCTCCGCGCTGTCAGTCCTGCTCACGAGAACGGAGGATCCGGGGCGGGCGGGCCAGATCCGGAATGTCGCTTGAGGTCAGGAACCGCACGCCGTACGTTCGCGGCGTGGATCGAGGCGGAGCCCATGGACGACCTATCGACACCGGGCGCGCACGGCGAAGCGGAGCACGGCGGCGAGATCACGGCGCTCCTGCGCGAGGTGGGAGCCGGGAGCGGCGAGGCGTTCGACCGGCTCGTCGCCATCACCTATCGCGAGATGCGCGACCGTGCGCACCGGCAGCTCTCACGCGCGCGCCCCGGGGAGACGCTGAGCACCACGGCGCTCGTCCACGAAGCCTTCCTCAAACTCGCGGACAGCGGCAGGCTCTCCCTCCGGGACCGGTCGCACTTCTTCGCGGTCGCCGCCCGCGCCATGCGGCAGATCATCATCGACTACGCTCGACGCGCCTCCGCCAAGAAGCGCGGCGGGGAGCGCCGTGAAGCGCTCATCGACCCCGCGGATCTGGCGATGCCGCTGCGGGCGGAGGAGCTCGTGCTGCTCGACGAGGCGCTCGACGAGCTCGCCAGGCTCAACCAGCGCCTCAGCGTCGTGGTCGAGCTGCGCTTCTTCGCCGGACTCTCGGTCGAAGAGACGGCGCAACTCCTCGAGTCGTCGCCGCGCACCGTGAAGCGGGACTGGCAGAAGGCGCGGGCGTTCCTGTACGACGCGATTCGTCCGACGCCGACCGCCTGACGTGGCCCCGCGCCGGCCGGTTGCCCGTTCTCCATCGGTGAGCTCACTGTCGGGTTCCAATCATCGGAGGGAACATGCGCCACACGTTCAGGCACGGTTCGGCAGCGCTGGCGCTGGTACTCGCCGCCTGCGGCGGTGAGGCGGAAACGGCTTCCGCAGGTGGGGGCGATCGGGGCCGCCTCGACGTCTGCGGGCTTGCCACACCAGCCGAGGTGGCAACCATCGTCGGCGCGCCGAGCGTCGACACCTCGGGAAAATTCACCGAGCACAGCCACACGAGCCCACCCACCTATTCCGCGAGCTGCTTCTATGCGGCCGAAGGCGCGGTGGTCATGGTGGTGGTTCATTATCCCGTGAGGGGTTCCGTTCCCTCCGCCGACGAGCTCGCCTCGAGTGTTACGGACCACATTCGCTCGCAGGAAGAGTCCGATCCCGCTATCGCTGAGATGTATCGCAGGCTGCAAGTGACGCCGGTGCCGGAGCTGCCCGCTCCCGCAGCCGAATACGAGATCGCGGGCACGACGACGCTCGAGGCACGAGTGGGCGACCGCACGGTGCAGGTGAACGCAGGCTCGTCGGACATAGCGCGTCGTGTTGCCCGCAGGCTGATCGAGCGGCTCGGTTGAGCCGCTCGATCTTGCGATTCACCGGCTCGTGGCGGATACCCAGCGGTTGTTCGTCTCGTCGAGCTCCACGATCGTGGCCGATGGATCGACATCCGCCGTGGAGTTCACGAGATAGACGTCAAGCTGAGGCGTGACCGTGATGACGGCGCTGGCACCTGGAGCCAGCCCGCCAACGGCGTGCGACGTGCTGCCTGACACACCGAGTCGCCGAAACTCCACCGATGTGGCCGGCGCGTTTGCCGTTCCGATGTTCCGCACGATCCACTGCGCGACAGGGCCCTTCTCGAAGGTGATGACGAGGTCGGGAAGCCCACCCGCGCTGCTCCGCGCCGTCGCCGTCGAACGTGCCCCGCCTGACGATGCCGAGCGCGTACGCGACGTGGAACCACGGGCAGAGATGGCCGGTGTCGCTGAAACCGTAGTCGCAGCCTTCGTTGCATCGTCCGCCGCGACGTCCGGAGCACTCACCTGCCTGCAGGCGCTCGCGACGACGACTGGCTTCAGATGCCAGCCGGTCGTGTTGACCCCGAAGCAGAGCATTGTGCCCGGTTTCAGCGCTGACGACACCGTGTAGCTCTCGAAGGTCAATACCTGTTTCGGACCGAGCTCGGCGACGGTGCTCGGGTACGCTCTGGGGTATCCGCAGCCAATGGCGGGCTCCGAACAGGTCAGCCAATACGCTTTCCACGGCGACGTGGATTTCGGGACGGTCGCCGTGAACTTCAACGTGGCGCCCGGCTGCACCACGTTCGAGCTCGGCGACACCGTGATCGTCAGCTGCGCCGCCAGGGCCGACGGCAACAGCAGCCCGGCGAGCGCCATTGCCTTCCTGAGCGCCATCATGGGTCACCTCGCCGCGGGAGCGTGAGTCGCCGCGCGGCCCGCTCCGGTCCGGCATTGTACGTCCCACCTCCCCAATCCACGAGGATCTCCGAGCCGCTCCGCAGCACACGCGAGCCGATCGGGAAGGTGCGAAGCACGGTGGAGTCGGCATCCAGCATCGACCAGCGCAGCGAACCTTCGTGCATCAGCGCCGCCACGCTGCGTCCATCGCGAAGCGCAATGCGCGCGCCGGCCTCGAGCGGAATCTCCGCCGTGGCGGCTCCCGTTGATCCCCGCGGCGCACCGACGGCGGGCGCGGGCCCGTCGCGCGAAGCCGCCTTGTTCGCCTCGATCACGGCGACCGTCTTACCCAGGTCCTGGAGCGTCGGCGCGTTGGACTTCGGCGCTGGCGGAGGAGGCGGTGGGTTGCCTGACGAGCTCTTGGACGAGAGCGACGACGCCAGCGCGAGGGTCACCTTTCCCTGCGTGAACGGCGTCCCGCTCTTCCACGCCTGCGCGAAGTCGGGCCAGGATGTCGTGGCCGTCGACTGCATGATGGTGCACTTCGAGGCCGTGAGCATCGGGTCCTGCGCGCATTTGAGCACGAGCTTGATGTCACCGGACGGAGGCCCGCTCGAGGGACCGGAGATCTTCACCGTCGCGCCCTCGACGAGCGTCGCGGTCTTCGTGTCGTAGATCGATTCGATCTCTACCCATCCTTCCCACCGCACGTCGAGGATCTTGCCGACGCCCATCTTCAGCTCGCGGCAGATGCCCCGGAACTGGTAGGCATGCGTTGCACCGTTCGGAATTCCCTTCGCGCCAAAGAGCTCGAGTCCGCTGCAGTCGGTGCGCGTGCTCGGGAAGGTCTGAGCGGCCGCCGATGCTGGAAGTGCCGCCGCCAACGTTCCCACGAGCAGCGTGAGTTTCATGCGCATAGTGCCTCCCTTGTCAGGTTGCCTGCCGTAATGCCGGCGGCTCACTGCACTCCCACGAGTTCGACGCGTTCGGGCGCTCCGGAATGGCCAGCGGTGAAGAGGCGCGACTCCGCGATGCCGGCAGCCACCAGCCAGTCCTTCACCGCCGTCGCGCGGCGCGCGGCGAGCTCCCGTGACGCTTTCTCGTTTCCAGCCATTACGACGTGCGCCTGCACGAGGAACGTGCCCGGCGTCATTGTCAGCGCCTCGGTGAGCGCGGCGAGTTGCGCTTCGCTCTCCGGGTCGAGGGCCTCGCTGTGGTCGAGGAACGCGATCCGGTCGAGGACGAACCGGCCATCCCGCAGCCCGTCCGCAATGCGGCGCACCTCGCGCGGCTCTCCCTCGAGCGAGGCCCGCACCGCGCGCTCGGCGCGGCTCACGGCCGAGTCGGCGTGCGCCGTCGTCCGCGCCACGGCGCTGTCGATTGGACGCGCGCCCTTCGCCAGGGTCGAGTCGAGCGGCTCGACGGCCTGGTCGACGACGCCCTGCTCGGTGCGGCGCTTCTGGTCGTCCACTTTCTCTTTGGCCGTGCGCTTGATCTTCTTGACGACCGATTGCGCCGCGATCGGCGGCGGCGTGCTTGCGCCTACCGCGATGAGCCCCGCCACGAGGACAAGCAGTGCGGTCCTTCGCATGGGTGACCTCCTGTATGGCTTCACGGCATTGAACGGCGACGGCTCCCGCGCGGGGCCACCTGGCCCGGCGGACGGTCAGCTTGCGTTCATGGATCGAACGCTTCAGAGTGGAGAGGCAGGCTCTCGCGGAGGCCCGGGATGCGACACGTCACGGCCGAGCGCTGGCGACGGATGGAGGAACTCCTCGACCAGGCGCTCGAGCTGCCCACCGGCGAGCGCCGCGCCCTGCTCGATGAGCAGTGCCGCGGCGACGCGGAGCTCCGCGCCGACCTGGAGGCACTCCTCCAGGCCGACGCACTCGCCACTGGGTTCCTCGACGATTCGGCCGATTCCTACGCCGCTCTGCTTCTTCAGGACGAGGACACCGATGAGTCCTCGTCAGGCGCGTCGCCCGGCGATCTGATCGGCGCGTACCGGATCCTGCACCTGCTCGCGCAGGGCGGCATGGGTGCCGTGTACCTCGCCGAGCGCGCCGATGGCCAGTTCGAGCAGCGCGTCGCGCTCAAGCTGGTGAGGCGCGGGCTCAACACCGAGGAGGTGCATCGGCGCTTCATCGCCGAACGGCAGATCCTGGCTCGACTCAACCATCCCCACATTGCCCGACTCCTGGACGGCGGACGCACGGCCAGCGGGCAGCCGTGGTTCGTCATGGAGTACGTCGAAGGGGAGACCCTCACCGGATGGTGCGATGCGCGCCAGCTCGCCCTGACGAGGCGACTGGAGTTGTTCGAACAGGTCTGTGAGGCCGTCCGCTATGCGCACCAGAATCTGGTGGTTCACCGCGACCTCAAGCCGTCGAACATCCTGGTGACGGCCGACGGCACGGTGAAGCTGCTCGACTTCGGCATCGCCAAGCTCCTGCACACGGAGCCGGAGATCGAGACCACCCGCACCGAGTTCGGCGTCCGGGCCATGACGCCGGAGTACGCCGCGCCCGAGCAGATCCGTGGGGAGCCCGTGACGACGGCGGTGGACGTCTACGCACTCGGCGCCGTGCTGTATGAGCTGCTGAGCGGGCATCGCGCCCATCGCTTCGCCCACCGCAGCGCCGCGGAGGTCGAGCGGGTGGTATGTGAGCTACCGCCGCTGCCGCCGAGCGCGGTGCTCCTTACGAGCGGGGAGCGCGGGCGCGGCGGCGTGGGGAGCGAACCGCTCACCCCCGAACGCGTGAGCGCGGGCCGCGGCGCCACCCCCTCGCGGCTGCACCACCTGTTGCGCGGGGACCTCGACACGATCGCCCTCACGGCGTTACGGAAGGAGCCGGAGCGGCGCTACGGCTCGGTGGAGGCACTGCTGGAGGATGTGCGGCGTCACCGCGCCGGCCTGCCGATCCAGGCACATCGCGACACGTTCGCATATCGCGCGCGCAAGTTCGTCAGGCGGAATCGCGTCGCCGTCGCCGCCGGCACGCTCCTCGCGCTCGCGCTCGGCACGGGCGTGGTCGCCACCGCGTGGCAGGCGCGGGTCGCGGCTCGGCAGGCAGCGCGCGCCACGGCGGTCAAGGACTTCGTGATCGGACTCTTCCAGGGCTCGCGACCGGAGGCGACGCTCGGCCGACCGGTCACGGTGCGGGAGCTGCTCGATGCTGGTGCCAGCAAGGTGGATACGGCCCTCGCGGATCAGCCCGAAGTGCGGGCCGAGCTGCTCGCCACGCTCGCGTCGATCCACATGAGCATCGGCGACTATCCGCGGTCTGACTCCCTGTACGCCCGCGCTGCCGCCGAATGGGAGCGCATCGCCGGCGACCGCGATCGGCCCGAGCTCCTCACGACCGTCACCGGATGGGCCAAGCTGCAGATGGAGCAGGGCGATTTCGTGGCGGCGGAGTCGACGCTCACTCGCGCCCACGGCATGTCGCTCCGGATGTACGGGGAGACCGACACGACGACGCTCAACATCATCAGCGGCATGGCAGGTCTCGCGAGACGGCGCGACAAGCGGGATGTCGCCGACTCGCTGCACCGGTACGTGCTCTCTGCGGTGCGACGGCAGCTCGGTGAAGATCACCTCGAGACCGCGCGTGCGATCACGAACTATGCCGTGATCCTGACGGAGACGGGGGAACCCGAGCGTGCCGACACGTTGTACCAGCAGGCGCTTGCCATCCGCCGACGCCATCAGCATGGAGACCATCCAGACGTGCTGCTCATCGAGAACAATCGGGGCACGCTGTTGCGGGAGCTCGGCCGGTACGAGGAGGCTGAGGCGCTCCTGCGCGACGTGTTCGAGCGGCGCCGGCGGGTGCAGGGAGACGAGCACCCCGAGCTGGCGTGGACGATGACTTCACTGGCGCGCGTGCGCCAGGCGCGCGGAGCACTCAGTGAAGCGGAGTCGTTGCTCGCTGCCGCCATGCGGATCAAGCGCCGCACATACCCTCCGGACAGCCCGGAGCTCGCGCCGGAGCTCAATAACCTCGCGATCCTGAATTTTCAGATGGAACGGTACGACAGCGCCGTCGCGCTCATCCACGAGGCGCTGGCAATCTGGCAACGCACGCTGGGCCCCGAAGGGGGCTACACCGTCACTGCAACCAACAACCTCGGGACCATGCTGTCGCTCTCTGGGAGGTACGCGGAGGCGGAGCCACTGCTGCGCGATGCGCTCGCGACTCGCCGCAGACTCTTCGGCGATGAGCACGAGAGCGTCGGACTGAGCCTCCGCAACCTGGGCGTGCTCCTGCATCGCACCGGGAGGTTGGCGGAGGCGGAGCGCACGCTCCGCGATGCCGCGAAGAACCTACGCGCCGCGCGCGGCGCAGATCATCCTGGCGTACTGAACGCGGAGCTCTCACTTGGCGAACTCCTCGTCGATCGCGCCAAGCCGGGCGAAGCGGAGCCGCTCCTGCGTCACGTGCTCGAAGGGCGCCTGGCGCTATTGGGACCGGATCACGCGGCTACAGCGGAGGCTCAGCGGGCCCTCGCCGCATGTCTCACGGCGCGGCGGCAGTTTACGGAGGCGGAGCGGCTGCTCGTCGCCAGCGAACGTGTGCTCGCGCAGGATCCGTACAAGCGGCTGGAGTTGGCGAAGACGCGCGGGGCGCTCGAGGCGCTGTATCGGGCGTGGGGAACTGGGAGAAAACGGCGTTAGGAATGAGGGCAGAGGACTCTCGTGGTCTCGACTGGCTTGCCAGCATTGGTGCGGTCCTTCGCGAGCTCACTCCCCGCAATGCCGTCGACCTGCGGCATCCGATAGCCTTTTGGTCGGCCGGCGGGTCGATATCGGGGTGGGCAAGAACGCGTCTCGCGGATGGCCCCTCCCGTTGCGCCCTTGCCTCTCTATATCTGCAGGAGCGACCGAGGCATGGGTCGTCCCGACGCCATCAGCGCGGCACCTGAACGCGTGAGCGGCGACGGCCGATGCGCCATGTTATGCGCTACGGCACTTCGCGGCGGTACACGTGTGGCACCGTGGTCGGCGCGAGATCAGCCGCCGAGCACCGCCCGCAACCGAGCTAGAGCTGCGTCACGCCGGCCTTCCAGCTCGGCGAGCCGACCCTGCAGGGTCCACCGCCTCGTTTTCTTTCTCGAGCGCCTCGATCCGCCTCTCGACGGCCGCCACCTTGCCCTCGATGTCGAACGCCGCGATCTCGCGCTCCACCTCGCGCACCCGTGCGGCGGCATCGTATTTCGCGATCTCCGCCTCGATGCGCCGGATCTCGTTCTCGTGCCGGCCAATCCGTGCCACGATCTCGTTCCGGTCCAGCTCCGAGTCCCACCGCGACGACGGCAGGCTCGAGATGGCGCATCGCTCCGAGGAGATCATGCCGCGCAGCGAGCTCTCGTGCCCGCGAAGCGAGGAGATCTCCCCCCGCATGGAGCTCACCTCCAAGGGGAATGAATGGCGGATACACGCCGCGGCGTCATGGGGGGGCCAGCGACGCGTAGCGAATCGTAAGGCATCCCGCCTCGAGTCCTCGGCAGTAGTAGCTCAGCACTTGAACCTTGAAGTCGCGACCATCCGTGGTGCGCACCGCAAACAGGTGCCCATTGGGCTCCAGCAGATGAGAGAGCATGCTGTAGCGGTACCACCGCGCGATGGCGGCATTGGACGTGTCGCGTCCCGTGCGGTTGGCGACGTGACCGGTGCGCGGCGCGCGTGTAACGGAGTCGAACGCGATGGCACCAAGATCGGCGATGAGGCCGCTACCGATGATGCGGTGCCGCCTGACGGCGAGATCCCATCCCGTTGTGTCGGGGGGAGTGAGCAAGGCGTGAGCAGTCAAGGTGACGAAGCGCCACGTGCGCGCATCGCGGGCGTCGATGGTGAGTGTGTCCACGTCGCCCGATGCGCCGCGGAGGCGCGCGCGCCCTGGCGGAGTGGGATCGAACTCCGGAGCGCTCCGTCCACTGAGCGAGCTGGCGACGAGATACCACATCGCCGCCACGAACAGTGTGAATCCGGTCGCGAGCGCCGCTGTCGCACGCGTCCGGAATTGTGCGATCGCCATTCGGCTAATTGTCGGCGTCCGGACACGTTCCTGTCAAATCAGGAGGGAGTTCACGGTGCGTCGCTGCTCTTGCGGACGAGCGGTACGGCCGCCAATATATCGCGTCCCAATCGCGAGGCTCCCAATGGCGGCCCACGCAGAAGTGCGCACAGCCAAGTTTCGTCAGGCTGCGTTTGTCTACCTCCACGTGGGGCTCCTTTACGAAGCGGCCGCGTACGCGATGTGGCGCCGCGATCTTCTCCCGGGTACGCGGGTGGGACCGGCATGGCTCTGGTTACTGATCGGCGCCGCCGTTGCGCTGCTCGTCTTCTTCGCGCTGCTGCGATGGCAGAACGTCTGGTTCGCCGGGATCGTGTGGGCGGTCCACAGCCTTCGGCTTCCGACGCTCATTCGCGGCGCGTACTTCGCCGACGCGGACGCCATCATCCCTCCGAGCTTCTATCTGACGGCGCTAGTCGTCGTGATGATCAACCTCTGGATGCTGGCGCGCGCAGTGTGGGATCTGTGAGCTTTCGCACGTACCACCAGGTCGCCGAACCGGATCGCTCGAGGCTGGGCGAGCAGGTAGCACAGCAGCGCGCGCGTGTCGCGGCGAGACTGGCCAGCGTCAGGCGCACGATCGCCGTGATGAGCGGCAAAGGTGGCGTCGGGAAGAGCTATGTCACGGCGTCACTGGCCCTTGGGGCGGCGCGGTGCCTTGCGGGCGGCGTGGGGGTGGTTGATGCGGATCTCAAGAGTCCCACCGTTGCACGGTTGCTCGATACAAGCGGTCCGGTGCGGGTAAGCGAGGACGGCGTGCATCCGCCGGTGTCCCCGCACGGAGTACGCGTGATGTCGACATCGTTTCTGCTCGAGGACGGCGCGCCGCTCGCGTGGCGCGAGCACCCCGGCGAACGCTTCGTCTGGCGCGGCGTTCTCGAGACGGGAGCCCTTCGTGAATTCCTGAGTGACGTGGTCTGGGGAACTCTCGATCTCCTCCTCGTCGATCTGGCACCCGGGGCGGACAAGCTCTCGGATCTCGCGGAGCTCATTCCACAACTCACCGGCGCGATCGCCATCACGATTCCGAGCGACGAATCGCACGCAGCGGTCCGACGCTCGATGCAGGCGGCGCGGCAGCAACGCGTTCCCCTGCTCGGCGTGGTTGAGAACATGAGCGGATACGAATGTGATGGGTGCGCTGAAACGCGCCCACTCTTTTCCGGCGACGCCGGCGCAGCTCTGGCGCGCGAGTTCGACGTGCCGCTGCTCGCGCGAATTCCGTTCAGATCCGCGAGCGCTGCTGCTGCCGGGGTGCGCGACAATGCCATCGAACGAGTCGTGGCGACGCTCTGCCCGTCTGTCGGTGTCATCGCATGAAATTTCTCTGCATTGACTGCGATGCGCCGATGACCTTCAGTGAGCGTGCCATTCCTGGAGATGGAACATTCGCCGCGTCGTTCTCCTGCCCGTCGTGCGGGTGGCGAGTGGCGATGTTGGCCAACGAGATGGAAACACAGCTGGTGGGCGCGCTCGGGGTGAAGATCGGTGGGCGAACCCTCGAGGAGCAGCCAATGGAGCTCGTTCGCACGACGATCGACGGCCGCGCGGATGCGTTCGTCGACGAGGCCCTCAAGCGGACGGGTCCTTCCACGCGCCCGCAATGGTCGGCCGACGCGCAGGAGCGATTGTCGCGCGTCCCTGGGTTCGTGCGCGGCATGGTGAAGCGGATCTACACCGATTACGCGGTCGAACGCGGCATCACCGAGATCAGCCCGGAAGTGATGGATCGGGCACGTACCGAGCTAGGACTCGAGGGAATGTGAAGGAGAAACCCGGCGACCTGGTGGTGCACGGTCTGCGAATACGCATCGACCGGGAGCTGTGCGTGGGTTTCGGCGACTGCATCGAGGTCGCGCCGGAGGCGTTCGCGCTCGACGACGATGGGGTCGCCGTGTTTCTGCGCGCGGACACGGTCGATCGGATGTGTCTGCTGCGCGCCTGCGATGAGTGTCCAGTGGACGCGATCACAGTTTGGGACGATCAGGGCGCACAGGTGGTTCCGTCGTAGCGCCTTGACAGGAATTGGGGTCAGACTCCATGTTCGCCCCCGAGCGCCGTGTGCTCGCCGTCCGATCGTCCACGGTTGCATCAACCCTTCAGCACCTGGGCCGGCAAGCGGAGCCTTATGTATCGAGAGGTGTTCGTCCCCGTCGACAACTCGCTGCATTCCGATTGGGCGGTCGACCGCGCCCTCGAGCTCTGTCGCAAATCGAACGGACGCATTACCGGCAACCACGTCTATGCGGCGCGGCTCCACGACGTGCGCTTTCGCCAGCTGGAAACCGGCCTCCCGGCGCAGTTTCAGACAGCCGAGGAGATCAAGCGCCAGCGCAAGATCCACGACAAGCTGATCGAGAAGGGGCTGCAGCTCATCGCTGATTCCTTTCTCGATGCGTTAGGCCGTCGCTGCGACACGGCAGGCGTCGCTCTCACGCGCCAGCTCCTCGAAGGCATCAACTACGAGGAGATTGTCAACGAAGTGAATCGCGGCGAGGGGCGGCTTCCGGGGCTCATCGGTTTCGACCCGAACGTGGCGGCGCGCTACGACGGCGGGGAGCGCACCCGCAGCGACGTCAAGCTCGGCGATGACGGACGCATCGTGGCCGAAGAGGAGGATGCCGCCGGAAAGCTCGTTGGCACTTCGGGTCGCCAGTACGACCTGGTCGTGATCGGCGCCCACGGCCTCGGGCGCCAGCGCTACAGCCAGCTTGGCGGCGTCGTAGCCAGAGCACTGCGCGGCATCGAGAAGGACGTACTCATCGTCCGCGACGATCGCCCCCTTGATGGCGGCCGCTTCATGGTCTGTATCGACGGCTCGTCGTACAGCTATCGCGCGATGCGTGAATCGCTGGAGCTGGCCCAGGCCTTTGGCGCGTCGCTCTACGTCTGCAGCGCCTTCGACGTGGAGTATCATCACGTCGTCTTCAACAACATCAAGGATGTCCTCTCGGCACAGGCCTCGAAGGTCTTCAAGTTCGAGGAGCAGGAAGCGCTGCATAACAACATCATCGACAAGGGGTTGCTCAAGCTCTGCCAGGCGAATCTCAAGCGCGCCGAAGTAATGGCGCTGGAGTTCCCCGACGTACCGATCACGACCCAGATTCTCATCGGCAAACCGTTTCAGGTCGTACTGCAGTGGGTGGAGGAGATTCAGCCGTCGCTGCTTGTTCTTGCCCGTCATGGCGCGCATCGCATCGAGCGCACGGAACTGGGCTCACAGGCCGAGAACCTGGTCCGCCTCGCGCCGTGCAATGTGCTGCTGGCCGGCATCGCCGGCGTCCGCCCGGAGGATATTCCGTGGATCGAGGAGGATGGTGTCGCGTCGATCCCGTGGTCGCCCGACGCCGAGGTGCGTATCCTGCGCGTGCCTCCGTTCGCGCAGGGAATCGCCCGCAAAGCGGTGGAGGAATTCGTGCTCGAGCAGGGAGGGGACATCGTCACCAATCCGCGTCTCGATGAGGCGATTCGGAAACTCCTCCCCACGCACATGCAGCTCATCATGGGGATCGGCTCGGCGGAGGAGGTTGCCCTCGCCGAAGTGAAGGCCGAGGAGCAGATGCGCCGCACGAACGTCCAGGGGCACGACGACGATCCTGCGCCTGACGAGCCGACCGTTGAAGTGAAGTGCCCGGTCACGGGGCGCGTCAGTCAACGAAGCCGGGTGGCGACCGATCCGATCGTCTGGACGCACGAGGCATGGAGCCGCCTGACGCTCGTCCCGCTCATCGCCCGCCCGCTGGCGCGGAATACGGTGGAGCGTTTCGCCCGCGGACACGAGATCTGGCGCGTCACGACGCGCGTGATGGACGAGAACAAGCAAGCGATGATCGAAGCGGACGAGTTCGATATGGACACGATGCTGGTCATGTTCACCGAACTGCGAGCCAAGCAGATCCGCGCCGAAGCTGAAAACGGCGGCGGTGACGTGATGTCGCCGGAGATGCGCCGATTCATCGAGGAGGCGAAAGCAGCGGGCGTCACGCGGTGTCCCATTCGCGACGTCGAAGAGAAGGCTGCGCGCTGTCCGGTGGATTTGAACGCCGTGACGCCAGACGAGGCGCGATCGGCCGTCGAGCGCATGATGCAGGAAGGTGCCAAAAGAGATTGACGGGATCGCTGTTGGAGGGTTGCCGGGGGGCCACACGCTCGGAGAGCGAAGAATTTCGTTCAGGAGAGTGAGCGCAGTGGGGTAACGCCGCTCGCTACGCTGGAGACTGGCGCCGGAGGTTTGGCGCGCGACGACCACGTGCCGCACGTGGTCGCCTGGAACCTCACGCGGCGTTGCAATCTCGAATGCACCCACTGTTACATCTCCGCAGGGCCGGGTGAGTCGACCTCGGACGAGCTGACGACCGCGGAGTGCCGGCGAATCACTGACGAAATCCTCGCGCTCAACGCGTCGCCGATGTTCATCCTCTCAGGCGGCGAGCCTCTCCTGCGCGACGACCTCGGCGCGATTGCCTCGTACGCGGCGCGGCGCGGCGCGACCGTCGTCGTCGGCACCAACGGGACACTCCTCACCGATGATCGCATCGCGCAGCTGCAGGACGCGGGCGTCACCGGTATCGCGGTCAGCATCGACGCACTCTCCGACACCCACCACGACAACTTTCGCCACGGGACAGGCGCGCGCGCCGCGACCGTCGGCGCGCTGGCGCGCCTCCGGGCGCACCGCCTCGACTTCATCGTGCAGACGACGGCGCATCGCGGGAATCGTCATGAGATCGGCGGTCTGGTGGACTGGGCGGCCGGCGAGGGAGCGGTGGCCTTCAACCTGTATTTCCTGGTCGCCACCGGCCGCGGCGCCCGCCTCACCGACCTGACGCCGGACGAGTACGAGTCGCTCCTCGCGGAGCTCGTGGACCATCAGCGCCGCTACCGTGGACGCATGATGGTCCGCGCCAAGTGCGCGCCGCACTTCATGCGCCACCTGCATCGCTCCGATCCCGAGTCGCCCATCCTCACCTATGCCACGCGCTGTCCGTGCGGCGTGCAATACTGCCGCATCACGCCGGATGGCAAGCTGACGCCGTGTCCGTATCTCCCGACTCCGGCCGGGGACCTGCGGCGGCAGTCGTTCGGGGATGTCTGGCGTGACTCCCCGCTCTTTCACGAACTCCGCTCGTCTCCGTTGGGCGGCAAGTGCGGGCGGTGCGAGTATCGCCAGGTGTGCGGCGGCTGCCGCGCGCGCGCCTTCGCGCTGGAGGGCGATGTCATGGCCGCCGATCCCTCCTGCGCGTACGAGCCCGATGGACGCGTCGCAGTCATTGGCCGCGCGCGTTCGCTGTCCTACGGCATGGCGGCGACGGCGACGATGACGTGGTCGCCAGACGCGCGGGCGCGCATCGATCGGATTCCGTCGTTCGTGCGTGGGGTGGTCGTCACCCGGCTGGAAGCGTATGCGCGCGACCGCGGCCTGCAGGAAGTCACTGTCGATCTGCTGCTCGAAGTGCGGCGCTCGATGCCTATCGATTTCTCAAAGCGCCTTCCTTTCTTCGCGAGAGATGACTGAGCTTTCGGTGCTTCCGCTCCTGCAGGCGGTCGCCGACACGGCGGGCGCATACCGGCATTTCCCCGGCATCGGATCCCGCGGCGCGGTGTGGATCGCGGCCGAGGTGCACCTGATGTTCGCCGCGTTCGTGCTCGGCGTTCCCATGTTCGCGGTCATCACGGAGCTGATCGGCATCGTCAGCAAGGATGAGAAGTACGACAAGCTCTCGAAAGAATTCACCCGACTGCTCGTGTTTGCCTACAGTGCGACCGCGCTGTGGGGTGGGCTGCTGCTGTTCCTCATAACGACGCTCTATCCGCGCTTCTGGAGCCACATGGCGGATATATTCTCGCTCTCGATGTGGATCTATGCCGGTATCTTCTTCGTCGAGTCGTTCACCCTCTATCTGTACTACTACGGGTGGGACCGCTGGAAGCTGGGGCGTGCGAAATGGGGGCACCTGGGGCTCGGCGTGCTGCTCAACGTGTTCGGAACGATCGTCATGTTCATCGCCAACGGGTGGCTGACCTACATGATGTCACCTCCCACCGGCGTGACCGCCGAGACGCTTCCCGCGTCGGTGGGGCTCTGGAACGCGATGGCTAACATGACGTGGATGCCGATCAACATCCATCGCCTGATCGGCAACGCCGTCTTCGGCGGTGCCATCGTCGCAGCGTACGCGGGATATCGCTTTCTCGCGGCCACGACCGATGAAGAGCGCGCCCATTACGACTGGATGGGGTACGTCGGGAATTTCATTGCCATCTCCACCTTCATCGTTCTTCCATTCGCCGGCTACTGGCTGGGCCGAGAGATCTACCAGTACAACCAGCAGATGGGCATAACGATGATGGGCGGCTTCATGAGCTGGCTCTGGATTGTGCAGGCGATTCTGATCGGCGTCCTCTTTCTTGCCGCGAACTACTACCTCTGGACGGGGATGGGCCGAATTCCCGGCGCGGAGCGCTTCGCCCCATACACGAAGTGGATGCTCGCCCTGCTGGTGATCTGCTGGATCGTATGGGCCACGCCGCACACGATGATTGCCAGCCGCGAAGAGTTGGCGGCGATGGGCGGGTCGCATCACCCGTTTCTCAACGTGCTGGGGGTGATGAGCGCCAAGAACACAGCGGTCAACCTGATGATTCTCACCACTTTTCTCTCCTTTCTTCTGTATCGGCGCGCGAACACGCGGCCGACGGTGGCGTGGACGAAGACCGGAACGCTGGTGCAGGGTGCGATGTTCGTGATGGCCTCCCTGGTCGTGCTCTTCTACGGAATTTACGGTTACTTCGTGGAAGCCATCGTGCGCATCGGCTTCAGCGTCTACCAGGTCGCCGCCGTGCTGCTCTGCATCATCAGTGTGACGGTGATCGACGTCTTCATTGGCCGACGGGCCGAGTCGCGCGGGGCGATCCAGTGGGGGAAGATGCCCGAGCGCTCGCAGTACGCACTATTCGTCCTTGCGGTCACCTTCACCTGGCTGATGGGGCTGATGGGATTCGCGCGCAGCGGGATACGCCAGCACTGGCACGTGTGGGAGGTGATGCGCGACACCAGCATCGATGCCGTCACTCCCGCGCTGGGCTACGCGGCCAAAATGATCAGCTTGTGCGTCCTGATTTTTCTCGGGATGGTCGCGTTCATCTTCTGGTTGGGCGGACTGGCGGAGCGCGCCATGCAAAGATCCGCTGTAACGCATCCGGCGGAGGGCTGAGCCGCCATGTGGAAGATCAATCTCAAGGTCCTGGCGGTCACACTGGTGGTGCTGGCCTTCTACACGATGGTGGCCAACATCATTCCGCAGTTGCAGTCGGAGGTCCCCGAGGCGCTCGATCTATCGTCAGGCGTGACGGGCGAGGCGCTGGTGGCCGCCGGAGAGCGGATCTACAACGGCGCTGGCGGATGCACGGCCTGCCATGGCCTGGGCACACGCGCGCCGAATCTCGTCACCGACCACGCCGGCGAGGGGGTGATCGGCGCACGGTGCGGCACCCGGGAACCTGACGTCGACTGCAAGACATACCTGTATGAATCGATGACGACTCCGAACAAGTTTGTGGTCAGTGGCTTCGAACCGATCATGCCGGACGTGCGCCGGCAGCTCACCGAGGATCAGATCTGGGCGACGATCGCCTATCTTCAAGCGCAAGGCGGAGAAGTGACGGTGACCGCAGACGACATCGCGCGCACCACGCCCGCGTCATCTGCGTCTCCCGCCGGTGGGCCGGCCGCCGGCCCGGCCATGACCGCCACGCTCGATCCCGTCGCGCTGATCAGCGAGAAGGGATGCATCGCGTGCCATACCCTGGACGGCCAGGGCGGGCCTGTCGGACCATCGTTCGACCGCATCGGGGCCAACGCTACGAGAGAGTACATTCGGACGTCGATTCTCCAGCCTAACGCGGATACCGCTAGGGGATTCGAGGGGCTAGCCGGCACCATGCCGACCACTTACGGACAGATGCTGACCGCGGCCCAATTGGAGGCGCTGGTCACCTACCTGGCGGGCAAGCGATGACCCGAATCCGGGAAGTGCTCGGACATCCATTCTGGCAGGCGATTCTGCTCATCGTCGCCTCCTATCTGCTGTTCAAGTTCGGCATCGCCTACATCCCGCCGCTCCTCGGCGTCGAGAGCGCGCCGGTTCCGTCGAGTGTGGTGGTTCAGTTCATGTTCATAGCGATCGTCGGGATCCTGATCCACGTGAGCAGCGACGAGGCGCGCTGGCGCCGCTTCAAGGAGCCAGTCCTCGATACTCTCGTCCGCGACGACCGGCGCAAGGTGCGACTCGGACTTCTCATCGTCGTCCCAGCCCTGGTCGGCTTCGCGGCGTACGAGCAGACTAGGCCGCGTGTCAGCGCGCCGGTCCAGCTCCGCTCCATCCATCCGGCGCCGCCGGGGGAGATCACGTTCCGTGGCACGCGCATGTCGCTTGCCCGCCTCGAGAACCCGTTGCGCACGAGCGGCTCCCTCACCCAGCACTACGAGGCCGGGAAGCGCTTGTACTACCAGAACTGTCTCGCATGTCACGGCGATCGCCTCGATGGCCAGGGTCATTTCGGTCACGGCTTCAGCCCGACGCCGCTCTCGTTCGCCGACAACCTTGCGCAGCTTACCGAGAGCTTCGTGTTCTGGCGCATCGCCAAGGGCGGCCCCGGCCTCCCGCGCGAAGGGACACCGTGGAGCAGCGCGATGCCGGTGTGGGAGGACTACCTCACCGAAGACGAGATCTGGTCCGTGATCATCTTCCTGTACGAGCAGACTGGTTCGCAGCCCCGTCGCGCGGAGAGCGGGCACGGAGCAGAGCAGCCGTGACTGCCCTTCGACCGGCGCATCGCGTAGCCTTTGGCGGACTCGCTCTCGGCCTGGTCTATCTGCTGCCGATTCCCGGCTCGGGTCAGCTGGTGTACGCGCAGGCCGCGCCTCGCGGCAAAGCGACGTACGACAAGTGGTGTGCCGAATGCCACGGAGAGAACGGCGCGGGCGACGGCTCGGCCGCCACCTCCATGCTGCCCCGGCCGCGCGATTTTACCAAGGGCGTTTACCAGATCCGCACCACGGCCAGCGGTGAACTCCCCACCGATGCCGACATCCGCCGGGTGATCGACGAAGGAATGCCAGGTACTGCGATGCCGGGATGGACAGCGCGCCTGACGAGTCGAGAGCGCGACGACCTGGTCGTCTACCTGAAGAGCTTCTCCCAGTTCTTCTCCGGCCCTGCACCCGCGGCCATCGCCATCGGTCGCGCCCCCCGCACGTCCGACGCGGCCGTTGCCAGCGGTCGGGAGGCGTACACCGCACTGGAGTGCGCCAAGTGTCACGGCGAGCAGGGACACGGCGACGGACCTTCGGCGCCAACGCTGACGGACGACTTCGATCAGCCGATCCGCGCCGCGAATCTCAGCGCAAGTTGGAATTTCAATGGCGGCAGTTCAGTCGAACAGATCTACACTCGGTTGCGCACCGGACTGGATGGCACGCCAATGCCGTCGTTCACCGATGCGGTCGACGCGAACGTCGTGACGGACGAGCAGCTCTGGCAGGTGGCGCAATACGTTCGCAGCCTGTCGCCAAGGGAAGCTCCGAGGGTGCGCGAGGTCGTGCGCGCCGCTTTGACGGACGGCGCGCTCCCTGCATCGCCTGACGATTCGACCTGGAACGTCGTGGAACGATTCTGGGTTCCGCTGGTCGGCCAGGTCATCATCAAGCCGCGCTGGTTTTCGCCCACCATCGACGGCGTGTGGGTTCAGGGAATACACGATGGTCGTGCGCTGGCGCTGCGCCTCACGTGGCATGACCCGTCGCGCAGTCCCGACCCAGCGTGGAACGAATGGTTGGAGCGCGTCGCAGCGTCGATGACTACCGCCGACGGACCGAACCCGACCGAGCAGGGAAGCGATCGTTTCGTGGTGCAGTTTCCCGAGCGCATCACCGACGACGCTGAGCAGCCGTACTTTCTCGGCGGCGACAGCCGGCGTCCCGTCTACGCGTGGCGATGGAGGAGCGACAGCGGCGCGGTGAGCGAGGTCCGCGGCACCGGCCTGGGCCAGTTTACCCCATACGAGTCGTCGTCGCTAACGCACGCTGCCGTCTACGACCAGGGCGAGTGGCGGCTCCAGATCACGCGTTCGCTGGTTCCGGCTGACACGACCCGGGCACCGGTGTTCGCCACCGGCCGCGCTATTCCGATCGCCTTCTTCGCCGCGGATGGCTCCAACGGCGAGGACGACGTGCGCGGATCGGTGAGCGCGTGGTACGCGATCTTTCTCGATGTTCCCACGCCGCCGCGCGTGTATGTCGCGCCGGCGGCCGCCATGCTGCTCACCGCCGGATTGGGTTTCATGGCGGTGATGCGGGCCCAGCGCCGCGAACGCACATCCCGGCGCTCCACTACGGAGGAAACGACATGAAGCGAATACTGATCGGCGGGATGGTGCTCTCGCTCGGTGCCTGCGGCGGATCGGAAGAAGCCGGTCCGGAGGGCGGCGACGCTGCGGCGCCTGCGGCGCAGGCTGCGCAGGCTGCGGGAGGTGGCTCGGTGACCGGTGTGGTCGACTTTACAGGCACCGCACCCGTCAACCCAACGATCGACATGAGCGAGGAGGCCGTGTGTCAGCGCAAGTACGCCACTGCACCGACCGATCCGGTGGTCCTCGTCACTGACGGCAAGCTGGCCAACGTGGTGGTATATGTGAAGAGCGGCCTCCCGGCTGGACAGAGTTTTCCCGTTCCGAGCACGCCGGCCGTCATTGACCAGGAAGGGTGCCTGTATCACCCACGCGCAATGGCCGTGATGGCCGGCCAGACGATTCAGATCAAGAACAGCGACGCCGTGCTCCACAACATAAAGGCCGTGCCGACCAAGAACCGGGGCTTTAACATCAGCCAGCCGAGAGCGGGGATGACCACCGAGCGGTCGTTCACCACCGAGGAGGTTACGGTTCCGCTGGAGTGCAGCGTGCACGGATGGATGCACGCCAACGTCGCGGTGCTCTCGCATCCGTTTTTTGCCACCACGGGCCCCGACGGGTCGTTCACCATAACGGGGCTTCCCGCGGGCACGTACGAGATCGAGGCGCGACACGAGGAGCTGGGCACCAGGACGATGAGCGTTTCGGTACCGGCGACCGGCTCGGCTTCAGCGAACTTCACGTTCACTGGTTCGACATCCTGAGGAGGATGCGCGATGAACTGGCTCCTGCCTCCGGGCGCATCGACCTTCGCCGGCGAGATCGACTGGTTGTACTACGTGATTCTCTGGGTCACCGGGATCGCGTTCGTGGCGACCGAAGTGGCGCTGGTGTGGTTCCTGATACGCTACCGTGCGCGTCCGGGCGTCAGGGCGCGGTATTATCATGGGAACAACAAAGCCGAGGTGGTCTGGACGAGCGTGACGGCAATCGCCGTCCTTGTCCTTGGTTTGATGAGCGCGGGAGGGTGGAACCGCATCAAGGGACGGGACAGCGTCCCACCTAACGCGTTTCCGGTCATCGTGCACGCCAAGCAGTTCGAATGGGAGATCACCTATCCCGGTCCCGATCTCCAACTCGGGACGGCGGATGATTTCACGGTACGGAACCAGCTCCACGTCCCGGTCGACCGAGCGATCAACGCGACTCTCACCTCGGAGGACGCGATCCATTCGTTCTTCGTGCCGGCCTGGCGCATCAAGCAGGACGCCGTCCCCGGCATGCGGATCCAGGTCTGGTTTCAGCCCACCCAGACCGGTGAGTTCGAGATCGCATGCGCCGAGCTCTGCGGACTCGGGCACTATCGGATGAGAGGCTCCGTGACGGTCCACTCGGAAGAGGAGTTCGATCGATGGCATCGCAATGGCGGGCAGCTCGCCCTCGGCCAGTGAGGAGGTGATCCATGGCGACGATCACCGCACCCACCGCGGGACACATAGCGACCGGCGAAGCACACGCGCACGAGATGAGCTTTCTGCGAAAGTACATCTTCTCGACCGATCACAAGATCATTGGGATCCAGTTCCTGATCATGAGCCTCGTCTTTCTCCTGGTGGGAGGACTGCTGGCGATGGTCATCCGATGGCAGCTCGGCTTCCCGGGGCAGGCGATGCCCGGCGGGGGCGTGCTGCCGGACACGATGGCACCTGACGGCATCGTCCTGCCGGAATTCTATAACGCGCTGGTAACGATGCACGGCACGTTCATGGTCTTTTTCGCGATCATGCCGCTGCTGGTGGGTGTCTTCGGGAACTACCTGATTCCACTCAAGATCGGCGCTCCCGACATGGCCTTTCCGCGGATCAACATGGCGTCGTTCTGGATCGCCGTGCCGGCGGGCATCATGATGATCGCCGGTTTCGTGGTAGAGGGCGGTCATGCCGCCGCCGGATGGACGGCGTACGCGCCGTTGAGCGAGCGCGCCGATCTGACTGGTGTGAGCATGGGACAGATCCTGTGGTGCATCAGTCTGATCATCCTGGGCCTCTCGTCGATCCTGGGATCGTTCAACTACATCACGACGGTTATAAACCTGCGCGCGCCGGGAATGCATTGGTTCCGGCTTCCGCTGAGTATCTGGGCGCTCTTCGTCACGGCGATCCTCGTGCTGCTGGCGATGCCGATTCTCTCGGGCGCCATCATCATGCTCCTCTTCGATCAGACGCTCGGCACCCATTTCTTTGGTCCGGCGCAGGGCGGGCAGCCGCTGTTGTGGCAGCACCTGTTCTGGTTCTTCGGCCACCCCGAGGTCTACATCCTCATCCTGCCGGCGATGGGATTTGCGTCGGACATCATCGCGAACGGATCGCGCAAGCCGGTGTTCGGCTATGCGTCGATGGTCTTTGCAATTCTCGCGATCGCCGTGCTCGGTTGGGGCGTATGGGGTCACCACATGTTCATGAGTGGCATGAACCCGACGTTAGGCACCTCGTTCATGATCTCGACGATGCTCATCGCGGTCCCGTCGGCGATCAAAGTTTTCAACTGGCTGGGCACCATATGGGGTGGCTCGGTGCGCTTCCACGTCCCGATGCTTCACGCGGTGGCCTTCGTGTCGATGTTCATCATCGGCGGCCTGAGCGGCATTTTCATGGCCTCGACGCCGGTGGACATCTACATCCACGACACCTATTTCATCGTCGCCCACCTGCACTACGTGCTATTCGGCGGCAGCCTGTTCGCGATCTTCGCCGCGATCAGCTACTGGTATCCCAAGATGTTCGGGCGGATGATGAACCCGTTCTGGGCAAAGGTGCACTTCGTCATCACCTTCATCGCCTACAATGGCGTCTTCTTCCCGATGCACCAGCTCGGCCTGCAGGGACACATGCGGCGCATCTTCGACCCGAACGAGTACGAGTTTCTGCAGCACCTCCAGGGAATCAACACGTTCATCTCGATCTCCGCGTTCGTCCTCTTCGCCGCGCAGTTCATCTTCGCAATCAACTTCATCGCTAGCTGGTTCGTCGGTGCCAAGGCGCCGGACAACCCCTGGGACGATAACGGCCTCGAGTGGACAGTGGCCTCGCCGCCGCCGCACGGCAACTTTGCGACGATCCCACGCGTCTTCCGTGGGCCGTACGAGTACAGCTCGCCGCTGGTCGAGGAGGACTTCCTCCCCCAGAACCGCGAACTGCCACCGCAACCGGCGGCCTCCGCCGCCCACACGTGACCGGGAGGCCCGGCGACATGGCGCACGCGACCGCGATGCTCGACGACGACATGATGGCACCGCCCCGGGGGTATGAGCAGGGAATGGGCGTTTATAACGAGAAGCTCGGGATGTGGGTCTTCCTTGGCTCGGAGGTGATGTTTTTTACGGCACTAATCGGTGCGTACATCATCCTCCGCGTCGCCCATCCCGACGCGTGGAAGCCGCCCGGCGAGGTGCTCAACGTTCCGCTCACGGCGATCAACACCTTCCTTCTGATCTGCAGTTCGGTCACGATGGTGAAGGCCTTTGCCGCGATACAAGACGGTAACCTCGCTGGACTCAAGCGGTGGTTGATCGCCACGGTCCTCATTGGCGCTGGATTCGTTGGCGTGCAGGTCTTCGAGTACATGCACCTCATGAGCGTTGGATTCGTTCCGAGCGAAGGACTTTACGGCTCCACGTTCTACACCATGACCGGTTTCCACGGTTTTCACGTGACGGTCGGTGTGATATGCATGATCTACGTGACGTGGAGGGCCTTTCGAGGGAAGTACAGCGCCGCCGATCATCGCGGAGTCGAGGTGGTCGGGCTCTATTGGCACTTCGTCGATCTCGTCTGGATCATCCTCTTCACCATCGTCTACCTCATTTGAGCGGGAGGAGTGTCATGGAGAAGGCCAAACACGCCCACCCGAACTACATCGGCATCTTCTTCTTTCTCGCGGCGCTCACGGCAGTCGAGTTGGGAGTCGCGTTCCTGCCGTGGCCAAAGATGGTGCTCATTCTGCTCCTCATCTTCCTCGCCATCTGGAAGGCGGCTCTCGTGGCGCTGTACTACATGCACCTGCGGTATGAGCCGAACCGCCTGCGTCTTCTGGCCATCGCGCCGCTTCCGCTGGCTGTGATTCTGGTGGTCGCGGTCACGAGGGAATTCCGTTGGTAGCTCGCACGTTCGCGCAGGTTGCGTCGTCAGATCTCCTCGCGCTAACCAAGCCGCGCATAACGTTAATGGCGGTGCTCACTGTGGCGGCCGGGTTCGCCCTCTCGGCACCCGCCTCGCTCGGCGCCTGGACATTCGGCACGTGGAACTCGTTCATTCATGTGCTGATCGGAAGCGCGCTAGTCGCCGGAGGAACGAACGCGCTCAACCAGCTGCTCGAGCGCGATGTGGATGCGCTCATGCGGCGGACCGCTGGCCGTCCCCTGCCCGCCGGCCGACTGGAGCCGCGCGTTGCCGCCACGTTCGCGGTCGGCGCCGGTACGCTGGGAGTAGCCTATCTCGCAGTGCTCGTGAACCTGATGACGGCCCTCATCGCGGCCGCCACGCTGCTATCGTATGTGCTCGTCTACACACCGCTCAAGAGGCGGACGAATCTGGCCACGCTCATCGGTGCGGTTCCGGGTGCGCTGCCGATCGTCGGGGGGTGGACAGCGGCAGGTGGTACGCTGTCCGACCGTGCAGGCGTCTTGTTCGCGATTCTCTTCTTCTGGCAGCTCCCGCACTTCCTGGCGCTGAGCTGGATCCATCGCGACGACTACGTGCGCGCCGGGCTCCGGATGCTGAGCGGCGACGACACCGACGGTACGTCGACATTTCGTCAGGCCGTGCTGACTGCGGTAGCGCTCGTCCCCATCAGTCTGGTTCCCACGCTGCTGGGGATGTCCGGCGTTTTCTACTTCGCCGGGGCCCTCGGGCTTTCCGGATGGCTTGTGGTCCGGGCCGTGCTCGCCGCGAGATCGAGATCGCCGTATCACGTGCGTCGCTTGTTTCTCGTTACCCTCGCCTATCTTCCCGCTATACTCACCTTCATGATCGCGGACCGGGTCGCATGATCTACTTCCACCGATTCCTGATCGGGACCGCCATACTGTTCTGCGCCGTGTTCTCGTGGTGGTCCTTCGAGGCGTCTCGCGCGTCCGGCGCATGGGGCCTCAAAGTGCTCGCGATCGCATTCGCGCTCGCCGTCGTCGCGCTCGCGTACTACCTCAAGAATCTCCAGCGATTCCTCCACCGATGAACGACGATGCGATGTCCCTCGCCATGTTCTGGACGGGAGCGCTCATGGTCTTCGTGCCGATCATCGCCGCCAGCATCGTGATCGGCGTGTGGTGGTATGCGAAGCGAAAACGCGAAGGCGGCGTCTCACCTCCGCGCCCCACGCCAGGTCCCGAGTCGGGGCGCTGAGCGCCGCGCGGCTGGCTTAATCTTCCGCGCCATTCTGCGCGTGCTGCGCGAGACGCGTCACGGGGACGGAGGGCATTTCTAGCGGCAAGGAGAATGTTCCATGCAGACCTCTCATCCTGCCAGTCCACTGTTGCACGGGGCGATAGGAGGCGTCGCAGCGGGCGCGGTGGTCGCGCTCTGGTTCCTGGTGTTGGATCTGGCGACGGCCGAGGCCTTTCATACGCCCGCCGTCTTGGCGGGCGCAATCATCGGCGATCTGGACATGACGCCGACATTTCGCATCGTGGCGACGTACACGATCCTCCATTTCGGCGTGTTCACGCTCATGGGCATGGCGACGGCGTGGTTCCTCGATGCCATTGGCGTTTCTCCAGGGTTGCTGGTCGGCGCGGTGTTCGGACTCGTTGTGCTCAACAGCGTGTACTACGGCGCGTTGCTCGTGCCAGGCGCGCAAGTACTCACCATTCTCCCCGTGTTTCACGTGTTGGGCGCAAACCTGGCCGGTGGCATGGTCCTGATGGCGTATCTGCATCATGCCTTGCACACCGAAGCGCCGTTAGGTCTCGCAGTCCTACGCGGACACCCTCTGGTGACGAAGGGCATGATCACGGGATTCATCGGCGGGAGTGCGGTGGCACTCTGGTTCCTCATCGTGGATCTATTGGCGAGCTCGCCGTTCTATACGCCCGCTGCACTGGGATCGGCGGTGCTGTTCGGAGCCACGAGTCCCGAGGAGGTGCATGTGGGTGTGGCCGTGATCGCTGCGTATACGGTGGTTCATTTCGCCGCGTTCGTGGTCGTCGGAATAGCGCTCGTTTGGAGCGCCAAGCTCCTCGAGCAAACGCCGGGGATGTGGCTGACGGGACTGCTGGCGTTCATCGTGATCGAGGGACTCTTTCTCGGGACAATGGGGAGCCTGGGTGGGTGGGTGCTCGGCACGCTTAGCTGGTGGGCTGTCGGAATTGGCAACCTCATTGCCGTCCTAGCGATGGGGATGTGGGTGTGGGCGACGCACCCGAAGTTGCGTCACGAGTTGTTGGAAAAGCCCGTGGAGACGCGGGTGTAGAATGGGGACGCATGGATTGAGGTCGCTCCATGAGCTGCCTGGGCCGCGAAGCGATCACGCCATGCGCGCTGGTGGCCCGGCACTCCACGCCTGATCCCGAGTCGCAGCGGCTAAGCGCTGCGGGGCTAGTCTTCCCCGTCGTCGAGCGCGTGGCGCAACTCCCCGCGCAGTTCCGGGTGCGAACGCCAGAAGTACGCAGCCATGGTGATCGCGGCCACGACGTTCCCGGCCATCACCTGATACCAGGCGAGCGCGCCTAACGCCGTGGCGCGAGCCAGCAGGGTGACTAGCCCGAGGGAGCCCACCTGGAATACGATGAAGAGGATGAACAAGCCGCCAAGAATCGACGGCGTTGTCCGCGCGACCTGCACAATCACGGCCAAAATGATCCCCGCAATGCAGAACGCGATGTAGTGAAAGAGGGTGTAAATCCCGATCAGGGCCGTCACGCTTTCGACGGGGAGCGAACCCTCGCGGTCGAAGACACCCATGAACCCACTGCCCAGCAGCTTGGGCGTAAAGAACGGTCGTCCCGCCATGGCATCGACAATCAGGAACCAGGCTGCGACCGCTGTGGCGCCGAGTACACCGGCGGTGATTCCATCCCGGTAGATGTTTCCTTCGCGAATCGGCATTGGCACCTCCTCCCATTATGAAGAGAGGTAGAACACCGTAGGCCTTCGCCTCGACGAGCTATCATGGGCCCGTCTAAGGTAGGGCCCCCAGCACATCCGTCAAGACTCACCTGGAGCTGTCGCCCCCCGCAAGCTCGCTCTCACCCACCGCGCGGCCATAAACATGCAATCACGCGAGGGTGTCGAGCCAGTCCGACGGGCTGCATCGCTTTCCCAGGTAGAACTCGCCGAACTCCGCGTAGTCCGCGCTCGCGGGATCGTAGCGCATGTCGGTGACCACGTGCTTGAGGTCGAGGGGGTCGCGCGCGAAGAGAGTCACGCCCCACTCCCATTCCTCAAAGCCGGTGGAAGCAGTAATGATCTGGGCGATGCGTCCGCGGTACCGCTGTCCCGTTAGGCCATGCCCCTGCATCAGTCGCTCACGCTCGACGAGCGGGAGCGCGTACCAGTTGTGTGGCGCGTGACGCCGCTTGGACATGGGATAGAAGCAGAGGTAGGGCATGTCCGGCGGAGGTACGGGATACAAACGGTGCTGAATGTGCGAGACGCTCCGCTCTGCGCGCAGTCGCAGCTCGAGTGCTTCACGGTACGAGGCGTCCCCCACCTCTCCACCGCGCGAAAGCGTCTCCTTGAGCAACCGCGACGACAGTCCGTACAGCGCCACTTCGGTCACACTGAGAAATGAGAAGGTCGGAATGAGAGAGTCCCATAGGGGCTCGCTTCTGATGATGCGCTCGACTTCGGCGATGTCTTCGAGCGTGGGCCGCAAGTGAAGGAACAGGACATCGCTCGTGGAACCCACGAGCGTGACCGTCTCCGTCCAGCCTCCGCACGCAGGAGCCGACAGGCGCGCGAGCGCCTCATGCGCGCTCGAGCGTGCTGCCTGACGCGATACGTCGCGGGTGGATCGCCAGGCGTGGCGATCGAACCGTGCGACAACGCACAGTGAATACCATCCTTCGAGCGTTGCTGGCGGATGCGCGTTGGTGGTCACGTCGAATTCGAGGAGGCGTGTGGGGGGCAGAGATGGCCCGGCACTACATGAGTCTTGCCTGGAGTGACGACGGGCGTGATGGTACGATCCGCCTAACCGCTGGCGAAGCTCAGCGCGATTGAGAAGGCTCCAATAAGAACCACGATGTCGCGGCGAGGCACGGCAACCGCCAAAGCTCACTTCGGAGCTCAGAACCTACGCCGCCATGGGACGGCCAGCAAGGTCGCAACGCCTTGCTTCGCCAGAACGATGTCTGCGTTCCCGTCACCGGCGAGATCTGCAACCTGGATCGAGAAACCCGATTCGTTGGCGATCTGGCAGCGCACGCTGGGCCCCGAGGCGGGCTACACCGTCACGGCGTCCCACAACCTCGGGACCATGCTGTCGCTCGCCGGGAGGTATGCCGAGGCGGAGCCGCTGCTGCGCGACGCGCTCGCGACCCGGCGCAGGCTCTTCGGCGATGCGCACGAAAGCGTCGGACCGAGCCTCCGCAACCTGGGCGTGCTCCTGCATCGCACGGGGAGGTTGGAAGAGGCGGAGCGCGCGCTCCGCGATGCCGCGCATAACCAACGTGCCGCGAACGCTGCAGATCATCCACGCGTCCTGGACGTAGAGCTCTCACTTGGCGAACTCCTCGTCGATCGCGCCAAGGCGGGCGAAGCAGAGCCGCTCCTGCGTCACGTGTTGGAAGGGCGTACGGCGCTGTTCGGGCCGGATCACCCGGCCACGGCGGAGGCCCAGCGGGCGCTCGCCCAATGCCTCACCGCGCGGCAGCAGTTTCCAGAGGCCGAGCGGCTGCTCGTCGCCAGCGAACGTACCCTGGCGCCCGCTCCGTTCAAGCGGATCGAACTGGCGAAGACGCGCGGGGCGCTCGAGGCGCTGTATCGGGCGTGGGGACCTGGGAGAAAACGGCGTTAGGGCTCAGGACAGGACTTCTCGTTATCCGCGAGACGTGTCGGCGTTGGTGCGGGCCTCGGAGCTTCGCGTCTTATTACCGCAGAGTTGATATGAGAAAGGCCTTCCCCCGGCCGGTCGCGGCGTAACCTTGGAGGGTTCGCCAAAGGATGACCGTTAACGGGCGCGAAGCCCAGATGCCGGAGGTCGGCCATGACTCATAACGTGCTCTCTTCGAAGGTAACCGTGGGATTGGATCTTGGCGATACGGCGAGCCGAGTTTACGCGGTCGACGCCGCCGGAGAGTGCCTCGCGGAGGCGACCGTGGCGACGACCCCAGCCGCGCTGGCGCAATACTTCAGCACGGAGCGCGGGTGGCGCGTGGTACTCGAGGTCGGCACGCATTCGCCGTGGGTGTCGCGGCAGCTCGAGCAGTTGGGCCATGAGGTCATCGTGGCGAATCCGAGTGCGGTGTACGGCACCCGGCGCCGGCGGAAGCGCAATGATCGGCTCGATGCCGAGTTTCTGGCGCGGCAAGGGCGCGCCGATCCGCGCTTGCTGCACCCGATCCGGCATCGGAGTCCGACGGCCCAGGAGCATCTGGAGTTGCTCCGGGCCCGGAATCAGGTCGTGCGCGCGCGCACACAGATGATCAATCATGTGCGGGGCGCGGTGAACGCGCAGGGGGCGCGGCTCACGAAGTGTTCGGCGGAGGCGTTTGCCCACCGGGCCGAGGCGGAGTTGCCGGAGGCCTTAGGGCCGGCCGTGCGGCCGCTCCTGGAGCTCATTACCACGTTGACGCAGCAGATCCGGCAGTACGATGCCGCGGTTGGCCGCGTGGTGCGCACGACCTATCCCACCGCGCAGCGGTTGCAGCAGCCGGCGGGAGTGGGGCCGTTGACCGCACTGGCGTTCGTGCTCCTCGTCGAGGACCCGACGCGGTTCGCGCGGAGTCGGGACGTCGGGGCGTACTTCGGCTTGGTGCCGCGATTGGATGAGAGCAGTGCGTCACGGCCCCAGCTCCGGATCTCCAAAGCGGGCGATGGGATGGGGCGACGGCTTCTGGTGAGTGCCGCTCACTACATTCTGGGTCCCTTCGGCCCGCCCTGTGATCTCCGCCACCACCGGGAGGCGATCGCCAGTCGGGGCGGCAAGAATGCAAAGAAGCGCGCGGTGGTGGCCGTGGCGCGAAAACTGGCGGTGCTGTTACACCACCTGTGGGTGACTGAGCAACCGTACGATCCGCAGTTTGGCAGGAAGGCGAAGGCCGCGTGAACTGACCCGAGGACCACACGACCGATTGCGGAGACGTTGCCTCAGATCTCGTCCCTGATGACTGCGATCCGCGGTTTGCACCACGGCGAGTGCGTCGCGGAGTTGGCAGCGTCAGGTCGGGAGGGATGGACATCAACATGCACCAGGACGCCACGGCGTCGCTTCGCCCGAGTGCGGATAGAAGGATGGTCACCCCGAGGCAATGCTCCGGACGAGGGACAGCGGCCCGCCATGTTGGGCCTTGCAAAAGCAGCCTTTCTCATAGAAGGACGCGGAGGTGCGCAGAGGACCGCGGAGTAGTCCCGGAGTCGGTCGAGGACAACGCAGATTCGAACTTCGTCGACACCGGCTATCCACGCGGAAGTAGAAGAAGAAGTCGGACAGAAGGAACTGAGAGAAGACAAATCGGAGACCTGGAACGAAACGCACTCAAACATCGGCCTCACTTCCAACTTCGAAGAAATAGGAAGGGTTCACCCGGCGTTCCGGGGAAGGCAGCGCGGATCTTCAGGAAGAAATAGGCGTCGTAGGCTCCTTTGTTGGAGCTGGGCTGCGGTTGTCTTCGCGCGGAGCCGCGAAGGCGCGGAGGAACGTGATGGTGGCGGTCTACGTGCTTCCCTGGAACGATCTGTTGCTCGCTGTTCCGCTGCAGGTACAGCACAACCAGGAAGCGGTCGGTGGATACACGGGCGGAGCCAGGAAGTCGGAATTAGGCAAACTTGCCGAGTTCCTCCGCGCCCTCCGCGTTCTCCGCGCGAGACAACAAGGGAGGCTCGCTGAGCACCGGTTGCCGTACGCCACGCACATGCGCAACGAGGATGACCGCCTCATGGAGGCCGTGAACGAGGCCATCGCCGTCGCCTCGGGCGCGGGATGCCTTCTCCAGATCTCGCGGTAGTGGCGGTGATTGATGATCCCTTCAAGGTCGCGCTGCAACCCCGAAAATCCCGGAAGAGCCACACGAAGAAAAGAGAACAGGAGAGCCACGTGCTCTCCTGTTTTGGTTTCTCCTGCCTTCATGCGGGCAACCGGCGCCCCAAACGGAGCCGCAAGAGCGATGAGTGCCTCTGCAGTCCTCGGCGCCACTCCGTGCTCTCTGCGGTGAAACACAACATACAGATCTCCACACCGGCACCACAGTTCGCTAGGCGGCAACGTCCGCGCTCTCTGCGCAGCCTCTGCGTCCTCTGCGGTGAGAAAACCAAGGCCCGCAGAACAACGGAGCCAGACCGCCGCGCAGACCAGGCCTTACGCGACCCCCACCGCCTCCTCCGCCTTCGCGAACGCCAGGCCGCTCTCCGCCCCCAGCGTCACCACGATGTGGTCCCCCTCCCCAAATTTCCCTTCCAGCACCGCCATCGCCAGCGGGTTCTGCACCAGCCGCTGGATCGCCCGCTTGAGCGGCCGCGCGCCGAAGATCGGGTCGTAGCCCTCCTCCGCCAGGAAGCGCTTTGCTTCCGCCGTCACCTCCAGCGTCATCTTGCGGTCGCCGAGCAGCTTGTCGAGGTGCGCGAGCTGCAGCTCCACGATGTGCTCCAGCTGCTCGCGCGTGAGCTGGTGGAAGATGATGATGTCGTCTACCCGGTTCAGGAACTCCGGCTTGAAGTGCTGCCTGAGCGCCTGCATGACGAGCCGCTCCGCCGTCTCCCAGCTCGACTGCGCGTGCTCCAGGATGTGCTGGCTCCCGATGTTCGACGTCATGATGATGACGGTGTTCCGGAAGTCCACCGTGCGGCCCTGCGAGTCGGTGAGACGCCCATCATCGAGGATCTGCAGCAGGATGTTGAACACGTCCTGGTGCGCCTTCTCGATCTCGTCGAACAGGATCACCGCGTAGGGGCGCCGCCTGACGGCTTCCGTGAGCTGCCCGCCCTCCTCGTAGCCGACGTATCCGGGCGGCGCGCCGATCAGCCGCGCGACGGCGTGCTTCTCCATGTACTCCGACATGTCGATGCGCACCATCGCGTGCTCGTCGTCGAACAGGAACTCGGCGAGGGCGCGCGCGGTCTCCGTCTTCCCCACCCCCGTAGGGCCGAGGAAGATGAAGGAGCCGATCGGCCGGTTGGGATCCTGCAGGCCGGCGCGCGAGCGGCGCACCGCGTCGGAGACCGCCTTGATCGCCTCCTCCTGCCCAACGACGCGGGTGCCGAGCACCTCCTCGAGCTTCGTCAGGCGCTCGCGCTCGCTCTCCATCATTCGCGACACCGGGATACCCGTCCACTTCGCCACCACCTCGGCGATGTCTTCGGCGGTCACCTCCTCCTTGAGGAACTGCGGCCGCCCATGCCGCTCGGCGATGGCCTGCTCCGCCTCACGCATCTCCTGCTCGAGCTGCGGAATCTTCCCGTAGCTGATCTCGGCCGCCTTGCCGAGGTCGCCGACGCGCGTCGCCTGCTCGGCCTCGATGCGCGCCTGCTCGATCTGCTGCTTGAGCTGGCCGACCTTGCCGAGGGCCTCCTTCTCCTGCTGCCACTGCGCCTTCATCCCCGAAGACTGCTCGCGCAGTTCGGAGAGCTCGCGCTCGAGCGCCTCTCGGCGCTCGATGCTCGCCGGGTCCTTCTCCTTCTGCAGCGCCTGGCGCTCGATCTCGAGCTGGATGATGCGCCGCTCCACCTCGTCGATCTCCGAGGGCAGCGAGTCGATTTCGATGCGCAGACGCGATGACGCCTCGTCGATCAGGTCGATCGCCTTGTCAGGCAGGAACCGGTCGCCGATGTAGCGGTGCGACAGGGTGGCGGCGGCGACGATCGCGCCGTCGGTGATCCGCACGCCGTGGTGCGACTCGTACCGCTCCTTGAGCCCGCGAAGGATGCCGATCGTGTCCTCGACCGACGGCTCGTCGACGTACACGGGCTGAAAGCGGCGCTCGAGCGCGGCGTCCTTCTCGATGTGCTTGCGGTACTCGTCGAGCGTCGTCGCGCCGACCATCCGCAGCTCGCCGCGCGCCAGCATCGGCTTGAGCATGTTGCCGGCGTCGATCGCGCCCTCGGCCGCCCCGGCGCCGACGATGGTGTGCAGCTCATCGAGGAAGACGATGAACTTCCCATCCCCCTCCGTGATCTCCTTCAGCACGGCCTTGAGCCGCTCCTCGAATTCGCCGCGGAACTTGGCGCCCGCGATGAGCGCCGCCAGATCGAGCGAAACGAGCCGCTTGTTCTTGAGCGACTCGGGCACGTCGCCGTTCACGATGCGCTGCGCGAGCCCCTCGACGATCGCCGTCTTGCCGACTCCGGGCTCGCCCATCAACACGGGGTTGTTCTTGGTCCGCCGCGACAGCACTTGCACGACGCGCCGGATCTCCTCGTCGCGGCCGATGACCGGATCCAGCTTGCCGCGGCGCGCCGCGTCGGTGAGGTCGCGGGTGAAGCGCTGCAGCGCCTGGTACTGATCCTCGGGCGTCGTGTCCGTCACCCGGTGCGAGCCGCGCACCGCCTCGAGCGCCTCCAGGAGCTGCTTGCGTTCGACCCTGACGGATGCGAGCAGCGCCTGACTATCGGTGCCCTTCACGGTCGCCAGCGCCAGGAGGAGGTGCTCGGTCGAGACGTAGGCGTCGCCGAGCTCCTTGGCATCTTCCTCGGAGCGGTCGATGACCTGATTGAGCTCGCGCGACAGGGTGGGCTGCGCGCCGCCGGACTGTCGCGGGTATCGCTCGAGCTCCGCGTCGACGCGCTGCGCGAGGCTGGCGACGTTCACCCCGAGCTTCTGCAGCACGGGGGAAACGATGCCCTCTTCCTGAGAGAGCAGGGCGCGCAGCAAATGCGCATCGTAGACGAGCGGGTTGCCGGCCCGGCGCGCGAGGGCGAGCGCGGACGAGAGGGCCTCGGAGGCTTTGACGGTCAGGCGGTCGGGATTGATCATCAGGGATCAGGGGATCAGGAATCAGGATATGCAGAGCTGATAATCCACCTTATCAGACCCATATAAGTGCTTGCAGAATTGCGATTTGCAAGCACAGTGCCCCGATTCCCTGCCGCGGGGGCAGCTTTACGCTCCCCGCGCACCCGTTATGGCAACGAGTCCTTCGCCGCCACGCTGCGCGCTGCCGTTTTGGCGTCGAGCACCAGCTCGCGCATCGCCTGCCGCGCGGCCACGGACAGTGCGTCCACGATGTTGACCATCGTCGGTTGCGGCACCGGCAGCTCCACGTGCCGCTCGCCGAGCCAGAGGATCGAGTCATCCGCCATCCGCAGCAACCGCGCCTCGAGGTGCACCGAGACGAACACCCGCCGGTCGCGGTTCACTTCCTCGAACTGTCGGACCGATCCCTTCCACTCATACCCGAATTGTCGACGCGTGGCCGGCTCGTACACGACGGCGCTGCCCAGGGGCTCGGCGCGGATCGACTCCTCCGCGAGCATCCCGAGCATCTCCCCGAGGGGCAGTGCCCACTCGCGGTTGGGATAGGTGCCGTAGCCCGTCTCGCCGATCCGGTAGACGATCTGCGGCCCGCCGTAGACCCCCGGCGTGTTGAAGCGCGCGACGGCGACGCTGCCTGGGAGCGGCCCGGGCACGGGCGAGGCGGAGAGTGCCGTCGCCGCCGGAGCCGGCGCAAGCCGGTACTGCTCGAGCGGCGGGAGCTTGGAGCGGAAGCAGGCAGCGCCGAACACCAGGAGCAGCGCCGCCCCGGCGCTGCGCGCGGCGAGACGGAGAGACGTGTTCACGGTTGCGGGCCGACGGGTTTGCTCGGAGCGCCACGCCGGCTGAGCAGCGTGCTCGGGTCACGCTCGACGCGTGTGGAGAGACGCGCGAGGTTGTCGCTCGCGCGCGCGAGGTCGTTGACGATCGCTTCGATGCGGTCGCCGTTGTCGGTCGCGGCGCGGAGTTCGCCGACCATCAGCCGCATCTCGCTCAGCGTGCGCCGCATCTCGTCCTGCGCGGACGAGAGCTGTGGGGTGGCCGTGCTGACCGCGGTGTCGATGGCGACGACGAGTCGTTCGCTCCGGTCGAGCAGCGTCGCGAGCTGCTGGGTCGTGGCGTCGAGTCCCGTAAACACGCGCGCCGTTCCGCCGCGCATCTCGGAGATGAGCGAGTCGAGTCCGGAGAAACTCTGGTCGATGCGGTCCCATGGCGAGCCGGCCGCGATCCGCTCGACGCCGATGAGCATCGTGTCGGCGCGGTCGAGGAACTGCGCCAGGCGGCTCATGGCGTCCTGGAAGCTGAGGTTCTCGCGGCTCGGGATGGTGCCGCCGGCCGGGATCTCGGGGGCGTCGCCGGTGCCGGGCACCAGGTTCAGGTATGGCGCGCCGAGCAGGCCGACCTGATTGATCTCGGCGCGCGTGTCGGTGCGCACCGGCGTCTCGTCGCGCACGCGGACGCCGACGGTGATGCGCGTCGGGTCGCGGCGGTCGATCTCCAGCGCCGTGATGCTGCCGACGAGGATCCCGCCATAACGAACCTCGTCGCCGAGGCTGAGGCCGGGGACGGACCGGAAGGTGATGCGATACTCCTTGCCGGAGCGGAAGAGCGAGGGATAGCGCGCGAGGGCGATGAGCGCGATGAGCACCAGGGCCGTGGTGCCGACGAAGGCCAGCAGCCCCAGTCGCGACTGTCCGCGCTTCACGCGGCCCCCCGGCGATCGAGCAGCCTGGACACGACGTCGCTGCCGCACTCGCGAACGTGCTCCGGAGTTCCCGACTCCACGACGCGGCCGCCGGCCAGCACGTAGATGCGGTCGGCGCGGCCGAACGCATAACGCGGATCGTGCGAGAGGATCAGCGTGCCGAAGCCATGGCTCTCCTGCAGCCGGGCGAGCGTTTCGTCCAGCTCCGCGGCGGCGTGCGCGTGCAGTCCCTGCGTCGGCTCGTCCAGGATCACCACCGGGGGCCGCAACGCGAGCGCGCGGGCCAGCGCGAGCCGTCGCTGCTCGTCGCGGTCGAGCTGCCCCGGGGTGGCCTCGGGATCGATGTCGAGCCCGACCTCGTGGATCAGTTGCGCCGCGGCCTCGCGCGCCTCGCTCGCGGATGCGCTCGTATGCTCGAGCAGCGGCAGCTCGACGTTCTCGATCGCGCCGAGGCGGGAGATGAGCGCGGCACCCTGGAAGACGCTGCCGACGCAGGTCCGGAGTCGCCGCAGCCGCTCCTCGCTCTCGCCCGCGGCGTCGAAGCGCTCGCCCTCCACGAACACCTCGCCGGTGCGCGCGCGATCGAGGCCTAACAAGCTCCGCATCAGCATGGTCTTGCCGGCATGGATCGGTCCGAGCACCACCGACGTCTTGCCACGGAGGCACAGGAGCGAGATGTCGAACACCACCGGGGCATCGTCGGGCCCCGTCAGATGCCGTACCTCGAAGACGGGAGTCATCAGGCCAGGATCGGAATGAAGTAGAAGATCGCGTTCACGACCGTATCGGCCCCGAGCACGCCAAGCACCGTATAGACGACCGCGCGAGAAGCCGCGGCACCGATCGCGTGCACCTCCCCGCCCACGTTGATCCCCTCATCGCACGCCACGATGGCGATCAGGTACGCGAAGACGATGCTCTTCACGAGGCCGATGAACAGGTCGCGCAGCTCGAAGGCCTGGCGGAACTGATCGAAATAGAACCTCGTGCTCACGTCGAGAATCGCAACGCTGCCCAGCCACCCGCCGAGCACGATCAGCGCGTCGCAGAGGATGGTGAGCCCCGGGACGGCGATGAGGAGCGCGGCGAGCTTCGGCGCGACCAGGTACTTTACCGGGTTGAGCCCCATCGCACGCAGCGCATCGATCTCGCCATTGGTGCGCATGGTCGCGAGCTCCCCCGCAATGCCCGACGCGCTGCGGGTGACGACCATCAACGCCACGCCGACCGGCCCGAGCTCGCGGGCGGCGAACCAGCCGATCGCGCGCACGCTCAACGACTCGGCGCCGAACTGCGAGAGCTGCGAGGCGAGCTGGAAGATCGTGATGATTCCCACGAGCAGCGACGCGGGGATGACCAGCCGCAATGCGCCCATGCCCAGGCTGTCGAATTCCCTCGCGATGCCGGTTCCCATCGGCGTCCGCCGCGAGAAGCTGAGCCAGGCGAGCCAGTAGCTTGCCGTCACGAACAGCTCCCACCGTCCCAGGAATCGGCCCGCGGGACGCGAGAACTGCGGAGTGGTGCGTCCGCTCCGTCCGCCGTCGCCGGCGCCGTCGGTGTCGTTGAGCGGAATGGAGGTCACGCGCGCTTGACGAAGTCCCTGCTGCCGGGGTACACTCGGCCTCCCATGCGACGGCTGCGATTCGCGTTCCTGACCCTGCTGCTCGCGACCGCGAGCGGCTGCGAGCGTTCGACCGGTCTCGCCGGTCTGAGCGAAGAGGAGTTCGTGTCGGCCATGGCGGCGCTTCGCCGGATCGAGCGCGACGTCACGCTG
The DNA here is from genome assembly GCA_035461825.1 of Gemmatimonadaceae bacterium. Lineage (GTDB taxonomy): Bacteria > Gemmatimonadota > Gemmatimonadetes > Gemmatimonadales > Gemmatimonadaceae > JALZIF01. The sequence goes on from DATHUW010000033.1 coordinate 95,578, forward strand.
GATTCCGCGACGAAGGCGACGGCGCGCGTCAACACGTTGCAAGAACGAAACCTGACGCCGCCGGAGCTCGAGGCGGCCGCGCGGGCGCTGGCGGGGGATCCGGAACGTGCGCTCACCGTGTGGTCGCGAATCGACTCGCTGGCGACGGCGGAGCCGGGCGTCCAGCCGGAAGAGGCCGAGCTCGACACGGTGACCTAGGGCGCGGATGCGAACGGCGCGGGTGCGAAAGCTCGCACCCGCGCCGCCGGTGTCCGTGGGGCGGCGAACGCCTCACTTCGTGACGAGCATCTTCTTCGCGAACACCTTTCCGTCGACCTCGATCTTGTACAGGTACACGCCACTGGCCACTTCCTGCGACGTGTTGAGGTATTTCCCGTTCCAGAACGCCGTGTAGCCCCCACAGGGGAGCATGAGATTCTGCACCGGCTCGCCGGGAGCGGGATCGCCCTGCAGGATCGGGACGGAAACGAGCTGCCCGATCATGTTGTAGACCCGCAGCGTGACGCGATGCAGCCGCCCGGCTTCCGTACACGTCGGAGGATCCCCGATCGTGAACGGGATAGTGGTCGTCGGATTGAACGGGTTCGGGTAGTTCTGTCCGAGCTCGAATCCGGGTAATCGTTCGCGAGGAGGAGGGTTTGCAGAGGCTTCCTGCGCATCCACACTACGCGGCGCGAACGCGCCCAGGGCGAGCACAGACAACGCCAGTGCTGCCCAACCGTGCTTCATTGCCTTCTCCGATCTGACAAAAGAGGGACCTGAGACGCACTCCTTCTCGTGGGTGTCCGAAAGCGCTATTCGGCGCGAACATATGACAGCGCGAAGAACCTGTCAAGCAATGACCTGCCGACTCGTCGCGCGAACAGCCCCGGCTAATACACGACCGTCGGCACGCCGTTCCGTCACACCAGTCCGGTCGCAGTACTCCAGGAATGGGATGAGGTACTTCCTGCTCACCCCGATCATATCCCGAATCTCCTGCGGCGGGTACGCCCGCCCATCCGCCATCCCCTTGCGGAGCGTTGCGACCATGCCGGCGAGCGCTTCGGCGTCGTAAAACCGATCGATCTCGACCTGCACCACCCGGCCGCTCCGCTCCAGGAACTTCAGGATGGAAAAAGCGTGCGCGGAGTGCGCGGCCGCGAGGGCCTCCACCGAGGGCGGCTCGCGGCCGGCCGCTCGAAGTGCCGCCAGCATTCGTTCGCCCACGCCGATCTGCTCGGGCGAGAGCGCGGGCTCCCAGCCTGCCGTGGCCGCACCCGCGTTCTCGATCTGGATGCGCCCCTCGGTCGCCGCGCGCGCGAGCGCCGCTTCGATGACGTCGGGCGATCCGCCGATCCGCGCGCGCAGTTCCTGCACCGGCATCCCCGGCTCCAGAGGATGCTCCACGTGATAGGCGGCGAGGAGGCCGGCCGCCTCCGCGACCGCGGCGTCCAGAACCGAGTCATCGACGAGGCGCGCTCCCACGCGGAGCAGCCCCGCGGCGTCGATGACGCCGCCGGCGTCGTCAGGCGATACGCCGAGCCTGACGGGAACGTCGTCGGGGGCGAGACCGGCGCGCCCTGCCTCTCGCGCCATCGCCCGCAGGCGCTCGTCCGGCGTTCGCGATCCGGCACCGGGCCTGGAGCGTCGGTGGGCAGGCAGCGGATCGAGTACGACGCCGCCGCCAATGGTCCGCATGGGCGACGGCGCGCGCAGCACGAACCGGTCGCCCGCGCGGGCGACGGCGGGCTCCTCGAGCACGACGCGCGCGACCGATCGGCCACCGGGCTCCAGCGGGCCGTCCGCGGCGACGACGCGGGCGCCCACGTCGGCGGTACCGAGGTGGACGCGTACGGCGGTGCGCGGACCTAACGACATGTCGGCGGCCGGGTCGAGCGCGACCTCGGTCATCCAGCGGGTGCTGGCGCGCCAGGCGGGTCCCGTCACGAGGACCGCGCCGCGCTCCACGTCCGCCACCTCGAGGCCCGCCAAGGCGACCGCGGCCCGCGTCCCCGGTCCCGCCGTCGCGACCGCGTTACCGTGAGACTGCAGGCCGCGCACCCGCGCGGTGCGGTCGGCCGGGAGCAGGCGCACGGTCGCGTCGCGCGCCAGCGTGCCGCTCCAGATGGTTCCGGTGACGACCGTGCCCGTGCCGCGCACCGTGAACACGCGGTCGACGGGCATGCGGAAGAGATCGGTCGCGTTGCGCTCGGGGCGCGCCCGCACCGCCGCAGCAATCGCCGCGCGCAGCGCATCGAGCCCCGCTCCGGTCGTCGCGGACGTGGCGATCACCGGCGCGCCGTCGAACGGCGTGCCAGGGACGAGCGCCGCCACGTCGTCGCGGACGAGCGCGAGCCACTCCTCGTCCACCAGATCGGCCTTGGTGAGCGCGACCACGCCTGACGACACGCCAAGCAGCGTGAGGATGAGCAGGTGCTCGCGGGTCTGCGGCATGACGCCCTCGTCGGCGGCGATCACCAGCAGGGCCAGGTCGATGCCGGTGGCGCCGGCGAGCATGTTCCGCACGAACGCCTCGTGCCCCGGCACGTCGACGATCGACACGGCGGGCGCGCCCTCCAGCCGCAGTGGCGCGAAGCCGAGGTCGATGGTGATGCCGCGGCGCTTCTCGTCGGGCAGCCGATCGGTGTCGACGCCGGTGAGCGCGCGCACCAGCGCCGTCTTGCCGTGGTCGACGTGTCCCGCGGTCCCGAGAATCATGCCGGCTCCGCCGAGCGTTCGGCCCATGCCCCGTGCTCCCACACGGCGAAGGCGCGCAGTGGGCGTCCGTCTTCCAGGTGCTCGCGCACGAACTCGCGCAGCAGCCGCTGGTGCGCTCGCGCCTCGGCCGCTCCGAGCGGCGGCACCGGCGTTCCCGCGAGCCAGGCGGCGAGGCTCCGGCGCGCCTCGCCCGGGATCCGGCGCGTCTGGAGGGCTCGAGCCGCGCACCGCTCGCACACGGCGCCGCCGGCGCGGCACGCGAACGGGACTTCGTCGTCAGGCGCGAGGGGCGCGTGGCACGCCGCGCACTCGGCCAGCGCGGGCTCGAAGCCGAGCGCGGCCAGCAGTCGCCAGGCGCCGGCGAGGGCCGCGGTCGTGATGTAGGTAGTGGATGCGCCGGCCAGGGTATCCAGCGTGTCGGTCAGCACGGCGTAGAGCGCCCCCTCCGGGTCATCCGGAGAGAAGCGGAGCGCCAGCTCGGAGAGGGTGGCGGCCCCGGTGAACCGCTCGAGGTCGCCACCCAGGGCGGGGCGCGCGTGCGTCAGGTCGAATCCGGCGAGGGTGTGGAGGTCGCGGCCATCCTTGAGGAGGAGATGGGCGACGCCGTCGGCGAAGAGGTCGAGGGCGCTGCCGAAGCGGCTCTTCGGCCGCCGGGCGCCGCGCGCGAGCGCCGAGACGACGCCGGCCTCACGCGTGGCGAGTCGCACGATGCGCGACGACTCCGAGTAGTCGAAGACGTGCAGGACGAGGGCGTCGGTGGAAAGGTGACGCATTCGAGAAGTATAAGCGGGAGGCGGGAGGCGAGGCCGCAGTTTGCGCGACGCGACACAGGCGCCTGATCCCTGATCCCTGATCCCTGATCCCACTATCCCTACCGTCCCGCCTCCACCCGCAGCCCCGCCAGCACCGTCCGACCCGGCGCGTCGAAGCCGAGCACGTGCTGGTAGCGCTCGTCGAACGCGTTCTCGATGCGGAGCGTCGCGGCGAGATCGACCCCGCTCCAGCGGATCGGGAGCAGCCAGTCCGCGTGCGCGTCCAGGAGCGTGTAGGCGGCGAGGATCGCCTGGGCGCCCGCGGTGAAGTCGTAGTCGCGCCGCTCGCCGGTGTAGTGCGCCGCGATGCCGGTGCGGAGCCGCGGCGTCAGGCGATGCGACAGCGCGAGCGAGGCGAGCCACTCGGGGCGGCGGAGCAGCGGGCCGCCCTCCACGAAGGTACCGGCGGCGCCGAAGCCCTCGTCGGTCACCTCGGTGCGCAGCCGGGTGGCGCTCGCGTCGATTCGGCCGCCGGCCCACGGGACGAGCCCGGCCTCGACCTCGACACCGCGCGCGGTCGCCGCCGCGACGTTCGCGTAATTCGGCGTCGTCAGGTCCTGCGCGCGGTCCACGAACCGATACTGCACCATGTCCCGGAATCGCTGGTCGAACCACCGCGCGCCGATCGTCAGGCTCCGGCCGACGGCATGCTCGACGCCGATCTCCCACGAGAGGGTGCGCTCGGGCCGCAGCGCCGAATCGCCGAGCGAGAATGCGGTGGGGAAGACCTCGCTGAACGCCGGCTCCTTGAACGCCGATCCGACGGAGGCGCGGAACGCGGTCGCCGCCGCGAGCCAGACCGTGGCCGCGGCCCGGCCCGTGCGGAACAGGCCGAAGCGCGAGTTGTCGTCGATGCGGCCGCCCGCGGCTGCCTGGAGGCGCGGGTGTGGCTGCGCGAGGATCTCCGCGTATCCGGCGCGCGTGTCCCGCCGCTCATCGAAGTGGGTCGGGTCGAGCGGGAACGTGCCGAAGGTCGCAGTGCCGTCGGAGATCTCGCGCTGCCGCTCGAGCGCGCCGCCGATCGTGAGGCGGGCCGATCGTGCCAACGCGACGCTCGCGCGAAGGTCGGCGCCACGGCGCGTGGAGCGCGTATCGGTCACATAGTAGTAGTCGGCGGTGTCGCCGGGGCTGTCCGGCAGGTTCGCGGAGGTGCGGTCGAGCTCCGAGTGTGTCAGGAGCGCGCGGAGCGTGGTGCGCTCGCCCGCGCCCAGCATTCCCTCCAGTCCCACGGCATCTCGCGCCTCGCGCGTGTACTGGTTGCTGTCGACCGGCACGCCCGAGCCGTCGGTCGGGAACTGGAAGCGGCCGGCGGTGCGCCGCGCCGTGAGCCTGGCCGAGGCGCGCGTCGCGACGATGCCCGCGGCTCCACTCAGCGTGGTCGATCGATAGGCATTGTTGAAGGGGAGGATGCCGTCGGTCTCCCGATGCGCCACGCCGACGCCGGCGTCGAACGCGCCTGCCCCGCCCCGGGCATCGAGCTCCCCGGCGAACGTGCCGAAGGAGCCGGAGCGCGCGGCGCCGCTCGCCCGGACCCCCGCCGAGCCGCGCCGGGTGATGACATGCACGACGCCGCTCACGGCATCCGACCCGAACAGCACGCTCGCCGGGCCGCGCACCACCTCGATCCGCTCGACGTCGGCGAGGCCGAGGTGTGCGAAGTCGAAGTCGCCGCCGGGTTCGTTCACCGGCACGCCATCGATGAGCACCTTGACGTAGTCCCGTTCGCCGCCGCGCACGAACATGGACGTGGTGGCGCCGAACGAGCCGGTGCGCGCGAGCGCGATACCGGGCACGTCACGCAGTGCCTCGGCCAGCGTCGTGATGCCACGCTCCCGCAGTTGATCGCCATCGAGGACGGTGACGGTCGCCGGCGCCTGACGCTGCTCGACGGGGACGCCCGCGGCGGTGATGATGACCTCGCGCAGCACGGCAGTATCTCTGGCGTCCTGCGCCTGGACCGGCGCCGCGCTCAGCGCGAGTGCAACGAGCCAGGAGCGCGCATTAGACATTGCATGAGCCATTGCTGTCCTATGGTTGCCTGATCTTGGGGTGCGGTGATTCGTGCTTCGTGTGCGCTCGAGGTTCGTCAACAGCTGTTTCACGCGGTGGCGCGGAGAGCGCGGAGGTTCGCGCCCGATGCGGTACTGCTCTTCAATCGGCATCCTCTGTGTCCTCCGTGTACTCTGTGGTTCGTGTCCTTCTTGAAACAGCTCTGAACCACAGAGGACACAGAGTGTTTCGTAGAGTCTCTCCATTGCTGCTCGAAAAGCGTCTGATGACACTGCTAATCGAGCCTCCCCAGACGGCCGCGTCGTTCAGCAGGACAACATCCCCTCTCCGCCAATCCACGATTCGCCGCGCAACGCGCTGATCCTCCGCAGTCCTCTGCGAACCTCCGCGTCGTCCGCGGTGACACACCAACGAGCCAGCTGCCGCACAGGAACCGAGTTGCGCTGCCGTAGAACCAGATCCACATCGACTGCTGCCTTACGACGACCGCCCGCGCGAGCGGCGCAATGGCAGCAGCGCCGGCGCGCCGACCGCCGGGTCGCGCAGCACCACCAGCGGCCAGCCGTACACCCGCTCGAGCACCGCGCCCGTCATCACCTCCGATGGTACGCCGTGCGCCGCCACTCGGCCCTCGTTCAGCAGCACGATCCGGTCGGCGAACCGCGCAACCAGGTTCAGCTGGTGGCTCACGATCATCACCGCCATGCCGTCCGCGGCGAGGTCGGCGAACAGCTCGAACATCGCCATCTCGTGCGCGACGTCGAGGAACGTCGTCGGTTCGTCGAGCACGATCCCCTCCCCGCCCTGCGCCAACGCTCGCGCCAGCCGCGTGCGCTGCCACTCGCCCCCCGACAGCTCCGCCGTGGAGCGCGCCGCGAGGTGCGTCACGCCGGCTCGCTCGATCGCCCGTACGATCACCGCCTCGTCGCCCGGCGGCCGAGCCCCCCAGTGTCCGCCGTGCGGGAACCGGCCCAGCGCGACGAACTCGCGGACCGGCAGCGCGAACGCCGCCTCCTCCCGCTGCGGGACGATCGCCAGGCGCCTGGCGAGCTCGCGCCGGTCGATGTGCTCGAGCGCCGTTCCGTCCACGGCGATGCGGCCCGATGCCAGCGGCTGGCGCCGGAGCAGCGCGCGCACGAGCGTGCTCTTGCCGCTTCCGTTGGGCCCGACCACGGCCGTCACCGCCCCGCGCGGCACCGCGAACGACACGCCGTCGACGGCGCGCACCGCGGCGCGTGGGTAGCGGATGCGGACCTCCTCGAAGGCGATCATGCGCGGCGCGCGAGTTGCACGAGGAAGAACGGCACGCCGATGAGCGCCGTGATGGCGCCGAGCGGAAGCTCCGATGGAGGGCGGAGCGTGCGGGCGGCAATGTCGGCGCCCACGACGAGCATGCCCCCCGCGAGCGCCGACCCGGCGATCAGCGGCCGGTGGCTCCGCACCCCCGCGCGCCTGACGAGGTGTGGCACGACGAGGCCCACGAACCCGATCAGCCCCGCCGCCGCCACCGTTGCGGCCGCGAGCAGCGACGCGATGAGGAACATCCGGCTCGCCGCGCGGTCCACGTGCAGGCCGAGCGCCGCCGCCGGTTCCTCGCCGAGGGCGAGGACGTCGATCTCGCGCGCGCGCCAGAGGAGCAGCAGCCCCCCCGCGCCAAGATAGGCGGCGAGCCAGAGCACCCGCGGCCAATCCGCGTCGGCCACGGAGCCCATCATCCACCACACCGCGCCGCGGACGGTATTGGGCGGGGCGTTGGCCAGCGCCACCATGATCGCCGCGTTCGCGAACGCGCCGATGATCACGCCGGCCATGAGCAGCACCCGCGGATCGGCGCCCCCGCCGGCCGCCCGCGCCACGAGCAACACCGCCGCGACCGCGCATAACGCTCCGGCGAACGCGGCGAGGGGCAGCAGCGCGCCGGCCACCAGTCCGAACGCCACCGCGATCACCGCGCCCACCGCCGCGCCGCCCGAGACGCCGAGCAGGTACGGTTCGGCGAGCGGATTGCGGAGCGTCCCCTGCAGCGCCGCGCCCGCCATGCCGAGCCCGGCGCCCACGAGCATCGCGAGCAGCGCGCGCGGCACCCGGAGCGCCCTGACGATGGCGTTCATCTCCGCGGTTCCCTCGCCGCGAAGCCCCGCGAGGACCTCGCCCGGCGTGAGCGGCACGGTCCCCACGGCGATCGCCAGGACGAGCAGCGCGACCAGCCCCACCGGCAGCACGATCCACAGTGCGCTCCGCCGGGGCGTCATTGCGGCGGCGGCTGGTGGAGGCGCTCCGCGAGGTGCGCCGCGGCCGCGCCGAGCATGACCGACGGCCGCCCAACGAGGATCGTGTCCACCACCACGATCCGTCCCTCGCGGACGGCGCGCAGGGCCTGCCACCGGGGATCGTTGCGCACGTCCGCGGCGTTGTTCGGGCCGGAGAGTACGATGTCGGGGTCGCGCCTGACGACGTCCTCGAGATTCACCGGCGGCGACACCGCCGCCAGGTCCGCGTAGACGTTTTCGGCGCCGGCGATCTCGAGCAGCTCGTGCATGTAGCTGCCGGCGCCGATCGTGATCAACGGCTGCCGCCAGATGTGCCAGAACACGCGCGGGCGGGGCAGCGAGTCCGTTGCCGAGCGCACGCTGTCGAGCGTGGTGGCGAGCGCACGGGCGATCGAGTCGCCGCTGGCCGACTGGCCGCTCAGCGCTCCGAGCAGCCGCAGCGCGCGATCGACGTGCGCGATGCGATCGATCTTGAGCGCGACGACGCGAACGCCCGCGGCCTCGAGGCGGCCGGCGGCTGCGCGGTTGTCCTCGCTGCCGTACAGCACGACGAGATCGGGCCGCCGGGCCAATACGGCCTCGACGTTAGGCCGGAGTCCCGGCCCCACCGCCGTCACCGCCCGCGCCTCGGCCGGCCACTGGTCCCATTCGCTCCGGCCCACCACCCGCTCGCCGGCGCCGATGGCGAACAGGATCTCGGTGGTCGCGGGAATCAGCGAGACGATCCGTGCGGCGGGCGCGGCGGTGGTGTCGACGGCGGCGCCGAAGTCGTCGACGGGGAGCGCGGCGCTGCGCTCGTCGCGCGCCGGCGCCTCACAGGCGACGGCCGCAAGGGCGGCAACGACCCACACCACACGCTGAAACGGTGAACGCGGCATCCGTCCCTTGAGGGCTGGATGTCCGCGCTGGAAGTGCCACCGTCGTCGCGGCGCACGCGGCCACCAGTCCCTTCTCCCGAGGACCGAGTTGGCGCGAGCGGAGTCGTCTCCTGGCTTCGAGCCGCGGCGCTCTGCCTTCCCGACGCCGAACGTCAGTGGCGAATGGTGGAGCGCGCGTTATGCTCGTTACAGTGGCGGGACCGCGCCGGAGTCGCACCGGCTTCCGTTACCGCCGCTCGCTATGAGTTGTGCGGGGAAGCTACTTCCGCGTGCCCTCGGCGGCAAGCGCCCGCGCGAGCGCGTCCTTGAGCGCCGCCCGGCGCGCGGTGTACGCCTCGCGCATCTCGCGATCCTGCGGCGGCTTGCGCTCGAACTCGGCATCGAGCGCGGCGATCTCGCGCGCCAGCGCATCGGCCGAGCGCGGCACCGGCGGCATGGGGCTCCCGACGGGCGCCGCCACGCTGCCGCGCCGCGCGAACGTCCGCGCGATCGCCACCAGCATCGCCGCACCGAACGCGATGAGGACGACGGCGACGTACAGGGAGCGCCGCGACTGCCCCAGCGCCACGACCGATGCGCGGATCACGCTGCCCGCCGCAACGCTGTCCGCCGAGAAGCGCCGGAACATCCGTCCTTCGACGTTCGCGGGCTGTCCGGGCGCGAGGCCGGCGCCTTCGACGTGGATCGCCGGATCCTCGAGGAGCACCTCGAACAGCGCCACCGACGAGTCGACAGGCACACGCAGCGGGAACGCGCTCGCCGGAAGGCGGTACGCCAGCGAGAACGACTTCAGTCCGGGCGCGATCGGCGCGAACACGTCCAGCGTGTCGCCGGCGACGCGCACCGCCTCCTCCGCGACGTCGCCTTCGCCGATGCGGATCCCGGTCGCCTGCGCGGGGAGCCTGCCGCGCCAGGTCGGCTGGACGTCGTCAGGCGAGACCAGGGTACGATCGGTCTCGTTCGCGATCTCGTAGATCTCGACCACGTCGCGCATGCCGTCGGCGTCCGCGCCCGAAAGCACGAGGTGGCGGCCGTGGATGCGCACGGGAATGCCGGACGACGCGGTGTCGTAGACGATGATCTCGGCGTCATCCTCACTCGGCGCGTCAGGCAGCGGTGGCGAGAAGTAGGCGATGTCGGCGTACTGCGCCGAGACGAAGTAGATCGTGCGGTCGTCGACGACCTGCCGGAAGGGAATGCGATAGGCGCCCTGCGGCGACGTCCGGACGGAGTCCACCGGGCCGGCGGTGTCGGCGCCGACGCGGTGCAGGACGACCCACACGCCCTCCACACCGCGCAGCGTGTCGCCCGCCGGCTTGGCGACGCGTCCCTCGACCACGCGCGACACGCCATGCAGCGAGGGGGCGGGCACCTGCGCGATGGCGCCGCTCGCCAGGCAGCTCGTCAGGACGAGACCGACGATGAACGAACGGCCGCCAGCGGCGGCCGGTGCGCGATGCCAGCGAGGGAGGAGCCCGCCTCCCGCCGCGTTCACGGGTTGAACTTGCCGAAGTCTTCGGGCCGCATCCGCCGGAGATACTCCTGTAGTTCCTCGCCGGTCATGCGCGGTTCGCGGCCCTCGCTCTCCGCCTCTTCGACCTCGGCGCCGAACGAGTCCTCTCCCTCGTCCTCGTCGGCCTCCTGCAGCGAGATATCGGTGAGCAGCGACTCCTGCGCGAAGATCGGCGTCTCGAGCCGCAACGCGATCGCAATGCTGTCGGACGGGCGGGCGTCCACCTGAATCGTCTCCTGCCCACGCAGGATGTGCAGCTCGGCAAAGTACGTGTTCTCCTTCACCTGCGTGATCTGCACGCGGCGCAGCGATCCGCCGAGGCCCGTGATGAGCCGCTTGCACAGATCGTGGGTGAGCGGCCGCGGCGGCCGCACACCCTTGATCTCCATCATGATCGACTCGGCCTCCGGCTGCCCGATCCAGATCGGGAGCAGCCGCTTGCCGCCCTTCTCGCGGAGGATCACGACGTACGAATTGGTCGAGCTGTCGAGCCCGAGCTTTTCCACCGTCACTTCGATCATACGCGGACTGCCTCCGATGCCCCAGAGGAATCGATCGCGATTCCCTATTCCCGATTCCCCATTCCGACTCAGGTGCCCATGTCCCACGACGCGAGATACTTCTTCTGCTCGGCGGTGAGTTGATCGACCTGCGCGCCCATCGCGCCGAGCTTGAGGCGCGCGATCTCCCGATCGATCTCCTCGGGCACGCGGTGCACCGCCTTGTCGAGCGTCGCCGCGTGCTTCACCAGATACTCCGCGCCCAATGATTGGTTCGCGAAGCTCATGTCCATCACCGACGCGGGATGCCCCTCGGCCGCGGCGAGATTGATCAGGCGCCCCTCGCCGAGCACGAACACGCGCTTTCCGTCGACGGTGTACTCCTCGACGAACTCGCGCACCGTGCGCGGCGCGCCCTTGGCGATCTGCCCGAGGCCCTTGAGGTCGAGCTCGACGTTGAAGTGACCGCTGTTGCAGACCACCGCGCCGTCCTTCATCGCGCGGAAGTGCTCGGGACGGATCACGTTGACGTTGCCGGTCAGCGTACAGAAAATGTCGCCGATCGGCGCGGCCTCGGCCATCGTCATCACGCGGAAGCCGTCCATCAGCGCCTCGAGCGCCTTGAGCGGATCGATCTCGGTGACGATGACGTTGGCGCCTGCGCCGCGTGCGCGCATGGCGACGCCGCGGCCGCACCACCCGTAGCCCGCGACGACGAACACGCCGCCGGCGAGCAGCTGGTTCGTCGCCCGGATGATGCCGTCGACCGTCGACTGGCCGGTGCCGTACCGGTTGTCGAACAGGTGCTTGGTGAACGAGTCGTTCACCGAGATGACCGGGAACGCGAGCACGCCGTCGGCCGCCATCGCCTTCAGGCGGATCACCCCCGTCGTCGTCTCCTCCGTCGAGCCAATGACCTTGGCGATGAGCGCCTTACGCTGCTCCGCATTCAGCGTCTCCACCCACTTGCGGACGGGCGGTGCCAGGTCGTCGAGGCGGTTGAGCGCGATCATGTGGATGGCGCCAACGACATCCGCGCCATCGTCCATGGTGATGTCCGGCTCGTGCGCGATCGCGGCGCGGATGTGCTCGTAATAGGTCTCGTCGTTCTCGCCCTTGATGGCGTAGACCTGGATGCCGTGGTCCGCAACGAGGTGCGCCGCGACGTCATCCTGTGTGGAGAGCGGGTTCGACGCGCAGAGGGCAATGTCGGCGCCGCCGGCCTTGAGCGTGATCATGAGATTCGCGGTCTCGGTGGTCACGTGGAGACAGGCGGAGACCTTCTTGCCGGCGAGCGGCTTCTCCTTGGCGAAGCGCGCGCGGATCTCACGGAGCACGGGCATCGAGCGCTCCGCCCACTCGGTGCGGAGGCGGCCCTGTCCGGCGAGGCCCAGGTCCCTGACGTCGTGCGAACGGTCGGTCTCGGTGCGAACGGTGGTGGTCATGACGATCGGGAATCGGGAATCGGGGATCGGGAATCGAAAGCAGGAGCTCAGCGCGCCGCACGACGCAACGCATCGGCGCGGTCGGTCTGCTCCCAGGAGAACAATGTGGACTCGCCCGCGCCGCTGGTCTGGCGCCGCGGCTCGCGGCCGAAGTGCCCGTAGGCGGCGGTCGCGCGGTAGATGGGCTTCTGCAGGTCGAGCGCCGCGATGATCCCGCGCGGAGTGAGCGTGAAGGTCTCGCGCACGGCGCGCTCGATGCTGCACTCCTCCACTTCGCCCGTGCCGAAGGTCTCGACCATGATCGACACCGGCTCCGCGACGCCAATGGCGTACGCGAGCTGCACCTCGCAGCGGCGCGCGAGCCCGGCCGCCACGATGTTCTTCGCCACCCAGCGGGCGGCGTACGCGGCCGAGCGGTCGACCTGGGTCGGATCTTTTCCCGAGAATTCGCCACCGGCGTGGCGCCCCATGCCGCCGTACGTATCGACGATGATCTTGCGTCCGGTGAGGCCGGCGTCGCCCTGCGGGCCACCGGTGACGAAGCGGCCCGTGGGGTTGATGTGCGTGACGAGTGTCTTCGGGTCGAAGAAGTCGCGCGGCAGCGAGGGGAAGATCACCTGCTCCTTGATCGCCTCGTGCAACTCGGCGTTCGACACGCTCTCGGCGTGCTGCGTGGAGACGACCACGGTCGAGACCCGCACCGGCCGCCCGTCCTCGTACTGGACGGTGACCTGGGACTTTCCATCGGGCCGCAGCCAGGGCAGCGTGCCATCCTTCCGCCGATCGGCGAGCGCCTTCGTTATGCGGTGCGCCAGCTGGATCGGCATCGGCATGAGCTCGGGCGTCTCGTCCGTCGCGTAGCCGAACATCATCCCCTGGTCGCCCGCGCCCCCCGTGTCCACCCCCTGCGCGATGTCGGTCGACTGGCGATCGATCGTGCTCATCACCGCGCAGGTCTTCGAGTCGAAGCCGTACGTCGCGTCGGTGTAGCCGATCCGCTCGATCGTCTGCCTGACGATCTCGGGGAAATGGACGTAGGTCTCGGTGGTGATCTCGCCGGCGATGCACGCCAGGCCGGTCGTCACCATCGTCTCGCAGGCGACGCGCGCCCGCGGATCCTTCTCGAGGATCGCATCGAGAATCGCGTCGGAGATCTGGTCGGCGATCTTGTCCGGATGACCCTCGGTGACGGACTCCGAGGTGAACAGGTAGGTGCTCGGCACGCGGTCAGTCCCGCCGCCGAAACCGCGGCGGCACGAGTAATAAGGTGACGCGACCTGGCGACTGCCGGGCGCGACGATGGACACAGCGGGCGCGGCAACCGTCCCGTGCCACGCGCGACGCCCGAGGCGCCACCCGGGTCACGGGCCGGGCGCTTCGCCCGCCGTGGAGCTTGCGAACGACTGCTGCTGACGTGTGTGGATGATAGGCCCCCCCAGAGTGGGGAGCAACCCGCTACTCCACCAGGGCGGCCTCGCCGACCGCGTCCACCAGGCGGACGCGCAACAACGCCTCGGCCTCGGCCGCCGTGCCCACCTCCACCACCTCCCGCGCGACGTCCTCCGCATCGCTCACACAGATGCTCCGGACGAGCTGCTTGATGCTCGGCACGGCGCGGGGCGCCACGCTCAGCTCGCGGACGCCGAGTCCGATGAGCGCGTACGCGGTGAGCGGATGCGACGCCATCTCGCCGCAGACGCCGACCTCGATGCCGTGCGAGCGACCGACCTCGACGACCTGGCGGATGAGCCGCAGCACGCTCGGGTGCAATGGCGTGAAGCGCGACGCGAGGTTCACGTTGCCACGATCCACCGCGAGCGTGTACTGGACGAGGTCGTTGGTGCCAATGGAAAAGAACGAGACATAGGGCACCATCTGGTCGGCGCCGACCGCCGCGGCCGGCGTCTCGATCATCACGCCGAGCGGCACATCGGCGCGGTGGGACACGCCCTCAGCCTCGAGCTCGGCCGCGCACTCGCGGATGAGCGACGCGGTGTCGCGCACCTCGTCGGGGGATACGACCAGCGGCAGGAGGATCTTCACGTGCCCGTGCGCGCCGGCGCGCAGCAGCGCGCGCAGCTGCACCTTGAACAGCTCCGGCTGGTCGAGGCACATGCGGATCGCGCGCCAGCCCAGGAAGGGGTTGGGCTCGCGCGGGAATCCGCCCACCGGGAGCTTGTCGCCGCCGATGTCGAAGGTGCGGATGATCACGGGCTGACCGGCGAAGGCCTCGACGACGCGGCGATAGGCCTGATACTGCTCCTCCTCGTCAGGCATGCCGGCGCGGCCGAGGACCAGGAACTCGGTGCGCATCAGGCCCACGCCCTGCGCGCCGCTCTGTGACGCGCGCTCGGCCTCCTCGAGGACGTCGACGTTGGCGAGGAGCGTCACGCGGACGCCGTCGGCGGAGACCGCCTCGACGTCCGCGAGCTCCGCGAGCTCCGCCGAGCGCTCCACATCGAGTCGCTGGCGCTCCTTGTAGAGCGCCAGCTCGTGCATCGTCGGGTTGACGTTGAGGGAGCCGGCGGCGCCGTCGAGGATCACCAGCTCGCCGCCCTTGAGGCGCGCCGTGGCGTCGCGGAGGCCGACCACCGCGGGGATGCCTAGCGAGCGGGCCAGGATCGCCACGTGCGAGGTGCGCGTGCCGACGTCGGTTGCGATCGCGGTGATGCTGGTCCGATCCAACTGGACCGTCAGGCTCGGCGTGAGGTCGTGCGAGACGAGCACCACCGGCTGGTCCGGCGGAATGTCGAGTGGGTCGTGGTCCTCGAGGCCGAGCAGGATCGAGAGGACGCGGATCTCGAGATCGAGGATGTCGCCGACGCGCTCGCGCAGATAGGCATCCGCCTCCCGTGCGTATCGCTGCCGCCAATCCGCCATGTGCTGGTGGAACGCCTGCTCCGACCCGACGTTGTGCCGGATCAGCGACTCGACCTCCTCCAGCATGACGGGATCGTCGAGGAGGAGCTGCTGCACTTCGAAGATCGCCGCCTCGGTGGGACCGGCGCGCTGTTCGACGCGCCGCCGCACCTGGTCGAGCCGCTTGCGCGCTTCCGCGCGCGCCGCGTGGAAGCGGGCGATCTCCTGCTCGATCGCCTCGTCGGGGATGATCGCGTGGGGGACGACGGGCACCTCCCAGATGAGGAGGCGGACCGGCGCGATCGCAATGCCGGGGGACGCCGAGATGCCGAGGAGCGTCCGCTCCACTACGCCTCGCCGAACTTGCGCGCCACGAGCGCGCAGATGGCGTCCACCGCCTCCGTCGCGTCGGGCCCGTTGGCGCGCACCGTCAGCGTCGCGCCGCACTCGGCGGCCAGCATCATCACGCCCATGATGCTCTTGCCGTTCACCTCCAGCTCGTCGCGCACCATGGTGATCTCGCTCTTGTACTTGCTCGCCAGCTTGACGATCTCGGCGGCCGGACGCGCGTGAAGCCCGTTCTTGTTGACGATCTGCACTTCGCGTTCGGTGGTCATCAGCGGACGGAGTAGAGAGCGAGCCCGGCAAGCGCGATGAGCGCGACACGCCATCCCTCGACCCGTCCCTGGAGCCGGACGAGCGTCGCGCCGATGGCGAGCGCGACGAGGATCGTCGCGGCGAGCGGAAGTCGACCCGGTCCCACGGCGCCGGCGAGCAGCAGCGGCAGCACGAGGCCGGCCACGAACGCTACCCCGCGTGCGAGGTAGATGGGTCCCTGGCGCAACGGCGCCGCGCCGAGGGCGCCGGCGACCTTGAGGCCGCTGCGCCACCCGGCGCGCAGGCCCCAGGCGCGGAGCCCCAGGTGACCCACATTGTAGAGCGCCAGGAAAATCAGCAAGACCGCCCCCGGCGTGGCCCCCAGCGCGAACGCAAGGAGCCCGACCGCCGAGCAGAACGGCAGCCATCGCGCCCACACCAGGCGGTCGCCCACGCTCCCCAGCGGGCCGCACATCGCCGTACGGAACCGCTCGAGCTGCACCGGCGGCACCCGGTTCAGCTCCGCGCGGGCGAGCGCGCCGATCGCGAGCGATGCCAGATACGGGTGCGCGTTGAAGTAGCGCGTCTGCCGGGCGAGCGCCTGACGATACGGTTCGCCGCCCACGCCGCCGGGCAGGCGGCGGAGCGCCGGCTCCACGCAGAATCCCACCCCGGGGCCGAGCAGCAGCTCGGAACTCCACGAGCCCTGCACGGCCAGCGACCGCAGGTAGATCGCCGCCCACGTCGCGGGCGGCAACGCCGTCGCGCTGGCGGGCGACGTGGGGGATGCCGGCGCCGGCGCGGTCATCGCGTCGCCACCAGCGCAACGCCCCCGGCCAGCCCGGCGGCGAGGAACCACCCCGCGCCTGGCGACCCGCGGACGATCCGCGACAGCGCGCTCACCGCGGCGGCGAGCGCGAGTCCCCAGATGGCCACGCCGAACACGGTCGGCGACACGCCACTCCCCTGCGCCACGCGGCCGGCCAGCGGGGCGAGCACCACCAGACCCGCCGCCGTGAGCAGCGAGCCGCGCAGCAGGTCGCTCGTCAGGCCGACGAGCTGCAGGCGCGCCACGGCGCCGCCTTCGCCCCGCTCGAGCGCCGGTATCGCCCGCCGCGCCAGCACGCCGTTGAGCCGGCGCAGCCCGTACATCGACCACCCGCCGATCCACGAGATGATGAGCGTCGCGACGAGCGCCGCGGCGAGCGTCGGCGCCATCGGGTCCGCGGGCGCCGCCGAGGCGAGGAGCGCACCGCCCACGACGGATGCGGAGCCCCACTCCGGATAGCGCGAGGCGCCGACGGCGAGCATCTCGAGCGCGAACAGCTCGACGATCGCGCCGAGCAACAACCCGTGGATCGCGCTACCGGCGAACGCGCCGGCGATGGTCGCGGCCACCAGCGGCCGGGAGAGCATCGCCTGCGGGAAGCTCACGACGTCGAGAGCGAGTACGCCCCCGAGGATGGCGAGGGGGAGGAGCTCGACCCCCGTCACGCCATGCTCCCCGAGAGCACGTCGTTCAGCGGGATCGGCCGGGCCGAGGGCACATCCTGCGCGGTGATCGTGACGCCGCGCTCCTGCAGCCGCCGCAGCGCCGCCTCCTCGTGAGGCGAGAGGTAGCAGTAGCGAAGGCGAATGGTGCGCCCGTCCCGGTGATGGATGCCGCCGAGGTTCACGTGGCGGATCTCCGGATAGGCATTCACCAGCCGCTCCATGGTCTCGATGTCACCGGTGAGGAGAATGCCCGGACGCGGATCATGTCGCCATCCGTCCAGCCGCGTGGCGGCATCCTCGACGGTCGCGAAGTACACGTCCATGTCCGGCGGCACGCCCATGCGATACAGCTCCTGCTCCCAATCGCTGCCGGCCACGTCGTCGTCGACGAGGGCGATGAACCCGAGCCGCAGCGGCTGTCCCCATCCAACGACGACCTGCCCGTGGATCAGGCGGTCGTCGATGCGATAGAGCTCAACGCCCACCGGGGGTCCCGACGACGAGCACGGAGCCCTTCGCGCGCTCCGCGGCGCTGATCGCCGCCTCGTGCGACGTGATCTCCCCGTGCGACATGAAATGGAGCAGCGCGGCGAGATTGACGCCGGTCACCAGCGTGATGTCGCTGTCGTCGCGCAGGATGCGCCGCGCGGCGATCGTGCAGCTCCCCGCGGGCAGGTCCGTGAAGATCACGTGTATGCCGTGTTCCCGCACGATGGCGCGCATCCGCTCCTCGATCTCGTCCGCGCTCATCGCGGTGTTCGTCATGGCGACGAACTGCTCGGTCTGGCCGGTGATCTGGCCGACGGCGGAGATCATGCCCTCGGCGAACGCGGCGTGTCCGGCGACCAGCGCCTTCGCGTCGCTACTCATTGTCCTCGCGGAGATATTGCCGCACCTGGCTCGCGGTCCGCATGCGACCGATCAGGCGCTCGTTGAACGCCTCGGCCACATCGACGCCCGCATATCGCAGCAGGTGGTTCATCGCCACGACCTCGGCGACGACGGTGATGTTCTTTCCGGGATTGAGCGGCACGGTGACCTTCGGGATCTCGACGCCGAGGATGCTCGTGCTCTGCGTGTCGAGCCCCGTGCGGTCGATCTGCGCCGCGCGGTTCCATTCCTCCAACTGCACCACAACCTCGATGCGCTTCTGTTGCCTGACGGCGCGGACGCCGAAGATGGCCGGGACGTCGATCACGCCGACGCCGCGGATCTCCATGTGGTGGCGCTGCAACTCGTGGCCGCGACCGATGATGATGTCGGAGCCGCGGCGTGAGGCAATGACGAGATCGTCGGCCACCAGCCGATGCCCGCGCTCGACGAGATCGAGCACGCACTCCGACTTACCGATGCCGCTCTGGCCGATGAACAGCAAACCGACGCCGTACACATCGGCGAGCGATCCGTGGAGGGTCGTCGTCGCGGCGAACTCCTCCTCGAGGAACGGCTTGAGCCGCCGATAGAACTCGCTCGTCTTGAGCGGGGAGCGCATGAGCGGGATCTTCGCCGCGCGCGCACCGTGCTCGAGCTCCGAGGGAAGCTCCTGCCCCTTCGTGACGATGATGCAGGGGATCGGGAACGCGAGATACTTCGCGAGCAGCTCGCCCCGCCGGTCCTCCGGCAGCGACCAGAGGTACGAGATCTCCGTCTCGCCGAGCACCTGCGTGCGGTCGGGCACGAAGCGTTCGGTATAGCCCGAGAGGACGAGCCCGGGGCTGGCGGCCTCGGGGCTCGTGATCTCGCGGGAGAGCTCGTCAGGCTCGCCGAGGTACTCGAGCTCCAGCGTCTCGCGCATGGTCTCGAGCAGGCGGCCGACCGTGAGGCGCTGTCGCTTCACACGCGGCTCACGGCGCGGCCGCGTTCGGCGGGCGTGCGTTTGAGACGGCGCAGCTGCGTGTCCATCCGGGCGGCGGCGTCGGCCAGGGCCGGGCCGTAGTTGCGGGCGGTGCCCTTGGCGACGATCGACTTCTTGCCCGGCGCGTTGAAGATCAGTTCCACGACCCGAACCTTGCCGTCGGTCTCGAATCGCACGATCGCGTCGACCGCGCGCTTGAGCCTCCGCGCCAGCTTGCGGACGATGCGCTCAGCGCGCAGGCGCATGTGATCGGAGATGACGGCATGGTGGGCCTGAAACAGGATCTGCACGATGAGTCTCCTTCTCGCTAGGCTTGGCGGGCGGCGACGATGGCCCGCAGGTGTGCTTCGGTCTGCCGGGCAGCCGCGTCCCAGCTGAATCGTTCGGCAAAGGTCCGGGCACTCGCGGCGAACGCGGCGAGCCGCACGGGCGTTCCGGCGAGCTCCCGCATGCGGGACGCCATGGCGTGGACGTCCCCGTGCGGCACGAGGAACCCGGTTTCGCCATCGCGCACGGACTCCCGGAGGCCGGGGCTGTCCGACGCAATGACGGGAGTACCGCAGGCGGCCGCCTCGAAGTTCACGATCCCCCACCCCTCCTTCGGCGAGGCGAACAACAACGCCCACGCTCGACGCAGCAGCGCCAGCTTCTCGTCCTCGGTGATGAACCCAAGAAATCGCGCCCGCTCCCCGAGGTCAAGCGAGGCCGCGAGCCGCTCCAGCTCCGGCCGATAGTCACCCGTTCCCGCGATCGCAAGCTGCGCGGTCGGGTGGCCGAGCTCGGCGAACGCGCGCAGCGCGACGTCCACGCCCTTGTACCGCTTGAGCCGTCCGAGGCAGACGAACAGCGGCTCGGCGCTGCGCTGCTCCGGCGCGGGGGTGAAGCGGTCGGTATCGATCCCGGGATAGATGACCTCGATGCTGTCCGCGGGGATACCGCGCGCCACGAGGTCGTCCCTCGTGCTCATACTGATCGCCTCGAACGCCGCACCACGGTAGGCGGCCGCGAGCGGCCGCTCCGCGAGCCACACGACGGCGGCGATGGGCGCGGGCGCCTCGCGAAACACCGTGGTGCCGAAGAGGTGCGGCACGAGGGCCATGACGCGCGGCGCGCCCCACCGCGTGGTGTACAACGGTACCTTGTTGATGTCCTCGACCAGGACGTCGATGCCTAGCGCCTGACGGTTGCGGCGCCACCAGCGGCGGGCGAGGAACTGGTAGGTGTAGCGGGTGCCGACGCGGTGCACGTCGATGCCGTCGAGCGTCGTCGTCGAGGGCGCGCCGGCCCAGCCGCTGCAGAGCAGCGTGACCCGGTGGCCCATGGCCGCCACACGGCCGAAGATCTCGTGCAGGTGGAGCTCCGCGCCTCCCGCCTGCGGATTCTCGCGGTCCTGCCAGTTGACGAGCAGGATGTGCACTACAGGCGGCCCAGGCGGCGGGCGACGGCGTCGATCACGCCGTTGACGAATCGGGCGCTCTGCGCGCTGCCGTAGCGCTCCGCCAGGATCACGGCCTCCTGCAGGATCACCCGCGGCGGCTCCTCGTCGCGCAGCAGCTCCGCGGTGGCGAGCCGCAGCACCGAGCGCTCGATCGCACCGATGCGCTCGAGCCGCCAGTTCGCGGTGACGTCGCGGAGCAGCTCGTCGATCGCGGGGCCGTCCTGCAGCACGGTGCGCACGATGCGCCCGGCGCGGGTGCGTTCGTCAGGCGCGACCTGGAGGTCGTCCCAGATCTGGGTGGCGACGACGTCGAGCGGCGCGCCCTTGCGCACGTCCCACGCGTACAACGCCTGCAGCGCGCGCGCCCGCGCGCGCGTTTCACTCCTCCGACGCCGCATCCAGCCGGGCGAACAGGTCGGCCATCTCCAGCGCGGCCATGGCCGCGTCCCATCCCTTATTCCCGTGATCGCCGCCTGCGCGCGCCTGCGCCTGCTCCATCGTGTCACACGTCAGGAGCCCGAAGCCGATCGGCACCTCGAACTCCGTGGCCGCCTCCATCAACGCGCGCGAGGCCTCGCCCGCCACGTAGTCGAAGTGCGGAGTCTCGCCGCGGATCACCGCCCCGACGGCGACCAACAGGTCGTACCGCCCGCTTTCCAGCAACCGATAGACGGCCGCGGGCAGCTCCCAGGCGCCCGGCACCCAGATCATGTCGACATCGTCGAACGCGACCCCGTGCCTGACGAGCGCATCCACCGCCCCGTCCGCGAGCGGCTGCGTGACCGACTCGTTGAACCGGCTCGCGACGACCGCGGCGCGCCGCCCCCGCCCCGACGGGCTCCCCGTGAACTCGGCCATCAGTGCGAGAAGAGGTGGCCGAGCTTGAGGCGCTTCGCCTCGAGATACCCCTTGTTGTCCGCGGTCACGGGCGCCTCGATCCGCACACGGTCGCTCACGCGCAGCCCGTATCCTTCCAGGCCGACGAGCTTCTTCGGGTTGTTCGTGATCGGACGGATCGACTTGAGGCCGAGGTCGAGCAGGATCTGCGCGCCAATGCCGTAGTTGCGCAGGTCGGGCTTGAAGCCGAGCCGCTCGTTGGCCTCCGCCGTGTCGGCGCCCGCGTCCTGCAGCTCGTACGCCTTGAGCTTGTTGAGCAGGCCGATCCCGCGCCCCTCCTGGTCGAGGTAGACGACCACGCCGCGGCCCTCGCGCGCGATCATCTCCATGGCCGTGTGGAGCTGCCACTGGCAGTCGCAGCGGCCGGAGCCGAACACGTCCCCCGTCAGGCACTTGGAGTGCATGCGGACCAGCGTCTCCTCGCCGTCTCCCACCTCGCCGTACACGAGCGCCACGTGCTCGGCGGAGTCCACGTCGTTCCGGTAGCCGACGATCCTCCAGTCGCCCCAGGGCGTCGGCAGCCGCGTCTCCGCCACGCGGTGCACCAGCCGCTCGAAGCGCAGTCGATAGGCGACGAGCTGCGCAACGGTGATGAAGGTGAGGCCGTGCTCCTTCGCAAACTCTTCCAGCAGCGGGCGGCGCGCCGCGTTGCCGTCGGCGTCCAGGATCTCGCAGATCACGCCGGCCGCGGGGAGCCCGGCGAGGCGCGCGAGATCGACGGCCGCTTCCGTGTGCCCCACGCGCTGGAGCACGCCGCCCTCGCGCGCCCGCAGCGGGAAGATGTGGCCGCCGTAGCGCAGATCGCTCCGCTTCGTCTCGGGATCGATGGCCACCTCGATGGTCTTCGCCCGGTCCCACGCGCTGATTCCGGTCGTGACCCCGTGGTGGCGCGCGGCATCGATGCTCACCGTGTACGCCGTGCGGTATTCATCGATGTTGTCGTCGCTCATCGGGGCGAGCCCCAGCTCGTCGCAGCGCTCCGCCGTCAGCGCGAGACAGATCAATCCGCCCGCGCGCTTGATCATGAAGTTGATGACCTCGGGCGTGACGCGGCTGGCCGCGCAGATGAGGTCGCCCTCGTTCTCGCGGTCCTCATCGTCGGCAACGATGATCATCTTGCCGTCGCGGATGTCCGCGAGCGCCTGCTCGACGGTGGCGAATTCCATTGTCAATTCGGGCGGGTCGCGCGGTACGGCTCCATGAGCCGGTGCACGTACTTCGCGATCACGTCCGCCTCCAGGTGCACGAGCGTTCCCGGCCGCGCATCGCCCAGCGTGGTGACGCGGCGCGTGTACTCGATGAGCGAAATCTGCAGCACATCCTCGGCGGGGAGCGCGTTCACCGTCAGGCTCACGCCATCCACCGCCACCGATCCCAACGGCACGAGCAGGGCGAACAGGTCCGGCGGCACGCGAATGTCGATCAGCAGCGCGTCCTCGCGCATCGCGCCCCGCAGCACCTTGCCGACGCCATCCACGTGCCCCTGCACGAGGTGGCCGCCCAAGCGGTCGCCCGCGCGGAGCGCCCGCTCCAGGTTCACCCGCAGCCCGGCCCGCCATCCACCCATCGCGGTCCGGTCGAGCGACGTGCTCACCGCCGCGACCGAGACCCATCCCTCGCCGTGCTCGCGGACCGTCAGGCACGCGCCGTTCACGGCGATGCTCTCGCCGTCCGCGAGGTCCGCGTAGCCGCAGCGGATGGTGAACGTCCGCCCCGCGGCCGTGGTCTCGACCCGCTCGATGGTGCCGACGTCGTCAATCAGCCCGGTGAACACTGCCCTCCGGTGCGTACACGGTCATCTGGTCGTCGCCGAAGCGGCGGCGGCGCAGCACCACCAGCCGGTGGGCTTCCTCGATCGAGCGCGGTACGAGCCCGCCGAACGCCGGCACCGCCCCGGTGCCGAGCAGGATCGGCGCCTGAAAGATAATCAGCCGATCGAACAGCGCCGCCGACAGGAAGGCGGACGCGAGGTGGCCACCACCCTCCACCAGGAGACTGCGGATCTCCCGCTCGCGAAGCGTCATCGCCGCGGCCGCCACGTCGTCGGCGAAGGCGACCTCCACCCCCACCCGGCGCAGCGCCTCCACCGACTCCGCCGGCGCCGCGGTACCCACGATCGCCAGGACCGGCGTCTCACGGGCGGTGCGGGCCAGCCGGGACTCGATCGATAGGCGGGCGCGCCGGTCGAAGACGATGCGCACGGGGGGTCGGCGCGGCGCGCGCACGCCGCGCACCGTGAGCGATGGATCGTCGGCGCGTGCCGTCTCGATCCCGACGGCCACCGCATCCGACCCGGCGCGCAGCCGGTGCACCTCGCGCCGCGAGGCCGGTCCCGTGATCCACTTCGAACGGCCGTGCGCGTCGGCGATCGCCGCGTCGAGGGATATGGCGAGCTTGATCGTGATGAACGGCCGCCCCGGTTCGGCCGCGTCGTGGAAGAATGGCGCGTTCAACTCGCGCGCCGCCTCCTCCTCCACGCCCGAGTCCACGGCGATGCCGGCGCTCGCCAGGCGCGCGGCGCCGCCGCCGGCGCGGCTGGTCGGCTCGTCGACCGCGTA
The DNA here is from genome assembly GCA_035461825.1 of Gemmatimonadaceae bacterium. Lineage (GTDB taxonomy): Bacteria > Gemmatimonadota > Gemmatimonadetes > Gemmatimonadales > Gemmatimonadaceae > JALZIF01. The sequence continues at coordinate 119,404 of DATHUW010000033.1, forward strand.
CACCAGGCGGCCCACCCCCGCGGCGATGAGCGCGTCGACGCACGGCGGAGTCTTGCCGTGATGCGCGCACGGCTCGAGGGTCACGTAGACCGTCGCGCCGCCTGCCGCGTCGCCTGCGCGTCGCAACGCGGCGACCTCGGCGTGGTCCTCGCCCCATCGCGCGTGCCATCCTTCGCCGACCACGCGGTCCCCCGCGACGACGACGGCGCCCACCAGCGGATTCGGCGCCGTCTGCCCCCACCCGCGGCGGGCCAGCGCGAGCGCCCGGCGCATGTACGCGCGGTCGCGCGATGCGCCCGGCCGCTCGTCAGGCATCAGCGGCCGAGGCGGAACCCGAGCGAGGCGTAGAGCCGCGCGGCGTCCGGCTCGTCCTCGAACTGATTGAAGAAGTCGCCCGCGCCGCGGTCCACCGTCACCCGCCCCACCTCCGCGGCAAGCTGGAACACCGCCAGGTTCAGCAGGGCGTTGGCGAACACGTTCGTCGCGTCGACCTTCCCGCCGTCGAACGCGAAGCTGCCTTGCGATTCCTGGAGGGTGCCCTGCTGCACGTGCCAGGTGAGCCGCGCGGACGACTCGTACCGGTCCCTGCCGTAGCCCGCCGACAGGCCGAGCAGCCCGAACCGCTTGCCGGCGATGAGCCGCCACGACGTCGTGCGGTTCTCGAAGTCGCCGAGCGCGATCTCGTCGATGTCGGTCGGCCTGCCGACGGCCGAGACGCTCGGCAGATTGCGGCGCATCCAGGTGACGGACAGGCCAGGGAGCACCGCGGTCTCGCCGACGATGCCGATGCGCGCGCCGTAGCCGAAGTCGAACGAGCCATCGGGCGTGTGGATGTCGATCGCCTCGTCGTCGTCGTACTCGGGCAGGTAGTAGGCCGAGCCGAGCGCGTCGACGCCCAGCACGGTCGTTATGCCGAGCGGGATGCCGGGAAAGAGGCCGACGGCGGCGTCGACGGCGGGGAGCGGCATCGCCCGCTCCGTCGTGCCGTAGGTGCTCGGAGTGAGGGCGGGGCCGGCGCTGGTGCCGGTGGCGTCGGCGTTCGGCAGGTCGCCGCGCAGCGCGGTGACGCGCACCAGGATGCTGAAGCGACCCGGACCGCCGAGCGTGCCCGCCTGCCCGAGGGTGGGGTTGCCGCCGGCGATGACGGAGCCCAGCTGCGGCGTGAGGTAGTTGAAGAGGTCGACGGCCTTCTGGCAGGCGTCGCCGCCGGTGCCGAGCGGCCCGACGACGGCGAGCGTGGGGTCCACGCACCGCGGATCGCGCGGATCCTGCGCGGCGGCGGCCGATGCCGCGATGGCGCCTAACGCCAGTGCGAGTGCGGCGTGGCGAAGGCGTTTCATCGCATCACCACCGTTCCGGAGCCCCCCACGACTTCGCCCGCGACCCAGCCGTGCAGGCCGGACTCGGCAGCGGCGGCGAGCACCGCGTCCGCCTTCCCGGCGCTCACGATCACGATCATTCCCACTCCCATGTTGAATGCGCGCAGCATCTCCTCGCGCGCGACGCCGCCGGCCTCCTCGAGCACGCGGAACGCCGTCGGCACCGTCCAGCTGTGCGTGTCCACGACGGCGTCGAGCGACGGCGGGAGCGCGCGGTCGAGGTTCCCCGGGATGCCGCCGCCGGTGATGTGCGCCATCGCGTGGAGGCGGCCGAGCACCGGCCGCAGCGCCGGCAGATACGATCGATGGACGGCGAGCAGCGTCTCGGCCACCGTCTCCTCGGTCTCCGGGAAACGGTCGTGCGGGCCGAGCCGGAGTCGCTCGGCCACGATCCGCCTGGCGAGCGAGTAGCCGTTGGTGTGCAGCCCGGAGCTCGGCAGCGCGACCAGGACGTCGCCCTCGCGCACGCGTTCGCTGCCGAGCACGTCCTCCTCTTCGACGACGCCGACGATGAAGCCCGCGAGGTCGTAGTCCGGCGGCGTGTACACCCCGGGCATCTCCGCCGTCTCCCCGCCTATCAACGCGCAGCCGTTCTCGCGGCAGCCGGCGGCGACCCCGCGCACCACCGCCTCCACCACCTCCGGCACGAGCTTGCCGAAGGCGACGTAGTCGAGGAAGAAGAGCGGCACCGCGCCCTGCACGAGGATGTCGTTCGTGCAGTGGTTCACCAGGTCGTGGCCGATGGTGTCGTGCCGGTCCGCCTCGATCGCGACCTTGATCTTCGTGCCGACGCCGTCGGCGCTGGAGACGAGGAGCGGCGCGCGCATGCCGGGGGGCACGCGAAACATGCCGCCGAATCCGCCGAACCGACCGCGCGCGCCCTCCGTGAACGTCGACTCGACCAGCGCCCGGATGCGGTGCTTGGCCGCATCCGCGGCGTCGATGTCCACGCCGGCGGAGCGATAGTCGAGCGATCCGCTCACGCCCACAGCTCCTGGTCGAAGGAGACGAGCCGGTGGAAGTCCGCCACGCGCTTCCGGATCTCGTCAGGCGTGATGTCGAGGAACCGCTCGATGGAGAAGCGCTCCACGGCGAACGACCCCATCGCCGACCCGTAGACCACGGCACGACGCAGGTTGCCCTCGCTCAGGTCGTCGGTGCGCGCGAGATATCCCATGAACCCGCCAGCGAACGAGTCGCCGGCGCCGGTGGGGTCGAACACGTCCTCCAATGGATAGGCGGGCGCGAAGAACACGGTTTCACGGGTGAACATGAACGCGCCGTGCTCGCCCTTCTTGATGATGACGTGCCCGGGACCGTGGTCGAGGATCCAGCGCGCCGCCTTGACGAGGTTGGCCTGCTCGGTGAGCTGCCGCGCCTCCGCGTCGTTGAGGGTGATCAGGTCCACCTGGCCGAGCAGCTCGAGGAGGTCGGGGCGCCGGCTCTCGATCCAGAAGTTCATCGTGTCGCAGGCGACGAGCTTGGGCTTGTCGACCTGCTGGAGGACCTGGAGCTGGAGCCGCGGATCGATGTTGCCGAGGAAGACGTAGGGCGCGGCGCGGAACTTCGGGGGGATCTTCGGCGCGAAGTTCGAGAAGACGCCGAGGTGCGTCTCGAGCGTCTCGGCGGTGTTGAGGTCGTGGCGATAGCGGCCGCGCCAGCGGAACGACGGCCCGTCGGCGCGCTCGAGCCCCTCGAAGTCGACGCCGCGCTGTGCGAGCGGCTCGAGCTCGTGCTCGGGGTAGTCGTTGCCGATGACGCCGACGAGCTGCACGGGGGTGAGCAGGCTGGCGGAGGCCGAGAAGAAGGTGGCGGAGCCGCCGAGGACGTTGTCGGCCTTGCCGAAGGGGGTTTCGACGGAGTCGAGGGCGACGGATCCGACGACGAGGAGAGTCAAAGGGGAGTAGGTGTTAGGGTGTGGCGCGTGATGGCTCGGTTGTCGTTCTCGGGTTGCCCTGACTCCTCCCTGTTCTCTGACGAAACGGGTGAGAGGAGGAGCTAGGAGCTCGGAGCTAGGAACTAGGATGTGTCAATTAGGCATCACCGATCATGGCAGAGTCGTTCGCGACCGAGAGTCTTGGCGTAGGGCAACCATCTCCTTAGCTCCTAGCTCCTAACTCCTAGCTCCTCCTCTCACATCCTCTCCGGCGCACCGATCCCCAGCATCATCAATCCGTTCCGCACCACCAGCCGCGCCGCGCGCGCCAGCACCAGCCGCGCCGCGGTGACCGGCGGCGGCTCGTTCAGCACGTGGTGCTTGTGGTACCAGAGGTGCACCAGGCGCGCCGTCTCCAGCAGGTAGTTCGCGATGCGGTGCGGCTCCAGGGCCTCCGCCGCCCCGGCCACCACCGTCGGGAAGTCCAGCAGCGCCTTGATCAGCTCCTGCTCCTCCGGCTCGGCCAGGAGCGCGTAGTTCACGCCCTCACCCGTTATGCTCGCCGGGTCGATCTCGCCCACGCGGAAGATCCCGCTCATCCGCGCGTGCGCCATCTGGATGTAGTAGATGGGATTCTCCTCGCGCTCGGCCTTCGCCAGCTCGACGTCGAACACGAGCTGCGAGTCGCCCTTCCGCATCAGGAAGAAGTAGCGCACCGCATCGCGCCCCACCTCGTCCACCAGGTCGCGGACGGTCACGTAGCTGCCGGCGCGCTTGGAGATCTTCACCTCTTCGCCGCCGCGCGTGACGGTGACCATCTGGTGCAGGACGTACTCGGGGTAGCCGTCGGGAATGCTCATGTGCAGCGCCTGCAGTCCGGCGCGTACGCGGGTCACCGTGCTGTGATGGTCGGCGCCCTGCACGTTGATCGCCCGCCGGTAGCCGCGCTCCCACTTCGTCACGTGATAGGCGACGTCAGGCACGAAGTAGGTGTACGTGCCGTCGCTCTTCCGCATGACGCGGTCCTTGTCGTCGCCGAACTCCGTCGTCCGGAGCCAGAGCGCCCCGTCCTTCTCGTACGCCATCCCCTCGCGGTCAAGCGCCTCGACCGTCTCCTCGACCTTGCCGTCGGTGTAGAGCGACGACTCCAGGTAGTACGTGTCGAACCGCACGCCGAACGACTGGAGGTCGAGGTCCTGCTCCTTCCGCAGCTCCGCGACGGCGAAGCGCGTCACGTCCTCCAGCAGCGCGCCCGACGCCCAGGCACCGGCGGCCTCGGGCGACTCGAGCCGCTCAACCACCCGCGCGGCCGTCTCGTCACGCTCGCGCAGGTAGCGCTCGGCGATCTCGCGAATGTACTCGCCGTGGTAGCCGCCCTCGGGGACGTTCGCGTCCTCGCCGGCGATCTGGCGGATGCGCGCGAGGACCGACGTGCCGAGGTTGGCGATCTGCGCGCCGGCATCATTGTAGTAGTACTCGCGCGAGACGCTCCATCCGCTCCACTCGAGGAGCGACGCGATGGCGTCGCCGAGGGCCGCCTGACGACCGTGGCCGACGTGGAGCGGGCCGGTGGGGTTGGCGGAGACGAACTCGACAACGACCTGGCGCCCCTGCCCCGTGTCGCCGCGGCCGTACGCATCCCCGGCGGCGATCACGCCGCGCAGGCCGCTCGCCGTGGCGTCGGCGCGCATGCGGAAGTTGATGAACCCGGGCCCCGCGATTTCGACCCCCGCAATGCCGCTGGCGCCGAGGTCGAGCTGCTCGACCAGGCGTTGCGCGATGTCTCGGGGCTTGCCACCGAGCGGACGGGCGAGCGTGAGCGCGAGGTTGGTGGCCCATTCGCCGTGGGCGGGATCGCGCGGGCGCTCGACGACGGGATCCGCGTCCGGGGCGCCGATGGCCCGCGCCGCCTCCATGAGCGCCGCGCGGATGGTGTCGCGCTGCGTCACTTCTCGCCGCCGGTGGACCCGCCGCCGGTGTTCCCGCCGCCGGCGCTGCCTGACGACCCGCCGCCTGACGACCCGCCGCCTGGCGACTTGTTCTTCGCGGCGGCCGGTTCGCTCGTGGGCTTCTCGGACTTCCCGCCCGCGCCATCGGTACCGCCGCCGGCGTCCTTCTTGGCGGCGGCATCGGGGGCCGCCTTGCGATGCGCGTTCTTACCGTAGTCGGTGAGATAGAATCCCGACCCCTTGAACACGAGGCCGGCGCCGCCGGAGATGCGGCGCTCGGCCTCCTGGCCGCAGAGCGGACAGGCGAGCACCCCCTCCGACTCGCTCATGCGGGAGTAGAATTTCTCGAAGTCGTGCCCCTGGGGGCAGCGGTATTCGTAAGTAGGCATTTGGTGGGAACTTAGCAGCCGGGAAAGATATTCCGCGGCGCGCGGCGGGGCCAGCGACGTGGCTTGGGAACGCCCTAGTGCCCCGCGGCGTACGGCCGACTCCTTCCGCCACGCTACGCGCCTGCCGTCAGTTGGCTCGCTATCGGGCTTTCGGCTCGCGCGTGTGGCCCCGCGATTTTGCCGCGGAGGGCGCCGAGGTGCGCAGAGGGCGCGAGAGATCTGCGAATGCGTCGGCCATCGTCATCGACATCGACTCGCTCTGAGGCCGAAGGCCCACCACCGGGCCGACCTCGGCACTCTTGATCGCCTCCACCCGAGCGAGCAGGGTTCGTCTCGTGGCTATGGGTGTGGGAGCGGAGGACCGGCGGGCGTCCGTCCATCGTGCATGGAGGACGCAAGGTTCATCGTTGTCTTCGACCGGTCCTCCGCCCTCGACTGCGCACCTCCGCGCCCTGCGCGGCTCCGCGTGAAATCCCACCGACCTCGCTCACGCCATGAATCGTGATGCCGGGACTCGATGCATCCGCGGCACCTCGGCTCAGACGTTGGCCGGGACCTTCTCGTGGCTCAGCATCCAGTTGATGCCGAACCGGTCGGTCAGCATGGCGAACCGCGCGCCCCAGAAGGCGTCGCCTGGCGCCATGACTTCGCGGCCACCGGCCTTCATCTTCTCGAACAGTGAGTCCACCTCGTCGTCGGAATCGCAGACGAGCAGGACCGCGACGTTGTTGCCGACGTCGAACGGCATGCCGGGCATCGCGTCGGACGCCATCAGGAGGAAGTCGCCCTTCTTGAGCGCGGCGTGCAGGAGCCGATCCTTCGCGTCCTCGGCGGCCTGGAACTGGCCGGGCCCTTCGCCTTCGGCGAAGGTCATCTGGTAGTACTCGCCGCCCAGGCACTCCTGGTAGAAGGCCATCGCCTCGCGACAGGTGCCGTCGAAGCTGAGGTAGGGCAGGACGTGCTTCATGGGATGCTCCGGTGTTGCGGGTTGTGGTTAGGGCGCGGCGGTCCGGCGACGCGCTGCCTCGCCGGCCGCGCACCAGGGAAAATGCGTGAGGCACCCGCGTCGCATGCGGCGGGCGGTGATGAACGGCGTCCGGGCGGTGACGAGGGGCGCACGGTCAATCCAGTCACGCACGGAGGCTCTCGAGCCAGTGGCAGACGGCCTCGCCTGCCTGACCCATGAGCGCGGCATCCTGCGACTGCTTGCCGGTGCCCCAGATGCCCATCTGGGCGGCGACGACGAGTGCCGCGACCTCGTCCGGCGCGACGTTGGGGCGGACGGTGCCGCGCTCCATGCCGGCCGCGAGGGCGGCGGCCACCGCCTCACGCCAGCGGCGGTACAGGCCTTCGATCCGGGTGCGGAACGCATCGTCGAGCGGCGACATCTCCTGCGCGAGGTTGTTGAGCGGGCACCCCAGCGTGAAGTGGCCGCTCGCGATGTCCTCGCCGATGAACCGGCGGAAGGCCTGCTGGATGGCGGAGATCGGATCGTCGGCCCCGTCGAGCGGCGCAAGCCACCGCTGGACGAGGAGCGGGCCGATGATCTCGTCGACGACGGCGTGGCCGAGGGGCTCCTTGCCGGCGAAGTGGTGGAAGAGGGCGCCCTTGGTGCCGCCGGCCTCCTGGACGATCCGGTTCAGGCTGCCGCCCTGGTACCCATTCCGGTAGAACTCGGCGAAGGCGGCGTGGAGGATCCGCTGCCGGGTTGCGTCGGGGTCTCGCGGGAGTCGGTCCTGGGCCATGGCGCCACTATACCGACCGGTCGGTATGTTTGTCAAGGCGGGACGGTGGACGCGAGATGCGGGACGCGGGACGCGCGACCCGGCTACTCGTGGGGCCGCCTGAGAAACGCGACGGCGAAACTTCGGACGCTCGACTACGGTTGAGTACGTTGAGCCCCGGGCGCAGCCGGGCGCCACACACGATGATACCTGGAGTTTGGAGATGGGCAGCGCAGCACGCATCGGCACCATGATCCTCGCCCTGGCGGCCGCCGCGGGGTGCCGGGACAGCACCCGGCCGCTGCCGATCTCCACGACCTTCGACCTGCTCATCGAAGCGCGGCAGAGCGGCGGGCCGCCGGAGCTGCTCCTGCTCGGCGCGGAGGGCGGCGCGCCGGCTCGGCTCTTCCCCGCTGGCATGGAGGCGAGCGACCCCGTGCCCTCGCCCAACGGCAGCCGCATCGTCTACGTGGTCGCCGACTACACGCAATGGATTGGCGACATCTGGGTCGCCGACCGGGACGGCGGCAACGCGACGCGCCTGACGACTGCGCCGGAGCTCGACGACCAGCCGACCTGGTCCCCGGACGGCCAGCGGATCGCCTTTCGCAGCTACCGCGCCGGCCGCGACGGCGACATCTGGGTGATGAACGCAGACGGTTCGAATCCGGTGAACCTGACGCCGGACCCGCTGCCCGGCGTCACCGACGAGAGCCGCCCCGCCTGGGCGCCTAACGGGATAGAAATCGCCTATGCCAGCACCGCCGGCGGTGACCGCGCCATCTGGGTCATGAAGGCGGACGGCTCCGGCAAGGTGCAGCGCACCTTCACCGAAGACCTGGACACGGAGCCGAGCTGGTCGCCCGACGGATCCGAGATCGCCTTTCGCCGCAGCAGCCCCGCTCTGGGCTCCGACATCTGGATCGTGCCCCGCACCGGGGGCACGGAGCGCCGCATCGCGCGCGCGGGCGAGCAGCGGCAGCCGGCCTGGTCGCCCGATGGAACGATGATCGCGTTCGTGGAGGGCCCGCCCGGATCCAGCCAGTCGCAGGTGTGGACGATGCGCACCGATGGCTCACAGCCGGTGCGGCGCACGACGTCGCCCGCCTGGACAGACGCCATGAACCCGGTGTGGTTGCCCCGAGTCCCGTGACGACGCTCGTTGAGCGGGATGGGGTTGGATGAAGCGCGCGGAGGCGCGGAGTGCGCGGAGAACGACGACGGCTGAGCGGAGCCTCTGGATGCCTGAACGCTGCTCCACAGCTATGCGGTTCGGTCCGGTCACGTGTCGGTGCCGGAGGCGCAAGCGTCGCTCTGTGCATAGCAGCACTCGCGGCCACAGCTTGCGACGGCCCGCGGTGATCGAGAACCGACTGGAGTCCCTTCAATCGATGCGCAACTGATCTCGCACGGTAGCGGCATCCTCCGCGATCCTCTGCGCATCCTCCGCGACCTCCGCGACCTCCGCGGTAAGAAGATCAGGAACTCCGAAAGCCCGCCCCGATTCGCGCGACGCGAGAGCGGCGCGACCCGATCACCGATAGCGCCCCCACTCCGACTCCAGCGTATCCGAGATCTCCCCCACCGTCGCGCGCGCCCGCACCGCGTCGACGATCAACGGCATGAGATGCGCCTGCCCGAGCACGCCGAGCCCGCCGTGGCGGCTCCGGTACGTCGTCGCCCCGTCGCGTAAGGCCTCCAGCGCCCGTTCGGTTGCGGCCGAGTCGCGCTGCGCACGGGCCGCCTCCACCCGCGACGCCTGCTCGCGCTCCAGCGTCGAGTAGTCCGGCGACGGGATCACCGGCGGCGGGGCCGCATCGGCAAAGCGATTCACGCCGACGATCACCGACTCGCCGCGCTCGATCGCCAGCTGCTGCTCGTACGCACTGCGGCCGATCTCCTCCTGGAAGTAGCCAGCGGCGATCGCGCGCTCCGCGCCGCCGAGCGAGTCCACGTGCTCGATCAGGGCCAGCGCCCGGCGCTCCAGCTCATCGGTGAGCGACTCCACGTAGTAGGAGCCCGCCAGCGGATCGACGGTCGCCGTCACCCCCGACTCGTGGGCGAGGACCTGCTGGGTGCGGAGCGCCAGCGTCGCCGCCTCCT
>DATHUW010000034.1:0-10557 GCA_035461825.1 Gemmatimonadaceae bacterium
GCTCACCATCGACGGAAGTCGTGGCGAACTGCGTCTGGAGCCGAGCGCCGAGCGTGAGTTCGATTCCCGACGCGATCAGGCGGGGCGCCGCAGGATCTTGGGCAGCCACGAAGGCGGGGAGCAGGCTTGCGGCGGCGACCAGCAGAAGGTGGGGTTGATGGGACATGAGGAGGAGGACGGTGAGGCCGCCAACGAACCGGCGTAGGTAGGACGACTGGCGCGAGTCGGGCTGGAGGATGGCGCGCGTCACGGATGCGAAACGACGACGCCCGAAACTGGCCGAGGAGTCGCGTCCGTCCGCTGATGCGCGAGGCACGGTTCCGGAGTTCCAGTACGGCCCCGCCGGACACAACGATCACCAGAATGGGCGCGCGGTGCAACGGCAGCCCCGCACGATGGCGCCGGAAGGATGGCCGCCCCCATGCCGCACGACCCGCGTTGACGCGGAGCAGGCGACGCGCGACGATGAGACCTTCCGGGCTCGTGACAATCTCGTTACAGCGGGCATCGGGAGCGCTGGACGAGGCCGCGTAACTTTCATTCACCCAACTCATTGGAGCGTTCGAGACATGCGCGCAGTCGTCGCGGTGCTCACACTGACGGCAGTTCTCGGTTGCGGTGGCGGCGAGGGAGTTGAGGGTGGCGGCAGGTCCGGCGGTGTGGATCTCACCGGCGCGGGCGCGACCTTTCCGTATCCGATCTACAGCAAGTGGTTCAGCGACTACGCACGGGACCGCGGCGTCAGGATCAACTATCAGTCGATCGGTTCCGGCGGCGGCGTGCGGCAGCTGTCGGAGGGCACGGTGGACTTCGGCGCGACCGACGGCCCGATGAGCGATGCCGAGCTTGCGCGCGCAAAGGACGGCGAGATCCTGCACATTCCGACCGTGATCGGGGCCGTCGTCGCGGCGTACAATCTGGACGGCCTGAGTGACACGCTGCACCTCACCGGCGACGTTCTGGCGGACATCTTCCTCGGACGGGTCACGAAGTGGAACGACTCGCGCATCGCCGCGGTGAACTCCGGGGTGACGCTGCCGAATCAGGACATCATCGTCGTGCATCGCTCCGATGGCAGCGGGACGACCTACGTCTTCACCGACTATCTGGCCAAGGTCAGCGAGGCCTGGGCGAACGGGCCGGGCCGCGGCAAGGAGGTGCAGTGGCCGGTCGGGCTGGGCGGCAAGGGCAACGAGGGCGTTGCCGGGCAGGTCAAGCAGACTCCGGGCAGCATCGGCTACGTCGAGCTGGCGTACGCCACCCAGAACAACCTCGCGTATGCCTCGATCCGGAATCGGGCCGGCCAGTTCGTGAGTCCGTCGATCGAGTCGATCACGGCCGCCGCCACCGGTGCAATGGAGCAACTCGGCCCGGACACCGATTTCCGGGTATCGATCGCCGACGCCGGCGGCGCGATGTCGTACCCGATCTCCTCGTTCACCTGGATCATCCTGTACAGGAACCAGCCGGACGCCGAGAAGGGCCGGAAGCTGGTCGACTTCCTGGAGTGGGCGGTGACCGACGGGCAGCAGGCGGCGGCCGGCCTGGACTACGCGCCACTGCCTGACGACGTGGTGCAAACCATCCGCGCGCGCCTGCAGACGGTGCAGCTCGGCGGCGCCGCGTGACGTCCGATTCCGAAGCGAGTCCGGTCGCCGCCCCGTTGGGCGGCGACGGGACCGCTCCGGCGCAGATCACCGGCGGCGCGCTCGGCGACCGGATCTACTCGGCCGCCATCACGCTGTTCGCGCTGTGCGTGCCGATCCTCCTGCTGCTGATCGCGCTGGAGATCGGGATTGCGGGCTGGCCGGCGCTGCGGCAGTTCGGCCTCGGGTTCCTGACGTCGGACGTCTGGAATCCGGTCGCCGAGCAGTTCGGCGCGGGGCCGGCGATCTACGGGACGCTGGTGTCGTCGGCCATCGCGCTGCTGATCGCGACGCCGCTGGCGTTAGGATCGGCCATCTTCCTGTCCGAGTTCGCCCCGCGCTGGCTCCGCCAGCCGCTGAGTTTCCTGGTGGATCTGCTGGCCGCGATCCCGAGCGTGGTCTACGGACTCTGGGGAATCTTCGTGCTCGTGCCGCTGCTGCGGCAGTACGTGGCGCCGTTCTTCCGCGACACGCTCGGCCTCGCGGATACGGCGCTCTTCGCCGGCCCGACCTACGGTCCGAGCATGCTGGCGGCGGGCCTGATCCTGTCGATCATGGTGCTGCCCTACATCGCGGCGGTGTCGCGCGAGGTGCTGCTCGCGGTTCCCCGATCGCAGCGCGAGGCGGCGCTGGCGCTCGGCGCGACGCGATGGGAGTCGATCTGGGGCGCGGTCCTGCCGTACGCCCGCACCGGCATCCTCGGCGGCGTGATCCTCGGGCTGGGCCGCGCGTTAGGTGAGACCATGGCCGTCACGATGGTCATCGGGAACCGGCACGACATCTCCGCGTCGCTGCTCGCGCCGGGCTATACGATGGCGTCGCTGATCGCGAACGAGTTCACCGAGGCGTCCGGGGATCTCCATCTCTCCGCCCTCATGGCGGTCGGATTCGTGCTCTTCGTGATCACGCTCATCGTGAACGCGATCGCCCGTTGGCTCGTCTGGCGGGTCGGCCGGGTGGGAGCGGGAACGTGACCCCACCCACCGCACCACCGCGCAAGCCCCGCCGGCCGCAACCCACCGAGCGGCAGCGCGCGTTCGCCGAGCGCGCGCTCACGACCGTTCGGCGCCGCACGGTGGTCAACGGCGTGATGACCGGGCTGCTCTCGCTGGCGGCGGCGCTCGCGACCGTGCCCCTCATCCTCATCTTCTTCCACCTGCTGCGCGAAGGCGCCGGGGCGGTCGAGCTGCATTTCTTCACCAGCATGCCGCAGCCCGCCGGCGAGTCCGGCGGCGGCATGGCGAACGCGATCATCGGCACCCTGATCCTCATCGGCATCGCGAGCGCGCTCGGGCTCCCGGTGGGCATCGGGGCGGGGCTGTACCTCGCGGAACGCGGCGGCACGCGTCTCGCCACGCTCGTGCGGTTCCTGTCCGACGTGCTGAACGGACTGCCGTCCATCGTCATGGGGATCTTCGCGTGGCAATTCCTCGTCCGGCCCATGGGCCGCTTCTCCGCGATCGCCGGCGGGGTGGCGTTGGGCGCCATGATGATCCCGATGGTGACGCGCACCACCGAGGAGATGGTGCGGCTGGTCCCGGTCTCCCTGCGCGAGGCGGCACTGGCGTTAGGGTATGCCCGCTGGCGGACGTCGATGTCGATCGTGCTGCGAACGGCGGCCGCCGGAATCGTGACCGGCGCGCTGGTCGCCATCGCCCGCATCGCCGGCGAGACCGCGCCGCTGCTGTTCACCGCGCTGGGCAACCAGTTCTGGTCGGTCGAGCTCGATCAGCCGATCGCGGCCCTGCCGCTCCAGATCTTCACCTACGCCGTCAGCCCCTACGATGACTGGCATGCCCAGGCCTGGGCCGGAGCCCTCGTCCTCATCACCATCGTCCTCGTCATCAGCGTCGCCGCCCGATGGGTCACGAGAGCCAAATTCTCCGGCGGACATGATTGAGGCGCCCCCGACCGCGGCGCGTGCAGGGGCCCGCGCCACCGTCCGCGACCAGGACACTGCCGAGCAAGCGCCGACGCGCCCGCGCATCGTCGTCGCCGGACTCGACGCGTATTTCGGCGCGACACGCGCCGTGCGCGACGTCAGCATGACGATCGATGACCACCGCGTCACCGCCGTCATCGGTCCCTCGGGGTGCGGCAAGTCGACGTTTCTCCGGTGCCTGAACCGGATGCACGAGACCATTCCGCTCGCCCGGGTCGAGGGATCGGTGAAGCTCGACGGGCAGGACATCTATGCGCGCGGCGTCAATCCGATCGCCGTGCGCAAGCACATCGGCATGGTCTTCCAGCGCCCGACGCCCTTCCCCACCATGTCGATTCGCGACAACGTCGCCGCCGGGCTGCGGGTGATGCCGACCCGCAAGCGAGTTTCGCGTCGCGACGTCGACGGGATCGTCGAGCAGGCGCTGCGGCGAGCCGCCCTGTGGGACGAGGTGAAGGATCGCCTTTCGACGAGCGCCGTCGCGCTGTCGGGCGGCCAGCAGCAGCGGCTGTGCATCGCGCGGGCCCTCGCGACCGAGCCCGCGGTGCTCCTGCTCGACGAGCCGACCGCGTCGCTCGATCCGCTCAGCACCCAGAAGGTCGAGGAGCTCGTGTACGAGCTGCGCCGGGACATCGCGGTGGTGATCGTGACCCACAACATGCAGCAGGCCGCCCGGGTGTCCGATTCCACGGCGTTCTTCCTGTTGGGTGAACTGGTCGAGATGCGCGACACCAAGACGATCTTCACCGCGCCAGCCGACGAACGCACCGAGGCGTACATCACCGGGCGGTTCGGATGACGGGGCTGGACGCGCGTCCCGCCCGGCGGCTGGAGGCTGAAGGTCATCCCGGCGTCATCACCACGGACGGCTTCTCCTTCTGGTACGGGGAGAAGCAGGCGCTGTTCGACATTTCGCTCACCATCGAGCCGCGGAGCATCACTGCCCTCATCGGGCCGTCGGGCTGTGGCAAGTCCACCTTCCTGCGCGCGATCAATCGTCTGAACGACCTCATTCCCGACGTGCGCGCGACGGGCACGCTGCTGCTGGATGGCACCGACATCTACGGCGGCGGCGTGGACGTCGTGGCGCTCCGACAGCGGATCGGCATGGTGTTCCAGCGGTGGAATCCGTTCCCCAAGAGCGTCTACGACAACGTGGCGTACGGGCCGCGCGTGAACGGCATCCGCGACCGCGCGGCGCTCGACGACATCGTCGAGGGCTCGCTGCGGCGCGCCGCGTTATGGGACGAGGTCAAGGACCGCCTGCGGGCGAGCGCGCTTTCGCTCTCCGGCGGCCAGCAGCAGCGGTTGTGCATCGCGCGCGCGCTCGCCAACGATCCGCAGGTGCTGCTCCTCGACGAGCCCGCCTCGGCCCTCGACCCGATCGCCACCCAACACATCGAGGAGCTGCTCTACGAGCTGAAGAGCGAGTTGACCGTGGTGATCGTCACGCATAACCTGCAGCAGGCCGCGCGAGTTTCCGACCGTACCGCGTTCTTTTACCTCGGGCGGCTGGTGGAAGTCGGAGAGACGGGGACCCTCTTCACGAGACCCCGGGAAGAGCGCACCGAAGCGTACATCACGGGGAGGTTCGGATGACGGCGGGCCAGCAGTCGGCGGGGTTCCGCCACTTCCACGAGCAGCTCGACACCCTCAAGCAGCGGCTGCTCGACATGTCGGTGCGCGCCGAGGCGTTGGTGGAGCTCGCGGTGCAGGCGTTGCTCGAGCAGGACCCGGGCATGGCCGAGGCGGTCATTGAGGGGGATCACGAACTGGACGAGCTCGAGATCGAGATCGAGCAGATGGCGATCGCGCTGCTCGCGCTTCAGCAACCCATGGCGCGCGACCTCCGGTTCATCGTCGGCGCGATCAAAGTCTCCAGCGACCTCGAGCGCGTGGGCGATCACTCCGTGAACATCGCGCAGTGCGCCCTGCGGCTGGCCGCGATGCGCTCGACGATCACGCCGACCCCGGAGATCGAGGACATGGCGCGCCGAGCGCGGAAGATGCTCAGTGATGCCCTCGATGCCTTCATCCGCGGAGACGGGGCACTCGGGCGGATCGTGTGCGCGTCCGATGATGCGGTCGACTCCCTCCACGACAGCGTGTTCCGCGTGCTCGTCACGCACATGATGGAGGATCCTCGCGCGATCTCCGCCGCGATGCAGCTCGTGCTCGTGAGCCGCAACCTGGAGCGCGTCGCCGACATGGCGACCAACATCGGCGAGGATGCCGTCTACCTCGCCGAAGGCAAGCAGATCAAGCACCACTTCGAGGAGCGCGCCGGCGACGCCCCCGCGAAGGACTGAAACGCCCGCGATCGTCCGCGAAGCGACGGCCGCGGCGGCCAACGGCCGCGGGCGCCCCGAGGGATGCGTGCGCCTGGCGGCGATCGACATCGGGTCGAACTCGATTCGGCAGATCGTCGCCGACGTCTCGGCGACGGGGGAGATCCGCGTCGTCGACGAGATGAAGGCCTCGCCGCGGCTCGGCGCGCGCCGCGGCCGCGATCGGGCGCTGGAGGCGCACGCCGTGCACCGTGCCGTCGAGACGGTCGCGCGCATGGCGACGCTCGCCAGGCAGATCGGCGCCGAGCGCATCGAGGCGGTCGCGACGAGTGCCGTGCGCGATGCTCCGAACGGCCGGCTGTTCGTGCAGCGCGTGAAGCGTGAGGCCGGACTCGACGTGCGCATTCTGGATGGGGCGGAAGAGGCGCGACTCTCCTGGCGCTCCGCGGTCGCGCATTTCGACCTCGCGAGCGGCCGCAGCGCGGTGCTCGACATCGGGGGCGGCTCGCTGGAGATCGCCCTCTCCGCCGGTGGCGTGCTCGAGCACCTCCTCTCACTGCCGCTCGGCGCGTTGCGGCTCACGGAGGAGTTCCTGCCGGCCGGCAGCGGCCGCCCGAAGGTCAAGGCGCTGCGCAAGCACGTGCGGCGCGCACTCAAGGAGCACATCCGCGCGCGCGACTGGCGCGGCGCGCAGGTGATCGGCTCGGGCGGCACCTTCACCAACCTCGCGGCGATGGTGCTGGCGCGGCAGGGCTCACCGGCCACCTCGGTGCACGAGACGCGCGTGAGCCGCGCCGACATCGAGCACCTCCTGTTCAACCTCCAGTCGATGACGCTGGCCGAGCGCATGGCGACTCCCGGACTCAACGCGGACCGGGCGGACATCATCGTCGCCGGCCTGGCGGTGCTGGCCGAGGTCGTCGCGCGGGTCGATGCGCGCGAGGTCGTGGTCTCCAACTACGGCATCCGCGAAGGCCTGCTGCTCGAGAGCGCGCGGGTAACGCCGACGGCGGCCTCGCCGGGTGACGCGCGTGCGCGATCGGTGCGCCAGCTCGCCGAACGCTGTCATTACGAGGCGCCGCACGCGCACCAGGTGCGCACGCTCGCGCTTCAGCTGTTCGACGCGCTCGGCGCCCGCATCGGGTGCGCGCCGGCAGACCGTCAGACGCTGGCCGATGCCGCGCTGCTCCACGACATCGGCTACCACATCAGCTACGAGCGCCACCACAAGCACGCGTACTACCTCATCATGAACGCCGAGCTGCTCGGCGTCTCGCCTGACGAGCAGGTCGTGGTGGCCAACGTGGCCCGCTATCACCGCGGCGCGGAACCCAAGCGGCAACACGGCAACCTCGCGCCGCTGCCCGCCGCGGCGCGGGAGCGCATCGAGCGTCTCGCCGCGCTGCTCCGCGTCGCCGACGGATTCGACCGTGGCCACGTCGCGGCGGTGGAGAAGCTGCTCGTTCGCGTCACCGACCGCGCGATCCGGCTGCGCCCCTACCCTCGCAAGGCCGGCGATGCGCTGCGGCTCGAGCGCTGGGGCGCCAGTCGCAAGGCGCGGCTCCTCGCGAAGGTCTCGGGGCTGGAGGTGGGGGTGGTCGGCGCGGAGCCCGAGTCGGAGTTCGCGGAGCGCGTGGAGTGACCCGGCCGCTACACGGCGGCGGGCATCGCCGCGCTCGACCGTCCGCCGTCGCCTCCCCAGGCATCGCGCATCAGCGCCGCGTGCGATCCGCGATCCGGTTCTCCGTTCGGCAGGCACTGCACGTAGCTGCCGTCCTCCCGCAGCTCCCAGGCCTGCCGGTTGTCGGATAGATAGGTTGCGAGCAAGGCGTGCAGGCGCGGATGGAGCGCCTCGTCGTCCACCGGCGTGACGACCTCCACCCGCCGGTCGAAGTTGCGCTGCATCCAGTCCGCCGAACCGATGTAGAACTCCTCCTCGCCGCCGTTCGCGAAGTACCACAGCCGCGAGTGTTCGAGGAACCGTCCGACGATGCTCACCACGCGCACCGTCTCGCTCACCCCGGCAATGCCGGGGCGCAGTCCGCAGATGCCGCGCACGATCAGCTCGATCGGCACGCCGGCCTCGCTCGCCCCATAGATCGCGCGGATCATGGGCGGGTCAACCAGCGCGTTCATCTTCGCCACGATGCGCGACGGGCGGCCGGCCCGCGCGTGCTGCGCCTCGCGCTCGACCAGCTCGACGAAGCGGTCGCGCATCGAGAGCGGCGCGACCAGTAGCTTGCGATAGAGCCGCTGGCGCGACACGCCGGTGAGCGAGTTGAACAGGTCGCTCACATCCGCGCCGAGCGACGGGTTCGCGCTGAACAGCCCAAAGTCGGTGTAGATGCGCGCCGTTCGGGTGTTGTAGTTCCCGGTGCCGATGTGGACATAGCGTCGGATGGTGTCGCCTTCCCGCCTGACGACGAGCGCCGTCTTGCAGTGCGTCTTGAGCGCGAGCACGCCGTACGCCACGTGGACGCCCGCGTTCTCCAGCGTCCTCGCCCACGAGATGTTGTTGGCCTCGTCGAAGCGCGCCTTGAGCTCGACGAGCACCGCGACCTGCTTCCCCCGCTGTGCCGCCTCGATGAGCGCGTCGACGATCGCCGTGTCGCCCGAGGTGCGGTAGAGCGTGAGCTTGATTGCCAGCACGTGCTCGTCCTCCGCGGCGACCTCCAGAAAGTGCTCGGTGGTCGCGCCGAAGGACTCGAACGGGTGGTGGACGAGGATGTCGCGCTCGCGGATCGCCGCGAACAGGCTGCCCGTGCCGCCGCGGAACGGCGGTGGCACCACCGGCACGAACGGCGGGTCGCGCAGCTCCGGCAGCTCCAGCTCGGCCAGGTGCATCAGATCCCCGAGCTCCATCAGCGGGCCGGAGCCATGCACGTCGCGCCCCGGCATCAGTGGCAGCGTCGGCAGCCGCTCATCGCGCAGCTCCTCGATGAGCAGCAACCGGATGGGGTCGGGCATGCGCTCGTCCACCTCCAGGCGCACCACCTCGCCGAACCGTCGCAGATACACCTGCTCCTCGATCTCCTGCAGCAGGTCCTCGGGCTCCTCGCTGTCCTGCAGGTCGATGTCCGAGTTGCGCGTTATGCGGAACGCGTGCCACCCGACGATCTCCATCCCAGGAAAGAGCGCCGGCAGGTTGGCGCCGATCACCTGCTCCAGCGGAACGAAGTGGAGCGGCTCGCCCACCGGCACCCAGCGCGGAAGGCTCTTCGGCACCTTGACCCGCGCGAAGTGCTCCGCGCCCGTGTCGGGATCGCGGATCTGCACGGCGAGCGACAGCGACAGGTTGGAGATGTACGGGAACGGATGCCCGGGATCGACCGCGAGCGGCGTCAGGACGGGAAAGACCTGCGTCTCGAAGAAGGCGTCGATCGCCGCCCAGTCGGTTGGCGACAGCGCATCCATCGTGACGAGCCTGACGCCGTGTGACGCCAGCTCGGCCAGCAGCTGGCGCAGGCAGCGCTGCTGCTCATCCAGGAGCTCGCGCACGCGCGCCGAAATCGCGTCGAGCTGCTCCTGCGGCGTCAGGCCATCGGGCGTGGTCGTCGTGACGTTCGCCGCGATCTGCCGGCGCACGCCCGCGACACGCACCATGTAGAACTCGTCGAGATTCGTCGCGAAGATCGAGAGGAACTTGAGGCGCTCGAGCAGCGGGTTGCGCGGATCGAGCGCCTCGTGCAGGACACGCGCGTTGAACTCCAGCCAGCTCAGCTCACGATTGATGTACAGCGCGGGCGCGGACAGTCGCTCGGACATGCAGGGTTCGGTGGAAACGTGCGGCGGCAGGCGTGCGCCTGCCCTGCCTCTACAGTACAGACGAGCCACGGATAGCGCAGCATCATCGGGGGGGCCGCGAGCGTCACGGCCGCGTAACACTCTGATGAGGCGGGAGGCGGGACGCGCCATGCGCCTCTCGGTGCCGTCTGCGATGCATCTCCACCTGCGGGGGGTTGGGCTGCGTCCCTGCATCCCGCATCCCGCGTCGCGCGTCCCGCGTCCCGCTAATGCCCGTACCTCGCCCCGTGCATTTGCTTGTGCGCCGCGACCAACTCTTTCTTCGCGAACAGCTTGATCAGCGCCACCCCCGCCACGAATCCTCCGATGTGCGCCCAGACCGCGACCCCGCCCGACACCTCTCCCGCCCGCGACAGCTGCGGCAGCCCGGTCAGCACCTGCAAGGCGAACCACCAGATCAGCACCAGCCACGCCTGCACCGGGATCACGCGGATGATGATGATGAAGATGAACAGCATCGAGACGTGGGCCCGCGGATATAGCAGGAGGTACGCACCCATCACCCCGCTGATCGCCCCCGACGCGCCAACGGTCGGCACAGGCGACGCCGGATCCAGCAACACATGCGCGGCAGCCGCCGCCAACCCGCACACGAGGTAGAACACCGTGAACCGCACGTGTCCCATGCTGTCTTCGACGTTGTTCCCGAACACCCAGAGGAACAGCATGTTGGCAATGATGTGCCCCCAGCTGCCGTGCAGGAACATCGACGTGAGCGGCGTCAATACGTTGATGGGCTCGTCATCGACCAGGCAGGCCACCCCCGGCGCGATCGGAATCCCGGAGCCGACCGGCGCCTGGCCCGTGATCTCGCCCGGCAGCATCCCGAGGTTGCAGACGCTCGCTATCAGGCGGTACGAGTCGAAGCCGGCGCCCT
>DATHUW010000035.1:0-4487 GCA_035461825.1 Gemmatimonadaceae bacterium
GCCTGGCCTTCCGCGCGACGAACTCGCCGCGCTGACGCCAGTCGGCGTGGCGCAGCTCGTTCCAGTACATCTCCAGACGCCGGCGAACGAACGCCGCCTCGGCACCCGTCGCGGGCGTCTCCCGCCGCAGCAGCAGGGCCGGATCGATCATCGCTAGGGCCACCGGCCCGCGACCAGCGACTTGAAGCAGGCTCGCCATCTCGTACGCGACGGCCGCACCCCAGCAGAAGCCGAGCAGGTGAAACGGTCCAGTGACGTTATGCAGCACCTGCTCGACGTAACGTTCGGCGATCGCCTCGATCGACGTGAGCGGCGCCTCCTGCCCATCGAGTCCCGGCGACTCGAGCCCGAGAAACGGCTGGCTGGGGCCGAGCGCCCTGGCCAGGCCGGCCAGGCCGACCACGCTGCCTCCGATGCCCGGCACGGCGACCAAGGGCAGCCGAGCGCCGCTCGATCGAATCCTGACGAGCGGTCCCGAGCGCTCCACCGGCCAGCCGAGCTCGGCTAGCAAGGCACGCACGCTGCCCGCACGGAACAGGGTCGAGAGTGGAACGGTCCGTCCGAGCATCCGCTCGAGGCGCACGAACAGCTCGAGCGCCTGCAGCGATGATCCACCGAGACCGAAGAAGTCATCGTCGAGTCCCACGTTCTCGACGCCGAGGACCTCGCGCCAGAGCTGGAGCAGCGTGTCCGCGGCGATCGCGCCGTGCGGCTCGGGGCTCGACCGAAGCACGATCTCCCCCTGCTTCGCAGGCGGCGGCTCCGGTACGGAGCCGGCGAGCCCGGGCGTCAGACCCCCAACGGTTGCATCGACGGGACCTCGCGCAATCGCCTCGATCGCCGACGCGATCTCTGCGAGGACCGCGGCGCCGTCGACCGGTGCGTCATGCACGAGCGTCAACACGAACTCCGATTCCTCCAGCCCGACCGCGAGCACCACCGGATACCCGGCATCGAGCGTGGACGAGACGAGCCGCCACTCCAGATCCGGCCACATCGCGTCGGATGGCTCGGAGAGGTTCAAGACCACGAGCGTGTCGAAGAGCGGAAGTGGGTAGGGCACCTCCGCGCATTCGCGAATGTCGCGGAGGGAGACGTGCTCGAACGCCTGCCTGCGCCCCTGTTCCCGCTGGACGCTTCGAACCCATTCTTCGACAGGCCGCTCGCCGTCGATGCGCAGCCGCGCCGGCACGTTATTGACGAACGACCCGACGATCGACTCCGCGCCCTCGAGCTCTGGCGGCCGGCCCGAGACCGTGAGTCCGACGAGCACGTCGCGACGGTCGAACCGCCTGGCGAACGCGAGGCCAATGGCGGAGAGGATTAACGCCCCGGGGGTCACCCGCCATCGCGTCGCTTTGGTCCGCAGGGCGGACGACACGTCGGAAGAGACCGTGCGCCGCGTCGTACGCCGCTCCCCGCGCGGGAGAGGCGTGCCATCCCCCGCCAGCATTGTCGGTTGCGTGAAGCCTCGCAAGTCATCGCGCCAGAACCGCGTGGCCTCGGCCGGGTCTCGCCTGGCGAGCCACGCAATGTACTCTCGAAATCCGTGCACGGGCGTCAGGCGCGGCTCCTCGCCGCGCAGGAACGCGACATAGAGCGCACGCAGATCGTCGAAGAGCACCCCGTGGCTCCACCGGTCGACGACCAGATGGTGGATCGTCCAGATGAAGAGATGGTGGTCGTCAGGCAGCCGTACCAGGCTGCAGCGCATGAGCGGCGCCTTCCCGAGCGGCATCGGCGCGGCGGCGTCCTCCCGTCGCATGCTCTCGCACCGGTGGCGCCGCTCATCCTCGGAGACGTCCGTCAGATCGATCGTGCGAAATGGGAGCGACACGCGGCCGCGCACGGCCTGCAGCGGCTCCGGCAGGCCTTCCCAGAGCACGCACGTGCGCAATGCCGGCTGCCGCGCCACGAGCGCGTCCCAGGCGCGTCGAAACACGTCCTCGTCGAGGGGACCGCGGATCTCGTAGCAGAGCTGGTTGAGCAGCGCCGCCTGCGACGATGATCCCAGCGCATGCAGCAGCATGAGATGCTGCATGGGCGACAGGGGGAACAGGTCCTCGAGGTTCTTCGGCTGCGTCATACGTCGTCGATCTCGGCCAGCAGCTCGGCGACGCGGGACATCGCGGCCTCGTCCAACCGGGCCAGCGCGAAGGATGCCTGACCATTCGTGGCAAAGGTCGAGAGCGCGCTGCCGAGCGCCGCACCGAGCCGGGCGATCGAGTCCGGTCGGTGCAGGCGCCGGGAGTACTCGATGTCCAGCGTGAGCATGCCCGACTGCACGTATGCATTCACCTCGAGCACGTAGGCGCGAGGACTTCCCGGGCTGCGGGACCGGCCGTGCGGTTCCCGCGCGATCCGGATGGGAGCGTCCGGCGGCAGGCCGCCCCGCGCGCCGAGGTAATTGAACAGCAGGGCCGGCCTGGCACACTCACCTAACGCCTTGCGGAGCGCCGCGTCGGGGCTCAGCCACCTGAGCATCCCATGCGATGCTCCACGCATTGGGAGCGCCGACAGCGTGGCCTGCACCGCGGCCACGACCTCGGCTGGCGACGTCACTGTGTCGTCAGGCGAACCGCGCGAGGCGAGCCGCACCGGGAACACCGTCGTGAACCAGCCCACCGTGCGGGACACATCGATGGCGTCGCCGAGCGCGTCGCGGCCGTGGCCTTCCACGTCGAGGCGGAGGTCGCGCTCGCCCGTCCAGCCGCGCCAGGCCAGCAGGACCGCGGCAAGAAGGAGGGCCTGGGGGGTTGCACCGAACCGCTTGGCCGCATCGGACAGCAGGCGCGTGGATTCCGTCTCGTCCAGCGTCACCGTGAACCGAGCCGCGTCGCCGGCCGTGTTGCCACTCTCCGCACCGTCCACGTCAACGTGGACCGAAGGCGACGCACCAGCCGAGAGACGCAGCCACTGATCCGCGCCCGCGCGCACGTGAGGCGCGGCGGCCTCGGCGGCCAACCGAGTGGCCCACTCCCGCGCCGAGGCGGTTCTGGCCGGCAGTCGCGGCGGCGCGTCATCGCTCGTCAGGCGGAGCAGCGCAGCGAGATCCTCCAGGAGCACATCCCAGGATACGGCATCGACGATCAGGTGGTGCGCGAGCACGAAGAGACGTCGCCAACCCCGCGCTCCCTCGAACCACACGCAGCGGAAGAGCCGTCCCTCCTCCAGCCGCAGCGAGGCCTGTTCGAGGTCGCACTCGCCGGCCACGCGATCGGCGTAGATCGCGGGATCAGACGCGGTGAGATCGACCGTTCGCAGTGGAACGCTCGCCGTGTCGGACAGGAAATCCTGTCGCCATTCACCGTCGCGCCGGATGAACCGCAGGCGCAGCGCGTCGTGATGCGCCACCAGCGCACGCACGGCATTCTCCACGACCGCGCGACCTGCGCCCGCGTCGACCTCGAGCAGGATCGACTGGTTCCAGTGGGCGCGATGATCGGTGATCGCATCGAAGAACCAGTGCTGAATCGGGGTCAGCGGCGCCTCGCCCGCAACGACCGGCTCCGGCTCGACAATCCGCGCCCCCGCTGCACCATTCGTCGACTCACCGGCGACGGCGGCGAGATGCGCGATGGTCGGATTCTCGAAGAACCGCTCGAGCGGGATGCTGATCCCCGCCCGCCCCGCGCGCGCGATCACCCGGATGCTGAGCAGCGAGTCGCCGCCGATCTCGAAGAAATCGTCGTGCACGCCGACCTCGTCGATGCGCAGCACGTCTCGCCAGATCGCGGCAAGGGTGACCTCGGCATTCGACCTCGGCGCGACGATCGGCCGCGAGACCGTCGACAGTTGGGTCCCTGCTGCACGCGCGAGCGCGCCCCGGTCGAGCTTCCCGGCAGCCGTCCGCGGAAGTCGCTCCAGCACCACGAAGCGCGCGGGAATCATGTGCGCCGGCAGCCGCTCGGCGAGCGCGTCGCGAAGCTGCGCGTCGGTCGGCAGCTCGCGCGCCTCGCCAGGCTCCTGGAGGACCAGGTAGGCGACGAGCTTGCCCTCCGGACGCGAATCTCCGGCGAGGCGGGCAGCGAGCGCCTGACGCGACTCTTCTGCCAGTGCGAGTATGCGCTCCCGCAGCGCCGCCCGGCGAGCGTCGTTCATCGGACGGCCTCGACCACGACCATCGAATCCGCCCACCAGGCGTCTTGGACATCCGCAGGTACGTCGACTTTCACGCGCTGCACCCGGAAGCTGCTGAACCGCTCGAGGAGAAGACGCTGATGCGAACGGCTGAGCGAATCGATCTCGCCCGTCAGATAGGTGAACACGCCGCCCGGTCGCAGGTGCTCGGCCGCCGCGGGGAAGAAGTGCGCCGCGAACGTCACGCTGCGCGCGACGAGCTCGACCGCCTCGTCCTCGTCGAGCGCGTACGTATGAAAGAAGATGGCATCGAACATCCCGAGCGAATCGATCACCTCCTGCCACAGTCCGTGCACCACCCTGATGTCGCGATCCGGGTAGTCGGCGCGCCAGCGCGCATAACGCTC
>DATHUW010000036.1:0-114299 GCA_035461825.1 Gemmatimonadaceae bacterium
CCCGGGGCCAAGCGATCGCCAGCCTGGGAGGCGATCCCACACAACGCCGACCGATCAGCCGATTCCCGATTCCCGATTCCCGATTCTCGATCCCGCCAGCGGCCGATCCGCGGGGTAGCGCCGAGCCACGTACGACTCGAGGATCTCGAGGAACTCCTCGACGATCCGGTCGCCGCGCAGGGTGAGCGCGAGCGCCCCGTCCACGTACACCGGCGCCTTGGGCTCCTCGAACGTGCCCGGGAGCGAGATGCCGATATTGGCGTGCTTCGACTCACCCGGGCCGTTCACGACGCATCCCATCACCGCCACCTTCATCTCTTCCACGCCGGGATGCCGTTCGCGCCAGACCGGCATCTGCTCGCGGAGATAGCCCTGGATGTCCTCCGCCATTCGCTGGAAGAAGGTGGACGTCGTGCGGCCGCACCCGGGGCACGCGGTCACCTGGGGCATGAAGCTGCGTAATCCGAGCGACTGGAGAATCTGCTGAGCGACCTGCACTTCTTCGGTCCGATCGCCTTCCGGGCGCGGCGTCAGCGAGACGCGGATCGTGTCGCCGATTCCCTCGGCGAGGAGGAGCGCGAGGCCCGCCGTCGAGGCGATGATCCCCTTGCTCCCGAGCCCCGCCTCCGTGAGGCCGAGATGCAGCGGGTAGTCGCAGCGCCCGGCGAGGCGCCGGTACACTTCGACGAGGTCCTGCACCCCCGACACCTTGGCCGAGATGATGATCCGGTCGTGAGGCAGGCCGGACTCCTCGGCGAGCGCGGCGGAGCGCAGCGCACTCTCGAGCATCGCTTCGATGTAGACATCCTTCGCGTCGCGCGGCTCGGCGAGGAGCGCGTTCGCATCCATCATCTGCGTCAGCAGATCCTGATCGAGCGAACCCCAATTCACGCCGATGCGGACGGGCTTGTCGTGCTCAATGGCGAGGCGGACGATGGTGCGGAAGTTCTCGTCGCGGCGCTTGGACCCGACGTTCCCCGGGTTGATGCGGTACTTCGCCAGCGCTCGCGCGCAGTCGGGGTGACGGGCGAGCAGCAGATGCCCGTTGTAGTGGAAGTCGCCGATCACCGGGACGCTCACGCCGTGGTCGCCAAGTCGTGCGACGATCTCCGGCACGGCGGCGGCTGCCTCGTCATGATTCACCGTGACGCGGACCAGCTGCGAGCCGGCGCGCGCCAGCGCGGCGACCTGCGCCGCGGTGCCGGGCGCATCCGCCGTGTCGGTATTCGTCATCGACTGCACGACGACCGGATGCGCGCTGCCCACCGGCACGCCGCCGACGACCGCCGTGACCGTCTGTCTTCGCGAGGCGAACGTCACTACTCTTCCCCGAGCTGTCGGTATGCGCAGCGGCGCGTGGTGCGCCGCATCCTCAAGCTAGCGGTCGCGCCCGGTGTTCGGGATGTCGGCCCACCTTCCCGGCCAATGAGCGACGACGAGCTCGATCAGCCCCCGCGCGGCTACAACACCGAAGATGTCGCGGCGCTCCCGCGCGAGCGCCCGCCCTTCTTCCGGCGGCATCGCTGGAAGTTCATCACCCTGGCGGTGCTGTTGAGCCCCGTCGTCGTCTTTGCGCTCTGGGCGGCGATCGCGCTGTCGTACACGTACTCGGATGGGCAGCGCGTGGGCTACGTGCAGAAGCTCTCGCATCGCGGCTGGCTGTGTAAGACATGGGAGGGCGAGCTGGCGATGGTGAGCATTCCCGGCTCCATGCCGGAGATCTTCCATTTCTCGGTGCGCGATGATTCGCTGGCGCGCGCGATCCAGGAGATGCAGGGTGGACGCGTGGCGCTGGAGTATCATCAGAAGAAGAACGTGCCGACGTCGTGCTTCGGCGAGACCGAGTATCACGTGGTGGGCGTGCGACAGGCACCGAACTGAGCGGGAATCGGGAATCGGGAATCGGGGGCTTCGGTGACTCTCAGGCTGACGTTTCCCGTTTCCCGTTTCCCGTATCTGGCCCGCATCCTGCCCATCCTCCGGGCACAAATTCGACGTGGAGGATGCAATGGAGAGAGGTTTGGAATTCCTGCAGAGTCAGGTGAACAACGCGGTCGCGCAGCACAAGTCGTTCATCGATGCGTTGGAGGAGCACGAGCGGGACGCGGAGGATCGCCGGTTTCGCGATCTGTGCTCGCGGCATCTGCCGAACATGCGCTCGCACCAGCGGATGATCGAGGAGTACCAGTCGCAGCTCGGCGCGAAGGAAGGGGCGGCCAAGAAGGCCGTGGGCATGTTCTTCAGCGGCATGCGCGACCTGGCGGACGCGGCGCGGACGAGCGACTTCCTGAAGCTCGTGAACGACATCGTCATGGCGCGTCAGGCCGAGGATACCTTCAAGACCTTCCGCGAGGCCGGCAAGACGCTCGGGAACGAACAGCTGGCGCAGATCGGCGAGGTCGCCGAACGCCATCACGACGAGTTCGTGCACGATGCGAACCGGCTCGTGCAGCAGATGTTCGTGGAGCACGTGCGAGGCGAGCGCCCCGCGGAAGCGACGGTGGCGCACGAGGCGCGTCCATAACGACAGGCGTGGACCGGTGCGATGGGGGGTGCGGCCGAGCGGCTGCGCCCCCCGTCGTGTCGGGGGTGCTGGCGCGGCGGGCCGTGGCTCGTTCCGTCGGGAAGTGACGCCGCTCCCTAGCCGACCGCATCTCGCCGGCGTATAGTCCGCGCCGATGCGTATTCCGAAGATCGGTCCCGGCGCCGTGGTCACCGCGGCCTTCATTGGGCCCGGCACCGTCACCACCTGCCTTCGCGCCGGAGTCGAGTTCGGCTACGCGCTCCTGTGGGCGCTCGTCTTCGCGACGATCGGCACCATCATCTTTCAGGAGATGGCCGCGCGCCTCGGCGTGGCGGGCGAGATCGGGCTGGGCGAGGCGATTCGGCGGCGGTTCGATGGTGCGGGCTACTGGATTGCCGCGGCCATGGTGGTTGCCGCGATCGGCCTCGGCAACGCCGCCTATCAAACCGGCAATCTGCTCGGCGCGGCCAGCGGGCTGCAGATCCTCGGCGGAGGCCGTATGGAGGGGTGGGGCGCGGTGATCGCGCTCCTCGCGAGCCTCTTCCTGTGGCGCGGGAGCTACCGTCTGCTGGAGCGGGTGCTCGTCGCGATGGTCCTCGCCATGTCGATCGTCTTCGTTGCGACCGCGGCGGCGGTGGTCGGCGCGCCCGGCGACCTGCTCACCGGAATGCTGGTACCGAGGCTTCCGGCGGGCAGCGACATCGTCGCGCTGGGGCTGATCGGCACGACGATCGTGCCGTACAATCTCTTTCTCCATGCGAGCTCCGCGCGTGAGCGCTGGCGCGGCCCGGAGAAGCTGGGGGAGGCGCGCGCGGACCTGGGGGTCGCCATCGTGCTCGGCGGCGTGATCTCGATGTCGGTGCTCATCACCGGGGCCGCGCAGTTCGGCGGCGCGATCGGCTCGCCGGTGGAGATGGCCCGGCTGCTCGAGCCCACGCTCGGGCGCTGGGCGACGACCTTCTTCGCCATTGGCTTCTTCGCGGCCGGTATGACCTCGGCGATTACCGCGCCGATGGCTGCGGCGTACGCGGTGTCAGGCGTCCTCGGCTGGGTACAGGACCTGCGGTCTCCCCTGGTGCGAATGATCTGGATGACGGTGATGGCGATCGGTGTGGGCTTCACCATTGCCGGCGTGCGTCCGGTGCCGGCGATCGTCTTCGCGCAGGCGGCGAATGCGATTCTCCTTCCGGCGATCGCGATCTTCCTGCTGCTGGTGATGAACGACCGGCGACAGCTGAAAGGCGCGACGAACGGGATCATCGCGAACCTGCTGGGGGGTACGGTCGTCGTGCTCACCCTCGTGCTGAGCGGCGTGGCGATCTGGCGGCTGGTGACTCGCTAGGCCGTTCTGGCTGCAGCCGGCCTCACCGCGACTGGAGGGGATCGATGGACCGTATTCGAGTGGCGGCGCTGCAGTACTTCATCCGGCCCGTGTCGTCGTGGGAGCAGTTCCGCGATCAGGTGCTCGGGCTGGTCGAGACGGCGGCGGACTACAAGTGTCATCTCATCGTCTTCCCCGAGTACTTCACGCTCCAGCTTCTCACGCTCGCCCCCACGCGCCGGCCGATCCAGGATCAGCTGCGCGACCTGGCGCAGCAGGTGCCCCGCTTTCAGGAGCTGATGCGATCGCTCGCGCGAACGAACGGGCTGTACATCGTCGCCGGCACGATCCCGGTCGCCGACGAGGCGACCGGGCGCATTCATAACGAGTGCTTCGTGTTCGGGCCCGAGGGAACGTGCGGCGTGCAGGGCAAGCTCCACATGACCCGTTTCGAGACCGAGGAGTGGGACGTCGCGGCACGCTCCGATCTCCGCGTGTTCGAGACGTCGTTCGGTCGCATGGCCGTGGCGATCTGCTACGATGTGGAGTTTCCGGAGATCGTCCGCGCCGCCGCCCGCCAGGATGCGCACATCCTCTGCGTGCCGAGCTGCACCGACGACCGGCAGGGCTACTATCGCGTGCGCTACTGCGCGCACGCGCGCGCGATCGAGAACCAGATGTACGTCATCGAGACGCACACGGTGGGGTCGCTGCCGATGGTGCCAGCGGTCTCGATGAACTACGGCCAGGCGGCGATCCTCACGCCGAGCGATTTCGCGTTCGCGCGCGATGGCGTGCTGGCCGAAGGCGTTCCCAACCAGGAACAGGTTGTCGTCTCCGAGCTCAACCTGACGACCATCGTCGAGACCCGTTCGACGGGAACGGTCCTTCCGCTGTACGACTCCAAGCGTTCGCGCGAAATCGGCCGCGACGTGGAGATCATGACGCTGTGACGAGCGCCGGCGACCGCGAGGTGCTGGTCCGCAACACTCGTCCCGAGGACTTCGACGGCATCATCCGCCTGACGCGGGAGGTCTACCAGGAATCACCGCCGTGGAGCACGCGGCAGCTCGCGTCGCACCTGGAGGTGTTCCCGGCCGGCCAGTTCGTCGCGATCGAGCGCGACACGGACGTCGTGCTCGGGATGTCCGCGAGCCTCATCGTTCTCTGGGACGACTACGACATTACGGATTCCTGGCGCGATTTCACGGACTCGGGCATGTTCACCAACCACGATCCGGTGAACGGGCGCACCCTGTACGGCGCGGAGATCATGGTGCTGCCGCACCGGCGGCGGCTTGGCGTGGGCAGGAAGCTCTACGCCGCGCGCCGGGCGCTCGTCGAGGTGCTGGGCCTGCTGCGAATCCGTGCCGGCGCCCGCCTCCGCGGATACCACCGGTACGCCGATCGGATGAGCGCCGAGGAGTACGCGGCGGCCGTTGTCCGCGGCGAAGTGGACGATCCCACCCTCACGTTTCAGCTCAAGCAGGGATTCACGGTACTGGCGGTCATCGCCGGTTATCTCCGGCACGATCCCGAGAGCCTCGGGTGGGCTGCGGTGATCGAGTGGCTCAATCCGCGCGTCGCGCCGCTGCCGCCCGAGCCCGATCGCTGATTCAACCTAACGGCCATCTCGCGGATCATGTCCGACCCGACGCTCCACATCACCAACGGCGATGCCGCCGCCGACGGCATTCGCCGCGCCACGGGCGAAGAGGTCCTCGCCTGGCGCGATGTGCTCCACGATGGGCCCGTGCCGGCGGTCGACGACGCGGTGCTCCGCCGGGCCCGCGCCGAGTTCATCGCCTCGCGCGGGTGGGGCGAGTTGGGCGCGGTCTACCGCGACTTCGAGACCCGGGATGCCACGGTGCGCGCGGCGATCTGCTCGCAACCGATCGTGCTCTGGTTCGAGCCGGACCTCTACGATCAGCTCCAGCTGCTTCAGGTCCTGGACCTGCTCGCGCGCACCGCCGGCGACTGCGATGCCGAGCTGACGCTCGTGCAGCCGCCGACCTATCTCGGCGGTTTGACGCCTGACGAACTCGCGGGACTTCGGCGGGCGGGGACGACGATCACTGAGGCGCACCTGGCCCTCGGACGCCGGGCGTGGGACGCCTTCCGCGCACCGTCACCGGAGCGATGGCAGGGGTTCGCGGCGCCTGACGACCATCCGCTGGAGTTCCTCGCCGCCGCCGTGCGTCGGCATCTCGAAGAGTATCCCGCGGTGGCGAGCGGCCTCGCGCGGAGCGAGTCGCAGCTTTTGCGGAGGGCCGCCGCCGGGCCGATCGCCATGTCGCAGGCGTTTCGCGACGCGCAGCACATGGAGGAGTGGACCTATCTG
Organism: Gemmatimonadaceae bacterium; assembly: GCA_035461825.1. GTDB lineage: Bacteria > Gemmatimonadota > Gemmatimonadetes > Gemmatimonadales > Gemmatimonadaceae > JALZIF01. The sequence goes on from DATHUW010000036.1 coordinate 6,187, forward strand.
GGCGATGCATCGTTCGTGGAGATCGTCCGGGAGCTTGCGCGCGCGCCCCACCCCCTGCTGCGCCTGACGCCGGCCCTCGAGGGGGCGCTCCACCGGCTGCCGGTCGATCGCGCGGCGTGGGAGGAGCCCATCGCAGTCACCGCCGAAGGCAGCGCCGTGCTCGCGGGCGACCTCGATCGGGTGGCGCTGTGCGGCATCGACCGATGGCTCGGCGGCGTCCACCTGCTGGATCATGCTCCATGGCGCTGGACGGGTGAACGCCTGACGACTGGCGCGGCTTAGTCGCGCCGTGCGCCGCTCGCGCGTCGGCGGTTCCCCGAAACGCGGGGGACTGGTGACGGCGGGATGGGGGACGGGGGGCGCAGAATACAGCATGCAGTATGCTCGGCCGGCCCGCCCCCGGCCGTTCCGTCGCGCGTTAATCACCGTCGAAGATCCACGAGCCCCCCCCGTCCCCCGTCCCTCGTCCCCCGTCCCCCTATCGCATCCACAACTCCACGTCGTTTCCCCCTCGCGCGATGTCGCTCGGCGCGCGCAGAGAAGTTCGCGCGGCGTCCAGTTGCGTGCGGAGCGCTTCGGGCGCGGTGCCGCCTTCCACGTTCCGCCGCTCGACGGAGCTCCATGCCGACAGCGCCTCGAACACGCCGGCATCGAACACCGCGTGCGCCTGTTGATAGGTCGCCAGCGGAAGCTCGTGCAGCTCGCAATCCCGGTGCTCCGCCTCGCGCACCAGCCGGCCCACGATCCCATGGGCTTCGCGGAAGGTCACGCCATGCCGCACGAGATGGTCTGCCAAGTCCGTCGCCATCATCCCACTCGAGACCGCGGCCTGCATGCGGTCGGGACGGAACTCCAGCTCCGCGAGGGCGCCGGCGACGGCAGGGAGCACCAGCATCATCGTGTCCACGGCGTCGAACAGGACCCGCTTGTCGTCCTGCAGATCCTTGTTGTATCCGCTCGGCAGCCCCTTGAGCGTGGCGAGCAGGGCGGTCAGGTCGCCGATCACGCGCGCGCCGGAACCGCGGGCGAGCTCGAGCGCGTCGGGATTCCGCTTCTGCGGCATCATGCTCGAGCCGGTCGAGAAGCGATCGCCGAAGCGGACGAAGCCGAACTCGCTGGTGCCGTAGAGGATCAGGTCCTCGGCGAGCCGCGAGAGGTGGACGCCCATCAGGGTCGTCGCGAACAGCAGCTCCGCGACGAAGTCGCGGTCGCTCACGGCGTCGAGCGAGTTCTGCGACAGCGCACCGAAGCCGAGGCTGCCCTGGAGGAGGACCCGCGAGATCGGGAAGGCGCAGCCGGCGACCGCACCGGACCCTAACGGTAACGTACCAGCCGTGCGGGCCGCGGAGGCGAGGCGCGCGCGGTCGCGGTCGAGCGGCCAGAAGTGCGACAGCATCCAGTGGGCGGCGGAGACCGGCTGCGCGCGCTGCAGATGCGTGTACGCCGGCATGACGACGCTCTGGAGCGCGGCGGCGTGGTCGACCATGACGCCTTGGAGCTCGCGCGCGGCGGCGTCGAGCTCGAGGCACGCCTCCATGGCCCACAGGCGCGTCGCCGTGGCGACCTGATCGTTGCGGCTGCGACCCGTGTGCAGCCTGGAGGCGACGTCGCCGATCTCGGCGTGGAGGAGCCGGTCGATCAGCGTGTGGATGTCCTCGTCGGAGTCGTCAGGTGTGACGCCCGCGGCCAGTCGGGCGGCCACCGCGTCGAGACCGGTCTCGATGGTCTTGCTCTCCTCGAGGGTGAGCACGCCGGCCCCCCAGAGCGCCACCGCCCACGACTTGGAGAGGCGGATGTCGTGCGGCCAGAGGCGGAAGTCGACGCCGATGGAGCGGTTCAGCGCATCGAGCGCTGGCGCGGAGCGGTCGGCAAAGCGGCCGCCCCACAGGCGGTGGGCGGCCGCGGGGGTTGCCACGGCCGGCGTCATGCGAGCGCGAGCGCCTTACGCGGCGTCGCGGACTCGTCCTCTACCGGCTCGGATGGAGCGGCGGTGGGCGCGGGGGTGGGCGTGGAACCGGACACAGGGGCGGCGTCGGGGCCCCCCCCCGACGTCGAACGTACTCCCCCTGCGCCGGATCCCTGCAACCCATTCGCCGCCGCCGCCATCTCCAGATCCTTCAGCGCCCGCACCCGCGCCGGCAGCGCGAACAGCCGGATGAACCCCGCCGCATCGCTCTGCTCGTACACGTCGTCCTCGCCGAACGTCACGAACCGCTCGTCGTACAACGCGTGCGCGCTCTCGCGCCCGATCACCGCGCACGAGCCCTTGTACAGCCGCAACGTGACCGACCCCGTCACGCGCTCCTGCGTCACCGACACGAACGCGTCATACGCCTCCCGCTCCGTCGTCCACCACCGGCCCTCGTACACGAGATCCGCATAACGCGGGGCGATGAGGTCCTTGGCCGCCAGCGTCCGCCGGTCCAGGACCAGCTGCTCGAGCTCGCTGTGCGCAGTGTAGAGCAGCGTGCCGCCCGGCGTCTCGTAGATCCCGCGCGACTTCATGCCGACCATGCGATCCTCGACGAGGTCGATCCGGCCCACGCCGTGCCGTCCGCCGATGTGGTTGAGCGTGGAGACCAGCGTCACCGGGTCGAGCGCCTTGCCATTGACCGACACGGGCGTGCCGCGCTCGAATCCGATCACCACATCCTCGGGCTCGTCCGGCGCCTCAGCGGGCGCGCTGGTGAGCTGGAAGAGGTCGGCCGGCGGCGGGGCGTTCGGATCCTCGAGGATCCCGCCCTCGTGCGACAGGTGCCACAGGTTCCGGTCTCGCGAGTAGATCTTCTCCTTCGTCGCGGAGACGGGGATGCCGTGCTGCTCCGCGTAGGCAATCGCGTCCTCCCGGCTCCGGATGTCCCACTCCCGCCACGGGGCGATGACCGGGAGATCCGGCGCGAGCGTGGCGTAGGTGAGCTCGAACCGTACCTGGTCGTTGCCCTTGCCGGTGCATCCGTGCGCGAGCGCGTCGGCGCCGACGCGGCGCGCGATCTCGACCTGCCGCTTGGCGATCAGGGGGCGGGCGATGGACGTGCCGAGGAGGTACTTGCGATTGTAGACGGCTCCGGCGCGGAGCATGGGCCACAGGTAATCGCGGACGAACTCCTCACGCAGGTCCTCGACGTAGCATTCTGCGGCGCCTGACGCGAGCGCCTTCTCGCGGACGCCCGCGAGCTCGCCGTCGCCCTGACCGATGTCGGCCGCGACGCAGACGACGCGGACGCCCGGGAAGCGCTCGCGGAGCCACGGGACGATGATCGAGGTGTCGAGCCCGCCCGAGTAGGCGAGGGCGATCGTGCGGGTCATGAGCAGCTCCGGTCCTGAATAAGAATGCAATCGCAGTGCATAATTAGGACCATTTCCCGGGCGATGTCAAGCCACCGGACGCCCCAGTGTCATAGCCCGGCCGTTCACTGCTCCGCCGCGATTCCCTCCGCGCCCGCGGGGCTCCCGCCGCCCAGCGCGAGTCCTCGTGCCGCTCGCGGGACCGCCGGCCGTGATGCGCACGGCCTTTTCCTCTAGCTCCCTCGTTCCGCCATCTCCCGGATCCGCTTCGTCACCTTCGCGCGAGCCTGGGCGGACCGGCAGATCATCAGGATCGTGTCGTCCCCGGCGATCGTGCCGAGGAGCTCGGGCCACTCGCGGTTGTCGATCGCCTCGGCGATCGCCTGCGCTCCGCCGGGGAGAGTCCGCAGCAGGATCAGCTCGCTCACGCCGTCGACGCTCACGAACAGCTGTGGCAGCAGGGACTCCAGCGCCGGTGTTCGCGATTCCTCGAGCGGTCCTTCCGGCTCTGCATACCGGGCGGTGCCGTCCGGACCCGGAATTCGGGCGAGGCGGAGCTCGCGCAGGTCGCGGGACAGCGTCGACTGCGTGACGTCGAGACCGCGCTTCACCAGCAGTTGCCGCAGCTCCTCCTGGCTTGCCACCTCGTACCGTGCGATCAGGTCGCGGATGACGGCGTGGCGATCGGCCTTGGACATGGAGCCTGCGGAGTGGCAGCGCGTCGAGCGCCACGCGGTGGGAGTAGAACGCGCCGGGCGCGTGGGCTGTAGGGTAGCACCGCGGAGCCTGGCGTGGAACCCGAGCCCGCTTGCCAGGTCGGGCGAAATGTGGAACGGGCCGGCGCCGCTCTCGCGACGCCGGCCCGTCCGTGCCGTCCGCGATCAGCCGCGGACTGGACAGGCACCGATCAGCCGCAGCCTTCGGTCGGCGCCGGGACGCGCGCGAGGCACTCGGCCTCCGGGAACGGGAAGCGGGGCTGGACGGTATGTCCGGCCACGGCCAGCGGCAGGGTGGCGAGCCGGTCGAAGCGCCGGGCGTCGATCCAGCGGTGGCCGCCCTGGAACAGCAGGGAATAGCGTCGGTTGTAGAGCAGCTCGTCGAGGACCGCCGCCTCCGTGGACGGCCCCGCGTAGTTCCCCAGTCCCCCAGCGGTCGTTCGGATCAGGTTCAGATCCTGGATGGCCCCCGGGATGTCGCTCGTGAACAGGCGCGCCTCGGCCCGGAGGAGAATCAGCTCCTCGTTCGTGATGACCGGGATCGGCGCAGTGTTGGAGTTGTAGATCGAGAAGACCACGTCGGTCGTAATGCCCTGCACCGTCCGGGGCCCTTCCGCGCGCGGCACCACCTTCGTCGTCAGGCGCAGGTCGGGACTACCGCCCGGGCGCTGCTGCGCGTCCGTGACGATGGACGGATGCGCGAGGATGGCGCGGCCGGTCGGGTCGAAGAGCAGGTTCTGCAGGTCGCCCGATCCGGTCGTGTAGGTGTGATAGGCGCCGAAGTCCAGCGGCGCGGAGGTGTCCAGGAACGATTCGCTCAGCGAGGTGAGCGCCGCGCTGTAGTTCCCCATGTACACATCGACGCGCGCCTTGATGGCCCGGTTGAACTCCAGGAAGTCCGCCGGCGTGGCGAAGTCGGCGAACCCGGGGCTCATGGTGAACGGGAAGGTGCTGCCCGCGGCCTGCAGATGGGTCTTCGCCTCATCGAGCAGTTGCACGATGTGCGCGAACACCTCGGCCTTCGACGCGATGGGCGCCGGCGGATCGCGTGGATCGCCGCCGCTGGCGATCGGCGCACCGTACTCGTCTCGCGTGTTGATCACGAGCAGGTAGTCGAGCGCCTGGATCGTCTTCGCGAATCCCCGCACGGCATCCATGTCCTCGGCGGACATCCCGGGCGTCTCGCCGACCGCATCGAGCAGGGTATTGGCGTTGCGAATGTTCAGGTACGGGGCGCCGAAGAGATTCCCGCCGAACGCCGGGCTGCCGCCGTCGAGCGGGCCGATGAGCATCTCGGTGATGAACCGCGGGTCGGCGGCATCGAAGTTGTAGGACTCGCGCCCGACGATGCCTAACAGCGAGATGTAGCCGTTCTGCGGACCGAACATCGTCCGCGTGCCGACGAGCAATCCCTGCGCGGCCTGCGCAACCTTGGCGGGCGTAGGGTTGTTGCGGAGGTCGTCGAGGCTGGTGTTGTTGTAGTCCGGTACCGTCAGCTCGCCGCAAGCGCAGAGCGCGATGAGCGGGAGCACTGCGGGTGCGAGTCGCATCGGTCGCATGGCTCGTGTCCTCGATGGAGTGCGCATGATCAGAATCCGACGCGCACCGAGAACCAGAAGCTCCGGCTCGGTGGGAAGGGGGCGACATCGATGTTCCGGGCGATGTTCTGGTTCCCGAAGTTGCTGACCTCGGGATCGAGACCCGTGTAGTCGGTGAAGGTGAGCAGGTTGCGGCCGCTCACGCTGATTACGGCGTACTGCGCGGCGCCCCACACGCGCGCCACGAGGTCCTCCGGCACGGTGTAGGCGAGCGTCACCTCGCGGAGCTTGACGTAGCTGGCATCCTCCAGGTAGACGGCGGTCTGGCGCCCGAACAGGTCGAGGCGCCGAGCTCCGGCCGTCGTCTGCACGCCACCGACCGTGATCGGATCGGCGAAGTCGACCGTGTTCTGCCCGAGGTCGAAGAGGAACTTCGTCAGGTTGATGATGCTGCCACCCTTCTGCCAGTCGAGGAGGCCCGACAGCTGGAAGCGCCCGAAGCGCAGGTCGTTGCTGAACGACATGTTGAAGTCGGGCGTAGCGTCGCCGATCTTGCGCACGATGCCCGTGCCGTCAGGCAGCGTGTCGTTGCCGACGATCTGCGTCGGCGAGGCGCCTTCGGCGATCTCGAAGGCCCCGAGGGCCGTTCCGAAGCCGCCGGCGCGGAACGTCGGCACCGGCAGATCGAGGATCTTGCTCCGAGTGCGGAAGAAGTTGATGCGCGACACCCATTCCGCGTTGGCCGTCTGCACGGGAATGATGCCGAGCCCGACCTCGAGCCCGCGGGTGCGCAGCTCGCCGCCGTTGAAGATCTCGGTGACGAAGCCGGTGGACGGCGCGAGGGTCCGCTGCAACAGCAGGTCGGTCACGTTCTTCTGATAGAACGTGAGCTCGAGCGTGGCGCGGCGGTCGAACATCGTGGCGTCAACGCCCCCCTCGATCTCGCGCTGCCGTTCGGGACGGAGGTCCGCCGCGCCGACGGTCCCCTGGGTGACCAGCGCCGGCAGACCCGCGATGTTCTGCGTCGCGGTGAGCGGTGTGAACTTCTGGCCGAACAACGGCTGGTTGCCCGATTCCCCGTACGCGGCGCGGAGCTTCAGCTCGTCCACGACCTCGAGCGGCGACACGAACCGGTAGGAGCCGGCGGCCTTCGGATAGAAGTACAGCTTCTCGTCGTCGCTGTTCGCACTCGTCTGGTCAGCGTTGATGCCGGCCGTGAGGAGCAGCCGATCATCGAGCATGAGCACCTCTTCCTGAGCGAAGAGGCTTACCGTCTCCACGCGCTGGCGCTGCCCGATCACCTGCACGTTCGTGCCGGCGCTGACGATGTCCAGGCCTCCGACGATGTTGCGGCTCGTAATGCGCGACAGGTCCTGGTCGCGGTCCGCGTAGGACACGCCGAGCGAGGTCGTGGCCGTGAATGCGCCGCTGGCCGGCGAATAGCCGTGCACCGCGTTCGCGCCGATGTTGAGGTTGAGGCTGTGCGTGTTGCTCAGCAGCACCGTGCCCGGCTGCCCGTCGTCTCCCTCGAAGTTCAGTTCGGGCGGGAAGAACAGGTCGTTCTCCTGAATGAAATAGTCGGCGCCGCCGAGCACGTTGAAGCGGAGATTCTGCGTCTCCGACTGGAACGCGGAGATCCCCAGCCGCCCCGAGCCGAAGTAGCGCCAGACGATCTCGTCGTTGCGCATCATGGCCGCCGTCTGGAGCGGATTACTGCAGTTGCCGATGAACGGATTGCACGGATACGTGCCGTCGTCGTTCCGGCTGAGGTCGACGAAGCTCGGCGTGAACGGCAGCACCATGTAATAGCTGACGCTGGCGTTGTCGTTGTTCGACAGGCCGCGCTGTGCCAGCGTTCGCGTCACGTTGACGCCGACATCCAGATCGATGCGCGACCCGAACTGCTGATCGAGGTTGGCGCGGATCGACTGCTTCTGGTAGCCGGTGTTGTCGATGATGCCGCCATCCTTCTTCCACAGCCCCGACAGGAAGTACTGCGTGTTCTCGGAGCCGCCGCTGAGATCGAGCACGGTCTCGGACAGGAGCGGCGTGCGGTGTGCGAGCTGGTCCTCGTGATCGAACGTGCGTCCCGGCTGGAAGTACAGCGCGGCGTCGTCACCCCAGGCATCCACCGCTTCATCGAGGGTGTTGAACGTGCGCGTACCGAGCGAGTTCGACGCCTGGGCGAATCCGAGGCGCTGCGTCAGGCCGAACCGGGGCGCGCCGGGGGCGCCACGCTTCGTCGTGATGATCACGACGCCGTTGGATGCGCGCGATCCGTAGATCGCCGCCGCCGAGGCGCCCTTCAGCACCTCGATGCTCTCGATCTCGTTCGGGTTGAGGTCGGCGATACGGTTTACCTGGGCGTCCTGGGTCAGCGACGGGTTGGACCCGCCGGCCGCGCGCGTCACGGCATTCTGGTTGGACGGGATCGCGGTGTTGCTCATGACGACACCGTCGACGACGTACAGCGGCTCCGATGCCGCGTTGATCGAGGTCACGCCGCGCATCTGCACCTGCAGGCCGCCGCCCGGCGCGCCGCCGTTCGTCTGAATCACGGCGCCCACGACCTTGCCCTGGAGCGCGTTCTCGACGCTCGGGGCGGAGACCCGGGACACCGCCTCGCCACTCACCGTCGCGATGGCATTGGGCAGATTCCGCCGCTCGATCGCCGTCGCCTGCCCGGTGACCACGACCTCATCCAGCTCGAGGGGGTCGCGGACCATCGCGATCCGGATGTCGTTCTCGCCGGCCCGCACCAGCCTATCGACGGCGCGGTAGCCGATCATCCGGACGGTGATGCCGAAGTCGCCGGCGGGAACACCCCGCAGCGCGAACCGGCCGTTCGCACCGGCGAGCGTACCGAGCGGCGTGCCGCGGACGGTCACGCGGGCGCCCTCGAGTGGCGCGGCGCTCGCGGAGTCCACGACGGTTCCGGTGAGAATTCGATCCTGCGCGTGTAACGGCACGGACCAGAGTGCCACCAGCAGCGAGAACAGCAAACTACTCGTAATGCGCATGACGCCCTCCAGGGGAAAGAAGACATACGCGGGCGCCGGCGATGGCGCCTGCCCCACGGGTGTGGGGCGAACCGCGGCGCGGGAACCCGGACGGAAGTGCCGAGCGGCGCCGTGGCTATGACTACGGCCGGACAGAAAGCCTGTCAACGTGGGACCCGCGACGGCGACGCGTCGGCACGAGCTCGGCCGCGGGACCGGTTCGGAGGAGATGACGTCGGACGCGAACCTTCGGAGGATGTGCGAACCGCTCGAGGTCGGCGGTGGTGTGACCTCGGTGGATTGACAGCGGGAGAATGCATGAGTATGCATTATCCATGCATAAAATCCCGGTGGGCGTCCTGGGCGCCAGCGGCTATGCCGGACGCGAGCTCTGCCAGCTCGTGCTCCGCCATCCCGCGCTCGAGCTCTCCTTCGCCACGGCGAACGAGCGGCGCGGGCAGGTCGCGACCATCGCCGGACGGGACGTGCGCTTCGTCGCGACCGACGACGCTCCGCTCGCCGCAGCCGAGCTCGTGTTCTCCTCGCTTCCGCACGGGGCGTCGGCCGAATGGGTGGCCCGGGCCTCCGGCGAGGGGTGCCGCGTGGTCGACTTGTCGTCGGACCTCCGGCCAGGCACCATCGGCGCCCCCGAGGCTCCGTACGGACTGACCGAGCTCGTCCGCCCTCGCATCCCGGAGGCAGCCGTCGTCGCGAATCCGGGATGCTACCCCACGGCAATCCTGCTCGCGCTTGCGCCACTGCTGTCGCGCGGCCTCGTGGAGCGCGGCGGCACGGTGTCGATCGTCGCGGCGAGCGGAGTGACCGGCGCAGGGGCCTCCCCGCGGCCCGATCTGCTGTTCGCCGAGATCGTCGAGGATTATCGGGCATACGCGATCGGGAACTCGCACCGGCACCTGCCGGAGATGCGAGCCATGGTCGCGGAGCTCGGCGCCGACGTGGATCTCGTCTTCACGCCCCACCTGCTGCCCGTGTCGCGCGGCATTCTCGCCACCATCACGGTGCCCCTCGCGGATCCGTTGCCCGACGTGATGGCCCCGTGGCGTGAGTCGTACGCCGGCGAGCCGTTCATCGAGCTGTCGGATCGCGCTCCGTCGCTCCGCGACGTGGTCGGACGGAACGTCGTGCGGATCCACGCGACGCCGCTCGCGGACGTGCGGCGCCCGACGCTTCTCATCGTCTCGGCGATCGACAATCTGATGAAGGGCGCGGCGGGCCAGGCCGTGCAGAACGGCAACCTCATGCTCGGCGTCCCGGAGACGCAGGGGCTGCCGTCGTGATGCGCGTGGTGAAGCTCGGCGGCCGCGTGCAACAGAGCGCGGCGCTGCACGCGGCGATTGCGGCCACCTGGCGTACCGATCCCGGTGCGCTGTGCGTGGTCCACGGCGGCGGCGACGAGATCTCGACGCTGCAGCGCGCGTTCGGCCTCGAGCCCCGATTCGTCGGGGGGCGGCGCGCGACGTCGGAGGCGGACATCGACCTCGTGCGCATGGTGCTGTCCGGCTCCGCCAACAAGCGGCTGGTGGCGGCCCTGCGCCATGCGGGCGCCCCCGCGGTGGGGCTGTCGGGCGAGGACGGCGGGCTGCTGGTCGCTCGTCAGGCGGCGGGCGGCGCGCTCGGCCGCGTCGGCGAGCCGGTGGCGGTGCACGTTCCGCTGCTCGAGGCGCTCTTCGCCGCGCGCATGCTGCCGGTGCTGTCGCCGCTCGCGACCGACGCGGACGGTGGCGGCGCGCTGAACGTGAACGGCGACGATGCGGCGGCGGCCATCGCCGCCGCGCTCGGTGCCGACGAACTGCTGTTGCTCGCGGATGTGGACGGTGTGATGGCGGACGGCGCGGTGATCCCCGCGCTCGACGTCGATGGTGCCGCGGCGTTGGTCGCCGCAGGCACGGCCGCTGGCGGCATGGCGGCCAAGCTGGAGGCGGCGCGGCGGGCGCTGGACGCCGGCGTTCCGTGCGTGCGCATCGGCGGCGTTGCCGCGTTGTCCGACCCCTCGTCAGGCACGGCGGTGACGCCGGCCCGGAGTCTGGTATGACCCTGACCGTGCTCGCCCCGGCCGCGCCGGCCGCCGGGGCCCTGCTGCCCGTGTACCGCCGCGCGCCCGTGGAGTTCGTACGCGGCGACGGCGTCGAGCTGTTCGATGCCGACGGCAACGCCTATCTCGACTTCGTGAGCGGGATCGCCGTGAACGCGCTCGGCTACAACGACGCGGGGATCGCGGCGGCCATGCAGGAGGCGATGACGAGTGGGCTGCTGCACGTCTCCAACCTGTATCACACCGCACCGGCTCGGCGCCTCGCAGCCGCGTTGACGGCGCGGTCGTTCGCGTCCAGCGTGTTCTTCTGCAACTCCGGCGCGGAGGCGAACGAGGGCGCGTTCAAGTTCGCGCGGCGCTGGGCCGGCACCGTCGGCGGGAGCGCCAAGCGGGACATCGTCGCGCTGCGCGGCTCGTTCCACGGCCGGCTGTTCGCGTCGCTCGCCGCGACGGACCGTCCCGCCTATCGGGCGCCGTTCCGCCCGCTCGCCGGCGGCATAACGATCACCGAGCGCGACGTGGAGGAGCTGGCGCGCCTGATCGATCAGGAGACGACGGCCGCGCTGATCCTCGAGCCCGTACAGGGCGAGGGCGGCGTGCGCGTGCTCGATCCCGGCTTCCTGCGGGAGGTCCGCGCGCTGACCCGCGAGCGGAGCGTCGCGCTGATCTTCGACGAGGTGCAGTGCGGCCTCGGTCGAACGGGGTGGCTGTTCGCGCATCAGGGCATGGGCGTGGAGCCGGATCTCATGACGCTGGCCAAGCCGCTCGCCGGCGGTCTGCCGATGGGCGCGGTGCTGCTCAACGAGGAGATCGCCGCGTCGGTCAAGCCTGGCGATCACGCCACCACCTTCGGTGGAGGACCGTTCGTGGCCTCGGTGGCGCTCCACGTGCTCGAGCGCCTGGACGACCCGGCCCTGCTGCGCGTGGTGCGGGACAATGGGGCATGGCTCGCGCAGGAGCTCTCGGCACTCGCCGAGCGGACGGGGACGATCCGCGCGGTTCGCGGCACCGGCTACATCTGGGGCCTCGACGTCCACGCGCCGGCGGGCGAGGTGGTGGCGCGAGCGCTGGAGGCGCGGCTGCTCATCTGTACCGCCGGCGATTTCACGATCCGGCTGCTCCCGCCGCTGATCGCGTCGCGCGAGGATCTCGCACGCGGGGTCACCGTGCTGGACGAGGTGTTGCGGGCATGAGCGTGACCATGCGTCGAGCGCGCGCGGGGGATGTTGAACAGATCGCGGCGCTCATCGCCGAGTATGCGTTGGAGGGGACGATGCTCGGCAAATCGCCGGCGTCCATCGAGCTGGCGCTGGACGATTTCATCGTGGCCGCCGATGCGCGCGGTCGTGTGCTGGCGTGCGGCGCGGTGAAGGAGTACTCGCCATCGCTCGCCGAGGTCGCGTCAGTGGCGGTGGCGCGCAGCGCACACGGGCGCGGCCTTGGTCGGCGCATCGTCGCGGAGGTCGAGCACCTCGCGAGGCGGCGCGGTATCGGCGAAGTCTTCGCGCTGACGCTCGCGCCCGGATTCTTCGAGTCGGTGGGATACGCGGTGACCGATCGCGCGCGCTACCCCGAGAAGCTCCGGCGCGACTGCACGGCCTGTGCGCGCCGCTTCGCCTGCGGTGAGATCTGCGTCTGGCGGCCGCTCGAGACGGCGCCGATGGCGCTCGAAGCCGCCGCCTAGCGGACACCGCGCGGCGTTGCGCGCGCCGAGGGTGGGCCGAATATTGACGGCGGCGCGACCGACTCGTTGCCGCCGTCTGCTTCTCGAACTCCGGGCCCCCTTCATGCGTCCCTCGCTGCTGACCGCACTCGCGCTCGTCTCACTCCTCGCATCGCGTCCGGCTCACGGACAGCTCGAGGACGATCTCTTCGACCCCCGCGACAACACGAAGGGCCTCGCGCTCGGAGTCCGCGGCGGATTCGTGTCCGGGCTGAGCACGACCGGAGAGCGGAACTACGCCGGCATCGACCTGGCGACGACCTGGGGGTCGGGGGTCGGGCTCCAGGTGGGGTACGGGTACTCGCCGCGGCTCCTGTTCTACGGGAGCGTGGACCATTCCTGGGTAGACAGCGACAACACGCAGGTCATCGGCGACCTCACGCTCTACCACTTCGACTTCGGCGTGCGCTACCATCTGCATCTCCGGGACGTGCGGTACGTGCCGTACGTGTCGCTGGCGCTCGGGGGAAAGCAGTTGTACACGCGGTCGTTCATCGACACGTTAGGTGTGTCGCGCCCCGCCACCATCAATGGGCGGGCGATCGTTCCCGGCGCCGGCATGCAGCTTTTCGTCACGGAGGATCTCGCCGTCGATGGGCAGGTGGCGGTCAGCATCGGCGGCTTCGGCAAGATCGACGTGGATGGCGGCGGCCGGCGGATGTACCAGTCAAGCGGCGGGCAGACGGTTCGCGTGCTGTTCGGCGCCAGCTGGTACCCGGAACGATGACCGCCCGCCCGGTGACGGACAGTCGTGATCACGGGTCGCTCTCCGCATGCGCGCATCCGCTCACCCGTACCGTGGAGTACCCCGCATGAGTCGACCGTGGCAGCTGCTCGGGGGCATCGCCATGACCCTCGCCGCCATCCCGTGCGGCGCGCAGCATAACGCGTCGATCGCGGGCGCCGGCCCGACCGCGGCGCAGGCCGTTCGCGCGGTGCAGTTCATTCCCGGCCTCCTGCTCGGCGGCGTCCTCCCGACCAGCGAGCTCGCGGACTTCTACAACACCGGCATCCGTGCGGGGGCGACGCTCGCCGCCGTAGTCCCGGCCCGGCCGTACGGCGTTCGGCTCGCGGTCACCTACGATCGCCTGAGCGGCGGCACCGTCGCGCTGCCCGGGCAGACCGTGCGCGAGATCGAATCGGGCTCCGTGGTCTCGGTGACACTGGCGGGACTCGTGAGCGAGCGGGCGGAACGGACTGCGCTGCTCTACTTCACCGCGGGCGCGGGGGTGCACCGGCTCGACATCGAGTCCGCCGAATCGTCAGGGTCCGACGATGAGCCAACCGACGAGCCTGACGAAGTGTCAGACACGGGAGGAGCCGAAACGAAATTCGGCGCCTCCGTTGGCGGCGGCATCACGTTTCGACTCGGACGCTTTCCCTCGTACCTCGAGGTACAGGTGGTGAAGTTGTTCGGCGCCGACGCGGTGCTCGTCCCGGTGGTGGTCGGCGTCCAACTTGGCCGCTGAGTCCGCTCGTACCTCTGGAGGGATCATGATCCGTCTGGGCATCGCCACGCTCGCTCTCGTCCTGCTTGGCTTCGCTCTCCCGACCGCAACTGATGGCCAGACGCGGTTTGGGCTGGCGGCGGGCGTCGCGGTGCCGTCCGGCGACTTCGGAGACGCAACGAACACCGGCGTGAGCATCGAGGGCACGGTGGAAGGCCGCCCCGGCGAGATGCCGTTTGCGATTCGGGGCGATATCTTCCTCGCGCGGTTCGGCCTGGACGAGGGTGAAACGGGAGAGTCCGGCAGCATCCGAGCGTTCGGCCTGTCGCTCAACGCCCTCTTTCAACTGCTCGGCGCCGGCGTTACGCCGTATCTTCTAATGGGGCCGTCCCTGACGAATCTCGATGTCGCGATCGACGGCACCGACGACGAGGCGGAGGTGGGCACCAACCCGGGGGTGAACCTGGGTGGAGGCGTGAAGTTCCTGCTCTCCGGCTACCTTGGTCGGCTCGAGGTTCGCTGGAGCCAGGTATTCTCGAAGGATGACGACGTCGACTTTCCGAACGCCCGATGGGTGACGGTAACTGCCGGCGTGTTGTTCGGTGGCCGCCAATGAGGGCTCGCGCGGCGACGACCTCCCGACGCGCCGGTGACGCTGGGCCTGCCGGTGTGGTCATCGGCTCGACACCGGTGGAAACTCGGAGGTCTTTCGTGACGTTCGCCAGCATGATGCGTATTCCACGCGGTCGCGAGTCAGGTGCTGACCGCGGAAATGCGCCCGGCTACTGCCGTTTTCGGCCGTGGCCGCTTATACTCCCGCCGCCCCCCAGTACGCCGTCACTCGCGAGCGGGAACGCACACACAACCCAGGAGATGATGATGAAGCGGACTGGTCTGATGTTAACGGCGCTCGTGTTCGGCGCGATGCTCGTCGCCCCGCAGGTGGAAGCGCAAACGCGGTTCGGAATAGCGGCTGGACTGGCGGTACCGACGGGAGATTTCGCTGATCTCGCCAAGAGCGGTTTCAACGTCGAGGGCAGCGTGGAGTTCCGGCCGGCGACGATGCCGTTCGGTATCCGGGCTGACGTCTTCTTCAACCAGTTCGGCTTTGATGAGGACTTCGAGAACTTCGTCGGCGCCGATGGAAACTTCCGGGCGTTCGGCGGCGCACTCAGCGGCATCTTCCAGATGGCTGGTGTGTCGGCGACGCCGTACCTCCTCGTCGGTCCGACGATCACGAACCTCGATGTGGACATCGACGACTCCAGCGTCGATCTCGACAGTGAGACGAAGTTCGGTCTTCAGGGCGGTGTCGGGGTGAAGTTCCCGCTCTCGGGGTTCACGTCGAAGCTCGAGGCGCGCTATCACACGATCTTCACCGACGACGAGAACACGAACATGTTCACCATCAACTTCGGCGTGCTGTTCGGCGGCAACAACTAACCGACGCTTCGCTGGAGAGGCAGCGCCCCGTGCGACGACGCACGGGGCGCTGTGTTTTTTGGGGGGGGTGGCGAACCCGCACACGGCCCATCGGCGAGATCGGCGTGTCCGGGAATGGCGACGACCCCGTGTCCAGCGCGGAGCACACTGGGTCACTCGCTCCGGGGTATCACTAGCGCAAATCGTGATGGGGCAACCGCTTGAACGAGATGCCCCGGGCGGCATTCCGTCTGCCTCGCAGCCATACCGACCCGAGCGAGAGGAAGGTTGCGATGATGCGTTCGACGTTCGCCGCCTGCGTGTTCGCCGCCGCGGCGGCACCGGCGCTGGCCCAATCCACCGGCGCGATCGGCTTCCACGTGTCGAGGAACGATGCGTTGCCCACCGAACCGCATCTCGGCAGTCTCACCCTGTCCACCTTCTCGGGGCCGCTGGGGGTCCGGTTGAACGGAGGGCTGCACTTCACCGAGCGCGAGCCTGACGAGTTCCACCGGCGGAGCCGGCTCGGCATCGGCGCCTGGACCGCGGACGTCGACTTCGTGATCGCGCCGTTCCGTCCCTTCGGGGGCATCTCGCCGTATGGGTTCATCGGAATCGGCGGTCAGGGGGTTCGGTTCCCAGATCTGCCCGACAGCTCGCTGGGGACCTGGAGCTATGGGGCCGGCCTGTCGCTTCCGCTTGCGGGGGCACTCTCAATCGACGGCGATGCGCGCTACCGCCGCCCGCTGGACGAGGACCGCACACTGCCCGGCGGGTTCGCGCACGATTGGGAGTACCGGCTCGGCCTGACCATTGGGTTCGGCTCTCGCAGGTCGAGAGCGTACCATCGGCGTGCGCCGGCTCGGTCACGCACGCCGGTCCACACCGAGCGTGAGCGTAGCTCGCGGTCGCGGGTACACGGCTCGGCCCTCGTGAGCGGCGCGGAGCGGTATGTCGGCACGCGCTACCGGTATGGCGGAGACTCTCCTTCCGCCGGGTTCGACTGCTCTGGATTCGTCCAGTACGCCTATGGCCGTCAGGGCGTGGCGCTTCCTCGCACGTCCGCCGCCATGGCGCGCGAGGGTAAGCGCCTTTCGCTCCGCGAGCGCGAGCTTCGAGCCGGAGACCTGATGTTCTTCGCGGATGATGGGCGCCGCATCGACCACGTCGCGATCTATGCGGGCGGCGGGCGGATCCTGCATTCGACCGCCAGCGGCGGTGGTGTCCGGTACGATGACCTGGCCTCCCCCCGCGGGCAGTGGTTTCGGGAGCGGTGGGTGGAGGCGCGGCGGGTCGTCGATGACGGCCGGCCGTTGGTGCGTGACTACGACCGGACGAGAGAGGTCGATGAAGCGGAGCTCGATCCGCCCGATCGGGCGCCACTGCCGTCGGGGAGGAAGTGAGGCAGGAACGGAAACCGGCGGGAGCGTCGATGCGTATGTCGCAGTGAGTGCGCGGCCGAGCCGCGGAACCTGAACCGCATACATGACATGCCTATCCGTATTCTGTGGGCCATCGCCCTCGTGGCGGTGCTGCTCGCCCCGGACGCCCGCGCGCAGGCGCTGGACGTGTCGGATGCGCAGCGGCGCACCCTGCCGAGCCGCTGGTTCGGCTCGTTTTCGCTGCTGGCGGCGCAGCCGCTCGGCGAGTTCAACGATTACATCGATGTCGGTGGCGGTCTCGCGGCGGGCCTGATCTATCAGGTCTCCCCGACGAGCCCGATCGCGATCCGCGCGGACGTCGGCTACGTCCTGTACGGGTCCGAGAAGAAGCGGATCCACCCGTTCCCCCGACTGGAAGGCGACATCACGACGAACAACTCGATCGTCTACGCCGCGATCGGTCCGCAGATCATGGTTCCCGACGGCCTGCTGCGGCCGTACATCGGCGGGTCAATCGGGCTGTCGTACTTCTTCACGCAGAGCAGCCTCGACGGCATCACGTCGGGCTCGGATGCGATTCTCGAGACGACGAACTTCGACGACGTGACGTTCGCCTGGACGGGTGCGGGCGGGGTCTACATTCCGTTGCGCCGCGGGCTCAAGCCGATCTCGCTCGACATCGGAGCGCGCTATCACGGCAACGGCCGCGCGCGGTATCTGCGCGAAGGAAGCATTCAGGACAATCCGGACAACTCGATCACGGTGACGCCGATCGAGAGCGAAACGAACCTGGTGACCTGGCACCTGGGCATAACGGTCGGTTTCTGAGGCTGTGGGTTTGCGGACGGAGCCCGGTTGGCGAGCGCATCGCCAGGCGGGCTCCTTTCGCGTGACGGGGACCGGCGTCGAAGGATTGCACGGTAGAGTTCGGTCCCGTAGCTTCGCACGTCACCGGCGGCCCGGGCTTCCGACCCCGCGAGCCCGTCGCCGTTCGCGCGGGAGGCGCCATGCGGCAGCGGTTCGGGAATCGTCCATCGGCGGCGGCCACCGATAGGCCTCAGCCGTGAGCGCGCCGTCTTCCTCGTTCGTGCCCCTGCGGCACGAACGCGTGCTCCCCGACGAGGCGCGGCGCCGCGCACACGAGTTCCTGGCGCGCATGCAGGCACGTCGCACCACACGGCATTTCTCACCAGAGCCGGTGTCGCGCGAACTGATCGAGTGCGCGATCGCGGCGGCCGGCACCGCTCCCAGCGGCGCGCACCAGCAGCCGTGGACCTTCGTTGCCGTGAGCGACGCCGGCCTCAAGGCACGGATCCGCGAGGCGGCGGAGCGCGAGGAGCGGCTCAATTACGCGGGGCGGATGCCCCGGGATTGGCTGGAGGCGCTCGCTCCGTTAGGCACCGACGAGCACAAGCCGCACCTGACCGACGCGCCGTGGCTCGTCGTGATGTTCCGCCAGCTGTACGGGCTGCGCGCGGATGGCTCGCGGCGGCCGTACTACTACACCCAGGAGAGTTGCGGCATCGCGGCGGGGCTGTTCATCTGCGCCGTGCATGTCATGGGACTCGTCTGCCTCACGCACACGCCGTCGCCGATGGGCTTCCTGTCCGAGCTGCTCGAGCGGCCAGAGCGGGAGAAGCCGTTTCTCGTGATGCCGGTGGGGCATCCCGCGCCCGACGCGCGGGTGCCGGACCTCACGCGCAAGCCGCTCGACGAGATCGCGGTCTTTCGCTAGGTCTGGCGATCACGAGCAGCCGTCGAAATCGGAGATGCCGACGCCGTGGAGCGCTGCGGCGGCCTGAAGCACGAGCCTCGGTCGCGCGGAGACGTCCCGCAGTGTTGCCCGCAGTCCCACGTCGTGCCGATCGCCGACGTGCCCGGTCGGCATGGCGACGCCCGGGCGAACCGGATTCGGCGTCCTGCGCGGGGCAGGTTCGTGATGTGCCTCCTCTCATCGGCCCGGCGCCCGGTGCATAGATTTCGCCCCATGCCTACCCTTCCCATGTGGTCGCGCGGTGCCGCGCTGGGGCTTGCCGCGGCCGCGCTCCTCGCGCAGCCGGCACCCGCGCAACGCGGCGACACGATCGCCGCGGCGTTTCCGCCGCCGGCGGATCGTGTTCCCACGCTCGTGGTCTTCATTACGGTGGACCAGCTTCGCCCTGACTACTTCGAGCGGTTCGGTCGGGGGATGACGGGCGGGCTGGCGCGGCTGTATCGCGGCGGAGCGGTGTTCACCAATGCGTTCCACGATCACGCGAACACCGAGACCGCGCCGGGGCACGCGTCCACGCTGAGCGGGCGCTTTCCCGCCAGCACGGGCATTCTGCGGAACGCCGATGGTGTGCAGGATCCGCAGGCGCCGCTGCTCGGCGCGCGCGGTCCCGGCGCCTCGCCGTTCCGCTTCCGCGGCACGACGCTCGTCGACTGGCTTCGGACCAAGGATCCGCGCTCGCGCGCGCTGTCGGTGAGCCGGAAGGACCGCGGTGCCATCCTGCCGATCGGCCGCGATCCGCAGGAGGTGTACTGGTACGCCTCGAACGGCACGTTCACGACGAGCACCTGGTACGCCGACACGCTGCCCGCGTGGGTCCAGCGGTTCAACGCGCGGCGGCTCCCGCACGCGATGGCTGGGCGCGAGTGGACGCTGCTGCTCGATGAGAGCGCGTATCCCGAGCCCGACAGCCTCGAGGTAGGAAGCGCCGCCGGGCGCGCCCTGTTCCCGCACGTGATGTCGTCGTCGCCGGACACGGCCGCGGCGCTACTCCCGAACTACCCGTGGATGGACGAGGTGACGCTCGCATTCGCGCTCGAGGGGCTGGACGCATTGCGCATCGGCGCCGGCCCGCAGACGGATGTCCTCGCAGTCTCGTTGTCCGCGATGGATGCCGTGGGGCACGCGTTCGGGCCCGACTCGCGCGAGGTGCACGATCACATGCTGCGGCTCGACCGCATGGTTGGAGCCTTCCTCGATTCGCTGTACCGATTGCGCGACTCCTCGCGGGTGGTCGTTGCGCTCACGGCCGACCACGGCGTGGCTCCGTACCCGAAGGTGCGTCAGGCGTTAGGTGGCCCCGCGCCGGTCTACGTCGACCCGCGGACCGCGAATCGCGAGCTCTGGGATGGCTTCCGCGCCCGCGGCGTCCCGGAAGATGCCGTCGCCTGGGTGGACGGCGTGCTGCTGGTCGAGCGGACGCTGCTCGCGCGCGCGGGGATCGACGCCGACTCGCTGGTGGCCGCGTTCATCAGCTGGGCGCGCGCGCTGCCCGGGGTAGCGCGCGTGGATCGCGTGCGCGACCTCGCGCGGGCCGACACGACGACCGATGCGATCGCGCGGCGCTGGCTGCACACCCTGCCCGCCGAGCTGCCGGCGGAGGTCGTCGTCACCAGTGCGGAGTACGCGGTGCCGCTCGGCTCCACCTATGCGCAGCACGGCTCGCCCTGGGACTACGACGCCCACGTGCCGGTGATCTTCTACGGGCCGCCGTTCCGTTCGGGCCGGTACGATGCCTTCGCGCGCGTCGTCGACATGGCGCCGACGCTGGCATGGGTCACGGGGACGCGACCGCTGGAGCGGCTCGACGGGCAGGTGCTCCGGGCGGCGCTGCGCTAGGCTGGGCGGCCGTGCCGACGGCGCGGGATCCGCTTCGCGATCTGCGTCGCGCGTACGACGAGGCGCGGTACGGCGCGGAGCGCACGCTGAATCTCCGGGACGCGCTCCCAACGCCCGAGGACGCGGTGGCTCGGCTGGAGGCGTGGCTTCGCCAGCGGCAGGTGGAGCACGCCGGCGAGGTGCTGGTCATCACCGGGCGCGGCAAGGGAAGCGCCGGTGGCGTGTCCCCGGTCCGCGTGGCCGTCGTGACCCGGCTGTCGCTGCTCCAGCGGATGGGAATCGTCGACGGCGTCCGGCAGCACACCCCGGGCTCGTTCGTCGTCAGGCTCGCGCCGGTGCGGGGGCCCGCGGTTCCGGACCAGCCGCCAGCGCCACCGCCGCCGCCCCCGCCCGATGCGCGGACGCTCGCGGCGCTCGCGACCGAGACGCGCGCCGCGCTGCGGCGGCTCGCGGACTGCGAGTTGTCGGCGCTCGGCGTTCGCGAGCGCGGCCCGTTCCTCGCAGAGGAAATGCTCCGCCAGTTCGCGCGGTTGGCGACGGCGGTGGGGGATGGTTCTGACCGCGAGGCGCGGCTGCTTGCCGCCGTCGAGGAGGCGCTGGAGCGATGCGAGGAGTGAGTCCGCGATGGTGCCGCCCAGGCGGCGCAGTCGTCATGAGCCTGACGATCGGCGCGCTGGCGGGCTGTGGCGGCGCGCCCGGCTCCTCGGGCGACGCACGGGACGTGGCCGAGTCGGGCGCGGCGACGGATGTCATCGGCCGACCCGAGGGCGCCGACTCCATTCCGCCGCGAATGACGGACCGCTCGACCGAGCCCCCGCTGCCGCCCGAATCCCTGCCGGCTCCCCGGCCCGTGCCTGACGACAGCATCCGGCGGCCGGAGCGGCGTCCCATCCGGAAACTTCCGCCGCTCACCAGGCCGGACAGCGGAACCCCTGATGCCTAGCGCAGCGCGGCGACGAGGACGGTGACGAGCGCCGCGACCGCGAGCAGCATCAGGGCCAGGCGCCCGAGGGAGGCCGAGCGTGACGGCGGGGGAGGCACCCGGTAGGGCGCCACGTGCGGCAAGCGTACCACCAGGGCCGAGCCCGAGGTGCGGCGCGACTCCCGCGTCACGTCCGCGAGCGGTGCCGCATCGCGAGCGACCACGCGTTCGCCGTCCGCGGAGTCGTCAGGCGTCAGGCGCAGCTCCTCGGAGCGGCGGTTCCGGTGGCCCAGATAGGCCCGCGGCAGGGTGCGCCCCTCCCCGGTGCGGCTCGCCGGCGCGAGCGCGCCGATCGCCCGCATGATGCCCGAGGTGCGGGCACGCCGGCGCGGCGTGGGCGACGCCGCGCGCCCGGCCGCGGCCAGCCCCACCGTCGGCAGCCGCACCTCGCGCTCACCGAGCGCAGGCGCCGGGTCGAGGCGGGGCACGGGACGCACGGCGGCGCGTGCGGCGCCCAACGTCAGGTCGGGACGAATGGTCGGCGACAGCACGTCCCCCGATGCCCGCGGCGGCTCGAGCGACGCCAGCATCGCTCGTGCGCTCGCCTCGCCGCGGCCCGTGCCGCCCGCGCACCCGCACGCGCCCGCGGGCGCGAGGTCGATCAGGGCCACGGCCCCCCGGGCGATGTGGGCCGCTGCCAGCTCGGCCGCATCATCGCCCACCAGGGCGATCAGCTCGTGCGGCACGGACCGCTGCAGCGCCTCCGCGTGCGGCGCGCCGCCCGGCAACGAGAGATGCCGTCGGTGCCCCGGTGGCGGATCGTCAGGCATTTCCGCCGGGTCGACCCCCGCCACCGCCAGCGACTCGAGCACCCACGCGGCGGGGCGGATGTCGTCCACATCGCGCTCGGTCACGCCCGCGCACTGCCCCAGATAGGTGATTCGCACGCGCGTCGGTGCGTACAGCATGCGAAGGTATCGCGCCGCGGCGACGCCCGGCGCCACGAGCGACAGCACCTGACGCGTCAACCTCCCATCGCCCGCCGCCACCGCATGCGCCGCCGGGCATGCGCACAGCACGACGCTTTCCCGAGACCGCGTCCCGAGATGCCGAAGCGTCGTTTCCGCGATCAACTCATCGCCCCACGATCCCGGCACCACGGCGTCGAAGCCAAGGCGAACGCAGGCGTCCACCAACTGCGACTGCGTGGCGGGCGCGGCCGCGAGCACCACGTCCGGGCCGAGAATGGCCAGCCGTGGGGGAACGGTGGGCGTCGAAGCGCGAATGTCGGGGGAGGGCACCGGGACATGTACGTGCGGGTGTGCCGTAAGGTTGCCCGCCCGGAATGGCATTGTCCAGTGCGGCCCGACGATTGCAAAGAGACGTTCATCCCCGCTCCCGCCCGCGACGCTGCACGTGGAGCTGTTCGCCGCGTCTGGTGTAACGTTTTGCCGCAGGTGGGATGTGCTTCCAGTTCAGCTGAAACAGAACCCCCGGCTCACCGCCGAGGAGCTCGAGGAGATCGCGGCGTTCGGCGCGACGACCCGCTGGCCCGCCGGTTTCACGGTGTACGAACGGCTGGCGCCGGCCGACGGGATCTTCATCGTACGGTCCGGCCAGATCGTTCTGCGAAACCCGATCGGCGCCGGCCGCAGCTTCGTCCCGTGGGTCGCGACCCCCGGTGAGACGTTCGGTGGCGAGGGTCTCCAGGCGAACGCGCGCTACGCGAGCGCGGCGCGGTCGGAGGGAGCGAGCGAGACGCTGCACCTGAGCAGCGCGCAGTTCTCGGCGCTGCTCCGGGAGCATCCCACGGCGGCGCTCGCGCTCGTCAGGCAGGTCATGGCCGAGCGTACCACGCTGCTCGAGAAGTACGGCGAGCACGCGACGCTCACCGTCGAGCAGCGCCTGGTCGCCGCCCTCGTTCGCCTGTCCGCGGCGGAACGTGGCGCGTCCGGGGGCGATCGGCCCATGATCTCCCGCCGGCTGCTCGGCGAGCTGGTCGGAGCGACGCGCGAGAGCATTTCCCTCGTGCTGGGTCGCCTCAGCGCGGAGGGACTGGTGGAGCGTGAGGGCAACGGCCTGATCGTGATCGAGCCGCAGCGGCTGGCCGAGCGGCTCGGGCCCGGGCCCACGATGGCGGCCCCCGCGCGGGAGAACGGCACGCAGGAGACGCGAGTCGGCTGACGCGGCGCGCGGTTCATCGTCAGCAGTGCGGACCCACGCCGGCAGAGCGTCGCGCGGCGTTGGGTCCCAACGCCCGCCGCGCCTACGCCTGGCGTTGGTGTCGTTTTCCCTACCGGGTATCTTGTGTCGACCCGCCGGCCGAATCCACTCGCGATCCGTGATCCCGCAACTCCTGCTGACGAGTGCCGTCATCGCCGCGGTCGCGCGATATGCCGTGCGGCGTCGCGCCGAACGCGCTGTGGATCGGCGGCTGCCGGTCGGCGCGGACGGGATCATTCCCGGCGCGCACGGCATTGCGATCGACCCGCCCGGCGCCACCATCGGCGTGCTGCTCCTGCACGGCTTCGGCGACACTCCGCAGTCGCTGCACTACCTCGCGGATGACCTTGCGGCGCATGGGTATCTGGTGCGTGCACCACTGCTCCCCGGTCACGGACGGACGCTTCGGGCGTTCGCGAGATCGCGAGCGGGGGAATGGCTGGGAGCGGCCCGCTCGGCGCGCGACGCCTTGCAGGGGCGGTGCGAGCGGGTGGCGATCGTCGGTCAGTCGATGGGGGGCGCGCTCGCGGTGATGCTCGCGGCGGAGCGGCCCCCGGGGGCGCTCGTCCTGCTGGCGCCGTACCTGGCGGCGTCGCCGGGAGTCGCACGCCTCGCGCGCTGGGGGGAGCTCGCGTCGCTGTTCGCCCCGTACGTCGGCTCGCGGAGCGGGGGCCTTTCGATCCAAGACTTTGACGAGCGGTCGCGGGCGCTGGGCTACGGCATCACGACGCCCCGGCTGCTGGCGGAGCTCTCGGCGATGGCGGTTCGCGCGTCGGCGGCGCTCGGCGAGATCCGCACACCGACGCTCGTGGTGCAGTCCCGTGATGACCACCGCGTCGCCCCGGCGGTGGCGGAGCAGGCGGTGCGGCGTCTCGCCGCTCGCGAGAAGCGCCTGGAGTGGGTCGAGGGGTGCGGGCACGTGCTCACGGCGGACCGCGAGCGAGGACGGGTGTTCGCGGCCATCCGGGAGTGGCTGGCGCGCCACCTTCCGCCGGCGGGCGCCCCGGGGGACGCCTCCGCCGACGGAGCGGCGACACGTTAGGGCGTCAGGTCGTGACGCGGGCGATCTGGGTGCTCACGAAATCCTTGCCGTCCGTGATCAACTCCTTGCCCTTCTCCACGCCCTGAGTGAGCTGCTCACGCCCGAGCTCGACGAGCTGACCGAGCTGCTCGCCGGTTTCCTTCGCGACGCGTTTGACGCGGGCGACCGGGCCGCGTGCCTTGCGAGTCTTGCGTGCGGACGACTTGGAGGCTCCACCCTTCTTGGCGGCACCTCGCGGGGCGGACTTCTTCGCGGCCTTGCCGGCTCCGCGCTTCTTGCCGGCCGCGCGGCCGCCCGCGGCCGTCTTGCGGCCGCTGCGCTTGGCCGCGGCCTTACGAGTGCGCTTCGCGCCCGCCTTGCGGGCGCCGCGCTTGGCGGTCGCTTTGCGGGTGCTGCCGCGCTTGGCGGTCGCCTTGCGCGCACCGCGCCTGGCCGTCGCCTTACGCGCGCCGCGCTTGACCGCCGCCTTCTTCCGAGCCTGCTTCTTCCTGGCCGCCATGTGGCCTCTCCTCGCAGTGGGTGGGCTTCCCATCTCGGCAACGGAGGGAGTATACCGCCAATATTCGTGCCGTGGCGAGACCAGGCGCCTCCGCGTGCATGGCGGGACCTCGGGCCCTATACTTCGCCACGAGCCCACCGATCTTTCTGCCGGAGGAATTGACATGCGACTGGTGATGCTGGTCAGCGGAGTTGCCCTCCTCGCTGCCGCCTGCACGGGGGGCGACGACGCGGCCATCGATGACACCACGGCGGCGGCCGCCGCGGTGCAACCCGCGGACGACGATCCCGATGCGCGGCCGGAGGGAGCGAGCGGCGTCCCGGAGGGCTTCGTCGGACGGGTCGACCGAGCGAACCAACAGCTGGCCGACGTGCGCTACACGACGCTCGGGGACGGAAGGTGGGAGGTCGTGACGGGCCCGCACCACATCGCCTACCAGCCTGGCGACACCGCCAGCGGCGCCTACACGGTGAGCGCCACCCTCGAGCAGCTGGATTCTCCCGCCCATCCCGAGTCGTTCGGCATCTTCATCGGCGGCACGAACCTCGAGGGGGACGACCAGCGCTACGGGTACTTCATGGTGCGGGGCACGGGCGACTACCTGATTCGTGTCCGCGACGGGGCGGAGACGTCGAACGTGGCGGGCTGGGTGGCCTCGCCGGCGGTGCCGCGGGCGGATGCGACCGGGAAGGCGAGCTACGAGTTGCGCGTGCGGGTGCAGGAGGACTCGGTGCGGTTCGACGTGAACGGCGCGACGGTCGCGACGGTGGCGCGGCGCGCGCTGCCGACCGAGGGGGTGGCGGGGATCCGCATCGGCCACAACCTGCACGTGGCAGCGACGAGGGTGTCGATCGCGCGGAACTGAGAGGGTTCGCCTCGTCAGGCGCGGCGCTGGAGGCGGCGCGTCTCGCCGTGGCGGAGGAGCCAGAGCGCGTCGGGATCGAGGTGGCGCGCGTCCCAAGCGGCGCGGGTGCGGGCGGGGGGCTCGTCGAGGGGTTCGTCGGTGAGCTTGAAGGTGCCCCAGTGGATGGGGAGCATGACGGGGGGGTGACGGCGCGGTGGCACATTCCCCATGGGGGGGGGCCCCCCGGTTGCGGCAGACTGCGCCGCCTCGTCGCCGCTCCCCGACCGGACCGCCTCGTATGCCGCCACCGCCTCCTCCGGGTTCATGTGCACCGGCTCCATGAACCACCGCGGTTCGTACGCGCCGATTGGAATCATCATCACATCGAACGGCCCGAGCCGCGCGCCGATCTCCTGCCACCCGTCATGCATCCCGCTGTCGCCGCAGAACAGCACCCGCCACCCCTCGGCCTCGATCACGTAGCCGCACCAGAGCGTCGCGAACCGGTCGCGCAGCCCCCTTGCGCTGAAGTGCCGCGCCGGCACCGCCGTGACGCGGGCTCCGCCGATGTGCAGCGTGTCCCACCAGTCCAGCTCCCAGGCATCACGCACGCCGCGGGCGCGCAGCCACGGCCCCAGCCCTAACGGCGAAACCCACGGCATCGCCGGCCACTTGCGCCGCAGCCGCCGCACCGTCCGCGCGTCGAGATGGTCGTAGTGGTTGTGCGTCACGAGCGCCGCGTCGATCGGCGGCAGATCCCGGAACCGGACGGCCGCCCCCACCGCGCGCCGGGGACCCACCAGCGGCATCGGCGAGGCCCGCCGGCTCCATATCGGGTCCGTGACCACGGTGACGCCGCCGAGCTGCAGGAGCACCGTCGAATGCCCCACCCAGGTCGCGGTGAGCGTGTCCGTGTCCGCGCGCGGACGGTCGTACGACGGCTCGGCCACCTCGAACGTCGCTCGGCTGCGCGCGAACGCCTTTCCCGACCGTATCCGCTGCACCATCCAGCGCAGCACGTCGCGCGTGCCGCGTACGTCCCCTCCGGGCCATGGATTCCGATAACCCCCGCCCTCGGCGTGATGCGGCGGGCGCGCCGGGGCGGATGGCTCGGGCAGCGGCGACTCTGGCGGCGCGGAATGGACGGAACGGGCGGTCGGCATGGGCGGCAGTGGCTCCGGCCGAATGATACCCGGCCACGGGCGCACGCGGGAGCGGCCGACACGCTCGACCCGGCGTCCGTATCGTTAGGGGCGCCTCTCGAGCAGCGGCCCTGAGTGCCAGCGAACGCGCGCGACCGCGCCGCGATCTCACCGGATGGCGCTCTCCACGGCACTCATCCGAGAGACAGGCGGGTCCGGCCGGTGTGAAACCCGCGACGATGGTTGCCGGCGCGATCGGCTCGACGACCAGAAATAGCGCAGCAACCCTGCGTCGAACTCGCCGGCGTACGGGATGTGCTGACACGTTGCGCCGTTCTCGCGGCCGATGCGCGCGCATGCAACTCGGCAGGACCGGTGGGGAACCCCACGGCCCGGGTCGATGCATCTTCCCTCGGGCTCCCCCGCGGTACACTGTGTGCTTACCTTATCGGTCCGCGCCCCGAGCCTGCCGATGGCTCCGCCGCGCATCCACACTCCCGCCGGGTGGCGGGAGGTCAAAGGACCCCTGGAGCTTGGTTCCATGCCTGACTTCGCGAGCTGGGCGTCACGCTGGTGGCAGCCCGTGCTGTTCGTCATTGTCGCCGGTCACATCACGAACGTGTGCGTCACCCTCTTCCTGCATCGCGCTCAGACGCACCGCGGCGTCAGGTTCAGCAGGCTCGTCGAGATTCCCATGCGGGCCTGGCTCTGGCTTTCGACGGCGATCGTCACCAAAGAGTGGGTGGCGTGCCATCGCAAGCACCATGCGTTCGCCGACCGTGAGGGCGATCCGCACTCGCCGCTGCTCGAAGGTCTGCGGAACATCCTGCTGAAGGGCGCGTTCTACTATCGAAAGGCGGTGCGCCAGCCCGGGATCCTGGAGAAGTACGGCAGAGGCACGCCGAACGACTGGCTCGAGCGATACGTGTTCGACAAGCGACACACGTGGGGCATCATCTTCATGCTCGGGATCGACATCTGGCTATTCGGGTTCTTCGTGGGCCCGCTCGTGTGGGGCGCCCAGATGCTCTGGATTCCGTTCTGGGCCGCGGGCGTGATCAACGGCGTGGGTCACGCGCTCGGCTATCGCAACTTCAATGTGAAGGACGAGAGCCGGAACATCTCGCCGATCGCCATCTGGCTGGGCGGCGAGGAGCTGCACAATAATCATCACGCCGATCCGCACTCCGCGCGCTTCGCCGCCAAGTGGTACGAGTTCGACATCGGATGGGTTTACATCCGGCTCCTGCAGGTCCTGGGGCTCGCCGAAGTGAAGTACGCGCGCGTCTGAGCCCCGGCTCGGACGCGCTGCCTGACGAGAGACGATGGCCGATATCACGTGCACGCGCTGTGGCCAGACCCGCGCCGGTTTCGAGGCGCCGCCCTTTCCGGGAGCCATCGGCGCGCGCGTCAAGGAGGAGATCTGCACCGTCTGCTGGGGCGAATGGCTCCGCCAGCAGACGATGCTCATCAATCACTACGGCCTCAACCTGATGGACGCGCAGGCGCGCGCCTTCCTGCTGCGCAACATGGAGGCGTTCCTGTTCAAGGACGGGCAGCAGGAAGAGGTCGACACCAGCAAGCAGGGCACGATCAACTGGTAACGCCCGCCGTCATGGATCGGGGACGTCGCGCCGCGTACGGGCGCCGCTTGCGCGGCGCCCTCGTCGTTCCGGCGCTGCTCGGATGCGCCGAGGCCGACGCCATCTCGCTGGACGAGGAGCGCGCGCTGGGGGAGGACCTCGCCGGCCAGGTCGCGATGCGGCTCCCGCTCGTGCGCGACAGCGCCGCCGCCGCGTTCGTCAGGCAGCTCGGCCGCGGCCTGGCGGCCCGGATCGACTCGACCGGCCGCCAGTACGAGTTCGTGCTCGTGGACAGTCGTGTCGTCAATGCATTCGCCATCCCCGGCGGCTTCATCTTCATCAATCGCGGCATCGTCGAGCGCGCGTCGAACGCCTCGGAGCTCGCGGGCGTCGTGGCACACGAGATCGGCCACGTCGTCGCGCGCCACTCCGTCGAAGCGCTGCAGCGCGAGCGTTCGGCCAACACGCTGCTGGGACTCGTCTACCTGCTCCTTCAGCGCCAGCCGAGCGAGGGCGAGCAGCTGGCGGTGCAGGTGGTGGGCGGGGCGTGGATGGCCAGGCACAGCCGCGAGGACGAGCGCGAGGCCGACCGTCTGGCGCTGCGCGTGCTCACGCGCGCCGGTCTCGATCCGCGCGGCCTTCCCGGTTTCTTCTCCACGCTGCTGGCCGAGGAGCGGGCGCAGTCGCCGCTGGTGCTGCAGTGGTTCAGCACGCATCCGCTCACCGCCGAACGCGTCGCCGCGGCCGACACGTTGATCGCCACGCTGCCTGACGATACGCTCGACCGGCTGCGGGCCGACCTGCCGGAGTTCCAGCGGGTGCGCGAGCGCCTGCTCGCGCTGCCGCCGCCCCCGGAGCCCGTGCAGTGACGCCGGCACGGAGCCGCCGTGGCGCGGCGGGGTATCCAGGATCATGACCATGCGACACCATGCGATCCTCGCCGCCGCGGCACTGCTCGCGGCCTGCGGCTCAGCCTCCGCCGTCGAGCATCGGCGGCCCGACCGGGCCTCCTGGTCCGACTCGGTGCTGGCGACGCTCTCGGTGCGGCAGAAGGCCGCGCAGATGGTGTGGCCGACCGTTTGGGGGGACTACGTCGCCTCGGACGCGCCGCAGTGGGAGCGGGTGCGGGGATGGATCGAGACCGAGGGGGTGGGCGGGTTCACGATGTCGGTGGGATCGCCGCTCGAGATCGCCGCCAAGCTCAACGCCATGCAGTCGATGAGCGCGGTGCCGCTGCTGGTCGGCGCGGACCTCGAGTTCGGCGCGGGGTATCGGGCGCGGGGCGGCTACTTCATGCCGGGCGGCTACGAGCTCGGCGGTGCAGTGGTCTTCCCCCCGCAGATGGCGCTCGGCGCGACGCGCGACACGGCGCTCGCCTATCGACAGGGTGAGATCACCGCCCGCGAGGGGCGCGCGCTGGGCATGCACATCGTCTACGCGCCGATCCTGGACGTCAACAACAATCCGGCGAACCCGGTCATCAACACGCGGGCGTACGGCGCCGACCCCGCGCTCGTGGCCGCGATGGGCGCGGCCTTCGTGCGCGGCGTCCAGTCGAACGGGATGATCGCGACGGGAAAACACTTCCCGGGGCACGGGGACACCGGCGTCAACTCGCACCTCGCGCTCCCTGTCGTTACCGCCTCACGAGCGCGGCTGGATTCGGTGGAACTGGTGCCCTTCCGGCGGGCGGTCGAGGCGGGTGTGGGCGCCATCATGTCGTTTCACGGCGCAATGCCGGCGCTCGACCCCAGCAACGATCCGGGTACGCTCAGCCGCAGGGTGCTCACCGGTGTGCTCCGCGACGAGCTCGGGTTCGCGTCGATGATCATCTCCGACGCGATGGACATGCGCGGCGTGCTCGATCGCTACGGCGCGCGCGAGGCGGCGATGCGCGCGGTTGCCGCGGGCGCGGACGTGCTGATCCAGCCGCTCGACGTGGCGGAAACCATCTCCGCCGTGGTCGAGGGCGTGACGGCGGGGCGGTACGACGAAGCGCGACTCGATGCGAGCGTGCGTCGGATCCTGCGGCTCAAGGAGCAGCTCGGGCTGCACCGAGGCGCGCGCGTGTCATTGGACAGCGCTCGGACGGCCGTGGGTCGCTCCGAGCATCAGGCCGCAGCGCGCGAGCTCGCGGAGCGCTCGATCACGCTCGTCCGGGACTCGGCGGCAGTGGTGCCGCTTCGCGAGGGAGCGCGCGTGGTCGCGGTGACCTTCGCCCGGCGCTCGGATTATCTGGCCGGCCGCGCGTTCGATGCCGAACTCCGGACGGCGTTCCCGCGACTCCGCAGCGAGTTCATCGATGCGGACGAGCCGGATGCGCGGATGCCGCGCGTGCTGTCGGCAGCGCGTGATGCCGATGTCGTGATCATCGGCTCGTACGTCACGCACGCCTGGAACGCCACCACCGTCGAGGCGCCGAGGGCGTTCGCCGACCTCGTGGGCCGAGCGGGTGCCGGCGGGGCGAAGGTCCTGGTGGTCGCGCTGGGAAACCCCTATCTGCTCCAGCAGATTCCGGAAGTGCCGGCATACCTGGTGGCCTGGGGCGGCCTGCCGGTCTCGCAACAGGCGGCCGCTCGCGCGGTTCTGGGTCGCTCGCCGATCGGCGGCCGTCTGCCGATACCGATTCCGCCGGTGGCGCCGTTCGGTGCGGGGATGGATCGGCGCACGGCGACGACGGGCGCGCGCTGAGGTCGACGGCGTACATCCTGCATCGAACGCGCCTCGTTCACGCACACGCGCGATCAGCCGCACCGGACTCAGCGGAATCGACTCACATCGTGACCAATCCTCGTACGGCCCGCGCCCCACGCGTGCGCCGGTCGACGCGCCGCGCGCCGCTCACGCTCGACCTGGTACTGCTCGCGTTTCGCGACGGTCGGTTGCAGCTGCTCGTGATCGAGGCATCCGATGGAGCCCGGGGCCGACGGGAGCTGCCGTGGGTCTCCTACGAGGGCGCGGAGGCGCTCGACGGGGCGGCTCGTCAGGCAGCCCGCGGGGCCCTGGCCGTGCCGCCCGCGTGGCTCGACCAGGTCGGCGCGTTCGACGGCCGCAAGCGTCATCCGTCGGACGTTCCGCTGTCGCTCGCGTTCGTGGGACTGGTGGCGGACGGCGGCGCGTCGGCGGAGGCGCCGTACTCCTGGGCGGACCTCGATTCGGCGGGCGCGCTGGCGCCTCGTCAGCGCGCCATGGTGGAGACGGCGCTCGAGCGCCTGCGCGAGCGCCTGGATTTCGAGCCGCTCGCCTTCCACCTGCTGCCGAGTGCGTTCACGCTCGGCGAGCTGCAGCAGATCTACGAGCGCCTGCTTGGCAACCCGCTGCACAAGGCGAGCTTCCGGCGCGCGCTGCAGGCGGCCGGGTTGGTCCAACCGCTCAACGAGTACCGGACCGAGGGCCGGGGTCGTCCGGCGCAGCTCTTTCGTTATGCGCCCCGCGCACGGCGAGTGCCCGCGCGCAGCGCGCGGTTCGACCTGCTCGCGCGCGAATGATCGCTAGGCACCGCCGGCGAGCCGTGTAATCGCCCGCATGGCATTCCGGCGGCGCATGCCGGCGCGCCACAGGTCGCCGAGCGCCGCGAGGCGCTCCGGCACGGTCGCGACGGTGAAGGCCGTCGGGTCGAGCCCGGGCCGCACCTCGTCCCAGTCCAGCGGGGTCGCCACCGTGGCGCCGGTCCGCGCCCGCACGGAGTACACGCTCGCGATGCTCTTGCCGCGCACGTTCTGCAGGTAGTCGACGTACACGGCGTCCGGGGCGCGTTGCCGCACGGCGCGCTCCACCGTCGCGAGAGCGGAGTGCGCATCGGCGACGCGCGTCGCGACGATCTGCGCCAACACGAGCGCGACGTCGTAGGTGAGACCTGCCGGCAGCGGGAGCGCGATGTGCACGCCACGCGATCCGGACGTGCGCGGCACGCCGCGCAGTCCTAACGATTCGAGCTCTTCCCGCACGGCCAGCGCGACGTCGATCACCCGGCCGAATCCCGCGTCCGGCCCGGGATCGAGGTCCAGGAACGCGTAGTCGGGTACGTCGAGGGAGTCGATGCGTGAGTGCCAGGGGTCCATCGAGATCACGCCGAACTGCACGAGTGCGAGCACGGTCGCGAGGTCGCCGCCGATCACACGCGGCTGCATACCGTCCTCCGTCGAGACCTCCGCCGTGCGCATGACCTCGGGCGCGCCGCTCGGCGGACGATGCTGGAAGAACGTCTCTCCCGCCATGCCATCGGGCATCCGCTTCAGCACGAGCGGGCGGTCCGCGATCGCGGGCAGGAGCCCCGGCGCCACGCTCAGGTAATAGCGCATGAGGTCGCCTTTCGTGATCGTGGGTCCGGTGAAGTACGGCTTGCCGAGGCTCGTGACCCGGAGCGACCGCCCGTCAGGCAGCGCGATGGTCCCATTCCCCGAACCGGCCTCGATCTCGGAGAGCGCGTCGAGCAGTCGCGCTTCGCGGGATACGCGACGCCGGGCGCGCGAGGCGGGTTTGCCTTTCGATTCGCGCTTCGCGGCAGAGGCGCTCGTGCGCGACTTGCGTACCGAACCGCGGGCCTCGTCCCGCGTCCCGCGTGGCGCGTCGCGCCTTCCGCCTTCATGGACGCGCACCGCGCCTTCTCGCACCACGTCGCGCGGGTCCTTGTCGTCGCGCACGCCGAGAAAGATCGGCTGGCGCAGCTTCCCGTCGTTCGTCCACTCGCTGAACTTCACCTCGACGATGACCCGCGGCTCGGCCCAGTGCGCCCGTTCGTTCGTTCGCGGCTTCGTTGCGAACGGCGATGTGTCCCGTTCCAGCGGGGCCAGCCGCCGATACATGTCGCGTAAGGCAGCCTGCGAGAATCCGCCGCCGGTGTGACCGGCGTAGACGAGCTCGCCATTCCGATGGTACCCGAGCAGGATTGCGCCGATGTGCTCGCGCGAGTTGCGCGGCTCCGTCCAACCGCCCACGACGAGCTCCTGGCGGAGCTCCACCTTGATCTTGAGCCAGTCGCGCGAACGCACGCCCGGCCGGTACGGCGCATCGACGCGCTTCGCGATGATCCCTTCCCAGCCTCGATCGCGCGCGTGCGCGAGCATCCGTTCGCCATTGCCGGACTCGGTCTCGCCGAGGCGAAGCCGTTCGCCGTCCACGCCGCGGGCGCGAAGCACACGCTCGAGGCGCGCACGGCGTTCGCGCCAGGGCAGCCCGAGCAGTCCCTCGTCGCCGTCCAGCAGGAGATCGAAAACGATGCACGCGACCGGCGTCGCAGTCACGTGCCTGTCGATCGCGGCGGAGCTGGTGACGTGCATGCGGGACTGCAGGGCCTGAAAGCGCGCCGCCTCGCCGTCTTCGAGCGCGACGATCTCTCCGTCGAGAACGAGCGGCGTGCGGCGCGCCTGCACCAGCTGCAGCACCGCGGCCGCGATCTCCGGGAACTGCGCGGCCTTGTCGTTCCCATTGCGCGTGAGCAGCGCCACGCCGTGCTCCGTGCCGAGCGCGAGCACACGGATGCCGTCGTACTTGGGCTCGAACGTCCAGTCGTCGCTCGACGGAACCTCGGACGACAGCGTGGCGAGCATCGGCGAGATGTCTCGAGCGGCGCGGTGAACGGCGGTGGCGGGGAGCCGGGATGCGGCGCGGCGGGCCCTTCCGGAGCCGACGCCTGACGCGATGGCGGAGGCTCCGGATTTCGCGGATCCCCGTGTCGCGCGGTGCGACGTCCGGTTCGAACGCCACACCGCTCCGTCGTCGTCGGCAATCTCCTCCATGGTCCGTCCGGTCGCCACCGAGGTGTCGGCCGCCTCGACGATGTCGACCTGACTGGTCGCGTGCTCGTCGCGGTGCTTGATGAGCAGCCACTGTGGCTTGCCTGGTCGCCGCATCCTGACGAGCACGAACGAGCCGCGAAGCCGGGCGCCATCGAAGACGATCTTGAGGTCTCCCTTCTCGTAGCCGGCGCGCACCGCCTCCTCGGGGTCGCGGCTGCCGGCGTTCTCGGGCCGATAGGTGCCCGCGTCCCAGAGCATAACGGTTCCGCCGCCGTACTCGTCCTCCGGAATCGTGCCCTCGAAGGCGTTGTACTCGATCGGGTGGTCCTCGACTTCCATCGCCAGGCGTTTGACCGAGGGGTCGAGGCTCGGCCCCTTGGGGACCGCCC
Source organism: Gemmatimonadaceae bacterium (assembly GCA_035461825.1). Taxonomy (GTDB): domain Bacteria; phylum Gemmatimonadota; class Gemmatimonadetes; order Gemmatimonadales; family Gemmatimonadaceae; genus JALZIF01. The sequence continues at coordinate 40,745 of DATHUW010000036.1, forward strand.
AGCTCTTCATCACGCCGCCGAGCTCGAGCCGGAGATCGAAGTGCAGGTGGCTGGCCGCGTGCTTCTGAATGACGAAGCGCAGGCCGTCGCGGTCGGATCGGACGGCACCGCCGGCCGGTTCCGGCGTGGCGTCGAAGTCACGCTTGCGCCGGTACTCTGCAAGGGGTTCGCTGCCGCGGCGGGGGGACATGGCGGGTGTGAGCGGGGCAAGAGGGGGGCCAGGGGTAGGAGCGAGGAGCGAGGAGCGAGGAGCGAGGAGTTAGGAGCTAGGAGCTGGGAGCTGGGAGCTAGGAGCTAGGAGAGCGCGAGGCCCCGTGAGGTCCAGGAGCGGAAGGGTCTGGGACGGTCCGCCCATGGCCGCCCCCAGCGGGGGGCGCACCCGTCGCCGTGCGGCTCGACCAAAAAAAAACGCCCCGGCAGTGCCGGGGCGCATCCTCGAGTAAGCCGCTCGTACGAGATCAGAGCTTCACGACGTCGGATGCCTGAAGGCCTTTTTGGCCCTCGACGATCTCGAATTCGACCTGATCTCCCTCCGCCAGCGACTTGAAGCCGGTACCCCGGATCGCGCTGTAGTGAATGAAGACGTCGGGCCCACCCTCACGCGACAGGAAGCCGTATCCCTTCGCGTCGTTGAACCACTTCACGGTACCGGTGATGCGAGACATGACTGATCCTTCCCCGGGCGGTCCGGGGGACAAACGATTGATGCTTGACCCCGCGGACGGGCCACTCTCTCTCTCCCGCGGCGGTCGTCGAACGTGTCGTAATTCAAATGAGCCTGGGGAAAGTTGACAAGAGCGGACAACACCGGATGGAACAAATGACGACGGGCGGGGATACCTCCCCGCCCGTGTCGCCACTGCACCGTCCGCCCTGACCTATGCCGCGCCCGCGATGTAACGTGCGATGCGGCCACAGTTCGAGCACCGCAGCGTCACATGAGAACGTGGCGGCGGAGGGATGAGGCGCGGATCTCGCTCGATTCGACCCGCGCACGTCGGGCAGCTCAGCGGCTCACCCGCCCGATCACTCGAGATGAGCTGCAACGCCTGCGCGGGGTTGTACGTGGCCGGACGAGGCTTTCTCATGGAACCTCCTGGAATACCAGCCGTTCGCCCCCTTCCGAGGGAACGGGTGCGCGCCGATCGCGCGATCCGCGAGACGAGGCGCGCGCATCGTCCGCAGTGCCCAGCGACCAGGGCGATCGGCGCCCTCTCGCTGGCCATGGTGTCTTCTGGCTGTGCGCCCATCGCAACGGTTCCGCCGTTGCCCCTCGTCGTCCCCGGTCACATCGAGGCCACCGATAGTGGCGCCGTACTGGCGCGACAGCTCGCACCGCTATTGTACCTGCAGCGCGACGAAAAGTTTCGTCTGGAACGCGTCGTTGCAGTCGTTCACCCCACGGAGCCCGTCATCGCCTACCATCTGCTCTGGCAAGACGATGCCCATGGCGCCTGGGCGCCGTTCACCCGCGCCACCGACCAGGAAATCGTCTGGGTCGGCTACGACCGCTCCCGCGCGCCGACCGACATGTGGACCTACTGGCACGGGTCCGTCCTCCATGCCGACTGGCGCGGGAAGGGTCAGCTCATCGCCGACGTCCAGTGGGGCAAGCACGGGACGCTCCCGCGAGCCACACGGGAATCGGATCTCCCTCTGATGCAACGACTTACGAGCTTTTATCTCTTCACCTGGCTCGTGCCGGACCTCTGGCTCGGACACGTCGTCCGCGAAGGCCCGTGGTGCTTCTGCTTCGGTCCCGAGCGCTATCGGCAGTTCACGATCCCGCTCTTTCTGGGCGACCGGCTGGACGCCGTAGTGCGTACGGAGAACCCGGACGGAGCGTTGTCGGCCGTGTTCGGCGGGGACTACTCGCGGAAGCTGCCGTGGCCGGGAAGACGCGGGGCGCGCGACTCGGGCCGCGCAACGCGGAGGGACCCGTAGGCGGTTGCGCCGCGCGGGTACGTCGCGTTGCGCCGTCCCATGGCGCGAAGGCTTGCATCGGGTTGCAGGCGCCTCGTGGCGGTCGTCTGCATTGGACCGTGCACGATCTGATCAGCCGTCAGCCCTCTGCTCGTGCCCCCTCCGCCCCGGACCGCCGAATCCGATCACGAGACCGCCGCCGCGCTGCTCGCCCGTTCGCGTGAGGCCGAGCAGGCCGGCCTTCTGGCCGTCGCGCAAACAGCGCTGGAGCTTGCGGTCGCGAGGGCGGAGGTCGAGCGGGACGCTGGTGCGCAGTCTGAGGCCCTGCGCAGGCTCGCCGTGGTGTGTCACCGGCTGCAGGAGAGTGAGCGCGCCCACCGGCTCGTGCGACAGAGCGAGCGCGTCGCGCGCCGTGCCTCCGACCAAGTGCTCGCCGCGGAGGCGCTCAACACGCTGGCGGGGTTCGAGCTCGAGCTCGGCGAGATGGGATCCGCCGAGGAGCGCCTGCGCGAGGCGTTGACCGTCGGCGGCGGCGCCTCAGCACCGCTCCGGGCCCGGATCGAGCAGAACCTCGGCATCATCGCGAACGTGCGCGGCGACCATGCGTCAGCGCTCGCGCATTACGAGCGATCGCTCGAGGCGTTCGAGACGGCCCGCGACGCGCGGGGGCGCGCGATCGCGTACAACAATCTCGGTCTGGTGAGCGCCGATCGCGGCGAGTGGGAGCGGGCGGACCGGTATTTCCTGGCCTGCCGCGGCGCCGCCGAGAAGGTCGGGGACGTGCACCTGCGCGGACTCGCGCTGCTGAACCGGACCGAGGTCCTCATCGCCAGGCACAACCTGTCCGACGCGTTGCAGCACGCGCAGCAGGCGTTGCAGGTGTTCGACCAGCTCGGCGCTCGGCTCAACAAGTCGAACGCGTACTGCACGCTCGGCGTGATCTACCGCGAGATGGGACGAACGGCGCTCGCCGAGGCGCGGCTGCGCGCGGCGATCGATCTCGCGGTGCAGGAGGGCTCCGCCCTCGAGGAGGCGGAAGCTTCTCGCGAGCTCGCGATCCTGCTCGTGCAGCTCGGCCGCAATCAGGATGCGCTGCGGCTGATGAACACCGCCCATCGATTGTTCGGACGCCTCGATGCGCGCGTCGACCTGGTGGACGTGGCCGGGAAGATGGCGGATCTGGAGCAGGCGTACCTTGCGGTCGTGCGCCGGTGGGGCGAGTCGATCGAGTCGGCGGACAGCTACACCCACGGGCATTGCGAGCGTGTGGCGGATTACGCGGTGGCCATCGCGTCGACGCTGGGTCTGGATGCGTCACAGCGCACCACGGTGCAGCTCGGTGCCTATCTACATGATGTCGGCAAGGTGCGGGTCCCGCACGAGATCCTCAACAAGCCCGGTGCGCTGACCGCGGAGGAGTTCGCGGTGATGCAGCAGCATCCGCTGTTCGGCATCGAGCTGCTGGCGGAGGTCGAGTTTCCGTGGGACATCAAGCCCATGATCCGGTGGCACCACGAGAAGCGCGACGGCTCCGGCTATCCGGACGGTATCGGCGGCGACGACATTCCTGTGTCGGCACAGATCATCTGCGCGGCCGACGTCTTCGACGCGCTTACGACGACGCGCAGCTACCGGCCGGCGATGTCGCGCGCCGAAGCCCTCGCCGTGATGACGCGCACCCGCCGCTTCTGGCGGGCCGAGGTGTTCGACGCACTCGGCACGGTGGTCGATTCCCCGCGCTAGGTCCTCGAGGTACGCGCTACCCGGCTGTCGCACGGTCACCTCACGATCGGCGACATCGTTTTGTGACAGGGCCGGCACGTTCCGTCCCGGTCGGTAGTCGAGGACGTGACGGCTCTGCCTCGAATCCGCGCAAGGTGATGCGTCGCATGCCGCCGTCGGGCGGAAGAATAGCTAGGCACCTCGCTTGCAACTCCAGTCTTCGCCAGGCCAACCGCTCCGCCCGAAACTCGGAGAGCGGCAGTCGCGTGAGATCGGCGGATGTCGGGTGCTGCGTTGTCGCGGCACCATCCGGCACCCCGCAGGGCCCGCCGAAGTTCAGCCTTCGAGGTCGTATGCGCCTTGCCCCCCGCTTTCCCACCATTCTGCTCCTCGTCGCCGCGTGCTCCGATGCGCCGACGGCCGCGCCGGGCGAACCCGCGGTGTCCGAGGATTCGGTGACCGTGCCCCCGCCGGGCACCTCGACGACGGAGTGGCCGCCGCTGCAGGAATGGGAGGAGGCCGAGAAGACCCGCGTCAAGCAGGCGAAGGACTCCAGCCAGGCGGTGTACGACTCCCTGAAGATCGAGTGGGAGCGGCTCAACAAGCAGTATCCCTACGGCAATCCCCTGCTGCTGTACTGCGATCCGCTGCAGTATGCGTCGGGCGTGAAAGTTATCGGGCCCGGTGGCGGCGATATGAGCATTGGCCCCCACAAGCTCCGCATTCCGAAAGGCGCGCTGGCGGAAACCGTCGTGATCACCGGCGAAATGCCGGTCTCGCTGACCGTCTCTGTCCGGCTCTCACCGCACGGCCTTCGTTTCCTCGCGCCGGTCTCCCTCACGCTCGACTACGATCACTGCAACCGGCCATCGATATTCTCCGAGCGCGTCGCGTATGTGGACGAGTTGTTCAACATTCTCGAGTGGCCGCAATCGCAGGATGACGCCAAGTACGCGAAGGTACATGCATCGATCGACCACTTCTCCAGGTACGCGGTAGCCTACTGACGGACGCACCGCAGCGTCCGGACGCCGGAGTGACGGAGATGCGGAACGGGGCACCCGGTGGGTGCCCCGTTCCGTCTCCCGATCGCGCGTCGTCCACCGCCTCCACTATCCGACGTACACGATGTCCCCCTCCGCATCGATCCCCATTTCCGCCACCAGGCCGCACACGCCGCACGTCAGCGTCGCGTGCCACGCCTCGCTGAGCGACCGCTCCTGTTCCGGGGTGGCGGCCTTGACCGTGAGCTTCTTGTAGCTGTACTCGCCGCACTGCTCGCACGCGTGCGACCTGGCGATCATCTCGGCGCGCGCCCGGCTGATGCGCTCCAAAGCCTAACGTTCCTCCGAGTCACCGCGGGTCTTCGCAGGGAGGCCGGGCAGCCCGGAATAGCGCGAGGCCGGCGCGCCCGGTTTCGTCTCACTCTCGCCGGCCTGGCCGGCCCGCGCGAGCAGCTCCCGCAGCGCACCGATCGAGCCCATCACGCCCGACGCCTCGGCCGGAAGGAAGATCGTCGTCCCGCGACCCTGCGTGAGCTGCGGCAGCGCGTCGAGGTACTTCTGGCCGAGCAGGTACATGGCGACCTGGTTGTCCGGCAGCGACTCGGCAATGCGTTTGAGTGCCTGCGCCTCGGCCTCCGCCATCGCCAGGCGCGCCTCGGCCAGACCGTGCGCCCGCAGCACCGCGGCCTGCTGTTCGCCCTCCGCCTTACGAATCTGCGCCTCGCGGTGGCCTTCCGCCTCGAGGATCGCCGAGCGTTTGTTCGCCTCCGCCGTCGTGACCGTTGCCCGCCGCTCGCGCTCGGCGCGCATGACGAGCTCCATCGACTGCTGGATGTCCGCCGGCGGCTCGATCGCCTGCAGCTCCACGCGCGTCACGTCCACGCCCCATCCGATCGACGCCTCCTCGATCACCTCGCGCATCTTCTTGTTGATCAGGTCGCGGCTCGCCAGTGTCTGATCGAGCTCCATCTCGCCGACGATGTTGCGCAGCGTCGTGCGGGTGAGCGTCTCGAGCGCGAACGGCAGGTTCTGGATCGAGTAGGTCGCCTTCTGCGGGTCGGCGACGCGGTAATAGAGCACCGCGTCGATGTCGATCGTCACGTTGTCCTTCGTGATGACCGGCTGGCTCGGGAAGTTCAGTACCTGCTCGCGCAGGTCGATCCGCGCCGTGGAGCCGGCCGTGATCTTCTTGATCCCCGTGACGTCGCTCTCGAAGTAGCGCACATCGATCGACTTCGGCCGCTCCATGAACGGGATCAGGATGTTGAGTCCCGAGCGCGCGATGCGGTTGAAGCGCCCCCACCGCTCGATGACCATCACCTCCGCCTGCCCGACGATCTTGATCGAGCTGGTGCCGATGAAGATCAACAGCAGCACGATGACGCCGAGCGCGATCAGGAACTCCATTACGCACCTCGCAGAGTCAGGTCCGCTCGAATACTACGCCGCCGGAGTCCGAGGCGGGAGGACGCGGCAACCGGCGGCCTCCCGCCTCACTTCCACTCGGCTATGAACAGGTTCGTGTCCGTCGGCTTGTCCGCGTGGCGGTTGGAGGCCCAGATGAGCTTCGTTCCGTCGGGGCTGAACATCGGGAAACCGTCGAACTCCGGGTTCGTCGTCACCTGAGTGAGGCCGTTTCCGTCCAGATCGATGAGGAAAAGGTCGAAATTCCGGCTGCGCGGATTCTGATGGTTCGAGGAGAAGATGATCCGCTGGCCATCGGGCGTGAAGAAGGGCGCGAAGTTCGCCCCGCCGAGCTGGGTAATCTGCCGCTGGCCGGAGCCGTCGGCGTTCATGATCCAGATCTCCATCCGGTTGGGCCGGATCATGTTCCGTCCCAGGAGCTCGCGATACGAGGCGAGGTCGGCGGAGTCGGTCGGGTGCCATGCGCGGTACACGATCTTGCTGCCGTCGGGCGAGAAGAACGGACCGCCGTCGTAGCCGGGGGTGCTCGTGAGCCGGCGGACGTCGGTCCCGTCCACGTTCATCGTGTAGATCTCGAGGTCCCCATCCTTCGTCGACGTGAAGACGACCGTCTTCCCATCCGGCGAGAGGGTGGCTTCCGCGGTGTAGGCGTTCCAGTTCGTCAGGCGGCGCAGGTCCGAGCCGTCCGCCCGCGCCGTGTAGATCTCGTAAGGATCGAGTCCCCACACGTAGCCGCGGCTCGGATCGGGCCGTGGCGGGCACGCCGCGCCGGCGTGGTGGGTGGACGAGAAGAGGATCCGGCGATCGTCGTCGTAGAAGTAGCCACACGTCGTCTTGCCGGCGCCGGTCGAGACGCGCCGCAGGCCGGTGCCGTCGACGTTCATGACGTACTGCTGGTCGCAGGCGCCGCCGTCGCGCGTCGACTGGAAGATCAGCTGGTCGCCGGACCGGCTGAAATACGCCTCCGCGTTCTCGCCCCCGAACGTGAGCTGCGTGACCGTGCCGAAGTGGCGCTCGCCGGAGTCGGGAGGGACGGTCGCGGGCGGCCGTGCGGTCAGCACCTCGCCCGCCGATGCGCCATCCCCGCCACGCGACGCAGGGGCGCAAGCAAACGCGGCCACCGAAGTGGCCGCGCTGAGGAGTACGATGCGAATGGGTTGCATGCGCTAACGCTCGCGTGCAGGCTCCGTGCGCGCAAGGGCAAACAGCTCGCTCTGCGTGGCGCCGCGACGCAGCAGCGCGAGCGCCTTCGTGAGCTGCGGGTCCTCCGGGACGGAGAGCCGCTTGAGCGTCGAATCGCCGTGCGCCTGGCGAACCGCCTGATGCGAGATCCAGCGATCGACCAGCGGAGCGGCGGCGATCCAATTCTCCCGGTCGACGGCCACGCTGTCTTCGACGAGCCGCTGGTACAGCGTCTGACGCCACTCGGGCTTCGACACCAGTTGCCTCGGCATCGAGTCGCGCAGCTGAATAGCCAGGTCGTACAGGTTGGCCCGGACGATTCCCGCCTTCGGCGCGAGTGCGCGCGCCAGCTCCTGCTGTACGGTCGGGATGGTGTCCTCCGAGATGATGACGTCCGGCGTAATCCCGCCGCCACCGTAGATCACGCGGCCCGCGCTGGAGCGGAAGATGGGGCGATCCTTCTTCACCGCTTCGCTCTCCAGCGAATCGGGAAGCGCCTCCTCCGCGGCCCCAGGGCCGCCGGCCTGCACGCCGCTCTCCTCCGGCTTCCGGTCCTTCTGGATCGACCGGCCACTCGGCGTGAACCACTTGGCGGTCGTGAGCTTGAGCGAGTAACCGCCCTCCAGCGGGAAGACCGACTGCACGAGACCCTTTCCGAACGTCGTCGTGCCCACGACCAGGGCACGGTCGTGGTCCTGCAGCGCGCCGGACACGATTTCCGACGCGGACGCCGAGTAGCCGTTGACCAGCACGATCATCGGCAGGTCGGTGATACGGAACCGCTGCTGAGCGACGAACCGCTGCTCCTTGCCCTGCCGAGCCTTGACCGCCGCGATCTCCTGCCCTTCGCGCAGGAACAGGTCGCTCACCGAGAGCGCCTGGTCGAGGATGCCGCCCGGATTGTCGCGCAGGTCGAGGATCAGCGAGCGAGCCCCCTGCTTACGCAGGACCTCGACTGCCTGAGTGAGCTCTTCCGACGCCGTCTCGTTGAAGGTCTGAAGCGGCACGTATCCGACGTTACCGTCGAGCATCAGCGCGTACGGCACCGCCGGCACGTGAATCAGCGCGCGCGTGAAACGATGTTCGATCGGCTGCATGACCCCGGGCCGCGCGAACCGTGCAGTCACCTTGGATCCAGGAGGACCGGTGAGGGCTTCCGATACCGCGGAGGTCGACCACCCGCGCGTGGAGGAGTCCCCGACGCCGATGATGCGGTCACCCTCCACGATCCCGGCGCGCTCCGCGGGCGTGTTGGGGAAGACGCGCACGACGACGATGTTCCCCAGCTGCTGCTCGATCTGCATGCCGATGCCGCCGTACCGCCCGGTCGACGACGTGGTGAATCGCTCGGACTGCTTGGGCGTGAATAGCTCGGAGTACGGATCGTCCAGCGCCGCAACGAGTCCGCGGGCCGCTCGCTCGTACAGGGCTGACGACGCCAGCGTGTCGACGAAGCGGTCGGAAACGAGCGACAGCACCTGGTCGAACAGGCGCGCCGAGTCGCGGGTCGGCCGGTCCTGCAGAACCCAGCCGCCGGCGAGCACCGGCAGCGCGATCGCGGCAATGAGGGCGATCCGTCTCAAGTTAGGCATGTGAAGCTCATCAGATGGGAATGCCGCACGGAAGCCGATCGGCGTATCCGGACCCCCATGCAGACCGCGCGCCGCGCGGCGCGGGCACGGACGGAGACCCGTTGCGCCAATCTTATTGTGGATACGCGCGGCGCGCCCACTGTGTTCCTCAACGGTATCCTGACTCGGAGCCGCCGCCGAACCCCCCGCCCACGCTACCCATACCGGAGTCGCCACCGCCGGACTCGCCGCCCCCGGCGTTGCCGCTGTTCCAGAGCTCCTTCCAGGTGACCTCCTGTCCCTTGCGGAATCCCTTCTGCGTGATCTTCACGCCCTCCGGAGAGATGGCGACCGTGAACGGCTGGCCGTCGATCTCGATTTCTCTCTTGACCGTCTTGTCGAGTTTGGTCGGCATGCTGTCACCTCGTTGAGTTGTACCGCGTTTCGCCGCAAGAACCGCGCTGAACACCGAGTCCCTGCCACTTCCGCTTCATGCCACCGTGCGCGAGCGAGACGCCAGGACGTAGTCCACGAACCACGTGCGGGCATGCTGCCTCAGCTGTACGTCGCGCAGCAGCCCAGCACCGATCAGCATCTCGTGGGCTGGCTGCAGCACCCGCTGCAGGTGCGAGGGATACCGCTGCGACAGTGGAAGTTGCTGAGCGAGCTGGTCCAGCGCGACCCTCCAGGTCACGGACCCTTCCTCGCGCGCGACCTCGAGCAGCCGGTAGAGGCGGCGGGCGACCGGCGAGGTGAGCGTTCCGTACAGCGGCGCGGAGAGCATGATCGCATGGCCGGCCAGCACGTTGGCGCGCGCGGAGAGCGACAGCGTCACCTGTGCCACGCCAGGTTCGGCGGCGTTGAGCGCGGGAAAGAGCTGGAGCTGCTCGCGGTCCGCCGTGCGCCGGCGGTCGATCGAGATGGCGGTGAGGAGGGCGACGTGCCCGTCGAGGAACGTGCCCGAGACGGCGTCGTAGTACGAGGAGGCGCTCTCGAGCCGCGTATGGCTGAGCCGGGCGAGCGATGAGCGGAGCTGCTCATACGTCCGGCCATCGACGCGTCGACCCATGGAGCGCAGAAAGGCGTGGAGCGTGAAGCGCAGCACGCCATCCTGCGGGAAGCCCGCGTCGGTGTAGCGGTGCCAGAGCTCGACGTAGACGTCCTGGTCGAAGGTGCCGGGGAGGCGGTCGCCCGGGGTGGGGAGCACGCGCCAGCGGCGTCCCTCGCCTGGCGAGTAATCGATGCAGGCGTCATCCGAGGCCGAATCGCTCAACCGAAAGACCGGGAGCATCTCGAGCGCCCGGTCGAGGAGGATGGCTCTTGCGGGTGGCCTCCGCCGCGGCACGAGCATCATGGCGCAATAGTGGCGCGGGCTGGGGGAGGGGGCAAGTTCGGGGGTCGGGAATCGGGAATCGGGGATCGGGAATCGAGGCTCCTCGCGTCGCGCCCAGACTCTCATGTCGATCGGGGTTCGACATCGTTCGAGTTCGACACGGGGACTCGGCACAGCGAGGTTCCCCGATTCCCCATTCCCGATTCCCGATTGCCGAGCCTCCCGCTAGACTCTTGCGTCCGCAGTCCCCTTTCCCGCGTGCGCACCCGCAGCCCCGCCTGATGCTCGTCAAACCCCGAGCCATTATCGCGCTGTTCATCCTCGCCGGCCTGTGCGTGCTCGGTGCGCGGGGCGCGGCGGGATTGCCGGGACTCGGGGGCCTGCTCGAGCCGGTCTCGGGCGTATGGGGCGTTGCGGGGACCGCGGAGCTGCCGGATTCGGCGGCGGCGCGAATTCCCGGACTCGCCGGTCCGGTGACGGTGCTGTACGACGATCGCGCGGTGCCGCACATCTTCGCCGCGAGCGAGGTCGACGCCTATCGCGCACTGGGATACGTCGTGGCGCGCGACCGGCTGTTCCAACTGGAGCTGCAGGCGCGCGCGGCGGCCGGGACGTTGACCGAGATCCTCGGTCCGCTCGCACTAGGCGCGGACCAGGAGATGCGCCAGCTGGGACTCCCCGCTGCGGCCGAGCGGAAGCTGGCGGCGCTCTCGTCCGAGTCGGATGCCGCGCGCTTCGGTGAGGCCTACGCCGAGGGCGTGAACGCGTACCTGGCGACGCTCTCGCCTGACGAGTATCCCATCGAGTATCGGATCCTGGGGGCGGCGCCGGCGCGGTGGGAGCCCATCAACTCGGTGCATCTGTTCAACCGGATGGGCTACATCCTGGCGATGTCGAGCACGGAGCTGCGGCGGGAGCGGGCGGCGGCGCGGGTCGGGGCCGAGGCGGCGGCGGCGCTCTTTCCGTCGAACAGCGCCGTGCAGGAGCCGATCCAGCCCAATGGCGTGGGGCCCCCCGGGCTTGTCGTGGCGCCGCTTCCACCGCCGGGCGCACCGGATTCCATGGCTCGGCTGGCGGCCGCCGCGCTGCCGCGTCTCATCCCGACGATGACCGGCGTCACGGACGAGGATCCCGGCGAGGCGTTGGGCAGCAACAACTGGGCGGTGTCGCCGTCGCGCGCCGCGCGCGGCCACGCGCTGCTCGCGGGCGATCCGCACCTCGAGCTCTCGCTGCCGTCGATCTGGTACGAGGCGCACCTCGTCGTGCCGGGCCGGCTGGATGTCTATGGCGTGACCATCCCGGGCGCGCCGGCGATCGTGATCGGATTCAATCGCGAGGTCGCCTGGACGTTCACGAACACCGAGGCGGACGTCCTCGACTACTGGATCGAGACCGTCGACGACACCTCGTCTCCCACCGCCTATCGACTGGACGACGTCTGGCAACCGCTGACCCAGCGGGTCGAGACCTATCGAGGCAAGGCGGGCGAGGTCCTCGCCGTCGATACCGTGCGCTGGAGCCATCGCGGGCCACTGCGGCGCATCGGCGACCAGTGGCTCTCGATGCGCTGGACGGTGCTCGAGCCGGTCGTCGAGACCGAGCGCTTCCTCTCGGCCGCGCGGGCCGGGACGGTGGCCGACTGGATGGAGGCGATGTCCGCCTATCGCGCGCCGGCGCAGAACATGCTCGCGGCCGATCGCGCCGGCAACATCGGCATCCGGTCCACCGGCTGGTTTCCCGTGCGCGCCAGCAATGGCAGCGGGGCCGTGCTGCATGACGGCACGCGGACCGCCACCGACTGGTCCGGCTTCTGGCCGCTCGACGCCTATCCGCAGTCGTTCAATCCCGCGCAGGGGTTTCTCGCCTCGGCCAACCAGCAGCCGGTGGACCCCGCCGACAACCCCCGCTATCTGGGCGCCAGCTGGTATCCGCCGTGGCGCGCCCTGCGCATCAACGCGCTCCTGCGGGCGGACTCCGCGGTGACGCCTGACGAGATGCGGCGCTTTCAGACCGATCCCGGCAGCCCGCGGGCCGATGCGTTCGTCCCGCGCATTCTGGCCATTGCGCACGAGAGCGCGGACGACTCGGTACGCCGCGCGGCCTCGCTGCTCGCAGAGTGGTCGCGCACGTACATGGTGGACGACGAGCGTGCCATACTGTTCGAGTACGTTATGAGCGAGCTCGCAGCCGGGGCGTGGGACGAGCTGGAGGGCGGTGCCGGCGAGGCGCGCGGACCCGGCCAGCCCGGCGATCTCGCGTTGCTGGCGCTGCTCGACGACTCCGCCAGCCTGTGGTGGGATCGCGCCGGGACTCCCGCAGTGGAGCGGCGCGACGAGATCGTGGTCGCGAGCCTGACGAGGGCGCTGGCGCGGGCCGTGGCGGACCATGGCGAGCCTGACGCCGGCGGCTGGGAATGGCAGCGCGTGCGGAACGCCAACATCGGGCACCTGCTGCGGATTCCCGATTGGTCCGCCAACCGCGTGCCGGTGCAGGGCGGCCCGTCCACGCTGAGTCCGTTGTCGGGCCGCGGCGGGTTCGGGCCGAGCTGGCGGATGGTGGTGGAGCTCGGCCCCGAGCTGCGGGCGTGGGGGATCTACCCGGGCGGCCAGTCCGGCAATCCCGCGAGCACGCGCTATCAGGATCGCGTGCACCGCTGGAGTCAGGGCGTGCTTGACACGTTGCGCGTTCCGGCCGCGCCGGACTCGCTGCCCGGCGATCTGCTGCGCTCGCGCCTGACGCTGACCGGGTCGTCGCGGTGAAGCGGGCAGCCGAGATTCTGCTGCTTGCCGCGGCACTGGCGATTGCCACCTGGCTCGGCGGCTGGACCGGTGTCCCCCTCGTGGCTTTCCTCTGGGGCGCCTGGCGACGCGACGATCCGAGCGCCTCGCTGGTGGCCGGCATTGCGGCGCCGGCGGCGTGGGTGGCCGTCCTCGCTGCCGCCGCACTCTCGGCGCCGGTGCTCGCGGTGGCGGACCGGGTCGGGGGACTGGCGGGGCTGCCCGGGCCGCTGGTGGTGCTCGTGATGCTGGTATTCGCCGGCGGGCTGGCGTGGAGCGCGGCGGAGGTAGGAAGCGCGTTGCTGCGGCTGGCGCTGCGCGGACGGCCGGCGACGGAGTAGGGCGCATCGTCCGATCGCGCGGTGGGGCGAATCGTCGCGGCGCGGGGACCCCCGCGCAGAGGGATAAGCGGCGGACCAGTCGTGCGCACCATCCATCCCGTGCCCTGCGTTGCCTTCCCGCGCCGAGCCGGACATTCTTCCGGCCATGCCGCGATCTGAGCTGCTGGAGACCTTCCCCAATCCCTATCCCGACCGGACGTACGAGATCCGGATGGAGTGCCCCGAGTTCACGTCGCTGTGCCCGGTGGGCGGCATCGAGAGCGATGCCGCCGAGCTCGCGCTGCTCCAGGGCGGCGCCCCGGACTTCGGCACCATCCGCATCACGTACGTGCCTGACGAGCTGTGCCTCGAGCTCAAGAGCCTCAAGCTCTATCTCTGGAGTTTCCGGAACGACGGGATCTTCTACGAGCGCGCGACGAACCGGATCCTGGACGACCTCGTGGCTGCCGCCGCCCCACGGTTCATGGAGGTCGTGGGCGACTTCAACGTGCGCGGCGGGATCAAGTCGATCGTGACCGCCACGCACGGCACGCGCTGACGGCCTAGCGACCCAGCAGCTCGCCGAGCCGCGATCGTCCACGCGCGTCGCGCGGCGCCGGCATGCCGATCCACTCGGCGATCGTGGGCGCGGCGTCGATGGTCCGCGTGGGGCCGGCGCGTCGGGGCGCCGCGGCTCGGCCGAATGCGCAGAGCACCGTGCGCATGTCCGGCGCGGTCGAGAGGAATCCGTGGCTGGCCATCACCGCGCCCATCGAGGTGACCGGCCCGCGGAGATCGCGCGAAACGGAGTAGCCCGGCCCCAGCTCAAAGTACACATCCCCGCCGGCCGGCCCCCCCGCGCCTAGCGAATCCAGCTCGGCAGCCGTCCACGCGCCGGTGACGACCGCTTCGCCGTCGCTGCCGCGCACCGCCCGCAATACCGCGATCGCCCGCATGGCTACCGCGTCCGCCGAATCCGGCGGGACGATGCCGCCGCGGTGCCGCGTGTCGTTGACGTTGATCCAGTAGCCGTTCGGCGACAGCGCGTGCGTCCGATCCAGCGCGATCCGGCCGCCATCGAGCCTGAGCAGGCCGGCGTCGGCCAGCGCGACGTTGACGCGGAACGCGCGCCAGGTCGCGCGCATGCCGTGGTCCCCGCTCACCAGCAGCAGCGCCGAGGGCTCGTCATCCACGAGGGCCTGCAGCGCGGCGAGCCGCCGGTCCACGAGCTGCCAGGCGCGCGTGCGCACCCGCGCGGTCGCGGCGACCAGCGCCGGATCGCGCGGCGGCCCGTCCGGCGAAACGGTGCCGTACAGCAGGTGATCCGTCTCGTCGCCGAGTGCGAAGTAGTCGAGCAGGAGCCTGGGACGGCGAGTTCGCCAGGACCAGTCGGCGCCGCGAATGGACTGGCGCGTGGCGTATTCCGCCGCGTCGAGCCACCGCGCCTCCGCGCTCCCGTCGCCCCCGTCGGCCAGTCTGCGGCCGAAGTCGCCGCGGCGCAGGAGTCCGGACGCGGCGTTCCCCGTCCACCCCCCGACCGCGTCGGCATACGCGCTGGCGAGCCCGGCGTGGTTCGCCTCGATCACGTGCGCTTCGGGCAGGAACAGCTCGAACCGCGATCCATCGGGAGCGAGGGCGAACAACCTGACGACGAGCCGCGCGGTACCGCCCTCGGCGGTGAGCGGGAGGGGGTCGCTGTAGAAGCGGGCGAGCGGCCGCCCGGCGATCGGCGCGGCGTCGGGGGGCGCCGCGACGGCGCGCACGCCGGCCGCCGCGTCACGCACCCGCGCGACCAGGATGCGATCGTACATGCGCGGGCCGTAGAGCAGGGCGAACAGGGAGTCGGCGCCGGTCCGCCAGGCAATCTCGAGTGGGGGCACCGTCGACCCTAACGCGTCGACATTTCGCCATCCCCGAGCGGGTGTGGGCGTCGCCTGCCGCTCGGTGAGCACGGTATCTCCCGCCAGCGATCGGTTGTAGCCGTTGAGAACGGCGACGTGCGGCTCGGCCATGAGGCGCACGGACTCCGAGCGCCGAGCGAGCAGGGAGTCGTCAGGCGGCTCGACGACGGCCGGATACCCGGGTGGGCCGGGCGCCTGCGTCACGTGATGACCGACGACCGACACCCCGCTCCGGCCGGCCGCCACCCAGAGCGGCTCGGCGCCGAGCGCCTGGAAGTCGAAGCCCGAGGTGCTCTCGAGCAGCGTGTGCGCGTTCCATGGCATCCGAGGCTGCGTGTTCGCGGAGATCCCCGTCACGTTGCCGTACGCGCCGGTCCAAAGGCTCGCGTGTCCCGGCGCCGTCGTGCTCGGAAAGGCGGGCTGTGCGAAGGCCGCACAGGCGCCGCCGGAGAACAGCCGCCGGATCGCGGGCACCGCGTCCGCCGGAAGCGAGGCGTGCATCCGATCCTCGCTGAAGGAGTCGAAGGAGACGAGGATCGCGCGGCGGTCCGTAGAGGGGCGTGCGGCCGCGCTCCCCGCGTCGGCGGGGGCGCGGGTGGATCCGCACGACGAGAGCACGAGGCACGCAGCGCCTCCGAGCAGCAGCTTGCGCGCGGATTCAATCCCTGGAAGCATGGCGGATGTCGGAACGAAGGATGGAGCGGGAAACATGGTCGTGCCGCCATCGTACAGATAGAGCACAGGAGAGGGAGCATGCGCCACGTATTGAGTGCGCTCGTCGTGATGGGCATCGTCAGCGGGTCCGCGCTGGCCCAGGAGGCGGACTATACGGCGCGCCGGGACGCCGACCTCGATGCGCGGGGCGCGCGCTCGCTTCGTGTCGAGGCCAAGGCGGGCT
The DNA here is from genome assembly GCA_035461825.1 of Gemmatimonadaceae bacterium. Classification (GTDB taxonomy): domain Bacteria; phylum Gemmatimonadota; class Gemmatimonadetes; order Gemmatimonadales; family Gemmatimonadaceae; genus JALZIF01. The sequence continues at coordinate 56,801 of DATHUW010000036.1, forward strand.
CGCTGCGCATCGAGGGACGGTCCGGTATCTCGGAGGTGCGCGTCCGTGGAACCGCGCGCGCCTCGCACGAGCGGTGGCTCGACGACATTCAACTGCGCACCGAGCGCCGCGGCGACGAGATCGAGGTCGTCGTCGACATTCCGTCGTGGAGCTGGACGGGTGTGGGCCGCGCGTACAAGGGACTCGATCTCGTCATCGAGGTGCCGGCCACGCTGGCGCTCGACGTGGTGGACGGAAGTGGCTCGATCGTGATTGCCGGGACCGGACCGGTGCGCGTGCGAGACGGGTCGGGCGAGATCGACGTGCGCGACATCGAGGGCAGCGTGGACATCACGGACGGCTCGGGTGAGATCGTGCTGCGGACGGTGCGCGGCAACGTGCGCATCGATGACGGGTCCGGCGAGGTGGAGATCGAGGACGTGCGCGGGAACGTGGAGATCGTGGACGACGGATCGGGCTCCCTGTCGATCGCGCGCGTGACGGGTTGGGTCGAAGTACACGACGCCGGTTCGGGGACGGTGCGGGTGAGCGACGTCGGCGGCGATCTGACGGTACGCGACACGCGACGGAGCCGCGTGCGATACGACAACGTGCGCGGGGCGGTCCGGATCGCTGATCGTTAGGGTGCCACGCACGACGAGCCGGGACTCGCGTCCCGGCTCGTCGGCTCTCCACCCTGGGTACAACTCACCACCCACGCACCTGTCCTTGCGGCCGTTTGGGCCACGAGGACCGTCCCCCTCCACCCGACCTCCCCGTGCGCCGCGGCAGTTGTGCACGCGTCGTGCCAGCGGCGCGTCGGGTCGTGATGCGCCCGCGCCGGGGAGGCCTCACCGCATCGAACTGGTCCCCAGCGTGAGCGGGCCGCAGGCGATGATGGTCCCGAGCTCGGTCGGCGACTTGTGCACGTTGACCGAGTAGTCGCCCGTGGTCGGCGTGGAGAACGGGAGCGTCACCGTCGCCTCGCCGCGGCCGTCCGCGCCGATCTGGAGCGGCCTGTAGGCGGTCGCCGGGCCCACGATGCCGCCGGTGTTCTCGCAGGATCCCGTGTGGATGTGCCACGGGTGGGTCGAGTTGGGCACCGCGTTCGACAGCATGAGGGTGGCCGACGTCGTGGACAGGTCCGCGCCGGGCCGGACGACGAGCGAGCCCACGAGTGCGGCGGGCGCGACGAGGGAATCGGCCGTCGCCGATCGCGCGATCGAGGCGCGCCAGCTCATGACCTCGATGTCGCCGGTGTCCACCTCCATGGCGCGCTGGGCGCAGGCGGACAGGACGATGGTCGCCGCGAGAGCGAGCGCAGGGATCGTTCGCATGGGTCGGCTCCTTGTGGTGGCTGGTTGCCCCGCGGGTGCCGCATATGTCGTGCTCGCCCCGCGGCGGACCTAAGAGTGCGGCGCAGCACGGCTCTTGCCCCTCGCCCTCGTGGCCGCAGGTTCTCAGGCGGTCCCCACGATCGGAGGAAGCATGCGTTGGCAGCGGCGCGGACGGAGCGCAAATCTGGAGGACCGCCGGGGACTCGGCGGCGGGGCGATGAAGCTGGGAGCGGGCGGGATCATCGTGCTGCTGGTGATCAGTCTGCTGACGGGTCGGAATCTGCTGGACGACACAGGAGCCATCACCGGAGGAACCGGGAGTGGCGCCCTCACGCCTGCCGATTCGGCGGCGGAAGAGGAGATGGTGGAGTTCGTGTCGTTCGTGCTCGACGATGCGCAGGGAACGTGGCGGCGGATCTTCGCCCAGTCAGGGGCGCAGTACCGCGATGCGCGGCTGGTGCTGTTCAGGGAGGCGGTGCAGTCGGAGTGCGGCGTCGGGCAGTCGGGAATGGGGCCGTTCTACTGTCCGCTGGACGAGAACGTCTACCTCGATCTGGTGTTCTTCGAGGAACTGCATCGGAGCTTCGGGGCGCCAGGGGACTTCGCGCAGGCCTACGTGATCGCCCACGAGATCGGGCACCACGTGCAGCATCAGCTCGGCATTGCGGACCGGGTGCGGGCGGCGCAGCGGAGCGACCCGCGGCGGGCGAACGAGCTGTCGGTGATGATGGAGCTGCAGGCGGATTGTTACGCGGGGGTGTGGGGGCACGAGACGGCGCGCCGGGATCTGCTCGAGCGTGGGGACGTGGAAGAGGCGTTAGGTGCGGCGAGCGCGATCGGCGACGACCGGATCCAGGCGGAGACGCAGGGACAGGTGCGCCCGGAGACGTTCACCCACGGGACGGCGGGGCAACGGGTGGCGGCGTTCCGTCGGGGGCTGGAGACGGGGGATCCGGGCCAGTGTGGGGAGTGAACGGGGGTCGTCCGCGGGAGGCGAGGGCCCGGCCGACGTGACGCGTGCTTGGAAACCCTGGGGGGTGTGGAGGGCCGCCGTCCGCTCGAATCCCTCATCCCCTCTGTCGCCGGCCGCTAGTACATCTCGCCTTCCGCCCTCGCTATCTTTCGCCGCTCAGCGCACCCGGCCAGGTAGCTCAGTTGGTAGAGCAGCGGACTGAAAATCCGCGTGTCGGCGGTTCGATTCCGTCCCTGGCCACTTACCGAAGTACAAGCAACACAAGAACTTGAATGGGCGCGTCCGGCGGGGCCGGATGCGCCCGTTTCGTTCGGTGGAGCGGCCGGCGACCGAATCGGCGGCCAACGCGCCGAAACGGCATGCCGTGCGTCGCCCTGCTCCCGCTGGCTGGCTGCCCTGCCCGGCAGCTCGGACGTTACCCCGGCGCCCGCTCCGGCGTTTTCTCTCGATGGGCACCGCGACCCCGCGCCCGACCATGGGCGCCGTCCGCCGGCGATCGTCGGCCTCCGCTCGGCCGCACCCGCGGCGCCGTTCCTGGACACCGTCGCCTATCGAGCGCGCCGCCCGGCTTGGCGCGTGCCCGCGGTGTTCCGTCGGGCCTGTCCGGACGACCGACGCGCCGGCCATCCGAATGGAACGAGCGGTGACTCTGTATCCCCCGTCTGCAGCCGGCTCCCTCGTGTCCGGCAACGTCCGGAAGGGCAGCCACCTCCCCTGAACTAGGAGTCGGATGGAATGATCGTCTTGCTCTTCGTAGCATCCGCGCTCGGACTCATCGTCGCCTCGCTGTGCCGCCGGCTCGCCGTGTTGCGAAACGCGGGGAAGGACGCCTTCGCGCAGATCGACGTGCAGCTCCGACGGCGCTACGACCTGATCCCGGGTCTGGTCGAGACCGCCAGGAGGCACATGCCTCACGAGCGCGAGACGCTCCAGGCGGTCATCGTGGCGCGGAACTCGGCCGTTCAGGCGGAGCGTCGTGCCGCCGTGAAACCCACCGACGCCACGGCGATCCTGCAGCTGTCGGTGGCGGAGCGCGCGCTGGCGGAGGCGCTCACCCGGCTGTTCGCCAGGTCGCGGTCGTACCCGGAGCTCCGTGCGGATCCGGGCATGCGCGTGGCGACCGACGAACTCAAGGGGCTGCAGCACGAGCTGTCGCTCTCGCGTCAGGCGTACAATGACGCGCTGACGGTCTACAACACGATGCGCCGGACGTTCCCTGCCGACCATTTCGCCGACACCTTCGGATTCGTCGAGGCGCCGCTGCTCGCGATCGAGAAGCCGTCGGATCGCGCGCCGGCACGCATGTCCGCCTGACCCAAACGGAAACCTGACTTGACAGCACGCGGGGACGCCCGCACGATTGAATGAAAGATTTTTTTCATTCACCGGTGCTTCCTCGTGCTCCTCGACGTTCGACCGCGCTCGCTGCGCGGACGCTACGGCCGGTCCACCGGCCGCCTGCGGCGCGCCGGAGCCCTTGCCTGTGCGGTTGCGTTCGTCCACCTGGCGTCGGCCCGACAGGCGCTCCTGGCCCAGCCGGCCGTCCCGCCTGACCCGGCCGCGGTCGCCGTCCTCCGCAGCGCGCTGGCCGCCCTCGGCGGGGAGGACGCGCTTCGGCGCGCCGGCGGCATTCAGATCGCCGGTGAGGGTACGTTCGACCTCGGCGTGCGCCTCCAGGGCCGGCGCGCCGATGCCACGGAGCCCGTGCCGCTCGACGAGCGGCTCGCGATCGCGATCGCGGATGATGGAACGGTTCGCGTCGCGTTTGAGACGCGCACCCACGTCAACCCCGATGCCGAGGAGTGGATCCGGACCATCCACGACTCGCTGCATCGCACACTGCTCATCGACCGCCTCGCCCGGCGGGCGTTCTGGCTCGGTAGCGGGCGGGACTCCAGCGCATGGCGCCGAATCGGGCGCGTCGTGCCGCACGTGCTGCTGGCCGAGGCGATCGAGCCCGATGCTCGGCTACGGCTGGGAGGTGTGCAAACACTCGACGGAAACTCCGTGCACGCGGTCGCGTGGGACGTCGACTCCGCCACCACGCTGATGCTGCTCGTGGACCGCCGCGACGCGCTGCTGCGCGGCTTCGAGTACGACCTGACGATGCCGGTCCGCGGACCGGTCATCGTGCGGTGGACCTACGATGCCTATCGGGATGTCGATGGCGTGGGGCCGTTTCCCGGAGGACATACCGTGTCCATCGACGGGCTGCCGCTGCGACGCGTCGTCTATTCGGAAGTGCGGGCCGGCTTGGGAAGATCGTCGCTCTTCGAGCCAGTCGACGGCATAGAGATTCCGCCGCCACCGGAGCCTCGGCCGCCACCGCCGGCGGATGCCGCACCTTCGGCCGCGCCGGTCGACCCGGACGTCCGGACGCTCGCGCCAGGCGTCTTCCTCGCACCTAACGTGCGTGGCGGCTTCCACCATCTCTTCGTCGAGTTCGCGGACCACGTGCTCGTCGTGGATGCGACCGCCCCCTGGCTGGAGCTGCACGAGATCCCGGCTGGCTCCCGCACCAGCCCCGACGCGCTCGGCGAGCGCCTGCTCGCGGCGGTGCGCTCCGCGGTGCCGGAGAAGCCGGTGCGCTACCTGGCACTCACGCACCACCACGGCGACCACGCGGGCGGCGCGAAGCCGCTCGCCGACGCCGGCGCCACGATCCTCACCGCTCCGCCGACCGCCGGCATCGCTCGGCGCGTCGCACCACGGGCACGCATCGAGCAGGTGCACGGCGCACGCACGATCGCCGATTCGACCATGGAGGTGCGGCTCATCGATGTCGGTCCCAACCCGCACGTGGATGGCATGCTCGTCGTCTGGCTGCCGAGGCAACGCATACTCTACACGTCCGACCTCTGGGAGCCGACGTCGCCGCGGTTCTTTCCCTCCGTCGCGCGCACGCCAGTCATGCGCTGGTTCGTCGAGTGGCTCGATCGTTCCGGGCTCGATCCCGCGGAGATCTTCGCCATCCACGGTTCTGCGAGGGTGACGACGGAACAGCTGGAGATGATCCGATCGCGGCTGCGGAGCGCTCCGCCGTCGTGACTTCAGCGCGTTGTCGCCCTACGCCGCCTGACGTCGGGCGATGGCGCTCACTGATCGCGCGATGACGCGCTCGAGACGGTCGTCGCCGTGCTCGAGGTTTCACAGATCCACGGGTTGGCGCTCGACAGTGCGACCGCGGTTGCGGCAGCGATCACTCCGCCCCAGAGGAGCCGCGATCCGCCGAGCGGCCGCCGGTCGCAGGCATCGTCGAGCACGGCGCCGATGCGATCGCACAGCGTGCTGCGGTGCAGGAGCGGCAGCGCGGCCCGCCACGTACTCGCGCCTGCGCCCAGGCTTTTCGCGATGCCGAGCAGGTGCCCGGCGTAGGTCGTCGCGGGCATGCCGCTCCGCAGCACGAGGTCGTCGCACGCGGCGTCCTGCGCTCGACGCAGAGCAGCGAGTGACAGCCAGATGGCCGGATTGAACCAGTACAATGCCCGCACGAGCTCACCGGCGAGCAGGAGCGCGTAGTCCCAACGCGTTACGTGCGCGAGCTCGTGCCGCAGCACGGCATCGAGCCGCTCGGCGCTCCAGCCGTGGGCCGAGTGCGGCAGCACGACGGTGGGGCGCCGAAGCCCAAAGGCACACGGCCCGCGCGCGATCCCGCTGAAGACGACTCGGACTGGTCGCGTGATCCCCATCGACGCGCGCAGCCGTGCCGTGGCGTCCAGGGTTCGGCGGTCGCGGGTCGGATCGCCGGCCGCCGCGACGAGCTGGATGCCGAGGTGCTGCCGGAGGAACTTGATCGCCACCACGAGGGCGCCGACCGCCCAGACGATGGCGAGGCCCAGGGCCGGTGGCAGCCGCGGTCCGGCGCCGGCGAACGGCTCGACGCCGGCCGCTCGTCCTAACGATAGGTCGCTCGTGAACAGGCCGCGCGGAAACGCGACGAGGCCAAGATCCCACCATGGCACCGCGTACGCGAGAAGCGGGAGCGCCGCGAGTCCCAGGACTGCCGCGCCCCACACGGCGGCGCGCACCGAGGCGGCCTGGCGGCGTCCGATGTGTCCGAGCAGAACTGCCAGCCCGGCCAGCACCGATGCCTTGACGATGCCGAGGCTGATGACGAGATCGGCGATGTGCAGGAGCGCGTCGCGCACCGACCCGTCACTCATCGCTTGCCGCCCCGCTCCTCGATGCGGCGCGCGATTTCGTCGAGCTCCTCGCGGGTGAGTCGGTGCGCCGACTGATCGAGAAACGCGAGGATGGCCCGCGAGGCGGATCCGTCGAAAAACGTGCTCGCGAGGTGCTGCATGGCCGACCGCTGGGCGACACTGCGCGGCACTGCGGGGTAATAGACGTTGCGGTTGCCGTCGCGCCGGTGTCGGAGATGTCCCTTCTTCTCGAGAATCGCGAGGGTCACGCGCACGGAATCGCGTGCCTCCATCTCGCCGAGTCGCTCGACGACCTCCTGAACGGTCGCCGTGCCGGATGCGTGCACGGCATCCATGATCTGTCGTTCACGGCGGCTGAGCTCGTGGTGGAGCGGCGGACGTCGGGTCATGGCACTCTGAAAGTAATTTTTCAGATAATACGGAGAACGCCGGGCCGCGTCAACTGCGCCGCTCGTAGATCGCGTCGAACTGGGTGCGCCACGTGGCCCCGTCGTCGATCGAAGTCGCGATCACCTGCCTGACGCGGCCGTCGGGCAGCCGCGAGAGCGTGGTACGATCCAGGTAGTGCCGACCGCCGGACAGCGCGATCTTCCCTTGAAAGCGCACGGCGCCATCCGGGAGCGGCGCGATCATCGTCTTCTCCTTTACGCCACCCGGTGCCGTGGCCGTCTGGGTCACCCACACCTGCTTCCAGGTATCGGTCGCGCGATCGAAGTAGAACAGACTCATCCCTTCCTGACCGCCGGCGCCACGCCAGTGTTCCAGGATCGCGCACCCGTCCAGGATCTTCTCGATCGTGTTCGTCCCGGCCAGCGCACCGTTCACCTTCACATCCCACTCGCCGACCCAGAAGTCGAGGCGATGAAAGCCCGCGACGTCATCGCACCGCGCCGGCTCCTGCGCGGCCAGGTGCGGTGCATGCAATGCCACGAGGATCAGTGCGGCTGCCGCGTGGAACCGGCGTGTCAGCATGGGTGGGAGGCGTCAGGCAGAGCGAAGCAAACGGCGCAACTGCAACAGGCTACGCGGTTCTCGACCATCGAGCCAGCCTCATCGTGTGGGCAAACGGTAAGGAGCGCGTCCGGACGCCTTCACCGGGCTCCGCGAGCGCGTGGAGCGGTCAGGGACGCCATGCATATCCCAGCTTCACGAACAGCGTGCGGCCGCGCGGCGTCAGGGGCGTGCGTCCCTCGGCCGAGCCGAAGCCGGCGCGATCGTCGGTCAGGCCAACGAATGCCACGGTGAGCGGGTTCACCTTGTAGCTGAAGAGGACCTGTCCGAACAGGCTCTCGTCCGAGGCGCGCTCGAGCCCCGGATTCGTTTCCGGATTGCGTGCCGTGCGCCGATACTGCACGACCCCACGTACGAAGGCCCGCGCGCTCAGGTTGAACACGCCGCGCAGCTCATCCACGCGTGCCGTGAACACCTCGGCACCATCCTTCTTGAGTCGCTGGAGCGAGTGCCGCGATCCGAGCTCGACGTGCCGGCCGATTTGCGCGTCGAAGGAGGGGCTCACGCGGAGCACCCGTCCCGCGCCGGCGTTGCGAAAGTCGATTTCGTCCCCGGTGTTTCCGCTCACGCCGAGCCGGAGCCACGGCAGCGGACGCAGGTCGAATCCTAACCAGAGTCCGAGCAGCTCGTGCGTCTCGCCGCGGTACGACTGCCGGCGGCGTTCTGGATTGAGCCATGCGCTGCTCTGCCAGGGGCCCTCGTAGTAGAGATTCAGCCACACGCCCTCGGCGGTCAGCTCTCCATTCATCCGCTCGCCGTGCCAGGCGCCGCCGTTGGCCTGGAGCAGCGTATAGGCGCCGCCGCGTCCGCGCAGGCTGTACGCGCCCGATACGTTGACCCTGCGAATATCCGTCTGTGGAAGGAACCCCGCGTCGGCGCGGAGCCCTTCGGTCCGGACTTCTCCCGAGATGGATCCGTACCACGACGGGCCCGAGTACTGGAGGTTGCTGTACACTGCCTGACCGGAGAACGATTCGTCCTGCTCCGATACGGTCGCGGCGACGGCGGGATCGTACCGCGTGACGCTGGCGAGCGCCTGGGTGCTCCAGGTGAGCGAGCGCGCGGGCCTGAGGAAGGCATCCACGCCAGCCACGTGATTACGGTACGCCCCCTCGGACATCCGTCCCGTGTAGATCGCGCCGAGGGTGTTGTTCGCGCCGACGTCGCGACGGTAGCGGAGGACCGTCGACGCGACGCGCTCATCGACCACGGTCGAGCGCGAGCCCTGCGGCCCCGGGATCAGGAGTGCATTGACCTCATCGATCGCGGCGAGAGCGCCGATGGCGTGAGGCCCGGACTTGCCGGTCAGCTTGAGACCGCCGCTGGGGTCCGCGATGCTGCGCGTGAACACGACCTCCATCGGCGTGCCGAACAGGTCCGCTCCCTCGAGGAAGAAGGGGCGCTTCTCGGGAAACCGGATCGCAAACGCATTGTTGGCCTCCAGCTGAACGGCATCCGCCTCGACCTGGCTAAAGTCCGGATTGACCGTTCCGTTGAGGGCGAGGTTGCTCGTGAGGCTCCATCGCGCGTCCAGCCCAACCTCGACGTCCGGACGACCACGGACCAGCGGCCCCTCGGGGAACGTCGCTTCACGCGACGAGCTCTGCCTCGCAGTAAGCGTCGGGACGAGCTCGATGTTGAGCCCCCTCTCCATCCCGGTGAAGCCGCGCAGCCGGTGTGCCTGGCACAGCTGGCAGGACTCGCCCCGCAGCCGCGTGTTCGTCCTCATGACGACGAGCTCGCTGCGCGGTCGCATGCGGTTGATCCAGAAGCGCCAGGTCTGGACCTCTCCAGTGCTGGGGAAGCGAAGCGAGCGGAACGGAATCGCCGCTTCGATCACGTACCCGCCGCCCGTAATCCGCGCTTCGGATGCCCAGATTGCGTCCCAACTCTCGTCGAATCCGGTGCGCTCATCGAAGATCAGATCGCCCTGCACGCCCACCGCGGAGACCTCGAAGACGAACCCCCGGCGGCGGTCATCGAAGGGATCGATGAGGAACGAGATGCGGTCGTGGTTCCCGAAGATTCCGTCCCGGTTCGTGACGTAGGCGCGAATGCTGGCGGGATCCGGATCGTGCGCGACGCAGCCGAGGTAAATGTTCCGGTCGTCGAACGTCACCCGGCAGTCGGTGTCCACGCCGGCGGGAACGTTGTCCCCGGGAGTGATCTCGATCGGCAGCGGAATGCGGTCGGCCGCTTCCCAGGCAGGCTCATCGAGATGGGCATCCACGCGCATCTCGCCCGCGGCCCGCCGCACATCGAACACGACGTCTCGCTGGAAATGTCGCTCCGGCGATTCGGAACCCGCGAGCTCGGACTGCGGCGTTTGGCCCCGTGCGAGCGATGGCGTCGCCACGAGAGTGAACATGAGGATCACAAGGCACGCACCAAGCGCGGGGCGATGTCCATGGCTTCCGTAATGTGCTGCGAGTGTGGCACGGGGGAATCGCATGAGCTGGCCGAAGGGGTGAGACGGCGCGCGGCGCGCCTCGGTGACTGAAAGAATTCTTTCAGTTCCATGGATGCGATTCCGGCACGGTCGCGGCAACCGCGTGCGTGTGCGAATCTGGTCAGGCGCCTGTTACCGGCCCGTCCGGGTGTCTTTCCTGGGCCCGTTCCAGTCACGTCGATCGTCGAGGCCACGATCGGGCGTGTCCCGGGTTCGCGCGGCCGGAAGTCGCGCGGCGAGGATCCGCAACGCATCTTGCTACGGCCCGCTGGTCCGAACCGGGGGCGCCAGGATCAGCGAGCGGCGCCCCTCCGGTCGAGAGGCACTTCGCCACGATCCGACGCTCCGCGAGCGACGGGCGCACGGCACCCGAACAGGAGGTTTGTCCGAATGGAGCTCATCATCATTCTCGCGGTCGTCGCGGGGCTCGTGCTGTTCGTGGTCACGATGTACAACCGCCTGGTCTCGCTGCGGAACCGCTTCAAGAACGCGTTCGCGCAGATCGATGTGCAGCTCAAGCGCCGCTACGACCTCATCCCCAACATCGTCGAGACCGCGAAGGCCTACATGAGCCACGAGCGTGAGACGCTCGAGGCGGTGATCAACGCGCGGAACTCGGCGGCGCAGGCCGAGCAGCGCGTCGCCGGCGATCCGACCGACGTCGCCGCGATGCAGCAGCTCTCGGGCGCCGAGCGCGGTCTCGCCGGCGCAATGACCCGCTTCTTCGCGCTGTCCGAGGCCTACCCGCAGCTCAAGGCCGATGCGAACATGCGCCAGCTCACCGAGGAGCTGACCTCGACGGAGAACCGCATCGCGTTCGCGCGGCAGGCGTACAATGACGCCGTGACCTCGTACAACACGTCGCGCGAGACTTTCCCATCGAGCATTCTCGCCGGCACGTTCGGGTTCGCGGAGGCACCGTTGTTGACGATCGAGAACGAGGTCGAGCGGGCCGCACCGCGGGTTTCGTTCTGAGGAACGCCCCGGTTCGATAGGCGGCCGAGTCGACCGTCGATGGACTTCTTCGAGGCGCAGGAGTCGGCGCGGACGCGCAGCCGCACGCTCGTCGCGCTGTTCGTCGCGGCCGTCCTGGCGATCATCGCGACGGTCTACGCCGTCGCGCACATCGCCTTCGGCCGCGGGCTGGCCGGTGGTATCGATCTCGGGCTGCTCGCGATCGTCGCGGTCGGGACCACGCTCCTGGTGACCGCGGGGAGCGCGTTCCGGACTCTGCAGCTCCGCGACGGCGGCGCCAAGGTCGCCGAGATGCTGGGCGGGCGGCGGGTGCGCCCCGACACGACCGACGAAGGCGAGCGCCGGCTGGTGAACGTGGTGGAGGAGATGTCGATCGCGGCGGGAACACCGGTGCCCGCGATCTTCGTGCTGGACCATGAGCAGGGCATCAACGCCTTCGCCGCGGGCTATACGCCTGACGACGCCGCCATCGCGGTGACGGCCGGCACCCTCGCGCACCTGACCCGCGACGAGCTCCAGGGGGTCATCGCGCACGAGTTCAGCCACGTGCTCAACGGCGACATGCGGCTGAACATTCGGCTGATCGGGCTGTTGTTCGGCATCCTGCTGCTCGCGGTCGTCGGTCGCGGGCTGCTCTACGGAGCGGGACGGGGCGGCAGTCGGCGTCGCGATGGCGGCGGCGGCCAGATCGTGCTGATCGGCATCGCGTTGATCGTCGTCGGGTACATCGGCGTCTTCTTCGGGCGGCTGATCCAGGCGGCCGTGTCGCGGCAGCGCGAGTACCTCGCCGATGCCGCGGCCGTCCAGTTCACGCGCAACCCGGATGGGATCGCGGGCGCGCTCAAGAAGATCGGCGCGGCCGGCTCGCGCCTGACGAATCCGCACGCGCAGGAGGCCAGCCACCTGTTCTTCGCGACCGGATTGCGGAAGTCGGCGGTCGGCCTGCTCTCGACGCACCCGCCGCTGCCGGAGCGCATTCGCCGAATAGATCCGGCGTTCGATGGCCGCTTCCCGGAGCTGGCCGGGGTGGAGCCGTCACCTGCCCTGGCGGCTCGGCATCGCGACGCGGCGGCGCAGTACGGCGCGGCGGCACTCGCCGGCGCCGCGCCTCTCAGCCCGAGCGATCGGCGGCCCGACACCCCGCGCCCCGGCGCGAGCGGCTCGGCGATGCTCGCGTCGATCGGTGCACCGCAGCCGGAGCATGTCGCGTACGCCTCCCGACTCCTCGCGTCGCTCCCCGAACCGGTGCGACACGCGGCGCATGATCCCGACGGCGCCATCGCGCTGCTCTTCGCCCTCCTGCTCCACCGCGATGCCGCGGCCTCCACGGTCCAGCGCGATGCGGTCGAGCGCTTCGGGGGTTCGGCGCTCTCGGGCCGGGTGGAGGAGCTGGCGCGCCTGACGATACCGCTCGGAGGCGCCGCGCGGCTGCCCCTGCTCGACATCCTGCTGCCCGCGCTGCGCGACGGCAACGTGCCGCCGTCGCATGTCGACAGGGTGTACGCCACGGCGGAGGCAATGGTGGAAGCTGACGGACGAACGGACATGTTCGAGCTCGCGGTGCTGCACGTGCTCCGGCGCCACCTGCTTCGCGACGGCCGACGCGGCCATCCGGCGGCTGACGCCGAGGGCGTGCTCGCACTGGACTCGTCGGCGCGGGAGGTGAGCGCGGTGCTCTCGACCATCGCGTGGAGCGGCGCAACGACCGAGCCGGCCGCGGCGGGGGCGTTCGCCGCCGGCGCGGAGTCGTTGCCGGAGCTCGCCGGGCGCCTGACGATGCGGCCGCGCGGGGCCGTGACGATCGAGGAGATCGACCGCGCGCTCGAGCGGCTGCGCATGACCGACCCCGGTGACCGGAGGCGGATCATCTCGGCGTGCGTGCGAACCGTGGCGCACGACGACGTGGTGGCCGCCGAGGAGGGCGAGGCGCTGCGTGCGGTCGCCGAGGCCCTCGATGCGCCGATGCCGCCGACGCTGGTCGGTATCGCGCGGCCGTAGCGCCCCCGGCTTCGCGCGCCCGTTTTCAGGATTCCAGTCATGCGGCTCGGATCGCTGCTCACCGCACCTCGTCGCGGGCGTGCTGCTGGGCAGCTCCGCCATTCTCACAGGTGCGAGGGGCCGCATCGCTGCAGCGGCATCGCCATATCTTCGGCGCCGTTCGCGAGCGAGACCGGCACGTCACGTGGATCGGCGAAGCGTCATTGACCGCCTCGTCCGGTCGTTCGCTCTGGGTCGCGGGTGCGGCCATCCAGCAGGAGCGGTACGCCGCGGAGGATGTGGCGAACTTCGACTATCGGTTCACGGCGCCGGCGCTCTTCGGGCACCACACCCTGACGCTCACGCCGGCGTTGTTGCTGACGGCGAGTGCACGCGTCGACCGGCACAGCGCGTACGGCCCGCAGGTTGCGCCGCGCGTTTCCGCACTCGTGAGGCTCGGCGGCGGGTGGACCGCTCGCGTCTCCGGAGGAGGAGGCTATTTCGCGCCCACGCCGTTCACCGAAGAGACCGAGGTCATCGGCCTGGCGCGGTTGACGCCGCTCGCCGGAATACGCGAAGAGCGTGCGCGGAGCGGATCGGTCGACCTCGGCGGTGCGATCGGGCCGATCGAGACGCATCTGACCGCCTTCGGATCGGTGATCGAGCATCCGATCGGGTTGCGGCCCCTCGCCGACGATCCGTTGCGAGTGGAGCTCGTGAACCTCGGCGCGCCGACGCGCACGTCAGGCGCGGAACTGCTCCTGCGCTGGCAGCCGGAACCGCTGCACGTGACGGCGTCCTACACGTTCGTACGCTCGACCGAGATGGATCCGGACGCCGGCGTCAGGCGCGCCGCTCCGCTCACGCCGCGTCACCAGGCGGGGATCGTGGCCATGTGGGAGCGGGAGGAACAGGCGCGGGTCGGTGTGGAGCTGTATTATACCGGGCGTCAGGCGCTGGACGACAACCCGTACCGCGATACGAGCCAGCCGTACGTCCACATGGGCATTCTGGCCGAGCGCCGGTTCGGCGGCGTCCGCGTGTTCGTCAACGCCGAGAATCTATTCGGCTATCGACAGACGCGGCACGATCCGCTCGTGCGTCCGGCGCCCGGCCTGGGCGGACGATGGACGACGGACGTGTGGGGCCCGCTGGAAGGACGAGTCGCCAACGCCGGCGTGCGGGTGGGCGGGCGCTGATCGAGGCGGCGTAGCGCTTCCTTTGGATCATACCGTGACTGCATTGATCCTTCTTCACGGCGCTCTCGGCGCCGCCGAGCAGTTTGCGGCGCTTCGTCAGGCGCTGCGCGAGCGTGCCGGGCGTCGGCTTGCAGTTCACACGCTCGACTTCGAGGGTCACGGCGCCGCGACGCACCGGGACCGTCCCTACGGGATGGCGCACTTCGTCGAGAACGTGTGCGACGTGATGGACCGCAGCGCGATCGACCGTGCGTCGCTGTTCGGGTACAGCATGGGCGGATACGTGGCCCTGTGCCTCGCGGCGTCGCGGCCGGATCGGGTCGAGCGCATCATGACGCTCGGCACCAGGTTTCGGTGGACGCCGGAGGGGGCGGCACGTGAAGGCGCGATGCTCGATCCGCGCCGAATGGAGGAGAAGGTGCCGCAGTTCGCCGCGCTGCTGCGGGCACGCCACGTCGGCGCCGGGTGGGAGGACGTGCTCGACCGAACCCGCGAGATGATGGCGGCGCTCGGCGCTGGCCCCGAGCTCACCGACGCGACGTTAGGATCGATCGACATCCCCGTGCGGATCGCCGTCGGCGATCGTGACGGCACCGTGTCGGTCGAGGAGAGTGCCGAGATCGCCCGGGTCCTTCCGAGGGGCGAGCTGGAGGTGCTGCTGAACACGCCGCACCCGTTCGAGAAGATCGACGCCGCGCGGCTCGCCGAGTCGATCGCGGCGTTCGTGGCGACGCCATGACCGGCCGTCCCTCACCGCATGCGGCGAGAGCGCCCAGCGCCTTCGGGATCGGCAGGCGCGCTCGCGACGCGATGCGCGGAGCACGGGAGCGCGGAGGCGCGGCCGGTGCCGGCTACGCCCCCGCAACGCTACCTCTTCGGCGCCGGCGCGACCTCGTTGCGCGTCGGGAATGGCGAGGCCGGATACGGACCCAGTGCCTCCACCGTCACACCGCTCGCCCAGAAATCCGGCGGGCCCTGGCTCGCCGGCACCTCGTTATGCACCGGCCTGAGGCCGTGCTTAATGTACGCGACGAGGTCGCGCAGCTGGTCGTCGGACAGATGCCGCCACACCGGCCACGGCATCGGCGGCGCCAGGTAGTGCGGCTGCGCCGGGAAGTTGCCCTGCCCGGGGACCGTCGAGGTGATCTCGACATCCGGCGTCGCGGCCGGCTGCAGCCCGTAGCGCAGCGCATTGAACAGCTGGCGCTCCGTGTAGCGGCCGATTCCCGTCGCGCTGTCCGGCGTCAGATTGCGCGCGCGGGTCACGAACGGCCCGATCCGGAAGGTGTCGGTCGGCGTCCGGCCGCCAACCAGCCAACCCTCCGCGGCTGGATTGTCTCTCGCGCCGTGACAGTCGCCGCACGCCATCGTGATCGCCAGCTTGCGCCCGCGCTCCAGGCGGTCGCGCGGGGCGCCGCCCACGCGCTCGTTCGCCGTCGGGAACGCAGCAACGGGGTACGGGCCAATGAGCTCCGCGTACGCGCCAGCCCAGAAGTCGGGTGGCCCTTCGCTATCCATCACCCGATTCGCGACCGGCTTCACCCCCTTCTTTAGATAGGCGGCGATGTCCCACAGCTCCTGGTCCGTCAGGTGCCGATAGGTGGGCCACGGCATCGGCGGCGCGAGGTACTTCGGCCGCGCCGGAAAGTTCCCCTGGCCGGAGGTGCGCGAGGTGATCTCCACGTCCGGCGTTTCGCCGGGACGCAGGCCGAACCGCAACGCGTTGAAGATCTGGCGCTCGCTGAACCGTCCCAAACCCGTGGTGTTATCGGGCGTCAGGTTTCGCGGCCGCGTGGTGAAGCCCTGAATCTTGAACGCCCCCTCATCGCTCTTGATGCCGGCGAGGTAGCCGTCGCCGGCAGGGTCGAGCACCCCACTGTGGCATCCGCTGCAGCCGTAGCTCACGACGAGCGCGCGTCCTCGAAGGATCTGCTCATCGACGCGCGTCTCCACCGCGTCAGAGCGGGGCGACGATCCGCCCAGCGCCACGAACGCCAACGCGCCGATGGCAGCAACGACGGCGGCAAGGGACGCCCCATGCCGGGGCGGGGGAAAGGTTCGGCGCATCGGATGCTCCTCCAACGTGGACTGGACCCCAGTAGCTGGCGTGCTCCGAAGGGTGGGGGGGCCGTGGCCGCCGGATCGGGCGCTACGGAGCCCTACACTACACTTCTCGGCGCGCCGGACAAGAGTCTGGGATGAATCCGCGCGAGACTGCTCACCGGCCATCGTGCCCGCCGCCTCGTCAACGAGATGACCTCGGCGAACCCGCTTCCAGCGATTCCCGGTCGGCCGGCGCGTGCCTCGGAGAGAGGCGCCGGCCGCGCCGCCGTCACCGGCGGTCGGGTTGACCCCATCCGCCGGGCATCCACCGGCGCGAGGTGGCCCAGAGCCGCCCGGCCGGGGAGGGGATCGTGGTCCAGTTCAGCATCCCCTCCGACGGCGCGCGGAGCGTCAGGATAGCGCACGCCGCAACGAAGATCGCCATCAGGCCAAGGACGACCATTCCCGACAGCGAACCGATGCCCGCGCGGCCGACCAGCTCCGACAGGCTCGCGGCCGGAACGGGGTGCAGCTCCAGCTTTGCCGCCCACGCGATGATTACCGCGCCGAGTAGATAGGCGTAGTTCCGGCGGATGCGATAGCCGAGCGCGTCGACAAGACTCAGGTGCGGCACGGTGCGGCCCAGGTCCGCGGCGACGCGGGCGAGATTCTCCTCGATGGCGCTCGCGTCCGCGGCCGCCCGCGGATCCAGCGCTGGCGCGATGAGATACTGGTTGAGCACCCGGAACCGGCGCCGCCAGAGATCGTAGACCTGATAGCGCCGCGACTCCATAACGAGAAAGATCACGTCGAAGACGATCGCGAGCAGGAGGACGAGCGGCGGGGAGCCGGGATTGCCGAAGCTGAACGTGACCATGGCCGCCGTCGTCGCGGCGGCCCAGTTGGTGGTCGCGTCCATGCGCTGCCGCCACACATCCGCGTGGCTCACGACCGCGCGATAGAAGTGAACGAGAACGGGACTGGACGGGTCGACGCTCATCGCCGGTGTGCGATGTCGTTCGTGCGGCAATCGACGGGCATGTGCGCTCCGGAGCGGTCGGAAGGCCGGTCACGCGAGGCCGGCTACCGCTCGAAGGTAACGTCCGCTGGGGACCATGCGCACCGGTTGGAGGCCGCGAACCGCGGATGCGCGCGTGCACCTCGACCGCGTGGGGTGCTCGACCCACGGAGTGCGCGGAATCGGCGAGCGCCAACACGGAAGGGGACGCCCGCGGACATCCCCTTCCGTCTCGTCAGGTCAGTTCTTGTCCGCGAGCAGGATGGCGCCGAGGGGTGCTCCGCCTCCGGGCGCGTCGACGGCCACCGCGGTGCGAATCTGACCGGCCGTCAGCGTGACGCCGTCGACGTCTATCGTCCACGGTCTTCGTACCCGCGGGCGTCACGCGCACTCGATAGGTGCCGGCGGGAACCTCGAGGTAGCCGGATGCCGCGCGGAATGGAACGCCCGCGAGCGTCGGTGCCGCGGCCGCCAGGTCCGCGCCGGAGGCGGTGACGTAGATGTCGCGGTCGTGTAGCTTGAGGACGGTGCGGCCCCTCGGCCGTTCTCCCCTCCCTCAGGCGGCGACCAATGGCGCTCCCGTTCCACGAATTTCGCGACACGCCGCTCTGGCACGCCGTCGAGCAGACCCTCGCGGAGTTGCAGGCCACTGGGGAGGTGGCGATCGAGACCGCGCCCGACTACGTGATCGGATTCATCTGCCGGGAGCTGGCCGCGAAGTGGGTCATCGCGTCGTCCGCGCTGACCCGCCGCGCCTGACCGCTGAGCGGCGCGCCACGCGTCGACGCCGACTCACCGATAGATCAGATACGGGCTGCGTCGTTCGGCGAAGGTGCGCGCCTGCGCGTCCCAATCGTTCATCAGCGAATCGAGCGTCCCGCCGAGGATCGCCGTGCGCAGCGCGTCGGTACCCGCCAGGCGGTCGAAGTGGGATGTGCGCCACTCCCAGCGGTCGGCGTGGCGCGCATGGATCGCCTTCAGCATCTGCGCTCCGACGCGAACGGGCACGATGCTGTCGCGGGACGACACCGAGACCTGAATCATCGGAATCGTCAGGCCGGCGTGCTTCATTCCGGCGGCGATCGTGCGCGATGTCGAATCGAACCGGACGCCGGGGAGTGCCAGCGCGTTCAGTTCCGCGGCGATGGCTCCCGCGTCGTTGAGCCACGGCGCCCCCACGAGCTTGAACGGCGCATCGGTGCCGCGCCCCTCGCTCAGGTTGGTGCCCTCGAAAAACACGGTGCCGGTGTACAGCAGCGTCGCGTCGATGTCGCGAAGGTTCGGGGAGGGATTGACCCAGGGAATGCCGGTGTCCTCCCACCACATGTCGCGCCGGTAGTTCGCCATGGGGACGACCGCGATGTCCGCCTGCACGAGCCCCGTTCCGACGACGAAGCGCAGCAGCTCACCCGGTGTCATCCCATACCGCAGGGCGACGGGCTTCAGTCCGACGAAGGAAGAGTACGCGGAGTCGAGGATGTTGCCCTCGACGATGTCCGCGCGGATCGGGTTGGGACGATCGAGCACGATGAACGGCTTTCCGGCCTTTCCCGCCGCCTCGGCCGAGAGCACCATCGTCCATTCATACGTGTAGACGCGTGCGCCCACGTCCTGAATGTCGTACAGCAGGACGTCGATGTCGCGCAGCATCTCCGCCGTCGGCACTCGGGTCTCGCCGTACAGCGAATGGATCTGCACGCCAGTCGCCGAGTCTACCTCCGAGGCGATCTTCACGCCGGCCTCGGCGACACCGCGCAGGCCATGTTCCGGCGCATACAGCGCGGCGAGCGTCACGTCGGGGGCGCGGTGCAGCAGATCGATCGAGCTCGTGCCGTCCCGGCTGCGGCCGGAGTGGTTGGTGATCAACCCGACGCGCTTGCCGGCAACGAGATGCAGCGAGTCGCGCAGCAGGACCTCGATCCCGGGCAGCACCTCGGCGGCGCTCGCCTGGGCGACGGAATCGCCACCGGCGTCGCCGTTTTCGCGGTCGGAGGTGGCGCAGCCGCCGAGACCAGCGGCGAGCGCGGCGGAAAGAACGAACGTTCGAGCAGGGAGGGAGAGACGCATGTCTGTACGGGGGAGAGGATTCCAAGGGGAGCGCGCAAGCTACTTCCGCCGTGTCCCAAACGACATTCGCCGCAGAGACTTGGCAGTCCGCGCGAGACGCGTTGTCCGGGCCGCGGGGCGGCCGCACTGTCCGGGCGAGCTTCGGTGGTCGCGGTCCACGTCTCGTAACGGAGGTGGGGGTATGAAACGTTGGTTCATCATTGTGGCGTGCGTCGTCGCCGCCGCCGCATGCGCCGATCAGGTGCTGCCGAGCGCCGAGGGAGGCGCGCCCTCACTCTCCGCGAGCGGCGCGGTGCCGGCGACGGTCTTCAACACCCAGCTCCGAGCCGAGCTGGAGGTGCCGACCTCGACGTCCGAATCGAAGGGACACGCCCAGATCAAGGTCTACCGCGACGGCACGATCGAGTCGATGGTGATCATCAACAACAAGGGCGACGAGAGCATCCGGTTCGGGCACATCCACCATGTGAATCCCGGGTCGACGACGGGTCCGGTGATCTGGTGGCTCTCGAGTCCGGTCGGGACCGACCTGAACCTGACGGACCGGCACATCGACATCCGCCAGCAGGGGATCTTCGTGCCGAACGCGCACTTCCTGACGCACGACGATGCGGTGGCCGAGCTGCTGGCGAATCCGTCGGACTTCTACGTGAACTTCCACTCGGACGCCTTCCCGGGCGGCTTCGCGCGGGGCTTCCTGCCCTGATCCGGTCGGTCGTCAGGCGGAGCGTCACCATCGGCGCGATTCGGCTCCTCGATCCGGAGCGCGGATCGCGCCGCTGGCGTTGCGCATCGACCGTCGCGTGCGACACGCAGGGACGGCGCCCCCCAGCCGAGCGGATCAGTCCCGGAGGAGGTGCGTGCGGAAGAACGTCGTCAGGCGCTTCTGGAAATCGTACAGCGCCGGCTCCGCGGCAATGACGTGCTCCTCCAGCGGATAGTAGACGACCTCGAAGTCCTTCTCCAGTTCGATCAACCGCTGCTGCAGCCGCACGGCGTCCTGGAACTGCACGTTGCCATCGAGGAGCCCGTGTTGGATCAGCAGCGGGTCCGCGAGTCCGTGGGCATGGTAGATGGGGCTCGATAGGCGATAGGCATCCGCATCGTCGTGCGGGAGGTTGAGGATCCGGCTGGTCCAGGCGTCGGAGTAGTGTGCCCAGTCGGTGACGCCGGCCGCCGACACGCCGGCCGCGAACACGCCGGGGTAGCGGAACAGCGACATGAGCGTCATGAATCCGCCGTACGAGACCCCATACATTCCGATCCGGGTCGAGTCTACGCCTTCGGCGCGCGCGAGCCAGCGGGCGGCCGCCACGGCGCCGTCGACGTCCTTCTGACCCATCGACCGGTAGATGTCCGTTCGATAGGCGCGCCCGTAGCCGGCGCTGCCCCGATAATCGAAGTCCAGCACCGTGAAGCCCTGCTGCGCCAGGTAGTTCAGCATGCCGTAGTGCGACGCGCGGCTGAAGCCGTACACGGACCAGCCGCGCTGGGCGAACTGCCGATACCCGCCGCCGTGCACGTAGATCACGGCCGGGCGGCGGGGATCGGGCTGCGCCGGCCGGTAGAGCCCGGCCCAGACCACGCCGCCATCCGGGTGGGGAATGGTGACGATCTCGGGCCGCAGCCAGCGCCGTCGCCAGTACTCGTCGGTCCCGCTCCGCGTAATGCGCACGGGGCGCGCGTCCGGCGTCGCGTCGCGCAGGTAGAGGTCGGGAAGCCGGTCCGAGCGGGAGTAGAGCACGGCCACCCGCCGCCCGTCGGGCGACAGCACGCCGTCACTCCGCCCCTCCTCCGTCGTCAGGCGCGCGAGCGCGCCTCCCGCGGCCGGCATCGTGTACAGATGGTCGTCCGCCGGGTGCTCGCGCGACGTCCGCAGCAGCCACGTCGCGCGGTCGCGGCTGAGCTGCGCGCCACGCACCTCCCACTCTCCCGACGTCAGAGCGCGCACGCGCCCGTCCGGCTCGGCCAGATACAGATGGCTCCAGCCGGAACGCTCCGACGCGAACACGAGCCGCCCGCCGGGAAGCCATTCGATCAGGCCCGGGCGCACGTTGTTCGCCTGGATTGGCGGGCCGCCCAGCCACGCAGTGTCGCGCTGATGATCGACGATCGTCGTGCGGCCCGTGGCCGGATCGAGCCGCGCGATCCACAGATCCTTGTCGTCCTGGGTGATCGTCGCGATGACCGCGGCCGTCCCCTCCACGTTCCAGTACGGGCCGTACGTGATGGCGGGTCGCCCCTCCGCCTCGGGGAGCTCGAGCCACCGCACCGACACGCTGTCCGGGTCCACACGTGGGTCGACCCGCACGATGCCGAACCGGAACGCATCCCGCGGCTCGCCCACCTTGCCGCGCGCCTGACGCGTCTCGGCGTACCCGGAGGCCGTCGCATAGTTCATGTAGAGCGTCGGCGGCCGCTTGCGGTCGGGGATGCGCACGCTGAGCGTGATGTACGCATCGTCAGGTGAGACCGCGATTTCGTCCACCTGCGCGCCCTCAGGCAGCGGGATGGGCTGTACCGCGTTCGCGGCGATGGCGCGTTCGTGGCGCGCGGCGGCCCGCTCGCGGGCCTTCTCCTCGCGAATCGCGCCCAGCAGCTCCTCCTGCTGCGCGACGAGCCAGCGCTGCGCCTCCGTGCGGCCATCCGCCGGCTGCCTGACGACCCGCGTCATGCGCCGCAGGCTGCCCGTCGCCACGTCGTACCGGTGCAGGTCCTCGCCCATGAGGAAATCCACCGCCCGCCCGTCCGCCGACACGCGAACCGTGCGGGCGGGTTGCGCGCCGGCCACCACGAGCCGGGGGGCCGCGCCGGGTCGGCGACCGTCGTACAGGTACACGCCGCCCTGACTCGCCCACGCGGCGACGCGGCTGTCGCGGCTCCACCTGACGTCCTCGGGCGGGATCGACGCGACCAGCGAATCGGGCACGCGGACGGCCGCTCGCGCCTCGCGATCGACTCGGAACCAGGGGTCGGCGGCGGGGTCGTCTTCCGTGCGCGGCGCGGCGTTCCATCGGAAGTACACGGCGGAGCCATCGGGCGACCACCGCACGTCGCGGGTGCCGACGCCGAGCCATCGGTCATTGCGGGAAACGTCGCGCAGCGTGAGCGTCGTGGGGGTCGCGCTGGAGTCCAGCACGGATTGCCGGAGCGGCAGCGTCGCGGATTGCTGCGCGACGACGGCGGAGTGGGCGAAGCACGCGGCCGCGAGCAGGAGCGCGCCTCGTAAGGCGGAACGACGAAGCATGAGACGGGTGGGTGGCGGGAGGTGGCCGCCCGCGGATCCGTCGCGACGGGCGGTCCGTGACGAATAGCGCGCGGCGCTGCGGAGCGGAAGCACCGCGCCGTTCCTACCGGTCCGGGATCGCGGCGCCGCCCGAATCGAACGAAGTCGCGGAGCGGGTCAGACCGGCGTCGGCGGGGGAAGCACGAACGTCGCGCGCGCCAGGTCGCTGCGCAGCACGTCCGTCGGATACCAGCGCTCGAGGCATCGCGAGTCGAGCAGCTCCGGCGCCGCCCGGACGAACTCCTCCCATGTGCGCGCCCGCGACGCTTCGCGCCGCTCGGCGATGAGCGCCAGGAAGGCGACGGTGATCGTCGCGTGGTACTTCCCCGTCGCGCCGAGCCGCTCGGTCGTCAGGCGGAGTGCGCGGGAATAGCGGGCGAGGGCTTCGTCGAACGGATGCCGCTGCAGCATCTCGAAGCCGATCCGCACGTGCGCGTCATGCGACAGCTCCGCGCTCGTGAGTCGACCCGCCTCGAAGCGGACGAGTTCGTCCGCGGACTCAGGATTCGGGTCGTTCGACGAGGGTGTGGCTGTCATTCGCCGTGAGGTCGTGCCCGTAGACGCTTCGGAGCCGTTGGATCTGCTCGAGGGTCCGGGGGCTGAACGGCGCTTTTCCTTCGAAGGCATGGAGTACGATCCCCTCCACCAGGTCGCCAAGGGACATGTCGAGGTACTCCGCCAGGGCCTTGAGGACCTTGAGCGTACGCTTCTCGATGCGGAAGCCGGTCTGCACGCGGCCGACGGAGCGGGGCACGTCTTTACATTATTACATTGTTACCATCTGCGCAAGAAGAATGGCGTGCGAACATCCGCACGCCATTCGGGCGGGAATCAGCGCTCGGCCGTGATTCCCCGCTCGGCGACCAGCGCCTGCCGGCGGGTGGCGCGCCATTCGCCGCCCGTCACCTGGCCGGTCTGGACGTGCACCGATGTGAACGATCCATCGATGCGATCGCCCGCCACGCGTCCGAGGAACGTGGTGCGTAGCGTACAGCCGCACACTGGATCCTTGTATTCGTTCAGCGCTCCGCTCACGACGCCGCTCGAGGCGCGGACGAAGGTGATGGCCAGCAGCTGGCTCTGGGGAATCCGCTCCCGCTCAATCCAGGGATCGCCGGCCTCACGCAGCTCGGGCGGCATGACGCGGTCCGGGTGCGCGACCATCAGGACGTCGCCGTGGGCCACGTCGCCCCGTGGCGAGAGGCGGAACAGGATCGATCCGAACCGCGGCGGACCGATCGTGGTCTCGTAATCGCCTCGCCATTCACCGACGAGGACCGCGACCTCGCTCTGACTGCCGGCGAGCGGAACGGGAGCCGGGTTCGCCACGCAGCTTACCAGGCCGACGAAGGCCGCCAGGCCCACGCCCACTCTCACGTAGCGCTTCATAGACGTCACCTCGACTGGTTGGGCTTTCGGTCTGGAAGGACCTTGCGTGGACGCGACCGCGCCTCGGTGCGCGGCCTCGGACGATGTATGGGTCGAGGCCCGGCCGCTGTCTGTAGGCGCTCCGCGTGAGTTGCGTCCGGGGCCCGCCGACGCGCACGTGGGGATTGCCGCTACCGCCGGGGGTGCTTCTTCACCCCGCGGGAGAAACGCTATCATTGACCGCGAGAAGAGGGCGGCGGGGAGCCGCCCGAGGCGCGAACTTCGAATGAGGAGACAGCCGGGGCATCGAGCAGTTCCGTCGGGAGATCGGCGAGTACGTCGATTCCGCCGAAGTGGCGCGCCTCGAGCGGTACGTCACGATCCGATGATCGAACCGCGCGCTCGTGCGCGACGCGGTCGGTGGTTCGCGTCGTCAGGCTCGAACTCGACGCGAAAGGCGCGGACGACTGATCCCTCGCCGGACAGGAAAAGAGCGGAACAGGGGCCCAGCACGACTGACTCGCGACGCGCCGCTCCCGGCGGCGTCATCTTTGCTCCAGCAGAGTCTGCCGAGGTCCATCGACCGGCGGAGGGTCGGACAACCAGGCGCGGCCGAACGGGAGGTTCCCATGTCGCTGCTGTCTACGCCGTTGCGGGACGATGTCCTCGGGCCGGGGTGGCGTGAGGTTCGCTCGGCCCTGCTCGTCGTGTCGGCATTCCTCGCGGGGGTGACGCCCGCGGTGGGTCAGGAGCAGCGTGCGGAGCGCGACTCGGCGACGCTCCTCGCCTGCGCCGGGCAGCGGATCACGACCGTGGAGTTCCTCCGGCAGCCGCCGCCGCTGGCCGGTGCACGCGTTCCCGCAGTCATTCGCCCGGTGATGCGGGCGCTGCTGCAGCACAGGCAGACGCGGCCGCAGGCGATCGAGCCCTTCATGCTGTTAGGCGAGGGCGACGCGTGCGCGATCGACCGACTCGCCGAGTCGGAGCGGTTGCTCCGTGTGCAACCCTACCTCGCCGATGCGACAATCCGCGCGACGTCCGACGGCGCCGGGGGCACGCAGCTGCAGGTCGAGACGGTCGACGAGATCCCCGTGATCGTGGGCGGAGGCATCCGCGACGGTTCGATCTCGAAGGTGACGTTCGGCAATGGCAACGTGCTCGGGTACGGCGCGCTGGCCTTGGCGACCTGGCGGGAAGGGTTCGCCTATCGCGATGGATTCGGCGTCTCGCTCGCGCACTACCACCTCGTCGGGCGCGCCACGGCGGAAGTGACGCTGATGCGGGGGACGTTCGAGGAGGAGTACGGGGCGAGCCTCTCGCGCCCGTGGCTCACTGATGTGCAGCACACCGCGTGGCACGTCGGCGCCGAGCGCCGCGAAGGGTACGTCCGCTACCTGAGGCCTGACGAGCCCGCGCTCTCCCTGCCGCTCGACCGTGATTATCTCGACGCCGGCGCGCTGCTGCGGCTCGGCGGAAGCGCGCTTCGCCTGATGGGCGGCGTAGTGGCGTCGTACGAGCAGGTCGATCCGGGCAGCCGGGGGGTAGTGATCGCCGACACCGGATTCGCGGCGGATCCGGACACCGTACTCGTCGATCGCTTCGGCTCGTGGAAGGACGCGCGCGTCGGCGCGGTGCTGGGCGGCCGCTGGCTGGCCTATCGAGAGATGATCGGCCTCGATTCGCTGACGGGGCGTCAGGACGTGGCGACCGGCGTCCAGATGGCGCTCACCGCCGGTCACGGGCTGTCGTCAGGCCGCCGGGACCCGTTCGGGGCGCTCGACTTCTACGCGGCCCTCGGCTCGGGATCGACGCTCCTCGCCGTGCACGCCATTGCCGAAGCGCGCTTCGTGAGCTCGAGGGATTGGGACGACGTGGTGGCGAGCGGGCACATCGTGTGGTCGCAGAAGCCGTCGGTGCGCCGGATGCGCGTCGTACGCGCGGAGTTCAGCGGCGAGTGGGATGCGACGATGCCGCTCCAGCTCACGATCTCCGATCGGCTGGGCGGCATCCGCGGGTATCGGGGTGCCGATGAGGCCGGGGCGCGCCGTGCACTCCTGCGCGTCGAGGAGCGGCTGGCGATGGGAGGGATCGGCCGCCTCGCGGGTTTCGGCCTCGCGGGATTCGCGGATGTGGGCAAGCTATGGGCGGGCGATGCGCCATTCGGGGAGAGCACCGGACTGCGGCCGAGCGTTGGCGCCGGCGTCATGGTGGCGGTGCCACGCCGGTCGCAGCGCCTCTATCGGCTGGACGTCGCCGTCCCGCTGATCCGGGATGCGCCCACGAAGTCCTGGAGCGTCAGGTTGTCGGCGATGGCGCCGTATCAGGCGTTCTGGCGAGAGCCCGGGGACGTCAGGCGCATGCGCGCCGGTCTGCCGGCGGCGGATCTGCTCGCCTGGCGGTAACCCGGCGCCGTTCGTGGCCGTATAGCGTACGTTCGTCAACGCTTACGGGAAACTGACCCGGGGTCACCTTGCTCCCGGTCTAGCCGACCCTAGGTTCCCTAGGCTATCGACGCTCGTTTCCGCCGGTTCGAATCCCGTACCGGCGGCGGCGGGACGAGCCGCCATCCCTCATGAAGCTCTCCGACGTTTCGATCAGGCGTCCGGTTCTGACGAGCATGCTCAGCGCCGCGCTGGTGCTGTTCGGCGTCATCGGGTACACCAAGCTGTCCGTTCGCGAGTTTCCCGACGTCGACCCGCCGATCATCTCCGTTTCGACCTTCCTCCGTGGGGCGAACCCCCGCGTGATGGAGTCGGCGGTCACGGACATCCTGGAAGAGGAACTGAGCACGGTGCCCGGACTGCGCACGCTCACGAGCAGCAGCGCCGAACAGTTCAGCAACATCACGCTCGAGTTCGGGCTCGACCGCACGGTGGAGGAGGCGGCGCAGGACGTGCGCGACAAGGTGTCGCGCGTTCGCGGCCGGCTGCCCAACGAGGTGGAAGAACCGGTCGTCGCCAAGCAGGACGCGGACGCGCAGCCGTTCTTCTTCCTTGCGCTGTCCGGCGACAACTACAATCTGCTGCAGCTTTCGGACATCGCGGACCGCCTGGTGAAGACGCGGATCCAGTCGCTGCCGGGCGTCGGTCGTGCGCAGGTGTTCGGCGAGCGACGGTTCTCGATGCGGGTCTGGCTGTCGGCGGCGGAGCTCGCGGCGCGGGGGCTCACGGTGCAGGATGTGGAAACGGCGATCCGCACGCGCAACGTGGAGGTGCCGGCGGGGCGCATCGAGTCGGAGCGGCGGGAATTCAGCGTGCGCTCGCTCGGCGAGCTCAAGACGCCCGGGGAGTTCGCCTCGCTCACGGTCTCGAGCGTCGGGGGGCAGCTCGTCAAGCTGGGGGATCTCGCGCGCGTGGAGCTCGGCCCGGAGAACGACCGCAGTGCGCTCCGCTACAACGGCGAGCCGGCGGTGGCCATCGGGGTGATCCGGCAGTCCAAGGCGAACCTGGTCGAAGTGGCCGATGCGATTCGCGCGGAGCTTCCGGCCATTCGCGAGGCGTTGCCTCCCGGCGTTTCCATCCACGCGGCGTTCGACCAGTCGATCTTCGTCAAGCGCTCCATTCAGGAGGCGGAGGAGACGCTGCTCATCGCCGGCGTCCTGGTGGTGGCGATCATCTTCGTGTTTCTGCGCAACCTGCGTGCGACGCTCATCCCCGGCCTGGCGATTCCGACGTCGATCATCGCGACGTTCGCCGTGATGTACTTCCTCGGCTTCTCGATCAACAACTTCACGCTGCTGGCGCTGACGCTGGCAATCGGGATTGTGGTCGACGACGCGATCATCGTGCTCGAGAACGCCTATCGACATCAGGAGGAGCTGGGCGAGGATCCGGAGACGGCGGCGCTCCACGGCACGCGGGAAATCGCGTTCGCGGTCATCGCGACGACGATCTCGCTCATCGCGGTGTTCACGCCGCTGGCATTCCTGCAGGGCACGACCGGCCGGCTGTTCAACGAGTTCGGCATCGCCGTCGCGGGGGCGGTGGCGGTCTCGGGACTGGTGGCGCTGACGCTGACGCCCATGCTCTCGGCGAAGATCCTGCGCCTGCCGCCGAGCCACGGCCGGCTCTACCAGGCGCTCGAGCGGGGCTTCGACGGCATTGCGAACGGTTACGCCCGGCTGCTCGGCGGTGCCGTCAGGCACCGGTGGATGACCGTGGGCGGCGCGGCCGCGGTGATCGCGCTGTCGGTCGTCGTCTTCCGCGCGCTCGATCGCGAATTCGTGCCGCCGGAGGATCGCGGCTTCTTCGCGACGTTCCTCGTGGCGCCCGAGGGCGCGTCGCTCGCGTATACGGACGAGTACATGCGCCAGGTGGAAGCGGTGCTCGGCCGCACCGCGGACATCGACAGCTATTTCGCCATCGCCGGGTTCGGCGGGCGGGTGAACGGCGGGATCATCTTCAGCCGGCTCGCGGACTGGTCCGAGCGCGACCGGTCGGTGCAGGAGGTCCTGGCGGAGGTGCAGCCGCAGCTGATGCAGATCCCGGGGATCTTCGCGTTCGCGAGCAACCCTCCGGCGTTCGGCTTCGGCAACCCGGTGCAGTTCGTCGTCAGGCACCCGGATTTCGACTCGTTGACCGTCGCGATGGACAAGTTCACGATGGCGGCACGACAGATTCCCGGGCTGCAGAACGTGGACACCGACCTGCGGGTGAACAAGCCGGAGCTCACCGTGAACTTCGACCGCGACCGGGCCGAGGATCTCGGCGTTTCCGTGCGGGACATCGCGGGCACGCTGCAGACCATGCTCGGTTCGAGTCGGGTGAGCACGTTCACGCGCGACAACAAGCTGTACGACGTGCTGGTGCAGCTCTCGCCCGAAGCCCGCGCGACGCCGAGCGACATGACCGGGCTGTTCGTCCGCGGTCGCGGCGGCGAGCTGGTGCAGCTCAGCGCCGTCGCGCGCATCGAGGAAACGGTGGGGCCGCGCCAGCTCAACCACTTCAACCGCGTCCGCTCGTTCACGCTGTCGGCGGCACTTGCGCCCGGGTTCACGCTCGGCTCGGCGCTCGACTCCCTCACGCGAGTGGCCGACGCCGTGCTGCCGCGCGGCAGCAGCATAGAGTTGGCCGGCGAGTCGCGCGAGCTCAACGAGAGCGGCAACGCGCTGTACTTCGCGTTCGCGCTCGCGCTGATCGTCGTGTTCATGGTGCTGGCCTCGCAGTTCGAGTCTCTCGTGCACCCGTTCACGGTCCTGCTGGCCGTGCCGCTCGCCGTCGCGGGCGCGCTCAGCACGCTGTGGATCGCCGGGTCGACGCTCAACCTGTACAGCCAGATCGGCATGATCCTGCTGATCGGGCTCGTGACGAAGAACTCGATTCTGCTGGTGGAGTACGCGAACCAGCTGAAGGAGAAGGGACGGGATACGGTCGCCGCGGTGCTGGAGGCGGGGCGGATCCGACTTCGCCCGATCCTCATGACGTCGGTGGCGACGATCATGGGCGCGCTGCCGATCGCGCTGGGGCTGGGCGCCGGCTCGGTGAGCCGCCGACCGTTAGGCTATGCCATCGTCGGCGGGCTGCTGTTCTCCACGGTGCTGACGCTGTTCCTGGTGCCGGCGGTGTACGTGATTCTGGATGCGGTGCAATCCCGCCGGCGGGCGCCGGTGGGAACGCCCGCCATGGCGGAGGGCGACTGATGCGCGCGCATGACGCGGCACGGTGCGCGGCTGCCGACCAACTTTCTCGAGGAGCTCTCGTGCGCTGGATCGTGTTTGCCGCGCTGGCGATGGTGGCGGCCTGCAGTCGCGCGGACAGCGCGAACACCCCAGGCGCGGGCGGCGGTGGGCGTCCACCCTCGCCTGTCGAGGTCGTGGCCGCGGTGCAGGATACGGTCGTCGAATCGATCAACGCGACCGGGCAGATCGAGGCGGTGCAGGCGATCGAGTTGCGGCCGGATGTCGAGGGCCGCATCACCGCGATCCTCGTCGACGAGGGGCGGATCGTCTCCCGGGGCGCGCCCCTGTTCAAGATCGACGACGCGGAGGTCACGGCGCAGATCGACCGCGCCGAGGCCGATCGCGACCTCGCGCGTCAGGCGCTGGAGCGGACGCGGCAGCTCCTCGCGCAGGACGCGTCGACACGGCAGGAGCTGGAGCGCGCCGAGGCGACCGCCCGTTCGACCGAAGCGTCGCTCAACCTCCTGAAGCTTCGGCTCGACCGCAGCACGGTGCGCGCGCCGTTCAGCGGCGTCGTCGGCCGGCGGTTCGTGAGCCTCGGCGACTACGTGAACACTGGAACGCGTCTCATCACGCTGCAGACCTACGAACCGCAGCGCGCGGTGTTCCAGGTGCCGGAGCGGTACGCGGAGCAGATCGCGCCGAACCAGCGCGTCGTCTTCCGGGTGGCGGCGCTGCCGGGCAAGGAATTCACCGGGATCGTGGACTTCGTCGATCCGGTGGTCCAGTTGCCGGCGCGCACGATCACGATGAAGGCACGGGTGTCGAACCCCCGGCGCGAGCTGCAGGCCGGCATGTTCATCGAGGCGCGCCTGGCGACGGCGGTGCGGCCGGACGCCGTGGTGATCCCCGAGGATGCCGTGCTGTCGCTGCAGGGGAGCCAGGTCGTGTGGGTGGTGGCCGACGGCAAGGCGGTCCGGCGTGAGGTGACGTTAGGAGTGCGGACGCCGGGCTTCGTCGAGGTGCGGGACGGCATCGCCGCCGGCGAGCAGGTCGTGGTGGGGGGCGCGGAGCGGCTGGGCCCGGGCGCGCCGGTGAGCGCGACGGTGGTGCAGCGCGGGCGGCAGCTGGCGCCGGACAGCGCCGATGCCGGGAGCGGCGCACCGCGCCCCTGACGGGCGACGCCGCGCCGCGCCATCCGGCTGATCGGGGTGGCGCGCGTGACCGGAGGCGCTCGGGCGGCATCGATCCGAAGGGCGCACCGGGCGCGGGCTAACGGCGGCGGCACGGTTGCTGAATCATGGCCTGTCATGACTGCCGCCGACCTCGACCTGCCGCCGCTCGTTCGGGAGCGGCCTTCCCGGTGGGAGCGCTGCGGGCTGTCACCCCGCCAGGAGCGGTGGTTCGACGTCGTCGCCCTGGCGCTCATCGTCCTGTTCGTGTCCGGGTGGGGCTACTCGATCAACGCCGCGAGCCCGGGCTCGGGTGCCGCTCCGGCGACGTTCACGCCCTTCTCCTCGCGAATCGCCGCGAGCCCCATCGCCCCCGACGCGCCCCCGGTTGCCGCCTTCCTCATCGATCGCATGGTGGAGGAGGTCGCGAGGGAGATCGCGCCGCTCCGCGGGGAGAGCGGCGACGTTCGCGTCGTTCTCCAGCAGCCCGGCGAGACCCTGACGCTGCCCGCGCTGCCGGACACGGTGCCCGAGGGCACCGAGCTGTCGCTGCGTAGCGCGGAAGGGATGGGTCCAGCGCCGCCGAGCGACTCGCCAGGCGCCGCCGCGGCACCGGGGGTCTGGAACGTAGTGCTGCAGCTGCGCGATGCCGTGCGGACGGTGTCGGACCTCAACATCATCACGCTCGTTCCGCTCAGCGAGCGGAAGGGCGGGAGGATCGGCCGGTATCTCGTCGGCACCTGGCCGACCGAGCGGGGCCGTCCCAACCCGCGCTACGAGGTGCCGCGCGGACTGGTCCGCGTGACCCCGGAGAACCGGCATCTGCCGGTGTCCGAGCACCTGCAGCTGGGCGACTTCCTCACGAAGGGACAGGTGAACGTCTGGCCCAAGTACGTCGCGCTGTCGCCGCGCCTGCTCGACAAGCTCGAGCTGACCTTCCAGGAGCTGGAACGTTCGGGGCACCCGGTGGAGGATGTCTTCGTGATCAGCGGCTTCCGGACGCCTATCTACAACGCCACGGGGGGAAGCACCGCGGGTCGCGGTACGCTGTCGCGGCACATGTACGGCGACGCGGCCGACGTCGCGATCGACAACGATGGCAACGGTCGCATGGACGACCTGAATGGCGACGGCCGGGTCACGGTCGCCGACGCCCGCCTGATCGCGGAGGCGGCCCAGCGCGTGGAGGGCAGGTTCCCGACCCTCATCGGCGGCATCGGCATCTACCCGCCGACCTCGGCGCATGCCGGATTCGTGCACATCGACACGCGCGGCTATCGCGCGCGGTGGGGCGCGTGGTGACGCGCCACGACCGGCGTGCGCGCCTGACCACTACTCGCCCGGCGGAGACCAGCGCATGCCCAACGAGCCCGTGAGCGCGGACGCGTCCGTCCGATCCCCCGCCGCATCCGGCGTGGAGGAACATCGGGGAACCTCGACTCCGCGCCACATGACGGTGCGCGACGAGGATCTGGAGCCGCACGCCGGCCTCCGCTACATCGCGCGCCTCTTCAAGCTGCTGTCCCTCCTGCTCATCCTGCTCCTGGTCGCCGAAGTGGTGCTGGCGCTCATTCAGCAGGGTCAGGCGGCGATTCCCACGCTGCTCGTCGAGGCGACGAGGCTGATCGTATTTGCCGGACTTCTCTGGGGAGCCGCCGACATGGCGCTGATGCTGATCGAGTCGAACCACGACCTGCGCGCGACGCGGATCCTGGTCGGCCGGCTCAACGGACGGATCGAGAGCCTGGAGCATGCGATGCGCGACGGAGCCGCGCGCGCGGCTCCGTCGACGTTGGACGAACGCCCACGAACGTGACAGCGGGCGTTCCAAGCTCAGACTGCGGGGTCAGTTCTCCGTCGCCGTGTCTCCGCCCTTCCCCGCCCACTTCTTGTACCAGCTCATCATGTACAGCTGCGTGCGCATGAAGTTGGAGGGCTTGCTGCCGGTCCCGTGGTACTCGCCGTTGAAGCGCAGCATCGTGGTGGGGACGCCGCGCATCTTGAGCGCCACGTAGTACTCGTCGGACTGCGCGATGGGCGTGCGGAGATCCAGCTCTCCGGTCATGACCAGCGTGGGCGTAGTCACCTTGCCGACGTGCATCAGCGGCGACTGCTGGAGCCACCGCTCCGGATCCTCCCAGAACGGCTTCTCGAAGAAGTTGAACGTGAACAGCGGCACGTCGGTCTGACCAGCGAACGACAGCCAGTTCGTCACGGGGCAGCGCACGGCCGCCGCCGCGAAGCGCTGGGTATGGCCGATGACCCAGCTCGAGAGCACGCCGCCGCCGCTGCACCCGCCCACGAACATGCTGCGCTCGTCGATGTAGCCGCGGCCTACGAGGGTGTCCACGCCGGCGATGAGGTCGTCGTAGTCCACGCTCGGATAGGCGCGCTCGATCGCGTTACCGAACGCGCTGCCGTACCCGGTGGAGCCGCGCGGATTCGTGTACAACACCACGTAGCCGGCCGAGGCGAAGTTCTGGAACATCCAGTTGAACGCGACGTTGTACATGCCGTGCGGGCCGCCGTGGATCTCCATGATCAGCGGGTACTTCGTCGCCGGGTCGAAGCCGGGCGGCTTGACGATCCAGCCGTCGATGCGCGCGCCGCCTGACGAGAGGTAGTTGATCCGCTCGACCTCCGCGAGCGTGATGCCGCGGAGCATGTCGGCGTTCACATCCGTGATGCGGGTGATGGCGGCGGCGCGCCGGAGGTCGATGCGGACGACGTCGGGTGGCTCTTGGTAGCTGCTGCGCACACCGGCGGCGACGAGCCCGTTCCGGGCGAACGAGCTCACCGCGAGCATGTGCTCGCCGTCGGTCACCTTGCGCACGGCGCCGCCGACCGTGGCCTGGTACAGGTTGGAGGTGCCGCGGTCGCCGACGGTGAACCAGACTCCGCTCCCGTCAGGCACCCAGTGGAGGGTGTTCGGATCCCGGTCGAGGTCGCCGGAGATCTTCCGCGCGCCGGAGCCGTCGATGTTCATGACCCAGACGTCGGCGGCGCGGTAGCTCGCGTTGGTCGCCGGATAGCCCGTGTAGGCGATGCGCCGGCCGTCCGGCGAGACCACGGGGTTGGTCCACGCGCCCTCCTCGGTCGTCAGGCGCCGCAGGCTTCCAGTGGCCGCGTCCACCGCGTAGATGTGCGAGTTGCGGTAGTTGCGATCCTGCGTGGAGTCGGGGATGCCGTCGACGATCAGGGCACGTCCGTCGGGCGTCCAGTCCCACGACGCACCCTGGTCCAGCCCATCGAAGCGCGCGCCGACGCTCCACTCGCCGGTCGTGACCTGCCGCTCCGTGCCGCCGTCGGCCGAAACGACGAAGAGGTGGCGGGCTCCGCTCTCCATGAAGCCGCGGCGGTCCTGGC
The DNA here is from genome assembly GCA_035461825.1 of Gemmatimonadaceae bacterium. Lineage (GTDB taxonomy): Bacteria > Gemmatimonadota > Gemmatimonadetes > Gemmatimonadales > Gemmatimonadaceae > JALZIF01. The sequence goes on from DATHUW010000036.1 coordinate 90,801, forward strand.
GAAAGTGCAGATCGTTGACGATCCGCGGCGCGGGCGTCCACTTGGCGCCTTCCGGCGACTTCGGCAGATCGATCGCCCACTGCGGCTTCTTCTCGACGAACATCGTGAAACCGATCGACTTGCCGTCAGGCGACCAGGCGACATCGCCGGGCGACTCGAGGAGCCGGGTGATCTGTGTCGGCGACTCGTCGGTGCCCATCCATCGCACGAAGATCTGCTGGCCTTTCGGCTCTCCTTCGGCCAGGAACAGGATCCGCGTCCCGTCGGGCGACCATCGAGCGCTGGCGCCCTTCGCGAGGAAGCGGTTGCGGCCCCCGTCGGCATCCATCACCCAGAGGGCGGTCTCGAACCGATCCTCCAGCCTGTTCACCCAGCGGCGGGTGTAGATGATCTGCGAGCCGTCGGGTGCGATCTGCGGGTCGCCGACGGTCTCGTAGTTCAGGTAGTGGTCGACGGTGAGCAGCGTGTCCGACGGCTGCTGCTGGGCGGCCGGGACGAGTGGCGTGAGGACGATCGCGCCGACCAGGAGGGCGCGACATGTGCGACGAGCGAGCTGCACGGGAGGGGCTCCTGCCAAGGGTACGCGGGAAGCTACGCACGGCCGGCCGCTTGTCCATTCGGGATCGGTGTGGACGACTCCATTGGCAGGCGGATTCCGCAACCGGGGGCCCGCTGTATCTTCGGGCGCATGCACCCCGTTTCGAGAGCGCTCACCGGTGCGTTCGTGCTCGTGCTGGCGTCCGGCGTGGCCGGGGCCCAGCGGCCCGCCGACCGCGCGCCCCTCCGCAGCGTAGTCCCGCGCGCGGGGATGATCATCACGACGTCCGTGCGCATAGCGCCCGGGCGGTACGAGCTGCCGGCTCCGGGATCGCTCGACTCCGCCCTCCTCGTGGTTCGCGGCGACGACATAACGATCGACTTCGCCGGCGCGGAGCTCGTGGGCCTCGATCCCGAGTCGGCTCCCGATCTCGCGGCGGGCGTGGCGATCCGGATCGAGGGCGGCCGCAACGTTCGCGTCCGCAACGCGCGGATCCGCGGGTACAAGGTCGCGATTCTCGCGCGCGGCACCCGCCAACTCGAGCTGTCGGGCAACGATCTCAGTCACAACTGGAAGCCGAGGCTCTTCAGCCTGGTGGAGCACGAAAGTCTGATGGACTGGCTCTCGTACCATCGCAACGAGCAGGACGAGTGGCTGCGCTTCGGGGCCGCGGTCTACCTCGCCGACGTGCGCGGCGGGGAGATCCGCGACAATCGCGTCGAGCAGGGGATGAACGGCGTCATGCTCGTGCGCAGCGACAGCCTGCGCATCTGGAACAACGTCATCGCGTTCAACTCGGGGGTGGGGATCGGCCTCTACCGGTCGAGCGACAACGTCATCCAGCACAACCACGTCGACTACAACGTGCGTGGCTACAGCCACGGCTTCTATCGCCGGGGCCAGGACTCGGCGGCGCTGCTCATCTACGAGCAGAGCTCGCGGAACATCGTGGCGTACAACTCGATGACGCACGGCGGCGACGGACTGTTCCTCTGGGCGGGCCAGTCCACCATGGACACCGGAGAGGGCGGCGCGAACGACAATCTCTTCTACGGCAACGATTTCTCCTTCGCGCCGACCAACGGCATGGAGGCGACGTTCAGCCGGAACGCCTTCGTGGCGAACCGGATCGAAGGCTCCGACCACGGGCTCTGGGGCGGGTACAGCTGGTCCTCGTTCGTGGCCGGCAACGAGTTCCTCCGGAATCGGATCGGCATCGCGATCGAGCACGGGCAGGACAATCGCATAACGCACAACCGCTTCGAGGGCGACACGACGGCGATCCGACTGTGGGCGAACCCGATCGAGCCATCGGATTGGGGCTATCCGAAGCACCGGGACACGCGAAGCCGGGATGCCGATGTCGCGCATAACGACTTCGTGGCCAACCGAGCGGCGCTGCGGGCGACGGCGACCTCGGGATTGTCGGTGCGGGAGAACACGTTCTTCGCCGTTGATACCCCATACGCGCTGGGCGACTCGATGCCCGAAGCGCGACTGCAGGACGCGACCCTCGCGCCGGCGCCGGCGCACGCCCTCGCGCTGCCGCCGGAGCTCGCGCGGCTCGCGCCACCGCCGATCGCCGGCGGACTGCCGCGCGATTCCGGCTTCATGGCGCGGGCGCCCCGGTCGGCCATCATCGTCGATGAGTGGGGGCCGTACGACTATCGCTCGCCGAAGTTGTGGCCGGTCGACTCGTCCCGTTCCACGCCGCTGACGCTCCGCGTGTTCGGTCCCGGCGGCGCGTGGAGGGTGGTCGAGCGGCGCGGCGTCGCCTCGCTCTCGCGGGACTCGGGCCAGGTCGGCGACATCATCGTGGTCACGCCCGCGTCAGGCAGCGAGGGGGACTGGGCGGTGGAACTCGAGTATCGCGGTGAAGCGACCGTGTCGCCGCGAGGCATCGCGCGCCCCGCTGAGGATCCGGTACGATTCGGGTACGAGCGCTTCGACCCCGCCACGACCTGGACCGTTCGTATGTTCGCGTGGGCCGACAGCACGGATCCGCGGGCACATCCCGAGTCGTTCGACGCGCTTCTCCGCGGCACGCCCCTGCTGACGCGGACGGAACGGCGGCTCGATTACATGTGGTACCGCCCGGTCATCGCCGAGCTGCCCCGCGAGCGGTGGGCGCTCGAGGCGACGGCGACCGTCGAACTTCCGGACGGCGAGTTCACGCTGATGACGATCAGCGATGACGCCGTGCGCGTCTGGGTCGACGGTCGCCTGGTCATCGACCGATGGGACGCGCACGGATCCGAGGTCGACTACGCGCCGCTCGCGGGCGGGCGGCACGCGCTGCGGGTCGAGTATTTCCAGGCGGACGGCTGGACCGAGCTACGGCTCGACGTGTTGCGTGGTGCCCCACCGGCATCTCGGGGGTCGCCCGGACCGCACTAGTGCGTCGCCGGGTCGCGGTTGGCGGCCCGACGGGCACGCCGACGCGGACGCACGGGCATCGCAGCGTCGGGGCTTACCCTACGCGTGGCAAATCCGGAATGTGACTTCGGCAATTGCGACAGGGTTGGCGGTCCACCATTCTCGATATGGCCGCCGTCCGTGTGCGTGTGGCGCCGCGGCCAGCCCAGCGAAGTCGATGAACCATCTGCGGCGCCAGGCCGCGCGTCAGGCTCGGACGGACCCCCCCAAGTGCCCGCAGCTCAACCAGAGGGTGATGCCACACCCGATCCGTATCGCGACACCTTCCCCGATACTCTCGTGACCGAGCGTTATGGGAGTACGGAGTTGCCAGCGGCGGATCCGAAGCGGCCTCCGGCATTCGGCGAGGCGGCCGCCGAGCCGTCCCCGGCGCCCAGCGACTTCTTCGGTCCAGGCGAGATGGGGGCGGTGCTGCGAGGACACGACTGGTCCAGGACGCCCTTCGGTCCCGTCGACCACTGGCCATCCAACCTGCGAACGACCGTCGGCATCGTCATGCACAGCCGGTTTCCCATGCTGCTGTGGTGGGGTCCGGAGCTGCGCCAGATCTACAACGATGCCTATCGACCGGTACTCGGCGCCAAACATCCACGGGCGGTCGGGCAGCCCGGGGCGCAGGTCTGGGCCGAGATCTGGGACATCCTCGGCCCGCGCGCCGATCAGGCCCGGGCGATGAGCCACGCGACCTGGGACGAGGACCTGTTCCTCCCCATGGATCGGTACGGGTTCACGGAGGAGACGTACTTCACCTTCTCCTACAGTCCCGTTCCCGACACGGAGATGCCGGGTCGGTCCGCGGGCGTGCTCGTCACCTGTACCGAGACCACGCAGCGCGTGCTTGGCGAGCGGCGGGTGCGGTCCTTACGAGATCTCGGTGCGCGCTCGTCGGAGGCGAAGACCGCGGAAGAGGCCTGCGCGATCGCGGCCGCCACGGTGGCGAGCAACACACGCGATGTGCCGTTCATCACCGTCTATCTCCTGGACGACCATGGCGATAGATGCACCTGGCGGGAGTCGGTGGGATCGAGCCGGGCTCGCCGGCCGCGCCGATGGCCCTGTCGGTTGCGGCGGGCGGGCCGCCGGATCACGTGTGGCCAGCCCGCGCCATCCTCCAGACTCGTCAGGTGTACGTCCTGGATGATGTCGCACGCCGCGTCGGGCCGCTCGTCGCCGGGGATTGGCCGGAGGCGATTCGCTCGGCGGTAGTTCTGCCGATCCCATCGCAGAGTCCCGACCGTCTGGCCGGGTGCCGGGCACTTCGTGTTCCTGCGCATGCGCGATACCGGGATCGGCATTCCGCGCGACAAGCTGGAGTCGATCTTCGCGCCATTCGTACAGGTCGAGACTGGACACACGCGCCAGGCGACCGGCAGCGGACTCGGGCTCGCGATCAGCCGGGACCTCGCACGCGGGATGGGTGGAGATCTCCGGGTGCGGAGCGTGGAGGGGAAGGGGTCGACGTTCACGCTGAGCCTTCCAGCGGTGGAGGCGAGCGCGCCGTCGGCGTAACACGACGATGATCGCCGCGACGCGTGTGCGGCACTCGGGCGCCCGGCGGCAAAGATCGAAGGCCGCACCCGCTGTGCGCCGCGGCCGCCCACGATAGTTTTCGGTGGCCGCCTGCACCCACCCTCTCTTCGCCGCCCGCCTCCCCATGACCGATCCCGAGCTTCTCGAGATGCCGGCACCTGCCGCATCCGCCCCCATCCCGTCGGCGCGCGCCTCGTCAGGCACGGCCGATGCTCCGCCGTCGCGCGTGGGGCGGATGGCTGGTGGATTGCAGGGTTCGTCGATTCTCCGCGTTGCCGCGCAGGTGCGCGCGATGATCGCGCAGGGCGAGCCGGTCGTGAATCTCACGGTCGGCGATTTCAGCCCGGCCGAGTTCCCGGTGCCGGCGGCGCTGGTCGAGTTCGTGACGGAGGCGCTGCGGAGCGGCGAGACGAACTATCCGCCATCCACCGGCGTGCCGCAGCTTCGCTCGGCGGTCGCGCGGTTCTACGAGCGGCGGCTCGGGCTGCGGTTCGGCGAGAACGGCATCCTGATCGCGGCGGGGGCCCGGCCCGGAATCTATTCTGCCTATCGAGTGCTCGTCGATCCGGGCGACCGGGTGGTGTTCCCGGTGCCGTCGTGGAACAACCCGGAGTACTGCCAGCTCGTGGACGCCGTGGCGGTGCCCGTGGCGTGTGACGCCTCGACGGGGTTCCTGCCGACGGCGCGGGCACTGGCGCCCGTGCTGCGCGACGCGCGGCTGCTCGTGCTCAACTCCCCCGTGAACCCGACGGGTACGGCGTTCGAGGCGGATGCCTTGCGCGACATCTGCGATACGGTGCTCGAGGAGAACGCCCGCCGGGAGGCGCGCGGCATCGACCGGCCGCTGTTCGTGCTTTACGACCAGGTGTACTGGATGCTGACGTTCCACGGCCTGCGCCACGTGCACCCGGTGGGGCTGCGCGACGACATGGGGCGGTACACCGTGTACGTCGATGCGATTTCCAAGGCGTTCGCGGCCACCGGGCTGCGGGTGGGTTGGATCTCCGGGCCGGACGACGTGATGAAGGCGGCCGGCGACGTACTCGGCCACAGCGGCGCGTGGGCGCCGCGGGCCGAGCAGATCGCGACGGCGCGGCTCCTCGCCGATGGGGCGCTGGTCGATGCCTATCACGCGGAGATGCTGACCGCGGTGCGGCGTCGCCTTGACGCGCTGTACGCCGGCCTGGCGGCCATGCGCGCGGAGGGGCTCCCCGTCGATGTGGCGGAGCCGCTCGCGACGATCTACCTCAGCGCGCGGTTTGCGCTCACCGGTCGGCGTACGGCCGATGGCACGGTGCTGCGGGACGACGAGGCCGTCCGCGCCTATCTCCTCCATCGGGCGGGGTTCGCCGCGGTGCCGTTCCGCGCGTTCGGCGTGCGGGGGGACAGCGGCTGGTTCCGGCTATCGGTCGGGGCGGTCTCGATGCCGCAGATCGAGGCGGTCATGCCGCGGCTGCGCGCGGCGATCGCCGAGCTCGCGGACGTGCCGTAGCGCCTGGCGAGGCGCTGGACGGCCGCCGCTCGTCGAAGCCCGGCTGACCCGCGAGGCGTACCACCGAGCCGCCGTTGCCCGAGCTACCGGATCTCGCCGCCTATCTCGAAGCGCTCGCTCCCCGCATAACGGGGCACACCCTCGAGCGGCTGGAGATCGTCAAACCCTTCGTCCTGCGGACGGTCGATCCGGCGCCGGAGGCGTTCGCGGGCGCGCGGGTCGAGGTACTTCGGCGGATCGGGAAGCGCATCGCGATCGGTGCGCACCCGGCACCGTTGCCAGGCGGGCCTCCCGACTCGCGCGAGCCGCCTCTGTGGATCGTGATGCATCTCATGATCGCCGGCCGCCTGCGCTGGCGCCCGCCCGGTCCGAAGGTCCCGGCCTCGCTCGTGCTCGCCAGACTCCAGTTTCCCGACGGGGTGCTGTACTTCACGGAGGCGGGGAGCAAGCGCCGCGCATCCTTGCACCTGATCCGCGGGGACGACGAGCTCGGGCAGTTCGAGCGCGGCGGGCTCGAGCCGATGGGTCTGCCGATCGCCGACTTCGCGACGCGTCTGCGGTCCGAGAATCACACCCTCAAGCGAGCGCTCACCGATCCGCGGTTGTTCGCGGGCATCGGCAACGCGTACTCCGACGAGATCCTGCACGCGGCGCGACTATCCCCGCTGGCACTCACGAGCCGGCTGGACGACGACCAGGTCGCCCGTCTTCACGCGGCCGTCCAGGACACGCTGGGGGGCTGGATCGAACGTCTGCGCGCGGAAGCGCGCGCGGCATTCCCCGAAAAGGTGACGGCGTTCCGGGAAGGGATGGCGGTGCACGGCCGGTATCACGAACCCTGCCCGGACTGCGGATCGCCGGTGCAGCGCATCCGCTACGCCGACAACGAGACGAACTACTGCGCGCGCTGCCAGACGGGCGGTCGCCTGCTGGCGGACCGGGCCATGTCGCGACTGCTGAAGCAGGACTGGCCGCGGTCGCTGGATGAGCTCACGTGAGGGGTTGCGCCCGGAGCGGTCAGGCCAGATTCTGTATCCATGTCCTTAACACCTGTTAAATCCGGGCGGGCGCGGGCGCTCGATGCGGCGCTCTCCGTGCTACGCGAGCATGGATTCGCGGCCGTGACCATGCGCAGCGTCGCCGAAGCGGCCGGCATGACCGCGCCCGCGCTCTACTGGCACTACCAGGACAAGGACGCGCTGCTGCGCGACGTCTATCGCGAGGTGACGGCGGTCCACCGCCACCACGTGTACTCGGCCTTGGGAACCGGGAATGCGGTCGAGCGCTTGCGCGCCGCCCTCGAGGCGCTCCGCACGTTTGCCGTAGCCGAGCCGAACCTGTACGAGGTGCTGTATCTCGCGCCGCCTCCTGCGGGGGCGCCCCGCAGCACGAACACCATGCTGCACCTGGTCGACGAGTTGGTGCGCAATTGCATGCGGGAAAACGCGTTGGAGGACGCCGACCCGTCGGATGTCGCGCTCACGGTGTCGGCGCACGCCCACGGCACCGTGCAACAGTTCCGGCGCGGGCAGTTCGACTCCGAGGCGGCGTTCGCAGCGTTCCATCGCCGCTCGTTCGACCGGCTCCTGGCGGGGATTGCTCGAGACGGGTAACGGATGACTTAACGCATGTTAAGGAACACAACCCAAAAATTGTCGTACCACGAGGCGCTGCTCGTCCTCGACCGACCGCGTCCGGCTGACCGAAGCGCAGCGACTCGATGCCCGCCACGGCGCCGATAAGGCGACGAAGACGAGCGCTCGGAGAAAGCGCACGGGCAGATTCTCGATCCTCTCCCGCCGTCCACCAGCGAGGGCCGACCCGTCAGCCGAGCAACCGCCCCCTTCGACGGTTCCGCCACTTGTCGAGTTCGCCGCCTGCGATGACGGTGCTGCCCACCGCCATCACGAGCATCCATTCCGTCGCTCCGATCGGCTCGGTGCGGAAGACGTTCTGCATGACCGGCACATAAAGCACGGCCGCGTGCGCCGCCGCCGCGCCGAGGATGCTGAGGAACAGGAACCGGTTGCCGAACAGGGGAATCCGCGTAATCGACCGGTCGAGCGATCGGCAGTTGAACACGTGGAAGAACTGAAAAACGACGATCTGCGTCATCGCGAGCGTGCGCGCGTGTGTCAGCTCTCCTGTCTCGTTCAGCGACCACCAGAAGACCGCAAGGGTGCCCGCGGCGAGCAACAGTCCCACGGCGCCAAGGCGCTCGAGGATTCGCAGCGTGACAATGCCTTCACCGCGGTGCCGCGGTGGGCGCTGCAGGAGGCCAGGCTCGCCCTTCTCGAAGGCCAGCGCGACATCCTGCAGTCCATTCGTGACGAGGTTGATCCAGAGAATCTGCGCCGCGATGAACGGCAGCGGCCAGCCTACCACGAGCGCGACCAGTATCGTGATGACCTCGCCCACGGCGGTGGACAGCAGGAAGAACGCGACCTTGCGAACGTTGCCGAAGACCGTCCGGCCCTCCTCGATCGCGGCCGTTATGGTGGCGAAGTTGTCGTCGGCGAGGATCATGTCGGATGCCTCGCGAGCAACGTCGGTCCCGCTCTTCCCCATGGCGATGCCGAGATGTGCCGCGCGGAGCGCCGGCGCGTCGTTCACGCCGTCGCCCGTCACGGCCACGACGTGGCCGCCGGCCTTGAGCCGCTGCACCAGTCGGAGCTTGTGCTCCGGCGAGACCCGCGCGTAGATGTTGACGCCCGCAATCAACGGATCGAGCTGGGCGTCCGACAGCTGCTCGATGGCGCGTCCCTCGATGACCTGCGCATCCGCCTCGCCGAGCCCGAGCTGCGCGCCGATGGTTCGGGCGGTATCCACGTGGTCGCCAGTGAGCATGAGCACGCGGATGCCGGCCTCGCGCGCCGCCGCCACGGCCTCGACAGCTTCCTGCCGCACCGGATCCTCCATGCCCTGCGCGCCGAGGAACACGAAGTCCTCGTCGGCGGCGACGTCGCGCAGCGTCGTCGCGTCCGTCGGCTTGTAGGCCATGGCCAGCACCCGCAGGCCGCGGGCGCCCAGCAGCCGCGCCGCCTCTTCGGCCGCCGCCGCATCGAGGGCCTCCATACCTGACGACTGCAACTGCCAGCGACAGCGGGCGATGACGACCTCTGGCGCACCCTTGATGAAGATCGCGCGCGTGCCGTCGGGCATGTCATTGAGTGTCGCCATCCAGCGCTGATCCGGCTCGAACGGCACCACGTCGCGCTCGGGATGCCGTTCGCGCAGCGCGACGGGCGAGAGCCCTGCGCGTACGGCGGCGGAGTGGAGCGCGGTCTCGGTCGGATCCCCCTGCACCTCGCCGAGCTCGAGCCCGGCGGGATCCGCCTCGTTCGCCAGCACGCCGGCCAGCAGCGTGAGGCGGAGCGGCTCACCGACCTGCGTGGCAAGATCTTCCACGGCGACGACGCGGCCGCCCGACGCGATCGCGCGGACGGTCATCTGATTGTGCGTCAGGGTTCCCGTCTTGTCCGATCCGATGACCGTGGTGCTGCCCAACGTCTCGACGGCGGGCAGCGAGCGAATGATGGCGTGACGGCGCGCCATCCGCCTCACGCCTATCGCCAACGTGACCGTCATGACGACGGGAAGCCCCTCGGGAATCGCGGAGACCGCGAGCGCGACCGCCGTCACGAAGATCTCCGCGGCCGAGAGGCCGCGCAGCAGGCCGGCGATCACCACCACGACGGCCAAACCAGCCACCACATACCCGATTCGGCGGCCGAAGCGATGAAGTGTTTCCTGCAAGGGCGTCGAGGTCGAGCCGACCTTGCGAATCGACGCCGCGATGCGGCCGATCTCGGTCTGCGCTCCGGTGCGTACCACGACGCCGCGGCCGCGTCCTCGCGTGACGATCGTCCCCGCGAAGACGGAGTTGGTTTGATCGCCGGCGATGAGCGATTCCGCCTCGAGCACGTCCGTGCCCTTGCGCACCGTCTCGGACTCGCCGGTCAACAACGACTCGTTCAACTCCAGGTCGTGCTCCACGATGACCCGCGCATCGGCGGGTACGCTCGCACCAGAACTCAGCACGATGACGTCACCGGGGACGACGTCGCGGCTCTCGATCACCATCACTCGTCCGTTGCGGATCACCTCCGCGCGCGGCGCGCCGAGTCGCGCCAGACCGCGAATCGCCTCGCGAGCACGGATCTCCTGGACGAACCCGATGGCGGCGTTGATGAGCACCACCGCCAGGATCACGGCCGAGTCGGTGGTCTCGCCGAGCGCCGTGGTCACGGCCGCCGCGATCAGCAGGATGTAGATCAGCGGGTCGTGGAACTGGTGGAGCAACAGGCGCCACCATGGCTCTACCCGCTCTGCCTCGATGACGTTAGGTCCGTGGCGCTGGAGGCGCGCGGCCGCTTCCTCGGCGGAGAGCCCGCGGGGGTCGGTCGCCAGGAGGCGGGCCACCTCGTCGACGGACTTGGTGTGCCACCGCACGTCGTCGGGGCCGGCGCCGCCGGGTTCCCGGCTCACGGCGACCTCCGCCGCAGGTACACGAACCAGTACGTCGCGCCGACGAGTACCGCGCCCCCGATCATGTTGCCGATCGTGACCGGCAGCAGATTGTGCAGGAGGAAGCTCGTCGAATTGACCGACGCGTAGTCGGCTGGAGCGGCGCCGATGGCCGACCAGAAGGACACGGGCGCGAAGGCGCGGATCAGGATGCCGATCGGCACGAAGTACATGTTCGCGATGCTGTGCTCGAGCCCCGCCGCGACGAACGCCGTGATGGGGAAGATGACGGCGAGGATCCGGTCGGTCGTCGTCCGCGCGCTCAGCGAGAGCCACACGGCCAGGCAGACCAGGCCGTTGGCGAGAATCCCCAGCACGACCGCCTGGACGAATCCGAGCTCCGACTTGTGCCTCGCCGTCGCGAGCGCGGCGGCGCCGACGGCGCCTCCGTCGAACGCGTACTGGCCACTCAGGTACACCAGCGCGACGGTGCCAAGCGCCCCCACGAAGTTGCCCGCGTAGACGAGCGCCCAGTTTCGGAGGAGCGCGGCGTGGCTGAGCCTGCGGCTCGCCCACGCCATGATGATGAGGGTGTTGCCCGTGAACAGCTCCGCACCCCCGACCACCACGAGAATGAGACCGAGCGAGAAGACGAGGCCGGTCAGGAGTCGGATGAGTCCGCCAGGCAGGACGCCGGCCGCGCCTGACGCGACCGTGGTCGAGAACACCGCACCCAGGGCGATGAAGGCGCCCGCCAGGACGGCCAGCGCGAGCGTGGTCACGGTGCTCATGCCGGCCTTGGCCACGCCGATGTCCTCGGCCTTCACCGCCATCTCGGCGGGCAGCAGCGCGTCGAGCGAGTATCGGTCGCCTTTCATGTGCTGCTCCCGTGCGTGTGTGCGTCGGCGCGCCGGACGTCGCGAAACGGGGTGTTGGGGCTTTGCTGCACGCCCACCCTCCATTCCGTGCGCGTGATCGGATTTCCCTACAATGGTCCTTGGCTCGCGGCCGGGCAGTCCGGCAACGCACCATTCGACGTCGGGGGGGGCCCGTTCCGGTGGCCGAGTGCATCGTGAGAACTCCGTCCGAGCAACGTTATGCACGGGCTCGGAACCGTGACGCGGTGGCCGCCCGTTTGCACTAGGAGCAGACGACGAACGCACTCACGAACGACACGGAGCGAACCGCATGGAAGACGACAACCTGAAGACCTTGATCGCGGGTCTGAACGAGGACCTGGCGCACGAATACGCGGCGGTGATCACGTATCGCACGTACGCGAGCGCCGTCCGCGGACCCAACCGGCAGGAGCTGCGGCAGTTCTTCACCGGCGAGATCGCGGACGAGCTCTCGCACGCGCAGCTGCTGGCCGACAAGATCGTGGCGCTAGGCGGCGCGCCGACCACGGGAGCGGCAGAGGTGAAGTACACGGAGGACGCGGTCGAGATGCTGCAGCACGCGCTCGCCGACGAGGTGGCGACGCTCGAGCGCTACATCGTGCGCCGCCAGCAGGCCGAGGCGGCCGGCGAGTACGGGCTCGCCGTGGACCTCGACACGGTCATCGCCGATGAAACGAAGCACCGCGACGAGCTGCGGTTGATGCTCGGTCGCTGGAAGTAGGCGGCGGCGCCGATCGCCGTTGGGATACGTCCGTGGCCTTACGACGAACGAGGGACCTGCTCTCCGGTGCCACCCCCCATGCCAGCCTGCCGGGAAGAGAGAGCAGATCCCTCGCGCGTTACGCGCGTATCGATCGTCTCAGAGCGGCACCGCCGCCGCCGTCGCGGCCTCCACGCGCCGGCGCAAATCCACCGTTTCGTGCGTCGGGTGGAACAGCAATACCGGGCACGGCGCCGAACGCAGCACCTTGTCGGCGATGCTGCCCATCACGAACCGGGACACGCCGCGCCGCGCGTGCGTCGTCATCGCAATCGCGTCCGCCTCGACGTCCGCTGCCAGGTCCGCGATCGCGTTTACGGGCGAGTCGTGCACGAGCAGCTGGTGAGCTACCGTCGCGCCGCGAGCGCGGAGGCGATCCGCCTCGGCCTCCAGCAGCGATTCCGGGTGCGTGTTGGACCGCCGCGTCGACGTGACGTTCGGGTCGGCGGGATGCTCCACCGCCAGCGGGCTGATCACGCGTGTCAGCGTGAATTCGACGCCGTCCGTCCCAAAGATCGCGAGCGCCTGATCGAGGATCTCCTCGCTGGCGACGGACCCATCGAGCGGCACGACCACGCGGTGGAAGGGCTTCTCGGCGGCGAGCTCGGGCGCTGCGGCGGGCGGCTTGACCAGGAGCACCGGCGACGGCGACTGCCTGGCGACGCCATCGGCCACGCTGCCGAGCCACAGGCGGCTGAATCCGCCCCGCCCATGCGTCGACATGACGACGAGCCACGGCTGGGCGTTCGTGATGTGCTTCACGATGAAGGGCACGGGACGTCCCTCCAGCCGCGTCAGGTGGGTGGGTACGTCGGCCGGCATGCGCGCATGGAGCGACTCCAGATACGCGAGGCCGTCGGTGGCCGGAAACGCCTCATCCATGACGAGCGGCACCTCGGGCACGACCCACGAGACGGGCGGCCGGTCGACGATGATCAACTCGAGCGCGGCGCCAGTCCGGCGCGCGATGGAGATCGCGACGGGAAGCGCGTGCTCGGCGAACGGGGAGCCGTCGAGCGGCACGAGAATCGTACGTGACATGGCTGCACTCCTCGTAGTGTGTAACTCAAATTGCGCGACGCGCGCGGCGCGGTATGTCGGGCACGAGCCGATATCCGTCGGGGGACACCGGACATCGCCCGTGCGGCGTTCGGTCGTCAGCCGCCGCGGTGCCTGCGCACGAGGCCGAGGGCGAGCCCCGCGAGGAGCGGAAGGAGCGCGAACGGAATCACGATGGCCCAGTCCCGCGGCGCGAGGACCGTGAGCCCGAGGATCGCCGCCAGCGGCGGCGCGTACATCGCGAGGAGCTGGAGCGCGACCACCAGGGCGAGCGCCCCGATCGCCCAGCGGTTGCGGCCGAACCGACGGGGGCGCGCGACCATCGCGCCGTGCCGCGCGTTGGCGAGGTGGACGGCCTGCGCCAGTGCCAGCGTCATGAACGCCACGCTGCGGGCGTGCGTCGGCGCGCCGTCGTCGAGCGCTATTAGATAGGCAGTCAGGCTGCCGGCGGTGATCACGGCAGCGTATCCGGCGATCCAGCCCAGGAACTCCCGCGAGAGAATGGCCTGGCGGGGATCGCGCGGCGGGCGCGCCATTGTCTCCTCCTCCGCCGGCTCGACGGCGAGCGACAGGGCGGGGAACGTGTCCGTCACGACGTTCAGCCAGAGGATCTGGAGCGGCAGCAGCGGCTGCGGGAGGCCCGCGAGTCCGGCAATCAGCAACACCAGGACTTCGGCGACGTTACACGAGAAGAGGTAGAAGACGAACTTGCGGATGTTGTCGAAGATGACGCGTCCTTCTTCGACCGCCACGCCGATCGTGGCGAATCGATCGTCCGCGAGCACGACATCCGCGGCATCCTTGGCGATGTCGGTGCCGCGTCCTCCCATCGCCACGCCGATGTCCGCCTTCTTCAGCGCGGCCGCATCGTTGACCCCGTCCCCGAGCATGGCGACGATCTCGCCGCGTTCCTGCAGTGCCTCGACGATGCGCAGCTTATCGATCGGGCTCACACGATTGAAGACCGCGACGTTGTCCAGGCGCTCGGCGAGCGCGGCGGCGTCGAGCGTGGCGAGCTCGCGCCCCTCCACGGCCTCACCGTCCTTCGTAATGCCGAGCTGCCGGGCGATCGCGAGCGCCGTGAGCTGCTGGTCGCCGGTGATCATCACCGTGCGGATGCCGGCGGCGTGCAGGAGGTCGACGGTCTCCGGGACGTCGTCGGCCGGCGGATCGGCGAGCCCGATGAGCGCGATCATCGTCAGGCTGGGAAGCGATTCGCCCTCGTGGTCGCCGACGTCCGCGCGAGCCGCAGCCAGCACGCGCAGCCCGCGCGCCGCCATCTCTCGGTTGCGCTGCCGCCAGCGTTCGCGACCGGCATCGTCCAGCGGACGCTCGCCGGAGGCGGTCAGCTCGCGTTCGGCGCACTCGGTCAGGCGCCCTGGCGCTCCCTTCACGAGCATCACCCGGCGGCCGGCGTCCTCGTGCACGGTCGCCATCCACTGGCGCTCGCTCGAGAACGGGATGGTCCGCACCTCCGGCGTTCGCTCGAGCTCGCGTTCCCGGATCACGCCGGCGGCGCGCGCGAGCACGAGCAGCGCGACCTCGGTGGGATCGCCCACCACGGCGTGCCCATTCTCGTCGGCGCCCTCCACCAGCTCGGCGCGGTTGACGAGCGACGACACGCGCAGCAGATCGGCGATGGGCAGACCTTCCGGGTCGCGCCGTTCCTGGTCCGCGCTGAACGTCACCCCCTCGGTCCCAAACTCCACCCGCACCGTCTCGTCGGCCGTGGCGAGCACGGTCACGCGCATCTCGCCCGCGGTGAGGGTGCCGGTCTTGTCGGCGCAGACGACGGTGGCCGAGCCGAGCGTCTCCACCGCCGGCAGCTTTCTGACGACTGCCTGACGACGCGCCATCCGCCAGACCCCGAGGGCGAGCGTGATGGTGGCGACGGCGGGCAGGCCCTCGGGCACCGCGGCGATGGCGAGCGCCAGCGCGGTCTGCGCGACGAACCCGATCGCCTCGCCGCGCGCGAGGCCGAGGGCGCCGACGGCGGCCGCCACGACGAGGGCGAGCACCACGAGCCGCCGTCCCAGCGCATCGAGCCGCAGCTCGAGCGGCGTGCGCTCCTCGCCCAGGCCGCTGGTGAGGACGCCAATGCGCCCAACCTCCGTCGCATTGCCGGTCGCAATGACGACCGCGGTGGCCGTGCCCGCCACGACGGCGGTCGATTGATAGGCCATCGTCGCTCGCTCGGCAAGCGCGGCGTCGGGATCGATCGGCCGATCGGGGGTCTTGTCGACGGGCGCCGATTCGCCGGTGAGCGGCGCTTCGTTGATCCGCAGCTCGGCCGCGCTGAGCAGGCGTGCATCGGCGGGGACGGCCTGGCCCGCCTCCAATTCGATCACGTCGCCCGGGACGAGCTCGCGCGCCCCGATCGTCGTGCGATGGCCATCGCGCCTGACGGTGGCGCGCGGCACCTCCAGCGAGCGCAGCGCCGCCATCGCGCGCCGGGCGCGGAACTCCGTCGTGAAGCCGATCGCGACGTTGATGAGCAGCACGACCGCGATGGCGGCGGCATCGATCGGATCGCCGATCGCCCACGCCACTCCGGCCGCCGCGATGAGCAGCAGGACGACGACGGAGCGCAGTTGATCGAGCAGGATCCGCCAGATCGATTCCGCTTTCGCGACGGCGATGCGGTTCTCGCCGTAGCGCTCGAGCCTGATCTTCGCTTCATCCGTGGAGAGCCCGGATGGCGTGACCTCCAGCCGAGAGAGGACCTCGTCCGCCGAACTGGCGTGCCAGGGCTCGCCCGCTTCCTGGTCTCGACGCGTCGGCGCGGTCATGGATGGCGATGTAGCTCGGGAATCGGGAATTGGGAATCGGGAATCGCCGACCTTCCCGTAGTCCGGAGCCCGTCATGGCGGGAACCCGACGGCCGGGCCGCGGAGGCTTCGCGATCATTCGTGCGCGCCGGTCAGCGGTGCGCGTGCGGCCGCGGCGCGCGGCGACAGCACGCCGCGTCCGCGGGGGCATCACTGCCGCCGGAATCGATAGGCGAGCTTGAGGAACAGCCCGTCCGCCTCGCGCCGGAACCCCCGCGCCGAGGTGGCGCTCGGCGACTCGTGCGCGGAGATGTAGCCGAGGTACGCGACGGTGCCCGGCGTCGGCTCGAACGAGACGAGCCACTCGTGGCGGAAGAACCCACCGGCTTCCGGCGCGCTCGCGACCCCATCCTCGGCCAGCAGTGTGCCTGTCAGCGGGTCGCGCAGCGCGTCACGGCGCTCGGAACGATACTCGCCAATGACCCGGACGAAGAGCGCGCGCGTGATCTGGTACTCGGCGCGCAGCCGCGGAATGATCGTTCGCGCGAACTCCGAGTCATCGCGCTCCCGCGTGAGGCGGGAGTACACTGCGCCCGCGCCGATCCGCACGTCGGTGGTGGGGCGCAGCGACACGTCCAGCTCCAGTTCGGTCTCCACACCCTCCGCGGCTTCGTCGAAAATCACCACCGCCGCGCGCTGCGCCTCGAGCCCCACACTGGCAGCCGACCAGGTCGGCGATTCGACCTCCAGGGAGAAGCCGACGAGTCCATCGAGCTCGTCAGGCGGTACGAACGGCGTCGCACCACCCGGAAGCAGCACCGTCGTGCCGGCGTACTCCTCCGGCTCCAGGCGGAAGAACTCGCGATCGATGTTCGCGTCCACCGACCATCCGCCGCGGAGATTCAGGTTCAGCGACACGCCGTCCTCGCCCTCGAGGCGGCTCCCGCGACCGAACGCGTCGTATCGCCAGGCGTACTCGTTGCTGACGAAGACGTTCACCCGCTCGATGAGCGAGCCGCGCTCGCCGTACCAACTGAGGCGATTGCGGATCTCGGCGTTGGCGATGCCTCGGCGCGGCACGAAACCCAGTGCGCTCGAGAACTCATCACCGATGCCGTTGATCCCGTAGTTGAAGCCGAACGAGTGGCCAGTGCGGTCGACCTCCACCTTCCAGATGGGGTCGCTGCGCGAACCGAGCGCATCGCGCGTCCACGATGCCCCGAGCTGCGCCTCGGCAAAGTAGAGCCGCTTGAAGACGACGCGGGCGTCGGCTGCCGCGACGCGGTTGTACGCCCCGCCGATCTCGTAATCGGTGAGCGTGAGCCCCGCGGTGGAGCTGCGACTGATGTCGCGCCGCAGCCGCGCGATGTTCGCGAGGGCATCACGCCCCGGACGTTGGTCGAGCGCGCTGAGGTGGGCGACGGAATAGCGGCCGAACTTGCCCGTGAACTTGGCGCCGGCGATGGGATCCGCGATGCGGCGCGTGTACACGAGCTGGTTGGGCGTCGAGAACAGCTCGATGCCCTCGAGAAAGAACGGGCGCTTCTCCGAGATGAACTGCGCGAACCGCTCGTTCTGCGTCACGAGTCCCGCATCGGACTCTACCTGGCTGAAATCGGGATTGACGGTGGCGTCGATCGTCAGGTTCGTGAAGCCGAGCTGCAGGTTGACGCCGGTCGAGAGATCCGGGTCGTCGCGCGTGAAGCGGTCGCTCGTCCTGTCCCGCACGCCGTCGGACGTGGCGGTGACGAACGGCTGCGCTTCGATCACCACACCGCGCTCGAGTCCCGACAGCCCGCGCATCACGCCGGCCTGCGCGAGGAAGCTCGCTCCGGCACGGCGCGCCTCGGTCCACGTGTCCTCATATCCGGTGGCGGCGCTCACGCGATTGATCTGCAGCCCCCACTGCTGCACCGGTGCGGAGCTGTACCGGAGGCTGGCGAACGGAATGCTCAGCTCGACGACATAACCGGAATCCGTGAGCTGGCCACGCGACTCGAAGACGAAGTCGGGGCTGTAGTCCGTCTGTCCGCCGAAGCCGCCGCCGCCCGCGTTCCCCGATCCTTCGGTCCGCACGCCATCGAGCTGCACGCCGAACGGGTTCACGCCGAAGAGATAGGCGCGGCGCCGGTCGTCGAAGGTGTCGAGGAAGAGCATCACCCGGTCGTCGCTGCCGATGTTGTCGCGCTCGGCGAGCGTCGCGCGGATGGCGCCAGGATCGTTCGCGTGCGCCACGATGCCGAAGTGGAGGGCACGCGGCGAGTACCACGCGAGTACCGTGGTGCGCTGCTCCGCGGGACGTCCGTCGACCGGGAAGTACTGCGAGAAGCCGTCGAGTCGCGCGGCCCGCGTCCAGACCTCTTCGTCGAGCACGCCGTCGATCCGGACCTCGGCCTCGATGCGCGGGATGTCGAACGCGAACCGATCGGTCGTGTCGGCGGTGGCGGACGCGATCTGGAGCAAAGCGGCGAGCAGGAGCATTGCGCTGGTCGAGGTGGATCGAGCAGGGCGCCCCTTGGGACGCGCGCGATCATGGAAGATCGTAAGTCGGCGCGCGCATGTCGACTGCGACCTGGACCCACGTAGATTCCGACGGACTCCCTGCGGATGATCGAACATGCCGGCAGCGCCGAAACCACGTTTCTTCAGGACTCCGGAGGAGTTTCGCGCGTGGCTCGAGAAGAACCACGCCTCCAGGACCGAGCTGTGGGTCGGCTACTACAAGAAGGGGAGCGGGCGGCCGAGCATGACCTGGCCGGAATCGGTGGACGAGGCGCTGTGCTTTGGTTGGATCGACGGCATCCGGAAGGGCATCGACGCCGAGCGCTACATGAATCGCTTCACGCCGAGGAAGCCGAAGAGCAACTGGAGCGCGGTGAACGTGGCGCGCGTGGCCGAGTTGGAGCGGGCAGGACGCATGCGCCCGGCCGGACGGGCGGCGTTCGCCTCACGAGCGACCGAGCGTTCCGGCGCCTACTCCTACGAGAACCGCCACAAGGCCGCGTTGTCTCCTGAGCAGGAGCGTCGATTCCGGCGGAACCGCCGCGCCTGGGCTTTCTTCGAGCAGCAGCCGCCGGGGTACCGGCGGACGATGGTGTGGTGGGTGGTGAGCGCGAAACGCCCGGAGACGCGCGAACGCCGGCTCGAGTCGTTGATCGAGCATTCGGCCGCCGAAAAGCGGATCCCGGCCATGGCGACGCCTTCGGCGTAGTCCACTTGGTCCCAGACGCGTTGCCGGCACTCCGCAGGTCCGGTAATCTCTGCTCATGAGCAGCGAGCATCTGTCGCCGAAGCCCGGAACCGAAACGGGACGCACGTTCTGGCTGGTCGCCGCGGCGGCACTCGCCGTCGTCGGGCTGTTCCGCTTTTTCTACTTCTACATCGGCGACGTCAGGATGGGGGGACGAGCGACGTTCGCCGAGCGGGCGATCAACGAGTCGACCGGCGCGGCGACCGCGTTCCTCGTCGTGATCGGGCTGGTGTGGCTGTGGCAGCGGTTTCCCATCGAGCGGGGTCGACTGCGCACGCTCGTTCCGGTGTACGCGGTCGGACTCGTCGCGCTCGGCGTCGTGCACACGACGCTGATGTGGGGAACGCGCGTGATTCTCTATCCCGCGCTGAACGAAGGGACGTACGGGTACGGACCGATGCCGTGGCCGTACGTCATGGAGCTGCCCAACCAGATCATCATGTTCGCGGCGACGCTCGGCGTGCTCACGGCGGTCCGCCATTCGCGGCTGCTCCGCGATCGCGAGCGCCGTGCGACGGCGCTCGAGCGAGACCTCGCGAGGGCGCAGTTGCACGCCATGCGGTTGCAACTTCAACCACACTTCCTGTTCAACGCGCTCAACACCGTCTCGGCGACGATGTACGACGATCCCCGTGCCGCCGACGAGATGCTCGAGCAGCTCGGCGCGCTGCTGCGGCACTCGCTGCGCCGCGATCAGATGGACGAAGTGGCGCTGGAGGACGAGCTGGCGATGCTCGAGGGGTACGTTGCGATCATGCGCGCGCGTTTCGGTCAGTCCGTGCGGGTTCGGGTGGAGGCTGCACCCGCGACCCACGGTGCCGCCGTGCCCTCGCTGCTGCTGCAGCCGCTGGTCGAGAATGCCGTGCGCCACGGCAACGCCTCCCGCCTGGGCGTTGCCGCGATCGATCTCCGGATTCGCGCCGACGGCGACGCCCTGCTGATCGACGTCGAGGATGATGGTCCGGGGGCGCCTGACGACCGCGATGTGCTGCAGTCGGGGCTGGGGCTTTCGCTCACGGCAGAGCGACTGCGCCTGCTGTACGGATCGGCGCATGCGCTCCGCGCCGGCAATCGCCCCGAGGGCGGCTTCGGCGTCCACGTGCGCATTCCGCTGCGCACCGCGATCCGGCGTCCAGCGGATGATCTCGTGCGTCCGGCCGATGCGCCTCCTGCTCGTCGATGACGAGGCGCCGGCGCGCGCCAAGATGCGGCGCGCGCTGCAGGGCCTCCCGAACCTGACGATCGTCGGAGAGGCCGCGAGCGGCGCCGAGGCCGTCGATCGGATCCGCGAGCTCGCGCCTGACGTGGTGTTGCTCGACGTACAGATGCCGGGGAAAACCGGGTTCGACGTGATCGCCGAGATCGGCGTCGAGGCGATGCCGGTCGTCGTGTTCGTGACGGCGTACGACGATCACGCGGTGCAAGCGTTCGAGGTGCGCGCGTTCGACTACGTGCTCAAGCCGTACGCGCCGGATCGGCTCCGTATGGCGGTGAATCGTGCACGCGAGCGCGTCGGGGCGGAATCCGACTCGAGCGTTGAGCGGCTGCGATCGCTGGTCGAGGAGGCGCGCCCCGTCTCGCGGCACCTCACGAGGCTGATGGTCCACGACGATCGCCAGGCGACCCTGCTGCCGGTGGAGGAGATCGTACGTGCGGAGGCGGCGCGCAACGACGTGCGGCTCCACACCAGGCGCGGAACGTTTCGGCTGCGTGGCCGCATCTCCGAGCTGGCGGAGCGCCTCGATCCCGCGGCCTTTCTCCGGATCAACCGGTCGGAGATCGTCCGCCTCGACGCGATCCGCGCGCTCCATCCGTGGTCGCACGGCGACGTGCGCGTGGAGATGACCGACGGCGCGATGCTGACCTGGAGTCGCCGATACCGGGCGCAGTCGCGCGGCGACTTCGAACTGGGCTGACATCCCGCTCGTCCCGGCCGCGGGCCGCTCGTCCCGGCGTCGTTGCCGACGCGGCGTCTAACGAGCCATCGTGTCGCACCTCGAATGGAGCCTCGAATGCCCGTGAACGTCGTGCGGATCGTGACCGTGGGATCTCTGCTGCTTGTCGCCGGCTGCCGGGGCGCCGCCCCGCTCGGCGAGGTCGCTGCCTCGACGACGTCGAATCCGGCAGCCGTTGGCGCGGTCGAATGGGGCGCGTACGGCCGCGATGCGGGTGGCGAGCGCCACGCGCCACTCGACCAGATCACGCCGCAGAACGTGCACCGGCTCGCCGTGGCGTGGACGTTCAACACCGGTGAGGATCTCACGGCGCGCCGGGGGCGCGATCCGGCACTGGAGACGACCCCGCTCATGGTGGACGGCACGCTCTTCCTCAGCACGCCGCGTGGTCGCGTGATTGCGCTCGATCCGGAGACCGGCGCCGAGCGATGGCGGTTCGACCCGCGGGTCGATCCATCGCTGGGCTTCGGCGACTTCGCGAGCCGCGGAGTGGCGACGTGGGTCGACTCAGCCGCGGCGGCGGGCACGCCGTGCCGCCGCCGCATCTTCATGGCGACGATCGATGCGAGGCTGTTCGCGCTCGACGCCGCAACCGGTGCGCCGTGCGCGGGCTTCGGCGCGACCGGTTCGGTCGACCTGCGGCAGGGGCTGCGGACTCCGCCTGACGAGCGTTCGGAGTATCAGATGACGTCGCCGCCGGCGGTGGTGAACGGCGTGGTGGTGACCGGGTCGGCCATCGCGGACAACGCGCGCACGACGATGGCGAGCGGCGAGGTGCGCGGCTGGGATGCGCGCACGGGCGCGCTGCGGTGGACGTGGGACCCGGTGCCGCAGTCTCCGGCCGATCCGGCATACGACGACTGGCGCGGACCGACGGCCCGTCGGACCGGCGGCGCCAACGCCTGGAGCGTGATCGTCGCCGATCACGCGCGCGACCTCGTGTTCGTGCCGACCGGCAGCGCGAGCCCCGACTACTTCGGCGGCGAACGGCTCGGCAGCAATCGTTATGCAAACTCCATCGTGGCGCTGCGTGGGCGCACGGGGCAGATCGTCTGGCACTTCCAGACGGTCCACCACGACCTCTGGGATTTCGACAACGCGGCGCCGCCGGCGCTGACGACGATCCGCCGCGGCGGGTCGGAGATCCCGGTGGTGTTGCAGGCGACGAAGACCGGCATGCTGTTCGTGCTCCACCGCGACACCGGAGAGCCCGTGTTCCCGGTCGAGGAGCGGCCGGTGCCGCGGAGCATGGTGCCTGGCGAGGAGGCGTGGCCGACCCAGCCGTTCACGACCGGGATCGCGCCGCTCGTGCCGCTCACGATCGACTCGGACTCGGTGTGGGGCGCGACGCCGGAGGATCGCGCGGAGTGCCGCGCGATGGCCGCAGCGCTGCGGAACGACGGCGTCTTCACGCCGCCGAGCCTGGAGGGCACGCTGCAGCGACCGGCGAACATCGGCGGAGCGCATTGGGGCGGCGTCGCCGTAGACCCGCGGCGGCAGATCGCCGTGGTGCCCGTGAACCGCGTCGCCACGATAGTGCAACTCATCCCGCGCGAGCAGGTGAACCGGGAGGAGGCGCAGCGTGAGGCCGGCCGCCTCGGCTACGAGTACGCGCCGATGCGCGGCACGCCGTACGTCATGCGGCGGCGTCTGTTCGCCACTCAGGCGCGCATGTTCTGCACGCCGCCGCCGTTCGGATCGCTGGTCGCGGTGGACCTGACGACGGGCGCCCACCGGTGGAACGTGCCGCTGGGGACCATCCGGTCGCTGGCTTCGCAGGCGCCGGCGGAGTGGGGCTCGCCGAATCTGGGTGGCGCGATCACGACGGCGTCGGGGCTGGTGTTCATCGGCGCGGCGGTGGACCGGGCGCTGCGGGCGTACGACATCGAGTCCGGTCGCGAGCTCTGGAAGGGCAATCTGCCTGCGGGCGCGCGGGCGACGCCGATGACCTATCGCGTGCGGGAGGGCGGACGCCAGTACGTGGTGATCGCGGCCGGAGGATCGGACGTGTTCGGAAGGGGGGACGCGATAGTGGCGTTCGCGCTGCCGCGATGAGCGGCCAGCCCGCGCGGGGCTCTGCGGCGTGAGGTTTCTACGACGGAGTCGGCAGAAACGTGCCTCGCGGCCGTCGTGCGAATCTGACGATGAGCAGCCCCGCCAGCAGCACGGCGCCCGCGAGCGCGGCGCCTTCCGCGTCCAGATAGACGTGCGCCGCGACGAAGGCCGTCGACACGACCAGCGTGAACGCTGTGACCGGCACGCCGAAGCGTGAGAAGTCGCCGAAGCTGACCCGCGTGCCGTGACGCTCGGCAATGCCGAGCACCGTCACGTTCGCAGATGCACCG
>DATHUW010000037.1:0-45788 GCA_035461825.1 Gemmatimonadaceae bacterium
CGCGCGCGAGCTCGACGCGGCGTGGCGTGGGCGGCGCGTCGCGTGCTTCGCGCTCGACGCCCGCCCGGCCGCCGTGCTGCTCGGCGCCGCCGGAGCACCGACGGTCCGGTTCGACCTGTCGCGCCCCGACGTTCGAGTGCGGCACGCACCCCCCACGAAGGATCGCGGCTCGCTCGACGGCTACGAGATCGTATCGGTGCAGGCCCCCACGGACGAGCGACGGATCGTCGTCCACCTGACGAAGCCCGGGAAGTTCCGCGGTTCCGCGGCGCGCGAGGCGGAACTCGTCGTATCGGTCGTTCCGAACGCGCGCGGCGCGGTACTCCTGTCGAGCGACGGACACCGGTTCGGTGCGGTCGGCTCGCGAATTCCACCCGTCGGCGCGCCGCGCTCGGTTCTCGCCGCAGACGACGTGCGCGCGGCGGCAGCGCGCGGCGATGCGCCTGCGCTCTTGCTCGGACGCTGGATCGGCCCGCAGGTCGCGGCGTGGCTTATCGCCGACCCCTCGACGGCAGGCGAACGTTATGCGCGCATCGTCACGCTGCCTCCGGTCGAGCCCGCGCGGTGCGACGGCGAGCTGCTCCCCTTCCCGCTCTGCGACGACCCGGATCCGGCCGACTCGCTGATCGGACCGGCCGGCGACGCGGGCGGCCCGGGTCGGCCCGCGCGCGAGGATCCCCGGACGAAGGCCATCGAGCGCATGCGCCAGCAACTCGAGCTCGCGCGGGCCGCGCCGAAGCTGCGCGCGGCGGCGGATGCGCTGATGGCGCTGGCGGAGGGCGCGGCGGTGCCGCCGAGCCTGACGCTGCCCGATGGGACGCCGTTCGCCCTGTCGTCGCGTCCCACCGATTCGGCGCCGGCCGTGGCGGAGCGCTTGTACGCTCGAGCGCGCGCCATGGTGCGCGCGCGCGCCACGCTTCCGGAGCGCATCGCACGACTCGAGGCGGCGCTCGCCGCTCCGGTGCCTGACCGACCCGTCCGGGAGGACGCGAGCGCGCAGGGGGAGCCGCGGCGCTCGTACAAGCGGTTCACGTCGGGCGGCGGCCTCGAGATTCGCGTCGGCCGCAGCGCGAAGGACAACGACGCGCTGACGTTTCACGACTCGTCCCCGGACGACGTCTGGCTTCATGCCCGCGGCGCGTCGGGCTCGCACGTGGTGCTGCGGTGGACGCGCGCCGAGCGGCCGCCCGCGGCCGACCTGGAGGAGGCGGCGCTGCTGGCCGCCTGGCACAGTCGCGCTCGCGGGTCGACGGTGGTTCCCGTCGACTGGACCCGGCGGCGCTACGTGCGCAAGCCGCGCGGGGCGGCGCCGGGATCGGTGATGGTCGCGCGCGCGGAGACGGTGTTCGTGCGGCCGACCGCGGTGGCCGTGCGCGCGATCCGCGACCGCAGTTAGGCGGCCGCCTCGTCGATCGCGGCGCGGAGCGACCGGATCAGCGCCGCCGCGCGCTCCTCGCTCTCCCCCGCCGCGCGGACCACCGCGCTGCCGACCACCACACCGTCGGCCAATCCGGCGACGGCGCGCGCCTGGGCCGGCGTCGCGATCCCGAACCCCACGCAGATCGGCAGGCGGGCCGCCGCGCGCAGTCGCTCGACCGTCGCGCCCAGATCCGGTGGCAGCGCCTCGCGGGCGCCGGTGACGCCGAGCCGGCTGATCAGATACACGAAGCCACTGCCGTGCCGCGCGATCTCCGCCATGCGGTCGTCCGGCGTGGTCGGGGCCACCAGCCTGACGAAGGCGAGCGGGCCGTCGGACAGCCGGCGCTCCAGCGCCGGATCGGCGCCGACCGGCAGGTCGGTGATGAGGAGGCCGTGCGCGCCCGCGGCCGCCGCGCGCGACAGCGCATCGGGCCCGGCCGCGAGCACCGGGTTCAGGTAGGAGAACAGCACCACCGGAATCGTCAGGCTGGCGTCGGCGATCAGCTGCAGCACGCGATCGAACGTCACGCCGTGCTCGAGCGCGATGCGCGAGCTCTCCTGGATCACCGGACCGTCCGCCATGGGATCGGAGAATGGCACGCCGACCTCCAGGACATCGGCGCCGCACGCCTCGGCCGTGCGCATCAATGCCACGCTGCGCTCCGGGTCGGGGTGCCCCGCGGTGATGTAGACGACCAGTGCCTTACGCCGCATTGCGGCGAGGGCGACGAAGCGCGCCGCCAGCGCGTCAGACGTAGTAGTCGGCGACACGAATGCCGTAGCGGTCGGGGTCGGCGATCTTGATGATCGTGCGCGCGAATTCGCCTTGCGCGTTGCGCTGGGTGAGGTCCGCCAGCTGTCCCGGATAGAGCACGTTCCCCGTCGCGTCGCTGATGATGCGGACCGTGGGCCGCGAGATGGCCTCGGGGAGCGGATTCGCCGCGTGCACCAGGGCCAGCTCGAAGGTATCCAGGATGACCAGCGTTCCGACAGGATAATGCCCGACCATGCTGACGAACGCCTTCACGATCACCGGATCCATTCCGCGGTGCGGATTCCGGCACATTTCGGCGAGGGCGTCCGCCGGCGAATACGGCTCCGTTTGATAGATGCGGCGCGAGGTGGCGGCGTCGAACCCATCCGCCACCGCCACGATGCGGCTGAAGATGCTCATTCGGCGCGACCGGATCGGGCGCGGGTAGCCCGTGAGGTCCGTCTTCATGTGGTGCTCGTACGCCACGATCATGGCCCGGTACGGAAACTCGGTGTGTCCGCGCATGCCCAGCAGCGTCAGCACGCCGAACCACGGGTGCTTCTGGATCACGCGCCATTCGTCCTCGTCCAGTCCCGCCGGCTTCGTGAGAATCTCGAGTGGGATGCGCGACTTCCCGATGTCGTGCATGAGCGCCGCGACGCCGAGATCGTACAGCTGCCGGCGGTTGAAGCCGAGCTTGCGGCCGAGTGCGACGGAGAAGATGCAGACGTTCACGCTATGCACGAACGTGTACTCATCGTAGTCGCGGAGCGTCGTCAGGCCGAGCAGCGACGTCTCCTCGTTGAGGATCTGGTCGACGATGCCCTGCACCACCCGCTTGATCTTCTTGAGATTGGGGCTCTGCCCCATCCGCACGGACGAGATCACATCCTTCGTGGCGGACACGCTGTGCGCGTACACGCGCTTCGCCGCCGCCTTGTGCTTCTCGCGGTCGTCCTCGCCCTCCACCGGCGGCCCGACGACGAAGACCTCGATGCCGGCATCGGACAGGCGCTCCATGATCTCCATCGAGCGGTCCTCGGTGCTGCCGCGGGGCGCCGACTGCAGCAGCGAGAGGAACACCGTCCAGTCGCGCATCGATGCTTCGGCGACGAGCCGGAACATCCCGATGCCGCCCTCGCGGAAGATCGCGAGGATGCGGCTGAAGCTCGCGTAGTTCTCGAGATCGAGTCGCAGGCGGGTCGAGTTCAGGAAGATGAACTCGCGCGAGGCGCGGACCTCCAGCTCGCGTTCGCGCTGGAACACCTGCGTCCCGAGCTGCTCGAGGTCGTGCAGCGCCTTCTGCACGACGGCGTTCTCGGCCGGGTACAGCTTGAGCGCGCGGAGCGATCCGTAGAGCGTGAACAGGAAGTCGCGGCCGCGCTGGCGAATGAACGCATCGCCGCCGCGCTCCGCGATCGCGAACGCGGACTCCGGTTCCGGCGTGGCGGTCTGCGTCACGCGGCCGCCCCGCGCATGGCCTTCTGGACGGCGTTGCGGACGATCATCTCCTTGTCCTGGGCCGCCTTGCGCAGCGCGTCCAGCGCTGCTGCGCTTCCGATCCGACCTAACGCCATGGCGGCGCAGGCGCGCGTCTCGGCGTCATCGCGACGCCCGAACAGGCCCTTGCCGTTCAGCGTCGCATCCAGCTGCGAGACCGCGCGTTCGCCGGCCAGTGCGCCGTACGCCTCGTAGTACGCCATCTTCTCCGTGAGGTCGGCATCCTTCAGTTCGGTGCCGCGCACCTGCGCCTCGAGCTTCGGGAGCGCAGCGCGGTGTCCCTTGGCGCCGAGGACGCGGACGGCCACGATGCGGACCTCCCGATCGGGGTCCTCCACCGCGCGCTCGAGGTGCTGCAGCGCGCCGGGCGACGCGATTGCCGCCAGCGCCTGGGCACCGACGAGGCGCATCGTCGTGTCCTTCAGACCGAGCAGGCGGCCCAGCGCGGCGACCGCGCCGGGAGAGCGCAATTCTCCGGCGCGCCGCGCTGCCTCGAGCGCCACCTCGCGGTCTGCCAGCCCGATCAGACGCACCAGCTCGCTCACGTTGGATGCGGACAGACGGGTCGACGCACGCTCCAGTGCGGTGCGCAGCACGCCGTTCGGCAGGTGGACGATCCAGCGGAGCACGGTTTCCATGGCCGCGCCGCCCAGCACCTCGAACAGCGCGTCGAGCTCGGCGGGTTCCGGCGGCGTGGTGGCGTCCGCGATGGTCTGCAGGAGCTGGCCGAGCACTTCGGGGCTGCCCAGGCGATCCGGCACGCGCAGCATGCCCTCGCGATGGCGCTGCTCGATGTCCGTCGCCCGCTCACTGACCTGACGAGATTCGCGGACCAGGAACGCGACCGCGCGGTAGTCGCCGGCGGCGAGGAAGTGGAGCATGAGGAGCTCCAGCGACTCGATGATCTCGTCGCGCACGCCCTCGTCCGTCTGCCGCTCGAACAGATCGAACAGGACGCACAGCACGTTGTGCGACAGATGCTCCTGATACTCGTCGTGCAGCGCGTTGCGCACGAATTCGATCTCGTGCTCGTCCAGGAAGTAGACGGTCGAGTCGAACTCCGTCATGCTCACGATACCCGCCGCCTGCGGCGCTTCCGCCTCGGCGGCGGCCTCGGTGGCCTGCACATCCACCTGCCGCTCGACGCCGTACGAGTCGCCCGTCACGATCTCGCCGATTCCCTCGGGCGCGAACTCGACGAACTGGTAGCGCATGTTGACGAAATCCTGCTCCCAGAGCAGCGTCAGGAGGTCGTCCTCGTCAGGCGCCGCGCGCTTCACCCGTTGGAGCAGCGCCAGCAGGCGGTCGAACTCGTCGCCCTCGAACCCGCGAATGAGCGTCAGCTCGCGGAGGCCATCCTTGTAGAGCAGCCAGGCGAGGCTCTCGGACTTGGTCGTCTCGCTGGCGACCACGCGCCCTTCCCACTTCAGCTCGGACTCCGTGATCGCGAGGGTGACCTCATCGGTCTCCGCCCACAGGGTCTGGAACGCGGCACGCACCGCGTCGATGGCGCGTTGATAGACGGGATTGTTCGGGAGGTAGAGCTGGTGGGCGCGCACCGCCTTCGACAACGCCAGCAGCCACCCTTCGACGATGGCCGGCGCGAAGGGAGGCTCGCGTTCCTCGATTTCGGATGCGGAGTGTTGGAGCGAAGTGGTCATCCGTTCTGCGCCAAGAGCTCGCTGACCTGGGCCACGTCCTTGTCGCCGCGACCACTCAGACAGACGAGTAACGGGGCCTCCGCGTCCCATCTGCCCACATTCTCTAATGTCCAGGCGATGGCGTGCGCGCTCTCGAGCGCCGGAATGATCCCCTCGAGGCGGCCGAGCTCCTGGAACGCGGCGAGCGCATCCTGGTCCGTGACAGCGACATACGTGGCGCGCCCGGTGTCCCGGAGATGGGCATGCTCGGGGCCCACACCGGGGTAGTCGAGCCCGGCGGAGACCGAGTGCGCCGGCTGCACCTGGCCCGCGGCGTCCTGGAGCAGGTAACTCAGCGATCCGTGCAACACGCCCGGCCGCCCGCGGGAAAGCGACGCCGAGTGCTCGCCGGACTCGAGGCCGTGCCCCGCCGCTTCGACGCCGATCAGCTCCACCGAGGGGTCGTCGCGAAAGGCATCGAAGATCCCAATGGCGTTCGACCCGCCTCCGACGCACGCGATCACGCTCGCCGGGAGCCGTCCGATGCGCTCGAGCATCTGCTGCCGCGCTTCGGTGCCGATCACCGACTGGAACACGCGTACCATCTCGGGATACGGCGCGGGGCCGACCACGGAGCCGATGATGTAGTGGCTGTCGGCCACGTTCGTGACCCAGTCGCGGATGGCCTCGGTCGTCGCGTCCTTGAGCGTGCGTGTCCCCGAGGTCACCGGCACCACCTCGGCGCCCATGAGCTGCATGCGGAAGACGTTGAGGCGCTGCCGGCGCATGTCCTCTTCGCCCATGTAGATCACGCAGGAGAGGCCGAAGCGGGCGCAGATCGTCGCGGTGGCGACGCCGTGCTGCCCCGCGCCGGTCTCGGCGATGATGCGCCGCTTGCCCATGCGGCGCGCCAGCACCGCCTGCCCGACCGTGTTGTTGATCTTGTGCGCGCCCGTGTGCGTCAGGTCCTCGCGCTTGAGAAAGACCTGCGCGCCGACGCGCTCCGAGAGCCGTGGTGCGAATGACAGCGGCGTCGGGCGGCCCACGTACTCGCCGAGGAGCGCGGCGACCTCGCGTTGGAAGACGGGATCCCGCAGCGCGGCGCGATAGGCGGTGTCGAGCGCCTCGAGCGCGGGGATGAGCGTTTCGGGAACGTACCGGCCGCCGTAGGCGCCGAACCGGTCGCGTCGATCGGTGGAGTTGCTCACGAGTGTCGTCAGGAAACGGATCGGACGGCCTGGACGAACGCGGCCATGCGCGCATGATCCTTGAGTCCGACGGCGGCCTCCACGCCGGACGAGACGTCGACCACGTCGGGGCGCAGGACGCGGATGCCCTCCTGGACGTTGTCGGGCGTGAGGCCGCCAGCGAGAATCACGCGCCGGCCCGCGCGCGGGCGGTCGATGCGTTCCCGCACGGCCGGCCAGTCGAACGCCGTCCCGGTGCCGCCGAGCGTGCCCGGCACTCCGCTGTCGAGGACGATCCCTCGCGCGCACGCGAAGAGGGCGTCGAGCCCCTCGGGGACCGTGCCACCGGCGATGCGGACGACCGCCCAGGCCTCGCGGCCCGTTTCCAGGGCGATGCCGGCAATGGCTTCTGGCGAGCGGACGCCATGGAGCTGCACGACCCCGAGCTCGAGGGCGGCGGCCATCGTCGAGATCTCGTCAGGCGATTGGTCGCCGAACACGCCGACGCGCGCGATCGTGCTGCCCTCGGTAGGCGCCAGTACCTCCCGCGCCCGTCGCGCGTCGAGCGCCCTCGGCCCGCCGGCGAAGATGACGCCCGCGTAGTCGGCGCCCAGCCTCACGGCCGCTTCCGCGTCCATCGCTCTCGTCAGGCCGCAGAACTTAACGGCGGCGCGCACGGCCCACCCGCGGCAGCGCCGCGAGCTCGCGCACCAGCGCCGCCGGATCCTCCCGCGACGACAGCGCGCTGCCGACGAGCACCGCGTCCGCGCCCGTCCGCGCCAGCTCCGCCGCGTCGGCCGCGCTCGTAATGCCGCTTTCGGCCACCGCGAGGCGATCGGACGGTACCAGCGGCAGCAGCCGAGCAGAGATCGTCCGGTCGATGTCGAGCGTCTCGAGGTCGCGGCTGTTCACGCCGATCACCATGACCGGCAAGGCAAGCGCTCGGTCGAGCTCCTCCTCCGACCGCACCTCCACCAGCGACTCCACTCCGTAGCCGTGCGCCGCCGCCGCGAGGTCGGCGAGCTGCTCCCGCGCAAGAGCGCGTGCGATGAGCAGCACGGCGGACGCGCCCGCGGCACGCGCCTCGGCGATCTGGACCTCGTCGATCACGAAGTCCTTTCGCAGCAGGGGGAGCCGCGTGCACTCGCGTGCGCGGGCGAGATCGGAGAGATCGCCGCCGAAGTGGTGCGGCTCGGTGAGCACCGAGATCGCCGCGGCGCCGCCGGCGGCGTACGCGTGCGTCTGTGCATCCACCGCGAGGCGCGGGTTGATGTCACCTTTGGACGGCGAGCGGCGCTTGATCTCGGCGATCACGGCCAGATGCTCGCCCCACAGAGCCGCGGAGAACGGCGGAGGCGATCCGGCGGCACGCGCCTG
The DNA here is from genome assembly GCA_035461825.1 of Gemmatimonadaceae bacterium. GTDB lineage: Bacteria > Gemmatimonadota > Gemmatimonadetes > Gemmatimonadales > Gemmatimonadaceae > JALZIF01. Next base: position 7,878 of record DATHUW010000037.1, read on the forward strand.
TCGGCGGATCTCCGCTGCACGCGCCTCGAGAGCCCGGACGCGCTCGCGCGTCTCGGCCAGAATCCGGCCGAGCACGCCGGTCGGCGGCTTCCACGACTGGGTCGACGCTTGCACTTCGGGTCTTATTCGGCTATTGTATTCTTCGGCTTTCCTTCGGTAGCACGCGTCGACCACAGCTCAGGGCCAGCGAGGGCAACGGCATGCCGCTCACCAAGCGCCAGCGGGAGATTCTGACCTACCTCACCGCGTATACCGAGGAATACGGGTATGCGCCGAGCTTCGAGGAGATCGCGCGGCAGTTCAACTATAACTCGCTGGCGACCGTTCACGAGCATCTCAGCAATCTCGAGCGCAAGGGCTACATCAAGCGGTCGTTCAACGAGAGCCGGGCGATCGAGATCCTGCCGTCGGATGCGAATCCGCGCGCGGTGGACCTGCCGTTGCTCGGCCTCGTGGCGGCGGGCATGCCGATCGAGGCGGCCGTGCACAACGAGTCCGTGTCGGTGCCCGACGACTTTGTGCGGCGCGGCGGTTCGCACTACGTGCTGCGGGTGCGCGGCAACTCGATGATCGACGAGCAGATCCGCGATGGCGATTTCGTGGTCGTGCAGGAGCGCCGCAGCGCCGACAACGGCGAGATGGTCATTGCGCTCATCGACGGCACCTCCGCCACGGTCAAGAAGTTCTACCGGGAGCGCGACGGACGCATTCGGCTCCAGCCGGCCAACGAGACGCTCGCGCCCATTTACGTCCACGAGAATGACATCACGATCCAAGGTGTCGTCGTGGGCGTGTTGCGCCGGTACTAGCGGCGCGGTTCAGGCCTGGGACATCGTCGCGCGCCGCAGCCTATCGAGTGCGGCGATTCCCGCGCCGCCGCCCAGGGCGTCCGTTGCGTGCCGCACTCCGTCGGTGAAGTCCACGCAGCGTCCCGCGACGTAGAGCGCAGCGGCCGTATTCAGCAACACCGCCGAGCGGGCCCCGTCCGTCCGTTCGCCCCGCAGCACGGCCTCGATGATCGCGGCGTTCTCCGCGGGAGAACCGCCGGCCAGCTCCTCCGCGGTCGCGCGCGGAAACCCGAAGTCCTCCGGGGCGATCGTCCACTCGTGAACGGCGCCGTCGCGCACCTCGCGGACGGTCGTCGTCGCCATCGGGGAGATCTCGTCCATTCCAGGCTCTCCGTGGACGACCAGCGCATGGCGGCTGCCGAGCGCCGCGAGGGCGCCGGCGAGCAGCGGCAGGCGACCCGGCTCCGCGACGCCGACCACCTGACGGCCCGCCCCGGCCGGGTTGGCAAGCGGGCCGAGCACGTTCATGATCGTCGGGATGCCGAGCTCGCGCCGTACGGGTCCCACGTGGCGCATGGCGGGATGCATCAGCGGGGCGAACATGAAGACGATCCCCGCCTGCTCGAGCGCGCGCGCCATGTCCTCGACTGCCATCTCGATGCGCACACCTAACGCTTCGAGGACGTCCGCGCTGCCGCAGCTCGTGGTGAACGAGCGGTTGCCGTGCTTGGCCACGCGGACTCCCGCGCCCGCAGCCAGCAGCGCCGAGGCCGTCGAGATGTTGAACGTGGGGATCCGGCCGCCGCCCGTGCCGCAGGTGTCCACGAGTGCCTCGCGGTCCTCCGCCGGCAGCGCGATCATGGCATGGCGCAACGCCCGCGCGCCGCCCGCGATCTCCTCCGAGGTCTCCCCCTTCACGCGCAGCGCCATCAGCATCGCCGCGGTCTGCGCCGGCGTGGCTTCGCCGCGCATCACCTCGTCGAAGGCGGCCGCGGTCTCGTCCGCGCTCAACGACTCGTGTGCCGCCAGCCGGCGAATCGCCAGGCGGAGCGCGTCAGTCGGCATGGAGCGCCGCGAACAGGCGGTCCGGCAGTTCGGCGTTCTCGGCGATGAGCGCGATGAGCAGCGCGAGCGTGCGCACGCGATCCACGTCCTCTTCGACGTAGACGCCGCGCTGCGCGCGGTTCGTCACGTTCACGACACCGATGAGCGCCTCGTGGTACACCAACGGAAACGAGATGAACGATCCCGTGGTGAAGTACTCGTCCTTGAGATAGGGATGCTGGGTCGTGTCCGCCACGTCGCGCACCAGCACCGGCTCGCGCCGGTCGGCCACCTTCCCTGCGACGCCTTCGCCGATCCTGATCCGCTGGGCGCGCGGCACGTCGGGCGGCAGCCCGCGCGCAGCGGCGAGATACAGCGTGCGAGGTTCTGGCGCGCGCAGCATGATCGAGCACCGCTGCGCCTGCATGTCGTCGCCGAGGAGCGCGACCATGCCGTCGGCGAGCTTGCGCGGATCGTCCGTCGAGGCGTCGAGCGCGAGCACCCGCTCGACGAGATACAGCGACCGCGTCTTCTGGCGCGCCGTCTCGGACCGCCGGTGCAGCTCGATGTGCGCGCGCTCGAGCTGTTCCACCGCTGCCGCGGCTTGCTGCTCCAGGAGCTTGGCGCGATGCGTGGCGCGCCGCGCCTGTTCGCGTCGCTTGGCCGCCTCCTGCTCGAGCGCCAGGAGTTGCTCCGGCATGACGGGCTGACCGGTCGGCGTGAGCATGGCCTGACGCTGCTGCTCGAGCTCGTGCATCTGCGTTTCGAGGGCGTGCAGCTTGTCGAGGTAGTCCGCGTGCACGCGCTCGGTCACGTTCTCCAGCGTCCGCACCGCCTCCTGCCGCGCCTCCTGCTCGGCGAAGCGCGAGAAGGCGAGATCGAACAGCGCGGCCGCCGGCGCGAACCGCTCCATCACCCGGGCCCCGAAGATGCGACGCGGCTCGTAGAGCGCGAGGACCGCTGAGAGCGAGCCGTCCGCGGTCAGTCCCCGGAGCGCGAGCATGCTCCCATCCACCGTGTCGATCAGCCCGAGCAGCCGGGCATACTGCTCCGAATCGTCACCGAAGTCGGCGAACCGGCCGCCGTGGACGATCTCGCCGCGGATCCTGGGGGGCAGGTGCTCGAAGGCGGTGCCGACGGCGACCTTGTCGACACCGCCCATGGCGTTCGGGACGAGGGCGTCGCGGAGCATTTTCTTGCGCGGCTGGTAGCGGAGGAGCGCGATCCGCGCCGATCGATCGATGTCCTCGAGGGCCTCGCCGAGGGCGACCAGCGCCGCGTCGAGACTGGACGACGCACTGAGAGCGTGCGCCAGAGACGCGAGCGTGCGAGGCGGCATGCTGTGTGGAGGGCGGCCGGGAGGGTTGGGGTCGCAATGTAGAGCGCGCCCGATGGGAGGTCAATCACACACGGGCCACGTTGCTTGGCCCAGGCGCAGCCGGTAACTTTCGTCCGTGAGCGAGCGCGTGCATCAGCTTGTCCTGCATTACGATGGGGGTGGGTTCGCGGGATGGCAGCGGCAGCCGGATGTGCGCACCGTGCAGGGCGTGATGGAAACTGCCCTCGAGCGCCTGTGCGGCGGTCCGGTGGCGGCGCTGGGAGCCGGGCGCACGGACGCAGGCGTGCACGCGCGCGGACAGGCGGTCGGGGTGCGTGTTGCCGGGCGCTGGTCCGCCGGCGAGCTGCGGCGCGCACTGAATGCCGTGCTGCCGCCGGACGTCTGGGTGGTGGCGGCGCACGAGATGCACGAGCGCTTCCATGCTCGCTACGACGCAACGGCGCGCCGCTACACGTACTACGTCGGAACGGATGAGGAGAGCCGATCTCCGTTTCGGCGCCGGTACGAATGGGCGCTCGGCCGGGGCCTCGACGCGTCGCTGCTGCAACGAGCCGCGGATGCGCTGGTCGGGGACCATGCCTTCTGGGCGTTCGCGGTCCGCGGCACGGCGCCGCCCGACGATGCGCACCGGTGCGCGGTGACGTCCGCCGTCTGGCGTGAGCGGCACGGAGGGTACGCGTTCGAGATCGAGGCGAACCGCTTTCTGCACCACATGGTGCGATTTCTGGTGGGCACCATGGTGGATGTGGCACGCGGCCGGCGTCCTGCAGAGGACGTCGGGGAGCTGCTGCGGGCGAAGCGCAACGACGAGACGTCGCCGCCCGCTCCAGCTCATGCGCTTTTTCTCGATGCGGTGACTTATCCGTGCGACCTGTACCTCGATTCGTGACCTCGCGCTGGCCCGCCATGGCGCTCCTCGTCGTCGCGGCCTGCTCGGCGGGCAGCGATGGCGGCGGCGACGAGAGCGGCTCGGCGTTCTCCATCGCTGAGGCGCGCGCGGAGATGCGGCAGTCCACTTCGGCGGATCCGCGGCGCCGGACGGCGGTGACGGAGGCGATCGCGCGCGTGGCTCCGGCGGTGGTGACGGTGCAGACGGAGATCGTCTCGCGCGCGCCGGTCGATCCGTTCGAGTGGTTCTTCGGGGGCCGGCCGGGCGGCCAGCGCGTCACGCCGGGTCTGGGCTCCGGGTTCATCGTGCGCGCGGATGGCATCGTGGTGACGAACGCGCACGTGATCGAGGGTGCGTCGAGCATCTCCGTCGCGATGAGCGACGGCAGCAGCGTGCCGGCGGAGCTGCTCGGGGCGGACGAGCCTAACGATATCGCCGTCCTCAAGATCCAACGGTCCGAACTTCCCGTCGCGCCGCTCGGCAACTCCAGGGACCTGCTCATCGGCGAGCCGGCGATCGCGATCGGCAACCCGTACGGCTTCGTGCTCGGCAATCCCGAGCCGAGCGTCACCACCGGCGTGGTGAGCGGTACGGGGCGCAACCTCATCGCGCGCACGCAGGAAGGGCAGCTCTACCTCGACATGATCCAGACCGATGCGGCGATCAATCCCGGCAACTCCGGCGGACCGCTCGTGAACGCCCTCGGCGAGGTCATCGGAATGAACAGCTCGATCTTCTCGCCGAGCGGGGGATCGGTGGGGCTCGGCTTCGCCATTCCGATCGACCGGGTGATCCGCGTTGCGGATGATCTCATCGCGCACGGCGCGATCCGCCGGCCGTGGGTGGGCATCAAGACGGAACCCCCGACCGGACTCTCGCCGCGCGAGGCGCTGAGCGCGGGAGTGACGATCTCCGACGTCGTGCCGGGCTCGCCCGCCGCCGAGGCGAACCTGCGGCCCGGCGATGTGCTGATTCGCGCCGGAGATCGTGTGCTGCGGAGTCCCTACGACTGGCAGGCGGTGCTCCTCGACGTCAGGGTCGGCGAGCGACTGCCGCTGCGTGTTCGTCGCGATGGTCGCGACATGACCGCGAGCGTGGAAGTCGCAGACCTTCCGGAGGTCAGCGCGCCGCGCGTCGCCGTGCTCCGCGAGCTGGAGCTCGTGTCGCTCACCGCCGCCATCCGCGCCGAGCGCGGGGTGAGCGCGCAGCAGGGCGCGATGGTCTACCGGGCCAGCGAGCGCATCGCCAGCGAGATCGGCCTCCGTCCCGGCGACGTCATCCTGCAGGTGAACCGGACGCCGGTCGAGCGCGCGGAGGACGTGCGGCGCCTGCTCGATGCCGCGGGCCCGCGCGAGGTGATCCGCATCTACTTCGAGCGAGGCCGCCGCGTCTACATGACCGACTTCATCCTCCGATGAGCGATTCGCACGATCGCTATTCGTCGCCGCTCGCCGAGCGTTATGCATCGCGCGAGATGCTGGCGCTCTGGTCGCCGCAGACCCGCCACGGCTTGTGGCGCCGGCTCTGGCTGGCGCTTGCCGAGGCGGAACGGGACATCGGCGCGCGCGTCGTCATCCCGGACGAAGCGCTCGCGCAGATGCGCGATCATCTCGACGACATCGACTTCGCGGCGGTGCGGGAGTACGAGAAGCGCTTTCGCCACGACGTGATGGCCCACGTGCATGCGTTCGGCGACGTGGCTCCCGCGGCGCGACCCTACATCCACCTGGGCGCCACCAGCGCGTACGTCACGGACAATGCGGACCTGGTGCTGATGCGGCGCGGGCTGGAGCTGCTGCGGCGCACGATCGTGGAGACGCTGCGGGCGCTTGCGGCGTTCGCCGCGGAGTGGCGCGAGGAGCCCGCCCTGGCGTACACCCACTTGCAGCCGGCGCAGCTCACGACGGTCGGCAAGCGCGCGACGTTGTGGATGCAGGACCTCGTGCTGGACCTCGCGGATCTGGACCGGCGGATTGGCGAGCTGCCGATGCGCGGCGTGAAGGGCACGACCGGAACACAGGCGAGCTTCCTCGAGCTGTTCGACGGCGATCATGGCAAGGTGCGCCGGCTCGACGCGGCGGTGGCGCAGGCGATGGGGTTCGCCCGCACGCTGCCAGTGACGGGCCAGACGTACACGCGGAAACTCGATGCGCACGTGCTCGGAGTGCTGTCAGGCATTGCGGCGAGTGCCGCCAAGTTCGCCGGCGACATCCGGGTGCTGCAGTCCTTCGGCGAGATCGAGGAACCGTTCGAGAAGGAACAGATCGGCTCCTCGGCCATGGCGTACAAGCGCAATCCGATGCGGGCCGAGCGGATCTCCGGGCTGGCGCGGTTCGTCATCTCGCTGGAGGAAAACGCCAACCACACGCATGCCGTGCAGTACTTCGAGCGCACGCTGGACGACAGCGCCAACCGGCGGCTCGTGATTCCGGAGGCGTTCCTCGCGACCGACGCCATCCTGCTCCTCATGGCGAACATCGCGCGGGGACTGGAGGTGCATCCGGCACGCATTCGGCGTCGCGTGGCCGACGAGCTGCCCTTCATGGCGACCGAGGCGCTCATCGTGCGCGCGGTGGAGGCCGGCGGCGATCGTCAGGCGGTCCACGAGACGATCCGGCGGCACAGCATCGCCGCGGCGCGGGCGGTCAAGGACGAGGCGGCGCCCAACGATCTGCTGGCGCGCCTGGCGAGCGATCCCGCCTTCCCGCTCCGGTCGGAGGCGCTGCACGACCTGACCGAGCCCGCCCGCTTCGTGGGGCGCGCGCCGCGCCAGGTCGAGGAGTTTCTCGAGGAGGTCCTGGAGCCGCTGCTCGCGGACAGTCAAGAGGCCGAAGCGGCGCTGGAGGCGCCGCGCGTATGAGCCCCATGGCCGTCAGCGCGCTCCCGCTCGACCGCATCGCCCGCGGCAAGGTGCGCGACGTGTACGCGGTGGACGAGGCGCGCCTGCTGCTCGTCGCGACCGATCGCGTGAGCGCCTTCGACGTCGTGATGACCGAGACCATCCCGCACAAGGGGGCGGTCCTCACCCAGATGACGGCGTGGTGGCTGCGTCAGCTGGATGGTCGCGTGAAACACCATCTCATCTCCGCGGATGCCGACGAGATCGTCGCGGCGGTGCCGGCGCTGCGGGCGCATCGTGAGGCGCTGGACGGGCGCGCCATGCTGTGCCGGCGCACGCGCGTCTATCCGATCGAGTGCGTGATCCGCGGCTACCTAGCCGGCTCGGCATGGAAGGAGTATCGCGCCTCGGGCACGCTGGCTGGCGAGCCGCTGCCGCCCGCGCTGCGCGAGAGCGACCGGCTCGACCCGGCGATCTTCAGCCCCGCGACGAAGGCCGAGACGGGGCACGATGAGAACGTCACGATCGGCCGCATGCGCACGATGCTCGGTGACGAGGTCACCGCCCTGCTCGAGCGCCTTACGCGGACCGTGTACGAACACGCGCGGGAGATCGCCGAGCCGCGCGGGATCATCATTGCGGATACCAAGTTCGAGTTCGGGCGGGCGTCCGACGGCACGATCCTGCTGATCGACGAAGTGCTCACGCCCGACAGCTCCCGCTTCTGGCCGCGGGAGGGCTACACGCCCGGCCGCTCGCAGCCGAGCTTCGACAAGCAGCCGCTGCGCGACTACCTGGACCGGGAGCGGCAGGCCGGCCGCTGGACCGGCGACTATCCGCCACCTCCCCTGCCTGACGATGTCGTGCGCGCCACGAGCGAGCGGTATCGTGAGGCCTTCCGCCGCATCACGGGAACCGAGCTTCCCCTCGTCGATGGCACCGACTGGTGAGCTTCGCCAAAGAGGGCTACGTCTTCATTGCGATCGCGTTCGCTGTGGCGGCCGCGGCCTACGCGGGCGCAATCGCCCGCCGGTCGTTCGGGCTGTGGCTCGCGGCATTCCTGCTCACGCTGCTCGCGTTGTGGGTCGCGTACTTCTTCCGCGATCCGGAGCGCACGGGCGAGCGCGGCGACCGCCTCGTCGTGTCGCCGGCCGACGGGAAGGTCATCATGATCACCGAGGTCGAGGAGCCCGCATTCATGCGCGGTCGTGCCCTGCGCGTCTCGGTCTTCATGAACGTGTTCGACGTACACGTGAACCGGTACCCGGTGGATGGCACGGTGGCCTACGTGCACTACAACGAAGGCAGGTTCATCAACGCCGCGCACGACAAGGCGAGCCTCGAGAACGAGCAGATGTCGATCGGCATCGAGTCGGGCTCGCATCGCGTGCTCACGCGGCAGATCGCCGGGCTCATCGCGCGGCGCATCGTGACGTACTCGAGGCCCGGCGATGCGGCCGTCCAGGGTGAGCGCATGGGCATCATCCGCTTCGGGTCGCGGGTCGACGTGTTCGTCCCCGCGGGGTCGGTGCCCCGCGTGCGCGTCGGCGACCGCGCTTCCGCCGGGGTCACCGTGCTCGCCGAGCTGCCGCAGTGATGCGGCCGGTCCTGCCCCGCCCCGCGATGCGCCGCGCCGTGGTCCTGCTGCCCAACGGCTTCACCCTCGGCAACCTGTTCTTCGGGGTCTGGGCGATGGTGCTTGCGTCGCGCGGGGAGTTTTCGCAGGCAGCGTGGATGGTCGTGTTCGGCGGCATCATGGATGCGCTGGACGGCCGGGTGGCGCGCATGACGAAGACGGGCAGCGCCTTCGGCGTCGAGCTCGACTCGCTCGTCGACGCGATCACGTTCGGCGTGGCGCCCGCGTTCATCATGTTTTTCGCGGTGCTGAATCAGGAGGGCTCGGCGTGGATGTTCTCGTTCATCTACATCGCGGCCGCCGTGATGCGCCTCGCGCGCTTCAACGTCGAACAGGGCGGGCGCGCGAAAACCGCGTTTCACGGCCTGCCGAGCCCGGCTGCCGGCATCACGCTCACGTCCTACGTCTGGTTCAGCCAGTCGCCGCTGTACGACGTCGTCGCCATCCCCGGGATTCCGTGGCACGAGGCGATGCGATGGGTCATGCTGCTCCTCGCATTCCTGATGATCAGCCACGTGCTCTATCCGGCGATCACGAACATCGGCGTGCGCTCGATCGGCCAGGTGACGCAATTGCTGGCGGTGCTCACCGGATTGTCGATCCTGATCTTCCGGAAGGAGGAGTTTCTCTTTCCGGCGCTGGTGCTGTACGTCGCCTGGGGCCTCGGCCGCACGCTGTTGCTCGGCGTGGTGGACCGGCTGCCGACGGGTGACCCGCTGTACGATGCCGACGAGGATGAGGAGGAGGATGAGGCGCTCGCGCGTCCCGTCTCCGTCGGCGAGGTTCCCGGCACCTGGCGGCGGCGCAAGCGCAGCCGCCGGGGGCGGCGCCCGCCATCGCGCTCCGAACGTCTACCCGACTCTCTCGAATGAACCGCTATCGTGTTGCCGTCCAGATCATGCCGCGGCGCGGCATCCTCGATCCCCAGGGGACCGCCATCGCGCACGCTCTCCAGTCGCTAGGCTACGACGCGCTCGCCGATGCCCGGCTCGGCAAGCACATCGAGCTCGACCTCTCGGCGACCGATGAGGCGGCGGCCGAGGAGGCCGCGCGCGAGATGTGCGACCGGCTGCTCGCCAACCCCGTTACCGAAGACTTCGCCGTCGCCGAGGTTCGCGGCCTATGAAGTTCGGCATCGTCACCTTCCCGGGCTCCAACTGCGACTACGACGCGTACCACGCCGTCGTGGACGCGCTTGGCGAGCAGGCCGTCTACCTGTGGCACAAGGACCACGACCTGCAGGACGTGGACGTGGTCATTCTGCCGGGAGGGTTCAGCTATGGGGACTATCTCCGCGCCGGGGCGATCGCGCGGTTCTCCCCGATCATGCGCGAGGTGACCGCGTTCGCCCGGCGCGGCGGTCCGGTCCTCGGCATCTGCAACGGCTTCCAGATCGCCTGCGAGGCCGGGCTCGTACCGGGCGCGCTGATGCGGAACGCCGGGCTCAAGTTCGTCTCCGCGATGGTGCACCTTCGCGTCGAGAACACCGACACCCTGTTCACGAACCAGCTCGCCCCGACCGACGTGCTGCGCATTCCGATCGCGCACGGCGAAGGCCGATACGTCGCGGACGCCGATACGCTGGAACGCCTGGAGGGCGAGGGACAGGTGGTGTTCCGCTACGTGAACCCCCGCGGCGAACGGGACCCCGGGGCCAATCCCAACGGCTCGATGAACGACATCGCCGGCATCGTGTCCGAGGCGGGGAACGTGCTGGGGATGATGCCGCACCCGGAGCGCGCCTCCGATCCACTCCTCGGGTCGGATGACGGCCTGGCTATATTTCAGTCGGTGCTCGAGCGCGTCTCCGCCTAGCGCTCACCCTTCGACTCGACCCCATCGTGAGGCAGCGATGACGATCCGTGATGACAAGCCCAGCCGGAACGAAGACGAGTACTTCGTGAAGATGGATGCCGAGCTGCTCAAGGCGCGGCGCGCGAAGCTCGATGAGGAGCGGCTCAAGCAGGAGCGTTCGGTGCACTTCATGAAATGCCCGAAGTGCGGGGCCGACCTCGCCGAGCGCGATCTCCAGAACATCAAGATCGACCAGTGCGCCGAGTGCGGCGGCGTCTGGCTCGACAAGGGCGAAATGGAGATGCTCACCCACACCGAGGAGAGCAGCGTGGGTCGCGTGATTCGCGACCTGTTGGGCGTCCGCTTCCGGTGAGCGTCGCCCCGCGCCCTGGCGACCCGGCCGTCACCCCCGCGCTCGTCGCGGAGCACGGCCTCACGCCTGACGAGCACCGGCGGCTGGTCGGGCTGCTCGGCCGCGAGCCGACGTTCACGGAGCTGGGCATCGTCAGCGCGCTGTGGAACGAGCACTGCTCGTACAAGCACTCCAAGCTCGTGCTGCGCACGCTGCCGACCAGGGCGCCGCACGTCTTGCAGGGCCCGGGCGAGAACGCCGGCGTGATCTCCATCGGCGATGGGCTCGCGATCGCCTTCAAGATCGAGTCACACAATCATCCGTCCGCCGTCGAGCCGTACCAGGGTGCCGCGACGGGGGTCGGCGGCATCCTGCGCGACGTGTTCACGATGGGCGCGCGCCCGATCGCGATGCTCAACTCGCTCCGATTCGGGTCGCTCGACAAGCCGCGCGTGCGCTATCTGTTCGGCGGCGTCGTGAAAGGGATCGGCGATTACGGCAACTGCGTCGGCATTCCCACGGTGGCGGGCGAGGTCGTGTTCGATCCGTCGTACGAGGGCAATCCGCTCGTCAACGCGATGTGCGTCGGGCTGCTGCGCGAGGAGCAGCTCATTCGCGCCAAGGCGGAGGGAGTCGGGAATCCGATCATCGCCGTCGGCGCACGGACCGGACGCGATGGCATTCACGGCGCCTCATTCGCGTCCGAGGACCTGACGGAAGCGAGCGAGAGCAAGCGTCCGCGGGTGCAGGTCGGCGATCCGTTCACCGAGAAGCTGCTGCTGGAGGCCAGTCTGGAACTGATCGCCAGCGGCCACATCGTCGCCATTCAGGACATGGGAGCCGCGGGCCTCACGTCGTCATCGGCCGAGATGGCAGCACGCGGTGACGTGGGGGTCGTCATCGACACCGCGAAGGTGCCGGTACGCGAGGAAGGCATGACGCCGTACGAGATCCTGCTCAGCGAATCGCAGGAGCGGATGCTGGTCGTCGCCAAGCGCGGACGCGAAGACGCGGTGCGCGAGATCCTCGAGCGGTGGGATCTCAATGCGGCGGTGATCGGCGAGGTGATCGAGGAGCCGGTCTATCGCGTCATGGAGGGCGATCGCGTCGTCGCCGAGTTCCCGGGGTCGCGGCTGGTCACCGACTGCCCCATCTACGACCCGCCCTCGCGCGAGGATCCCGCGGTCGCCGCCTTACGAGCGCGCGACGCGCACGAGACGCCGGAACTCCCCGCGGAGGCCGATCCCGCGTGGACGCTGGAGCGGCTGTTGGCGTCGCCGACGATCGCGAGCAAGGCGTGGGTGTACCGGCAGTACGACAGCACGGTGCGCACGGGCACGATCGTCGGTCCCGGCCGCGCGGACGCCGCGGTAATCCGCATCCGTGGCACCGACCGCGCGATCTCGGTCAAGACCGACTGCAACGGTCGCTACGTGTACCTCGACCCGCGGACGGGTGGCCGCATCGCGGTGGCCGAGTCGGCGCGGAACGTCGCGTGTACGGGTGCGCGGCCCATGGCGATCACGAATTGCCTCAACTTCGGCAATCCGACGCGGCCCGAGGTTTTTCACCAGTTCCGGGAGGCGGTGGCCGGCATGGGGGAGGCGTGCGAGGCCTTCGGCGCGCCCGTCACGGGTGGCAACGTCTCGTTCTATAACGAGAATCCCGACGGCGCCGTGTACCCGACGCCGGTCGTCGGCATGGTCGGGCTCGTGGAGTCGCTCTCCCACGTCACCACCAGCGGCTTCCGCCAGGACGATGACGCGATCGTCCTCCTGGGAGAGCCCACGGACGAGCTGGGCGGCAGCGAATACCTGGCGCACATTCACGGGATCGTGGCGGGCGCCCCGCCCCGCTGCGACCTCGCGCGCGAACGCGCCGTGATCGACGCGCTGCTCGATGCGATCCGCGCGGGCGATGTCCGCTCGGCCCACGACTGCAGCGACGGCGGGCTCGCCGTGGCCCTCGCCGAATCCGCGATAGGCGACCGATCGCGGATGGTCGGGGCCGACATCGACCTGTCGGCGTTTGCGGCCCTCCCGCTCCGCGCGCTCCTGTTCGGCGAGGCGCAGGCCCGGATCGTCGTGAGTACGCCGGTCCCCGCCCGGGTGCTCGCGGCGGCCGAGCGGCATGGGGTGCCGGCGGCGCGGATCGGCACGGTGCGCGTGGAGAGTGGCGAGCTGCGCTTCACCGTCGGTGACCGGTTGTTCGCGGCATCCCTGCGGCGGCTCGGGGAAGCGTACCACAACACCATCCCGGCGATCATGGGCGCCGCCGCGGCGGAAGTGGCGGTGCTCGAGCAGCATCCTTCTCCGGCCACGGTGTAGCGACATGTGCGGAATCTTCGGCGTATCCGGTCACGGCGAGGCGGCGGCGATCGTGCAGCTGGGATTGTACTCACTCCAGCATCGTGGCCAGGAATCGGCCGGCATCGTCGCGATCGACGACACGGGCAGCGCGCGGGCCCGCCGCACGATGGGCCTCGTGAGCGAAGGATTCTCCGACGACGACATGGCCGCGCTGGCCGGGCCGATCTCCATCGGCCACACGCGCTACAGCACCGCCGGCAGCTCGTCGATCGAGAATGCGCAGCCGGTGCTCGTCAGGTCGCGCGGCGGCCACATCTCGCTCGCCCACAACGGCAACCTGACGAACGCCACGGAGCTGCGGAACGAGCTGGAGATGCAGGGGTCGATCTTCGCCTCGTCCATGGATTCCGAGGTGATGGTTCACCGGATCGCGCGATCGAACGCCGCCACGCCAGCCGAACGGTTGGCCGAGGCGCTCGAGGGCGTCGAGGGCGCGTACTGCCTGCTCGTCCTCATGGGCGAGACGATGCTGGCCGCTCGCGATCCGCGCGGCTGGCGTCCGCTCGTGCTCGGCCGACTCGGGGACGCGTGGGTCGCCGCATCGGAGACCTGCGCGCTGGACATCGTGGGCGCCACCTACGTACGCGATGTGGAGCCTGGCGAGATCGTGACGATCGAGCGGGGCGAGGTCCGCTCGAGCGGGCGCCGCAACGGGAAGGAGCTGCGGCGCTGCGTGTTCGAGTACGTGTACTTCGCTCGGCCCGACTCGCGCATCTGGGGCGGCTCGGTGGATCGCGCGCGGCGTGAGCTCGGGCGGCAGCTCGCCAAGGAGCAGCCGGCACCCGGCGCGGATCTCGTGTTCAGCGTGCCCGATTCCGCGAATTCGGCCGCGCTCGGCTTCGCGGAGGAGTCGCAGCTTCCGCTCGAGCTCGCGCTCATCCGCAACCACTATGTCGGACGCACGTTCATCCATCCCGGACAGTCCGCGCGCGATGCCAAGGTTCGCGTGAAGTACAACGCGGTGCGCGAGGTGCTGGACGGCAGGAGCGTCGTCATGGTGGATGATTCCATCGTTCGGGGGACCACGACGCGCGGGCTGGTCGCGATGGTGCGCGGCGCGGGGGCGCGTGAGGTCCACATGCGGGTCAGCTCGGCACCGATCACCGGTCCGTGCTACTACGGCATCGACACGCCGTCGCGCGAGGACCTCATCGCCGCCAACCTCTCGACCGAGGAGATCGCCCGGCACATCGGCGTCGATACCCTCGGCTATCTCTCGCTCGATGGAATGCTCCGAGCCGTGCCGGGGGGGCCGTCCGGGTTCTGTCACGCGTGCTTCAGCGGGGACTACCCCACCCCGCCGCCTAGCGATCCAAACAAGCTGCGGTTCGGCTGCGGCTGCTGAAGGAGATTCGTCTCGTGACCCAGCTCGTGTATTTCTTCGGAGCCGGCAAGGCCGAAGGCACCCGCGAGATGAAGACCCTGCTCGGTGGCAAGGGGGCGAACCTCGCCGAGATGACGAATCTCGGCGTGCCGGTGCCGCCGGGCTTCACGATCGCGGCCTCCGTCTGCATCGACTATCTGCAATCGGCGCGCTACCCGGAGACGCTGCCTGACGAGGTCGCGAGGAACGTCGAGCGTCTCGAGCGGGTGACGGGCCGCCGGTTCGGGGACCCGGAGCAGCCGCTGCTGGTCTCGGTCCGGTCCGGTGCTGCCGTGTCGATGCCGGGGATGATGGAGACGATTCTCAACCTCGGCCTCAACGACCGCACCGTACAGGCTCTCGCCGCGGAGAGCGGCAACGCGCGCTTCGCGTTCGACTCGTACCGCCGCTTCCTGCAGATGTACGGAGACGCGGTCCTCGGCGTGCCGGGCAGCGAGTTCGAGCATCTGCTGAAGGCGAAGCGCATGACGGCCGGCGTGGCCACCGATGCCGAGCTCGGCGAGGACGCGCTACGCAACCTGGTCGAAGAGTACAAGTCGCTCGTCCGGAACCGCACCGGCGGAGACTTCCCCATGGACCCCACGACCCAGCTGTGGGGCGCCATCGAGGCCGTGTTCAAGTCGTGGACGCTCAAGAAGGCCGTGGACTATCGTCGGGTGAATGCGATCGCCGACGATCTCGGGACCGCGGTGAACATCGTCGCGATGGTCTTCGGCAACATGGGTGAGGACTCGGGCACCGGCGTGGCGTTCACGCGCAACCCTTCGACCGGCGAGCGCCGCTTCTACGGCGAGTTCCTCGTGAACGCGCAGGGCGAGGATGTGGTCGCGGGCATTCGCGACCCGCTCGAGATCGACGAGATGTCCGTGCGGTTGCCCGGCGCCTATCGCGAGCTGCTGGAGACCCAGGAGCGGCTCGAGCGGCACTACCGGGACATACAGGACATCGAGTTCACGGTCGAGCGCGGCACGCTCTACCTGCTGCAGACGCGCACGGGGAAGCGGACCGCGGCGGCGGCGGCTCGCATTGCTGAGGAGATGGTCGAGGAGGGGCTGATCACGCGAGAGGATGCCGTGCGGCGAGTCGCGCCGGCGCAGCTCGACCAGCTCTTGCATCCCATGATCGATCCGTCCGCGCGCGCGGAGCCGATCTGCATCGGGCTGCCGGCAAGTCCCGGCGCCGCGAGCGGACAGGCGGTGTTCGATCCTGACGAGGCCGAGCGGCGGGCGGCGGGGGGCGACCGCGTCATCCTCGTGCGCGAGGAGACCACACCAGAGGACTTCCACGGCATCGTCGCCGCGCGCGCGGTGCTCACCGCCCGCGGCGGGATGACCAGCCACGCGGCGGTGGTGGCGCGCGGCATGGGCAAGTGCGCGGTCGTCGGCGCGCGTGACATCGAGGTCGATGTGGTGGGGCGGCACTTCTCGGTCAACGGCCGCACGATCGAGGAGGGCGAGTGGATCACCCTCGACGGCGCGAGTGGCCGCGTGTTCGGCGGCGATCTGCCGACCATCCCGAGCGAGATCGTACGGGTGCTCAACGGCTCGATGAAGGCCGCAGAGTCCCGCGTCTATCGCTCGTTCTCGACCATTCTGGGCTGGGCGGACGAGTTGCGCCGGCTGAAAGTGCGGGCGAACGCCGACACGCCGGCGGATGCGCGCATCGCCCGCTCGTTCGGCGCCGAGGGGATTGGTCTCTGCCGCACGGAGCACATGTTCTTCGAGGG
Source organism: Gemmatimonadaceae bacterium (assembly GCA_035461825.1). Classification (GTDB taxonomy): domain Bacteria; phylum Gemmatimonadota; class Gemmatimonadetes; order Gemmatimonadales; family Gemmatimonadaceae; genus JALZIF01. The sequence goes on from DATHUW010000037.1 coordinate 24,038, forward strand.
CGATCGCATTCACGCCATGCGCGAGATGATCGTGGCGCGCGACGAGAACGGACGGCGCCGGGCGTTGGCCAAGCTGCTGCCGATGCAGCGCACCGACTTCGAGGGGATCTTCGAGGCGATGCACGGGTGCCCGGTGACGATCCGGCTGCTCGATCCTCCGCTGCACGAGTTTCTGCCGCACGGCGGCGAGGAGAGCAAACTGCTGGCCCGTACGTTAGGGCTGACGCGGCCCGAGTTGTCGCGTCTCGTCGAGTCGCTGCGGGAAACCAACCCGATGCTGGGCCATCGGGGCTGCCGGCTCGGCATCACGTACCCGGAGATCACCGAGATGCAGGGGCGGGCAATCTTCGAGGCCGCGTTGCGGGCCAAGCGGCGCGGCATCGATGTGCATCCCGAGATCATGGTGCCGCTGGTGAGCACGGTGCAGGAATTCACCCACCAGCGCGCGATTCTCGAGGACGTGGCAAAGGCGGTGCTCGGCGCCATGGGCGAAGCCGTGGATTACACGATCGGGACGATGATCGAGCTGCCGCGCGCGGCGCTCACCGCGGACGAGATCGCGGCGGAGGCCGAGTTCTTCTCGTTCGGTACAAACGATCTGACGCAGACGACCCTGGGTCTGAGCCGCGACGACGCGGGGCGCTTCTTGCCGTCGTACGTCGAGCGCGGCATCTACGAGGCCGATCCGTTCCAGACGATCGACCGGCGCGGCGTCGGGAAGCTCGTGCGCATGGCGGTGACGGATGGCCGGGCCGTGCGGCCCGGGCTCAAGGTCGGCATCTGCGGAGAGCACGGCGGAGAACCGCAGTCGATCCGCTTCTGCCACGAGCTGGGGCTGGACTACGTGTCGTGCTCGCCCTACCGGGTGCCGGTCGCGCGGCTGGCGGCCGCGCAAGCGGCGCTCGACACGCGTTAGATCTTCGTACCGACCGGCGGCAAAGGGAGCTCGTGCACGTAGTACAGGCGTCCGATCCCCTCGCGGCGGATCACCGGGAGCGAAACGTTGTAGACCGGCACGCCGCCGGGGGTCGCCCCGCGAAACACGCCGGAGTGCGCGTGGCCGTGGAAGGCGATCGTCGCGCCGAACCGGTCGAGCGGCTCGGCCAGCCGGTCCGAGCCGAGAAACGGCTGGATGATGTCCGGCTCCCCCTCGATCGTGGACGCCACGGGCGCGTAGTGCAGCACCGCGATGCGAACCGGGGTCGCCAGGCGTCGCAAGGCGATTTCCAGCTTCTGCACCTCGTGCAGCGCCGCGCCCACGAACGCCTTCGTCTCCGGCTCGCCGAACGACGTGAGGGCCGCGCGCCCGAAGCCCCCCATGAAGCCCTTTACTCCGGCGAATCCCACGCGGTCGTCGAGCGTGAAGACGTCGCCGTTGAGCAGGTGAATGCCCCGTCCGCGCAGCGTCGCGATCACATCGCTCACGTTCTCGGCCTCGTAGTCGTGATTGCCGAGCACGGCGACGATGGGGATCTTCACATCGGTCAGCTCGTTCACGCAGACCCGGATCTCGGGCGCGCGACCGCGGCGCGTCAGGTCGCCGGTGAGGACCAGGACGTCGGCGTCGTCGTTCACCGGGGCGAACAGCTCGCGAAACGCGCCGGTATCTTCCTCGCCGCAGTGGAAGTCGCCGACGGCAGCGATCCTCAGAACGCCGTCAGTCCGCCCGCTCACCGAAGCGCTCCTCGACCCTCGATCGGCGGTCGTCCCACACGTCGCTCGCCACGATCTCGCGCACGATCGGCGTCCGCTCGACCGCCCGCACGTATTCCTCGCGCAGGTCGCGGTAGCGCCACTCGTTGACGTCGATCGCGAAACTGAAGCGCGACACGAGGGTGCCGCGGGTCACCGGCTCATCGCTGCGCTGGCGCTGCAGATCCACCTGCGCCTGGGCGAGCAGCTCCTCCATGACCCAGCGCGGCACCGCGCCTGACGACTCGGGGTACACATAGGAGAACATCGTCAATTGCGCGAGCAGGAGCGGCCAGTGCTCGTCCGTCTTCGCGAGCAACCGCTTCCAGTTCAGCGCGGCGCCGACGGTGAGGAGCAGGTGCGCGATGTCCGCCATGTCGTGCCGGTGCCGCTCGCTGATGAACAACCGATGCCAGAGGAGCTCTTCCGCGGGCGCGACCCGCACCGGCGTCGCCGCGAGGATCGCCGGGCGACTGTAGCGGTACCAGTCCCGGTCGATGAGGGCCAGGCCATTCCCCATGCCGAAGATCACGTCCACGAAGTGCTCGCCGTCGAACGCCTTCGCCAGCCAATGGCCTTGTGTCAGGCACGCGCGAAACCCGGCGCGCTTGAGCGTCTGCATCGCACCGATCACGTGGATCGGTTCCACGAAGACGTCGAGGTCCTTGCTCTTGCGGTAGATGCCGGTGTGCTCGAAGATCGCATACATCCCTGCGACGACATACGGCACGCCTGCCGAGTTCAACGCGCGAAGGGCGCGCTTGTAGACTTCGCGCTCCGACTCGGGGATCCAGAAGTCGCCGTGCGTGAGCGAATTGCGCTCCTGAACGCTCAGATCCTCGATCCCCGATCCGCGCGGCTCGTCGCGCTCGACCGTCATGATCCCCTCGCCGGTGGCCATGACGAGCGTCGAGAGCAAGGCTCGGGCCGCTCGGTCATTCGGCGAGGCGCGCTCCGCCCACCCGTTGCAGGAGCGTCGCAAACTCCTCCGCGGTGGTCGTCGCATAGTTGGCGTAGCACGTGTTCATGATCACGTGCGTTTCAGACGCGCGCCGCGCGAGATCCGCGACACGCGGCACCCAATCGGCCAGCTCCGTCTCGTCGTAGAGGTAGCGGAAACGCTCGAGGACCCCGACCTCCGGCCGCTCCCAGGTCTCGACTCGACGGCCGTGCATGCGCACCATTGCAAGGCGCGGCGTCGTGAAGGCATTGAACGGCGGCACGCTCGAGTCCAGTCCTTGCGGCTGGTCGACCACGACGTAGGTCAGGTCGTTGTCGCCCAACCATCGGACGAACCGTTCGGCGCGACCGCCGGCGAGCCAACGGCCGTTGCGGATCTCGACCGCGACCGGCAGCGGCGCGAGGCGATCGCGTGCGTCCAGCAACGTTTCGCTGTTGCGGCGATTCGGCAGGAACCACTTCGGGTACTGCAGCAGGATCGCTCCTAACTTCCCACTGGCATGCAGCGGCTCGAGCGCGTCGCGGTACTGGCGCCAGACTTCATCGGTCAGCGCCGGGGGGAGGTCCTTGCCGTAGACCCGCCGCTGTCCGTGCAGCGCCGGTGGGAGCGCGTCCTTCAGTTCGCGCGGAAAGCGGGCGACCTCCGTCGGCTGGCCCGTCATGAGCGCGTGAGCCTTCGCGTTGAAGACGAAGTCGTCAGGCGTGCGCTCCACCCACAGCTCGACCATGCGCCGCGCCGGGAGCGCGTAGTACGTCGAATCCACCTCGACGAGGGAGAAGCGGTCGGCGTAATAGCGCAGGCGCTGCTCCGCGCTCGAGCATCCGTCGGGATAGAAGACCCCCGGCGCGATCAACGTGGGGTCGGTCCAGCCGGCGGTGCCGATCCGGATGCGCGCGCCGCCGATCTCGAGCGGACGGCGCGCGGCGCCCGCGACGGCCGCGGCGCGCCGTTTCGCTTCCTCGACCCCGGGGTCATGCACGGGATCGCGGTGGAGCGGAAGGGTTGTCCGATCAGCGGCCATCGGTCATCATGCGCGGGAGTGTCGCCGACTGCATTCCGTCGATGCTATGCGATGCATGGCTGCGATGCCACCCGACTCAGACGAAGAGGACCTCATGCGCATCATCACCGCCGCCGCCGCGTTGCTCGCGGTTGCCACCGCGGCGCCCGTCGTCCCGGCTCAGGGTAAGACCTTCGAGGGGACGATCACCTTCGAGGCCAGCGGCGGCGGCCGGAACGACTCCGGAAGCTTCGCCTACTCGATCAAGGGCTCGCGGGTTCGCTTCGAGCCGCAGAACGCCGGCATGCCCATGCACATGATCATGGACCTCGAGGAGAAGGTCATGCGCATGGTCGTGACCGGGCAGAACATGTACATGGAGATGCCGATCCCCGAGGTCGAGGAGGATGCGCCGGTCAGCAAGAACGCGCCGGTGAATACCGGGCGCACCGACGAAGTCGCCGGTCGGACGTGCGAGATCTGGACGATGGCGGAGGAGGGGAAGGAGTTCGAGATGTGTGTCGCGCGCGACATGGGCACGTTCATGCAGGGCGGCGGTCCAATGGCGCGCGGACGTCGCGCGGCTCCCGCGTGGCAGGCCGAGTTGCGGAAGGGGGGTTTCTTCCCGCTGCGCGTAGTGGACAAGTCGTCGCCAGGCAAGCCGGTGCTCGTGGCCACGAAGATCGAAGAGAAGAAGCTCGACGACGCGCTGTTCACGGTGCCTGCGGGGATGCAGAAGATGTCGATGCCGCCGGGGATGGGAGGACGGAGGCCCTAGGTCGGGAATCGGGAATCGGGAATCGGGGGGCCTCGGAGGCGCGAGGACCTTTCCGCGCCGAGCGGCCACCCTCATACGAACGAGCCCCCGGCTGCATGGGCAGCCAGGGGCGCGTTTGCGCTCAGAGGCTCGGATCAGTAGACCAACCATTCCCGATTCCCGATTCCCTATTCCCGATGATGGAGGCGGGGAGAGTCGAACTCCCGTCTTACACAGCTTCGTCCACAGCGTCTACGTGCGTATCCCATCGATTAATGTCTCCGCCAGCTGGCCGATGAGACGCCGACCGTCGGATGAGTTCTCTGGAGCTTCGCGATCCGGCGGAGAACGCGCCGTGCCGCTATCCCGGTTTTGCGATACCCGCGGAGCCGCCCCGGGAGGGCTTCTCTACGGGCACCCACTGGACGTAACTAGGAGTTACGCAGCGAGGGCCAAGTTGTCGTTGGCAGTTGTGATTTTCCCGAGTGTTTAACCAGGGAGCTCGAGCACCTGGGCACGCAGCCACGGAGTCAACGGCGCAATCGAAACCGGACGCCCCCGTGTTCCAACAGCCCGCAATCTAGCCGGTCACGCACCCCCCGTCAACTGCATCCCGCCTCGCGCAGCACCTTACACCATCTCGATAAGTGTCGTACTGCCTTTGTGTTGACGGGCGCACTTCACCTGATTTCTTCCTGACGCTTTCGCCTCGTACAGCGCCGCATCCGCGTTCGTGAACAGCGCCCGCTTGTCTTCCGAGGTCTCGGGGTAGCACGCCACGCCAAACGACGCCGTTACGCGCAGTTCCCTTCCTCGCACCGAAATGACCCGGTTGGCGACCGAGCGCCGCAGCCGCTCCGCCAGCTCGCGCGCCCCCTCCAGCCCCGTCCGCGGCAGTAGGATCGCGATCTCCTCGCCGCCGAATCGCGCCGCCAGATCGATCGTGCGCACCGATCCCGCGACCGTCTGCGCGACGGATTTCAGCACCTCGTCCCCGGCGTCGTGGCCGTACCCGTCGTTCACGCGCTTGAAGTGGTCGAGGTCGACCAGAATCAACGAAACCGAGCCGCCGTAGCGGTCGATCGTGTTCAGCACGTGGTCCATTCGCTCATCGAACGCGCGGCGATTGGCCAATCCCGTGAGCGGATCCGTGAACGCGCGCTCGCTTTCCGTCCGCAGGCGTTTCGATGCCTCCAGCGATGGCACGGCGACTGCCGCGAGCAGCGCCAGCGTGCCGGCCTCCTCGGCGCCGATCGCATCCCGGTGCGCGGCTTCGACTACCACCGCACCAACCGCCTGGTGCTCGTGGAGGAGCGGCACGATCGCGAGCGAGCCGATGCGCACCTGCCCTTCCTGGTCGCTGAAGATCCGTGTCCTGGCGGGATACGGCACGTGGGGCACCGACAGCCGCTGCAACGTGCGACACGCTTCGGCCACGAGGGACTCCGCCGCGATAGGCATGCCGGGCCGCACCCGCTCGTAGTCCGTGGCGCTCGTGGTCTCCCCGATCTCGCGCTCCGGATCCCAGGACACGAACGTCGCGCGCACCGCGCTCGTCACTTGCAAGGCGCGCTCGCAGATCGCCCGGTGGAGCGACTGCTCATCCAGGTTGCGCTGGAAGTCATCCGCCGCCCGCAGCAGCGCGCTCGTGCGGGCACCCTCGGACTCCGCGCGATGGCGGGCCTCCAGGAGTTCCAGCAGCAGGCCCATCTGCTCGCTCAGGCGCGCCACGCGTTCCCGAGCGGCCTCGCGCGGCAGCGCGACGCCCTGCTCGGCGTAGACCGATACGGCCCCGTAGAGTTGGGCGCCGCGATCCACGCATCCGGCGAGGAGCGTCGGTGCTCCATCGCGGCCGCTGCCGCGCTCCACCACGCGGCCCTCGCGCGCGGCGCGCTGCACCAGCTCGCCCCCCTCGTCCAGCGGAAACCGCATGCCGCCACGTCCATCGCGAACGGCGAGCGCGATGCGGCGCAGCTCCTCGGCGGACGCGCTCCAGCGCCAGAGCACCACGTCGTCGGCGTCGAGCAGGGCGCGGGCATCCTCGAGGAATCCGGCGAGCGCGCGCGTATCCGCGTCGGCGTCGGCCGGTCCTAACGAGACGGGGCGACGCGAGGCGACCGTCGCCGAGCCGAACGCGGCATGATCGCCCGTGAGCGCGGAGGGGCGCCGTCGGCGTGCACCGGCACCGGCGGTTTCGGGATCGTCATGCCGTGCGCGGGCGGCGGCCACCTGGATGGTCGGCGCGGCGACCGCTGCCGCGGCGCAGAGCGCCGACGCCGTGAGCCAGGACCAGAGCGCTCCCGTCCCCAAGGCGATCGCGCCGACGGCGGCGAGGGCGAGCGCCGCGGCTCCGGCTGCGATCAGCCCCCACCGCCGGCCCATGTGGCGAGCGAATGCGCCGGTCCACAGCGCCGCAGGCACCGCTGCGGCAAGGGAGAGCGATCCCGCGAACGCCACGAGCAGCGCGAGAGGCGGAACGGCACGGAGGGCGCGCAGGCGCCAGACATCGCGCGGTTGCGGGAGGCGGCCAAGCAGCCAGCAGACCAGCAGCCCGAGGGCGGCGGCGGCGATCGCGGAGACGACGTGGTCGACCCAGGGTGTCCCGAGCAGGACCCGGCGGGACTGGGGAGCCGCGATCAGTGCCACCGCGGCAACCCACGCCGCACGCGGCACGCTGCGAACATCCAACGACACGAAGGCTCGGCTGCTTCTGGTCACGCGTCAGGAGTGCGTGATACGGGAGGCGGCGTAGGCGGCGCCGAATCCGTTATCGATGTTGACGACCGTCACGCCGGCCGCGCAACTATTCAGCATTCCGAGCAGCGCCGCGATCCCCCCGAAGCTCGCGCCATACCCGATGCTCGTCGGCACGGCGATCACCGGGCGGCGTACGAGTCCACCCACCACGCTCGGCAGCGCGCCCTCCATTCCCGCCACGACGATGACGACTGCCGCCTTGCCGAGGGCGTCGCCGTTGGCGAGCAGCCGGTGGATGCCCGCGACGCCGACGTCGGTGAGTCGCTCGACGGCGTTGCCGAGGGCGCGCGCGGTGACGGCCGCCTCCTCCGCGACCGGCAGATCGCTCGTGCCGGCCGTGACGATCAAGATGCTCCCGCGCCCGGCCGCGGGGAGCTCGTCAGGCGCCAGATAGGCGGTGCGCGCGACGTCGTTCAGCTCGATGGCCGGCAACCGCGTGCGCAGAGCGTCGCGCGTCTCGTCGCTCGCCCGGGTGGCCAGCACCCCGTTGCCGCGCGCCGCGATCCGCTCGGCGATCTCGCAGACCTGCGCCGCGGTCTTTCCCTCGGCGAAGATCACTTCGGGATATCCCTGGCGCAGCGCGCGGTGGTGGTCGATCGTCGCGTACGGGAGCGACTCGACAGGCGGCTGCGCCAGCCGTTCGAGGGCACCGGCGGGCGTGAGCCGGCCGTCGGCGACCTGCCGGAGGAGCGCGAGCACGCGCTCGGGGGTCATGCGACCGCCGCCGCCGGCGGCGCCTCCTCCCCATCCGAAACGATCTCGCCGCGGCGCACGGCCTCCAGATACTCTCCGAAAATCCCCTCCACCTCGCCGAGCGACTCCACGAGGTGCAAACGGCGCCGCAGGTCCGCGGAGTTCGGCAGGCCTTTCACGTACCACCCGAGATGCTTGCGGAACTCGATGGCGGCACCACGCGGGTCGTGCTCGTACGACGCCGCCATTCGCGCGTGCAGGGTGGCGATGGCAAAGCGCTCCTCCACGGGCGGAGCGGGCGGCTTTGCCCTGCCGTCGAGGAGGGCGCGGGTCTGATCGAAGATCCAGGGCTGCCCAAAGGAGCCGCGCGCGATCATCACGCCCTCGCAGCCGGTCGCGCGATGCATGCGCACGGCATCCTCGGCGGTCTTGATGTCGCCGTTGCCGAGCACCGGGATCTCCAGCGCGTCGGCGACGGCCGCGATCTCGTCCCAGCGCGCGCTTCCCGTGTACATCTGGGCCCGCGTCCGCGGGTGCAGCGTGAGCACGCGTGCGCCGGCGGCCTCGCAGCGCAGCGCGATCTCGACGGGATTCCGCGTCTCCTCGCTCCACCCGCTGCGGATCTTCACGGTCACGGGCAGGTGGGTGTTCCGGACGACCGCCCGGATCACCTCCTCCACGAGGCCGAGATCCTTGAGGCAGCCGGAGCCGCCGTTCCGTCGCACGACCTTCTTGACCGGGCAACCGAAGTTGATGTCGACGAACTCGGGTTGGAACACGTCGGTGACGAGCGCCGCGGCGTCGCCCATGGCTGCCGCGTCGGCCCCGAAGATCTGCACCCCGATCGGCCGCTCCTCGTCGGTGAACCGCAGCTTGGCGATCGTCGCCGGGTTCTCCCGCCGGATGCCCTCGGCCGAGAGGAACTCCGTCACGACGACGTCGGCGCCAAAGCGGCGGCAGAGCGTCCGGAACGGCTGCTCCGAGACGCCCGCCATCGGGGCCAGATACAACGGCACCCGGTGCGGGAGCGCGAAGGGAAACTGCATGACGCTGAAAGCTACCCGAGGGCGGAAGTGCGTGCAACGCCGTCATTTGACAGGCCTGCCACGCCCCGATAACATTCGCCCAGCCCGCGCCTCACGGCGGCGGATACGCCTGACGACCGTAAAGGACGACGATGGAACTCCGTGAATTCTTCAGCGAAGACGCGATCAAGCTCGAGCTCGAGGGCAACACCAAGGACGAGATCCTCAAGGAGCTGATCGGTCTCCTGGCGCTCGACGAGAAGTCCGAGGGGATGCTGTTCAAGATGCTCAAGCGCCGGGAGAACCTCGGCTCGACCGGGATCGGCCGGGGAATCGCGATTCCCCACTGCCGGTCGCTGGTGGTGAGCAAGCTCCGCGTGGCGTTCGGCCGTAAGCCGAGCGGCGTGGACTTCCGGGCGATCGACGAAAAGCCGGTGAACTTCTTCTTCCTGATCGTCGCGCCCCCGCTCGAGGTCTCGAACCAATACCTGCCGGTGCTCGGCAAGATTGCCCAGTTCAGCAAGGAGCCCGACGTGCCGGGGCGGCTGCTGGAGATCAGCGAGCCGAGGGAGTTTCTGGCGCTGCTGGAGGAGAAAGGGGTGTAGGGGTCTAGGGAACCGAAGAAAAGGGGAAGGGGCTAGGCGTCAGGGGCCAGGGGTCAGGGACCTGGGAAGCGCCGAGCGCCCCTTGTCCCCGACACCTGGCCCCTGGCCCCCTCCCCTTCCTGCCTAACCCCTCATCCCTACTCCCATTCAATGGTCGCCGGCGGCTTCGAGCTCACGTCGTACACGACGCGGTTCACCCCGTCCACCTCGTTGATGATCCGGCTCGAGATCTCGCCAAGGACGTCGTGCGGGAACTGGTACCAGTCGGCGGTCATGCCATCCTGGCTCGTCACGGCTCGCAAGGCGACCACGTTGTCGTAGGTGCGCTCGTCGCCCATGACGCCCACGCTGCGCACGGGGAGCAGCACCGCGAACGCCTGCCAGATGTCGTCGTACAATCCGGCCTCACGAATTCCCTCCAGGTAGATCGCGTCGGCGGCACGGAGGACGTCGAGCTTGTCGCGCGACACGTCGCCGAGCACCCGGATCGCGAGCCCCGGGCCCGGGAAGGGATGCCGTCCCACCATCTCCTCGGGGAGCCCCAGCTCTCGGCCGACCTGCCGCACCTCGTCCTTGAACAGCTCGCGGAGCGGTTCGATGAGCTTGAACTTCATCCCCGGCTTGAGGCCGCCCACGTTATGGTGCGTCTTGATCGTCACGGAGGGGCCGCCGGCCGGGGCGGCCGACTCGATCACGTCCGGATAGAGCGTGCCCTGCACCAGCCACTCGATTTGCGGACCGACGCCCTCCGCCGCGTCCTCGAACACGTCGATGAACGCGTGCCCGATCCGGCGCCGCTTCTCTTCCGGGTCCGACACGCTGGCCAGCGCATCGAGAAACCGGTCCGCCGCGTCCACCACGATGAGCGTGATCCCGAGGTGCGTCCGGAAGGTGCGCTCGACCTGGTCGCGCTCGTGGCGGCGCAGCAACCCCGTGTCCACGAAGATGCAGGTGAGCTGGTCGCCGATCGCGCGGTGCACGAGCGCCGCCGCCACGGCGGAATCGACGCCGCCTGACAATCCGCAGATCACCTGCCCCTCGCCCACCTGGCGGGCGATCTTCTCGGTCTCTTCCTGAATGAACGCGCCCGCGGTCCAGGTCGGCTCCGCCTTGCAGATGCCAAAGAGAAAGTTCGCAATGATCTCCGCGCCGCGTGGTGTGTGCGCGACCTCCGGGTGGAACTGCACGCCGTACACTGGTCGCGCGCGATGCCGCATCGCGGCGACGGGGGTGTTCTCGCTGGAGGCCAGCGTCTCGTAGCCGTCGGGCGGCGTATCGACGTGATCGCCGTGGCTCATCCACACGGGCGTGGACTCCCCGGTGTCGAAGCCCGCGAACAAGGGCGCCTGACGATCGACGCGCAGCTCGGCGCGGCCGTACTCGCGACGGCCAGCCCGTTCCACTGCCCCGCCCTCCAGGTGCGCGATGAGCTGCATGCCGTAGCAGATCCCAAGGACCGGCGCGACGTCGAGCAGGGCCGGGTCGGCCGTGGGTACATCGTCGCCGTAGACGGAGTTGGGACCGCCGCTGAGAATGATGCCGGTCGGCTTCCACTCGCGGATCCAATCCAGCGAGCGCGTGGGGGGGTGAATCTCGCTGTACACGCGCGCCTCGCGCACGCGGCGCGCGATGAGCTGCGTGTACTGGGACCCGTAGTCGATGATGAGTATCCGGCTCGTCATGTCGATTGGAAACAGGCTCTCGCACACCCGGAGCCAAGTGGCAGCGCGAATCGTGGTGATCCCGCTCGGCGAACCGCGCCGGCCGCTAGCTCCTACCTCCTAGCTCCTAGCTCCTAACCTCCAGCCCACTCCGGCCCGTCCAGCCGAATGAGATCCCACTCGTTCGTCGCCAGGTCGAGGAGCATTGCGGTCGGCGTTCCGTGCAGCCACCCGCATGCCTCGCCGGGATTGATGACGAGAGTCCGGCCGAGACTCGTCACGCTGTATTCGTGCGTGCACCCGTGCACGACGATATCGTGGGCCTCGAGCGACCGCTCGTGCACCTCCCCAATGTCATGGACGAGCAGGATGCGCTTGCCGTCCATCTCGACGCTGTGCGGCGATTCGTACAGCTCGACGCCGACGCACCGCGCGGCTTCGGCGCGGAGGCCGGCGGGATCGCCGTCGTTGCGGCCGAACACACCCGCGACCGCCGGGTTGCGCTCCGTGAGCGCCTGGAGCGCGAAGGGGGAGCAATAGTCGCCCGCGTGCAGGACGAGTCCCGCCCCGCCCTCGACGAAGCGCCGGCCGAACTCGCGCAAGGCGGGCACCCGGTCGTGCGAGTCGGCAATGAGCGCGACGCGCATCAGCCCTCGTTCCAGTCGAGCGTGGTCCGCTCGTGGCGTACGAGATCCTCGTGGCGCTCGCGTTCGGTCGCGATCGCCCACCGGTCGCCGTCCACCACCACCTCGGCGACGCGCGGGCGGGAGTTGTAACTGGAGGACATCGTGAACCCGTACGCGCCGGCCGAGCGCACGGCAAGCAGGTCGCCCTGTTCCACAGCCTCCATGGTGCGCCCCAGCGCCAGGAAGTCGCCGCTCTCGCACACCGGGCCCACCACGTCGAAGGTGCCGGTGCGCTCGCGCGGCACGATCGCCTCAATGTGGTGGTACGCATCGTAATGCGATGGACGCAGGAGATCGTTCATCCCCGCGTCGGTGATGATGAACTCGTGTCCGCCGCTGCGCTTCCGGTAGAGCACCCGGGTCAGGAGCACGCCCGCGTTGCCGACGAGGAACCGCCCCGGCTCCACGATGAGGGTGAGCGCGGTTCCGGCGACCATCTCGATCATCGCGGCGGCGAACGCCTCGACATCGATGGGATCCTCATCCTGGTAGGCGACGGCGAGTCCGCCGCCCACGTCGAGGTAGGCCAGCTCCCGCGCACCGTCGGCGCGAGCCTGCATGACGAGCTCGAGCAGGCGGGCCGTCCCCTCGCGGTACGGGTCGAGGCTCGACACCTGGGATCCGACGTGCATGTCGAGGCCGGCGAGGGAAATGTTCGGCAACGCGAGGGCGAGCCGGACGAGCTCCGGGGCCTCGTCGATCGGGATGCCGAACTTCATCCCCTTCTCGCCGGTCCGCGTGTACCGGTGCGGCGTGTCGACCGTCACCTCGGGATTCACGCGGAGCGCCACCGGTGCGCGGAGGGCGCGCTCACCGGCGACGGCGTCGAGCACGCGCAGCTCCGCTTCCGACTCCACGTTGATGAGCAGCACCCCCGCATCGAGCGCCTCGCGGAGCTCGTTCGCCGTCTTCCCCACCCCGCTGAAGACGACATCGCGCCCGGTCATGCCGGCACGCAGCGCGCGATACAGCTCGCCGCCGGAAACGATGTCGACCCCTGCGCCGAGGGAGCGAAGCAGCGCGAGGATGGCGTGGTTGGAGTTCGCCTTCATGCTGTAGTGCACGCGGTGCGGCACCGGCGCGAGCGCGCGGATGAGGCGCGCGTACTGCTCGCGGATCATCCCGGTGCTGTACACGTACACGGGCGTGCCCACGGCGTCGGCGATCCGCGGTAGGGGGATGCCCTCACACGCCAGCACCCCGCCGGCGCGCGAGAATCCCGCGGCTAGTACGCCTTCGCCCACACGGCCTCCGCGATCGCGTCGCCGCCGCACTTGAGACACTGCGCCGGCGCCTCCGCGGAGCGGAACTCCTCGTCAGGCAGCACCCGGATCGTGGCCTTGGTCTCCTCCTTGATCTGCGCCTCGCAGGCCGCCCCGCCGCACCACCCGGCGTACACGAAGCCGCCGGGGCCCTCCATGATCTCGCGGAAGCGGTCGTAGCCAATCGCGCCGCGGTGACTGTTCGCCTCGCGCCGGTCTCGCGCCGCGACGAGCATGTCGGTCTGCATGTCCTCGAGGATGGACTCCAGCTCCTCGCCGATCACATCGAGCGACACCGGTGCCTTCGCACGCGTGTCGCGCCTCACGAGCACCGCCTGATTCGCCGCGACGTCGCGCGGCCCCAACTCGATGCGCACGGGCACCCCGCGCATCTCCCACTCGTAGTACTTGGCGCCCGGCTTCATGTTCTCCCGCCGATCGACCGTGACCCGCAGGGCGTTGGGATCGCGCCGCTCCCAATCGGACAGATTCCGCTCCAGCCGCTCCGCCGCCTCCAGCACCGTCGCGCGCTCGGCGTCGGTGCGCCAGATGGGGATGATCACGCACTCGATGGGCGCGAGCAGCGGGGGGATGCGGAGTCCGTTGTCGTCGCCGTGGGTCATGACCAGACCGCCGATCAGCCGGGTCGACGCGCCCCAGCTCGTGTTCCAGGCGTATTCGGTGGCCCCGGATTCCGCCTGGAACGTCAGGTCGAACGCGCGGGCGAAGTTCTGTCCGAGGAAGTGCGACGTACTGGCCTGCAAGGCCTTGTTGTCCTGCATCATCGCCTCGCACGCGTAGGTGCGGACCGCCCCCGCGAACCGCTCCGCGTCGGTTTTCTGCCCGGTGATCACCGGCATGGACATCCAGCCTTCCATGAAGTCGCGGTACACGCCCAGCATGCGCCGCGCTTCCTCTTCCGCCTCGTCCTCCGTGGCGTGTGCCGTGTGCCCCTCCTGCCAGAGGAACTCCATCGTCCGCAGGAACAGCCGCGTGCGCATCTCCCACCGCACCACGTTCGCCCACTGGTTCATCAGAATGGGCAGGTCACGGTAGCTCTGCACCCACTTGGCGAACATGGCGTAGATGATCGTCTCCGATGTGGGGCGCACGACGAGTGGCTCCTCCAGCAGCTTGCCGCCGCCGTGCGTCACCACCGCCGTTTCCGGCGCGAACCCCTCGACGTGCTGCGCCTCCTTGCGCAGGAAGCTCTCCGGGATGAAGAGCGGGAAGTACGCGTTGCGATGGCCCGTCGCCTTGAACATGTCGTCGAGCGCGCGCTGCATCCGCTCCCAGATGCCGTAGCCGTCCGGACGGATCACCATGCACCCGCGCACGGGCGAGTAGTCGGCCAGCTCCGCGCGGAGCACGACTTCGTTGTACCACGCGCTGAAGTCCTCGGCGCGGGGAGTCAGCTTCTTGTCGTCAGCCATCGATCAGTCCGGGCTCCGCCGGCTCCTCGTCATCGAACATCCACGGATCATGCGGGTCCACGACGTGTGCGTGCCGCACCGGATCGTGCAGCGCCTCGGCGTGATCGAGAAACGCGTCCACGTCCACCGACTGCTCGCTGCCATCGCTCAGCCGCTTGACGACGGCGCCGCCCCCGGGATGGAGGATGCACGCCTTGATCGCGTGGGCCTTGGTCGCCGCCTTGAGCTGGTTGCCGAGCTTCTGCGGGTGCAGCGCGTACTCCACCTTGAGCCCGCGCCGCCGCAGCTCGGCGGCGACGCACATCACCCGGGCCATCGGGACGTCGTCCGTGCCGGCGACCCAGTAGTCCAGCGCGACCTCCGCGCCGGCGAGCAGCCCCCGCTCGCGCAGCAGCTCGCCGAGCACCACGTCGCCCATCCCGAATCCCAGCGCCGGCAGGTCCACCTCACCTAACGCGGCGAGCAGCGTGTCGTACCGGCCACCGCCGCAGATGGCGCGCATGCTGCCCTGGGCGTCGAACAGCTCGAAGACGATGCCCGTGTAGTACGCGAGCCCGCGCACGATCGACAGGTCGAGCCGCACGAAATCGCCGATGCCGAGCGCGTGGACGTACGACATGTACGTCGTCAGGCGGTCGAGGGCACCCGCGACCGCGGGGTCCGTGCCGTACGTGTGCCGCAGCGTCTCGAGCTCGTCCGTCGCGAGCGCGTCGAACACGGCGCCCATCCGCTCCTGCGCGATCCCGGCGGCCCGCAGCTTCTCCTCGAGCGAGGGGCGCGGCTCGCGGCCCAGCTTGTCGGCGGCCGCGAACACCGCCGGCATCTGCCCATCCTCGATGCCGATCGCGCGCAACACCGCCTGCAGCAGCCGGCGGTCGGAGACGCGCGCCCGCACATCGTGCGCCGTCAGTCCGAGTGCCCGCATCACCTCGATCGCGACGGCGAGCAGCTCCGCATCCGCGCTGACACCGGCCTCCCCCACGATGTCGACGTTCAGTTGGAAGTGCTCGCGCAATCGGCCGCGCTGCTGCCGCTCGTAGCGGTACAGCTGCGGGATCGAGAACCAGCGGATGGGCTTCGGGAGCGCATTCGCCCGCGCGGCGACCATGCGGGCGAAGGTCGGCGTCATCTCCGGCCGCAGCGCGACCGCCCGACCGCCCTTGTCGTCGAAGCTGTAGAGCTGGCCGACGATCTCGTCACCGCTCTTGGCCGTGTACAGCTCGAGCGGCTCGAGCGGCGGGCCGTCATACTCGTGGAACCCGAACCGCCGCGCGACCGTCCTCCAGGCCGCGAAGATATGCGCTCGCTCCGCGAGCTCGGTTGGGTAGAAGTCGCGGAAACCTGGAAGGGCTCGGAATACCATTGGAACAAACTACCCGGCCAGCGGATCATGCTGCAAGCGCGCCATCGCGTCGCCGACCGTGTGGAAGGAGCCGGTCACGAGCGTCGTCGCCGCGTGCGAGGCACGTTCCAGCGCGCGGTCGAAGTCGGGCTCGCAGATCACCGGCTTCCCAAGCGTCGTCGCGTAGCGGGCCGCCTGGTCGAGCGGCCACGCGCGGCCAACGGGCGCCGTCGGAGGCATCGTCAGGATGAACGCGTCGACGTGGGCGGCCAGCATGCCCATCATCGCGCGCCAGTCCTTGTCGGCCAGCACGGCCAGCAACGCGTGAATCGGACGCGGCGGCCGCACGAGCTCCAGCGTCTCCGACAGGACCGTGGTGCCAGCCGGATTGTGCGCGACGTCGAAGATGAAACGTCCCCGCTGCTCGAACCGACCCGGCAGGCGCACCCCATCGAGCAGCTCCGCTGCCCGATCCAGGACCCGCGCGAACGGATCCCCGCCGGCTTCGATCATGGCCAGCGCGAGCGATGCGTTCGCCGCCTGGTGCGCGCCGACGAGCGGCGTGTGGAACGGTAGGGTTCGATCTCCTCGCTCGATCGTGAAGCTCGTCCCGCTCGCGCGCACGTCGATGTCACGCAGCCGTTCCTCGCTGACGAGTGCGCGAATCGGCGTGGCGTCGACGGCTCGGGCGCGATCGACGAGCACGTGCGCGAGCGAGGGATCGCGTTCGCCGATGATCGCCGGACGACCCGGCTTGAAGATGCCCGCCTTCTCGGCCGCGATCTGCTCCACCGTCGTGCCGAGGTACTCGGTATGATCCAGGCCGATCGACGTGACGCCGGCAACCAGCGGCGTGACCACGTTGGTGGCATCGGTACGTCCGCCGAGTCCCACCTCGACCACCGCGACATCGGCGCCGCTCGCGGCGAAGTACTCGAAGGCCATCGCCGTCGTGGCCTCGAAGAACGTGGCGCCGAGGCGCTCGACCTCGGGTGTCCACTTCGCGATCCAGTCGACGATCCAGTCGCGATCGACGGCGGCGCCATCGACCACGATCCGTTCGCGGAAATCGACGAGATGCGGCGAGGTGTAGCGCGCGACGCGCCAGCCCCCTCCGCGCAGGAACGCGTCGAGATTCGCGACGACGCTTCCCTTGCCGTTGGTGCCGGCGACGTGGTAGATCGGGAAGTCGCGCTGCGGGTCGCCCAGCCGGTGCAGCAGCGCGAGCGTGCGCTCGAGGCCGAACTTCCAGACGCCGGTGGTTCGCGCGAACAGGCCGGCCAGCGCCCGCTCGTAACTCGTCAGGCTGACACCCACCCCGCGCCGGCCGGCTGCCCGCCCATGTGGCGGAGCAACTGTTCCACCGTGCCCTTGAGATCGCGCCGGTGCACCACCCCGTCGAGCATCCCGTGTTCCAGCAGGAACTCGGCGGTCTGAAATCCCTCCGGCAGATCCTGGCCGATCGTCTGCTTGATCACCCGTGGCCCGGCGAATCCGATCACCGCGCCGGGCTCCGCGAGGATGGCATCGCCGAGCATGGCGAAGCTCGCGCTCACGCCGCCGGTCGTCGGATTCGACAGGATCGAGATGAAGGGGATCCGTCGTTCGGCGAGCTGCGAGAGGATCGCGGCGGTCTTCGCCATCTGCATGAGCGAGAGCACGCCCTCCTGCATGCGCGCGCCGCCTGACGCCGACACGATGACCAGTGGATGCTTGCGCTCGAGCGATCGCTGGCCGAGGCGGGCGATCTTCTCGCCGACTACGGATCCCATGGAGCCGCCCATGAAGGCGAAGTCCATGACGGCGACGTTGAGCGGCAGGCCGCCGATCGATCCCGCCGCGGCGAGCACGGCGTCTCCGGCCCCGGTGTTCGCGATCGCGCGGTTGAGCCGCGTCGGGTAGTCCGGGAAGCCGAGCGGATCGGTGGACTTGAGGCGCGTCTCGAGCTCCTGCCACGACCCTTCGTCGAGGAGGATCGCGACGTACTCATCCGCGCGGATGCGCCGATGGTAATCGCATACCGGGCAGACGTTGAGGTTCTTCTCGAAGTTCTGGCGGATGTCGGTGTGGCCACAGGCCTCGCACTTCTCCCACGCATCCGCTGGTATCTCGAGCCGCTCGCGCCGGGGCTGCCGCGGCTTCTTTTCCTTCCGGAACCAAGCCATGGCGGCGAAATGTGGGGGAGCGGGGGCCGGGAGACTAGGGGCGTTGAAAGGGAGCTAGGATCTAGGAGCTAGGAGCTTGGGAATTGCACGGAGCTCCGCCCCTCCTCGAACGTCGGCCGGTCGCAGGTTGGAGAGGTACGGTCGATGAACGCCAGCGCGCGTGCAGGAAGAAAGGGGCGGAGCGCCGCAGGCGCACGCCCAATTCCACCCCTAGGTCCTAGCTCCTAGCTCCTGGCTCCTATCCCCGCATCCCTCTCCCTATCCCCCGTCCCTCGCTCGAGATCCTCAACAGCAGGCCCACGGCCAGGAAGCTCGCCAGCATGAACGAGCCGCCGTAGCTGAAGAACGGCAGCGGAATGCCGGTGATCGGCATCAGGTTCAGCGTCATCCCGATGTTCACGATGATGTGCACCAGCCATCCGGTCGCCAGGCCGAAGGCGACCAGGCTGCTGAACGAGTCGTTCGCGCGTCCCGCAATCTGGACCGCGCGCACGAGCAGCGCCGCAAAGAGACTCAGCGCGAGCGTCACCCCGATGAACCCCAGTTCCTCGCCCACCACCGAGAAGATGAAGTCCGTATGCTGCGCCGGCAGGAATGCGAGCCGCTTCTGCGTGCCGAGCGTGAACCCCTTGCCGAACCATCCGCCGGAGCCGATGGCGACCTGCGACTGGATCACGTGCCAGCCGGTGTGGCGCGGATCGATGCTCGGATCGAGGAACACCAGAAGCCGGTTCCGTTGATAGGGCGCGAGCGTGCCCCAGAGCAGCGGTGCCACCACGCCAGTGGCGAGGTTGGCCATGACGATGACGATCCCCTCGACCAGATACGGCCGGTACCAGATCACCAGCGCGAGGAGCAGCAGAAACCACGCGCCCCAGTACCAGGAGCTGAAGGCGAGGATCAGACTCAACGCCGGGCTCGCAATGAGGATCAGCAGTGGCAGGCGCACGCCCGACCAGAAGAGCATGCCGAAGAAGATGCCGATGAACGCGATGCCGGTTCCGAGGTCCGGCTGCGCCATGATGAGCACCCACGGCACGCCAACGACCAGTGCGGGCTTCCAGAGGTCGAGCAGCGAGAGCACCGGCTCCCGACGCGCGGCGAGCACGCGCGCGAGCATGAGCACCACCGTGAGCTTCGCGAGCTCCGCGGGTTGTCCGAGTCGTACGCCGCCGATCGTGAGCCAGCCCTTGACGCTCGCGGCGGTGCCGGCCCCCGTCCCGAACAGCAGCGTCACGACGAGCAGGGTGATGCTGAGGACGTACACCGGCACCGTGACCCACTCGACGAACCGCACGCTCGCGCGGCTCACGATGAATGCCGCCGTGATGCCGAGGGCGATCCACACGAGCTGGCTGCGCCAGGCGTGCGTCGCGACGGTGGGCACGTCGGTCTGTCCCGCCGAGTACACCATTGCCACGCCGAATGCGGCGAGCAACAGCGAGACGCCGATGAGCGGCGTGTCGGCAATGTACCGGCGGATCACTGCCTAACCGTCGGTGTTCGCGAGCTCGGCGGTGGCGGCCTTCAGGTAGAACGAGACGGCGCGCGACGCCATCCGTGCCGCCGTGTACCCGTGCTCGCCGAACTCGATCATCACGGCGATGACGATCTTCGGATCCTCGGCCGGAGCGAACCCCGCGAACCAGGCGTGATCCCGACTGCGATCCGCGGAGTTCTGCGCCGTGCCGGTCTTGCCGGCGAGCACCACGCCCTCGATCGCCGCGCTGCCCGCCGTGCCACGGGCGCTCACGACCTCCGACATCGCCGCCCGCAACCCGGCCGCCTGACGCTCCGACAGTCGGAGGATCTGCACCCGGTCGGGGTTTCCGCGCACCATGTGCGGCGTCGCCGCGTGTCCGTCCGTTGCCAGCGCGGAGTAGAAGCGCGCGACGTTGGCCACCGTCTGCTGGTTCTCGCCCTGGCCGATGGCGAGATTCAGGATGACGGCGCTGCTCCAGCCGCGCGGGCCGTATCGCTGGTTGTAGTACTCGACGGCGTCGGGGAACGTCGAACGAATCTCGTTCGGGAGGTCGATCCCCGACCGTTCACCGAATCCCATCTGCACACCGCCCGCGAGCAGCCGCGCGAGCCCGAGTTTCAGGCCGAGCTGGTAGAAGTAGACGTTGCACGAGACCGCGATCGCCCGCGACAACGGCAGGTCGCCGTGGCCCTGCCGATTCCAGCATCGGAAGTAGCGGTTGCCGTACAGATAGCCGCCGGTGCACGGCACCGGCATGTGCGAATCGAGGGTGACCACACCGTTCTCGAGGCCGATCGCGGCCGTCGCCAGCTTGAACGTCGAGGCGGGCGCGTACCTGCCCTGCAGCACCTTGTTGTAGAGCGGCCGCCGCGGATCGGTCATCAGCTCGTTCCAGTACGACTGCGGAATGACCCCGATGAACCGGTTCGGATCGTAGCTGGGCGCGCTGTGCATGGCGAGCACCTCGCCCGTGCGCGGTTCGAGCGCGATGAGCCCGCCTTGGATGCTGTCGCCGAACATCGACGCCACGAACCGCTGCAACTCGAGGTCGATGTTCGTGTAGAGCGGAGGTGGCTGCCGAGGGGCCAGCTCTTCCCGCGCGCCCGCCTCGCGCACGACGCGGCCGCGCGCGTCGACCTCGACGAACCGCTTCCCCTCCTGCCCGCGAAGCAGCGCCTCGTACTGCCGCTCGAGCCCCGCCTTCCCGACCTGCTGTCCCGCCTTGTACGCGTCGAACTCCGGCTTCGCGAGCTCCTGTTCGGTGATCTCGGCCGTATAGCCGACGAACGCGGCGACGGCGGGGCCGTCCGGGTACACGCGCTTGGGCGCGGACTGAATGATCAGGTCGGGAAAATCGACGCGGTGCTCCTCGAGCACCGAGATCAGGTCGAACGACGCGTCCGAGAACACGACCGTCGGGCGATTCTGCGCGCGCTGGAAGCGGCGCGCGGCCGACTCGATGCTCGATGAATCGAGCTGCACGAGCCTGGACAGGCGCGCGAGGGACGCGCGCAGCGAGTCCTCGCTCGGGCTGAGGATCGAGACCGAATAGCCCGGCACGTTCTCGGCGATGATCAACCCCTTGCGGTCGTAGATCACCGCGCGCGGCGCCGGAATTGGCACCTCGCTGAGCCGATTCTCCTCGGAGCGCAGCGCATACTGCGAATTGTGCAGCACCTGCGTGCGGAAGAACGCGCTCAGGAAGATGCCGAAAACGATCGCCAATGCGGCGGTGGCGCCGCGGGCGCGGCGGGCCATGTCGTTCGGGTGAAAGCTCATGAGCGTGTGGGCCGCAGGATCGGGCGGAGGATCAGCAGGATCGCGAGGCCGACGAAGGCCGTGACCGCCGCCGACAGCACCGACCAGACGAAGATCTGCTCCACCAGTTCACCGCCCGTGAAGCGGTGTTCCGCCAGCAGGAAGAGCGTGTTGAACGCCCACTTGCCGACGAAGAAGAAGAACGCGTTGAGCGCCATGTTGTCGGCGAAGAATACCGCCTTGAGCCACGACGCGGCGTAGGCGATCACCGCCATTGCCAGCGCGCCCGCCCCGAAGGCGTGCACCGTCAGCGAGTCGGACACGAGTCCCAATGCGAAACCTAACACCGCGGCGGCGCCGGGGCGCACCCGGATCGCCACCAGCAGCGTCGCGATCAACAGAAAGTCCGGCTCCGCGCGCCAGGCCAGCATCGGCCGCAGCGTGTAGTGGAGCACCACCAGGATGACGAAC
>DATHUW010000038.1:0-7767 GCA_035461825.1 Gemmatimonadaceae bacterium
ATCGGCCGCGTAGCGGGCGCGCGCCCGCGCTCCATCGGTATCGGTCGGGCACACGCGATAGACCCAGCCCCCCTCCCGCGTCACGGCGGGGTTGGTGGCCGTCGGCGTTATGGCGATGACGGCGCGCTTGCCGCCGTGCTCGACGTCGGCATAGATCGGCGATGCCTCGAGGGTCTGCGCGCTGCCGGTGTGCCCGACCACGCCGATGACCTCGGGGGCATCGCGGAAGAACGCGGCAACCGCCACCTGCGTCTCCTGCCGTTCCGGAGCCTTGCGCATCCCGAACGGCGGCCGCCCTGTCCCCCGCTCCGCGTTCAGCCGGTCGACCGCGAGTTGCACGCCCCGGAAGTACTGCGCGCCGGTGGTGTGCGCGGCGGCAACGCCAATGTAGAGCGTGTCTGCCGACGTGGCGCTGGACGCTCCGGCACGCCCGACGCACCCGCCGAGCGCGAATGCGCCGGCGAGACCTAGCGAGGCTACCGACAACGGCGCGACGAGCTGTCTGGCGCTACGCCACCGGTTCGGGTGCATAGGGACTGGCGCGGGGACCGTACGGCAGGAGCATCCCGGCGTAAAGCCGGCGTTCCGTGGATAGGACGGTCGGCGCGTCCCGGATGTAACCGGTGAGGATCAGGCGATTCGCGCCGAACGCGTCGGCAACCATCCGTGCGCGTGAGGTGGCCTGTCGCCGGGCCGAATCGCTCGCTATGGGCGGTGTGCACGGGTGCGCGCACCACCGCCCAGCCCGGTGGCAGGTCAGACCGAGAGCAGCGCCTCGATCCGCGTCGCGATCTCCTCTACCCCCGGCAACACCGCCTCCAGCAGCACCGGATGATAGGGCATCGGAACGTCGTTCGGCGCGATGCGCTCCACCGGGGCATCCAGGAACCAGAACGCCTCCGATGCGACCGTGCCCGCGATCTCCGCGCCGAATCCGGCCGTCCGGTTGTCCTCGTGCACGATGAGGCAGCGGCCCGTCTTTTTCACCGAGATCAGGACCGCCTGGCGATCCCAGGGCGCCACCGTACGCAGGTCGATCACCTCCACACGTTTCCCAAACCCTGACGCCGCGGGCACGCAGCGGTGCACCATCGCACCCCAGGTCACCAGCGTCACGTCCGTCCCCTCCCTGACGATGCGCGCGCGGCCGAAGGGCAGCACGAAGTCGTCGCCGGGGTAGCGGGCGCTCCCATCGCCGGTCATGAGCAGCGACCGGTGCTCGAAGAAGATCGACGGATTCGGGCTCCGCATGGCCGACCGCAGCAGCCCCACCGCGTCGGCCGAGTTGCTGGGGATCGCCACCTGCCACCCGTAGGCGTGGGCGAATCGCACCTCGTCGCTCAGGCTGTGCCACGGGTCGCCCACGTCCTTGCCGTAGCCGCCGGGCATCCTGACGACGATTGGCGCCGCGAACCGGTTGGCCGTGCGCCACCGCATCGTGCCGCAGTTGTTGAGCTGCTCCGTCGCGGGGTCCGCGTACTTCCGGAACTGGATCTCGGCCACCGGCACCATGCCGCTGATCGCCATCCCCACCGCCCGGCCGATGATCCCCTCCTCGCTGAGGCTCGTGTCGAACACGCGCTCCGGGCCGAACTCCTTCTGGAGACCCTCGGTCACCAGGTGCATGCCCCCCTTGCGGCCCACGTCCTCGCCGAACACGACCACCTTCGGATTCACCTCCAGCTCGCGGCGCAGCGTGCGGCGCACGGCCTCCGCGAAGCGGAGCAGCTCCCCCTCCGCCGCGGGTTCGTCGGTGCCACCGAGCGCCTCGCGTTCCGCGCGAGACATGCCGCCCAACGCTTCGGGCGTGCCTGACGACTCCTCCGCGTACACGTGCCGCCCGACGCCGGCCGGGTCGGGCGTGGGCCGGGCGCGCGCGGCGGTCAGCGCCTCGCCCACGTCCCGCTCGACCTCGCGCTCGATGTCCGCCCACTCGTCAGGCGAGAGCAACGCGGGTATCAGGTACGACTTCAGGCGCGGCAGCGGGTCCCGCTCGGCGTCGGCGGCGATCTCGGCCTCGGTCCGATACCCACGCTGGTTGTCCGGTCCGGAGTGGCTGCACAGCCGGGGCATCGTCAGGCGCACCAGCGCCGGGCCCGTGCCGGAGCGCACGTGTGCCACCGCCTCCGACAGCAGCCCCGACGCCTCGTGCGGGTCCGTGCCGTCGCCATCGCGCACGAACAGGTTGCCGAACGACGCCAGGTTGCGCGCGATGTTGCCGCCCGGCGTCTGCATGTCGCCCGTCACCGAGATGCCGAGCCCATTGTCCTCGACGTAGAAGAGCATTGGCAGCTTCAGGGTGGTCGCCATCGTCAGGGCCGACCAGAACCCGTTCGTGGCCACCGAGCCCTCCCCGCCGAGCGCGACCCCGATGGAGCCGCGCCACTCGTCGTCTCCCAGCACGCCGTGGTGGTACGTGATCGCCTGCGCCCAGCCCGCCGTGGGCGTGTACTGCGAGCCCACGTCGCCCGACATCGGCAGCACGAGAGGTCCATCCCGGTTCGGGAGGTTGCACACCACGCCGATGTCGCGGCCATCGCTGAACCCGCCCGCCCGACCGAGCGGGCTGCCGAGCGCGTCCTCGAGCGTCAGTCCGAGGGTGAGTAGGAACGGACGCGACCGGTAGTACGCGCCCGCCGCGTCGTGCCGGCCGTCGATCAGCGACCCCAGGATGACCTGGGCCACATCGTGGCCGCGCGCGGAGAACTGGTAGAGGACCAGATGCTCCTTCGGTACGGTGGCGCGGTTGCGATTGGTCGTCTCTTCGACATCGTCGAGCGCGCGCGAGCAGAGGATGTTGTAGACGATCCGCCGCCAGTCGAATCCCTCGCGGACGCCGCCTTCCGCGCGCGACCCCGTGGGGTTGCGCTTCGCCTTACCGGGACGAGCCGGCCGGGATGTGGAAGCCATGGTTGAAAAATGTCACCCTCGCGGTCGCGAGCGCGAGGGCGCCGGTCATTGCAGCCCCGGCTCGCTCTCGTCGGTCGGAGTCGCCAGGGGCTCCACGAGAATCCGGTCTACCCGACGGCCATCCAGGTCGACGACCTCCAGTCGCCACCGGTCGAGATCCACGGACTCGCCGACGGCCGGCACGCGGCCGAGGCGCTCGAGGATCAGTCCGCCGAGTGTCCGGCTGCCGCGCGCGCGCCTCACCGGGAGCAGCTTGTCCCCGATCGCATGCTCCACGTCTTCGATCTGCACGGTCCCATCGACGAGCCACGACCCGTCGTCGCGCCGCACGACATCGGCCGCCCGGCCGGCCGCGAGCCCGGGCACGTCCGCCACGAGATCCCGGAGGATGTCGTCGAGCGTGATCACGCCCTGCACCGAGCCGAACTCGTCCAGCGCAATCGCCATCTGGACCTCCGACTGCCCGAACCGCTGCAACAGCTGGAGCACGGGCATGCTCATCGGCACGAAGTGCGGGTGCCGGAGCAGCGGCTCGAGATCGAGCGGCATCCCGTCCAGACACTGGTTCAGCAGATCGCTGGCCCGTACGACGCCGCGGACGTGGTCGATGTCTCCCTCGCATACGAGCAGTCGGGAATGCGAGCGCGCCGACATTGCCTGACGAACGTCGGCGACGGCCGCGGTCGTCTCGATCCAGTCGACGTCGGGGCGCGGCGTCATCACGGCCCGAACCTGACGATCACCCACGTAGAACACCCGCTCGAGGATGTCCTCCTCGGTCTCGTGCAGCACGCCGGCGCGGGCGCCCTGCGCGATCAACGCGCGGATGTCCTGCTCCGTCACCTCCGGCTCACCCGGAGGGGCGACGCCGAGGAGCCGCGAGACCGCGTTCGTCGATGCCGTGAGCAGAGCGACGAGGGGACGAGCCAGCGTGGCGAGTCGCTGCATCGGCCGTGCGACGACGCTCGCGACTTTCTCCGGATCCGACAGCGCGATCTGCTTCGGGACCAGCTCGCCGATGACGAGCGAGAGGTACGTCACGGCGCCGACGACCAGCACGAAGGAGATGATGTCGGCGTACGGCGCGAGCCATTCGAGACGCGAGAGCGGCACCGCCAGTCGGCCGGCGATCCGCGCGCCGCCGAAGGCGCCGGCGAGGATGCCGACCAGCGAGATGCCGATCTGGACCGCGGAAAGGAACTCGGTCGGCTCGTCCTTCAGCTCCGCGGCGGCCCTCGCCCGCTGGTCGCCGCGCTCCGCCCTCGCGTCCAGCCGCGTCGAGCGTGCCGTGACCACGGCGATCTCCGACATGGCGAACGCGCCGTTCGCGATGAGCAGCAGGAGGATGGCGAACAGCTCCAGTGCGATGACCATGGTGCCGGAGTGTGTGGGAATCGTTGCAGCGCCTTTCTGGCCCGCCGAGGCGAAGTGAGCAGATGATGCGCCACTCACGCAGTTCCGGCTCGCTCCGAGGCGTCGTCAGTCCGTCGCTTCGGTGGCCTCACCCAACCCCCAGGTCGAGCCGCAGCCCCCCGGACTCCGCCTCCCGGAATTATCTTCGGAGCCATGACCTACAGGCACATTGCGGTCGAGTCGGCCGAGGGCGTTCTCATCGTGACTCTCAATCGCCCGGACGTGTTGAACAGCTTCCACACGGAGATGGCGCGGGAGCTTCAGGGCGCACTCAGGTATGCGGGCGACGAGCCAGGCGTGCGCGCGGTGCTGCTCACGGGGGCGGGCCGCGGGTTCTGCGCAGGACAGGATCTCTCGGAGGCGCTTCCGCAGGGCGACGGGCCGATGCCGGACATCAGCGAGATCGTCCGGAACAATTACAACCCGATCATTCGCGCGATCCGCTACCTCGAGAAGCCGGTCGTCTGCGCGGTGAACGGCGTGGCTGCGGGCGCGGGCGCCAATCTCGCGTTCGCCTGCGACCTCACGGTCGCGGCCGAGGAGGCGAGCTTCATCGAGAGCTTCGCGAAACTCGGCCTGATCCCCGACACCAGCGGGACCTTCTTCGTCCCTCGCCTCGTGGGCCCGCAGCGCGCCACCGGGATGTTCTTCCTCGGCGAGAAGATCTCGGCGACGAAGGCGAAGGAATGGGGGCTCATCTGGGACGTGGTGCCGCTCGCCGTGCTCCTGGACACCGCGAAGTCGCTCACGAAGTCGCTCGCCGCTCAGGCGACGCGCGGCTTCGGCCTGACGAAGCGGGCGATGAACCGGTCGTTCGCCAACGATCTCGATGCGCAGCTCGATGTCGAGGCCGATGCGATGCAGGAGGCGGGGCGCACCGCGGACTACGCGGAAGGGGTGCGGGCCTTCCTGGAGAAGCGGAAGCCGGTGTATCGGGGCGCCTGACGTGGGCGGGTCGGCGCAGGGCGGCGCGATCGGCGTCGTCGGGGCAGGAGCGATGGGCTCGGGCATCGCGCAGGTGGCTGCCCTCCACGGGCACGCCGTCATCCTCGCCGACGCGGAGCCGCAGGCGATTGCCAGGGCGCGCAACGGCCACGACCGGGCGCTCACGCGCGAGGTCGAGAAGGGGCGCCTGACGAGGGACGAGGCCGGGGCCGCGGGCTCCCGGATCCGCTACGTGGAGGGGGCGGACGCGGCGTCGCTTCAAGCGCTCGCCCCCTGCGAGATCGTGATCGAGGCGGTGGTCGAGGACCTGGGCGTCAAGCAGGCGCTGTTCCGGTCGCTCGAGGCGATCGTGCAGCCCGACACGGTGCTCGCCTCCAACACCTCATCGCTGTCGATCGCGGCGATCGCGTCGGCGTGCGAGCGCACGGCGCGGGTGATCGGGATTCACTTCTTCAACCCGGCGCCGGTCATGCCGCTCGTCGAGATCGTGCCGGCCATCACCACCGATCCGCACCTGACGAGCGCCGTCCGCGCGACGGTCGACCGCTGGGGCAAGACGACGGTGATCGCCGCGGACACGCCGGGGTTCATCGTCAATCGCATCGCCCGACCGTTCTACGGCGAGGCGCTGCGCATCCACGAGGAAGGGATCGCCGACTTCGCGACCATCGATTGGGCGATGCGCGAGCTCGGCGGATTCCGCATGGGGCCGTTCGAGCTGATGGACTTCATCGGGCTCGACGTGAACTTCGCGGTCTCGTCGTCGGTGTTCGCCGCGATGTTCTACGATCCGCGGTACCGTCCCGCGCTGCTCCAGCAGCGCCTCGTCGAGGCCGGACTGCTCGGCCGCAAGAGCGGGCGCGGGTTCTACGACTATCGGGACGGTGCGGCAAAGCCGGAGCCCACGACCGATGAGACCGTCGGCGGGGCAATCGTCGACCGGATTCTGGCGATGCTCGTGAACGAGGCGGCCGAGGCGGTGCATCTGCGGGTGGCGACGCCGCAGGACATCGAGCTGGCGATGACGAAGGGCGTGAACTATCCCAGGGGCCTGCTTGCCTGGGGCGATGCGATCGGAGCCGACGAGATCCTCGCCAGGCTGATCGCACTCCACGAGGAGTACGGCGAGGACCGCTACCGGCCGAGCGCGCATCTGCGGCGGGTTGCGCGCGGCGGCGGGAGGCTGCTCGCGTGAGCGCGGCGACGCCTGACGAGCAGGCCCTGGCCCGGGCCGTCGTCGACAAGATGCTCGCGGTGGACGGCTTCTCGCGGTGGCTCGGGATCCGCCTGCTGGAGATCGCGCCGGGTCGCGCGGTGGTGCAGATGACCGTACGGGATGAGATGATCAACGGCTTTCGCACCGCGCACGGCGGCATCGTCTTCTCGCTGGCCGACAGCGCGCTCGCGTTCTCGACGAACACCGGCGGATTCATCTCCGTCGCGATGGACTGCACGATCAGCTACCCGGCGGCCGTGAAGCCCGGCGACACGCTCACGGCCACCTCGGTGGAAGAGAGCACGACGAACAAGCTGGCGTTCTGCTCGGTGACGGTCGTGAACCAGGACGACGTGATCGTGGGCCATTTCCGCGGCACGGTGTATCGCACGCCGAAGCGGCATTTTCCGGAAGGGACCGCATGACGGACGCATTCATCGTGGACGGCGTCCGCACGCCGATCGGCATTCTCGGGGGCGCGCTGAGCGCGGTGCGCGCGGACGATCTCGCGGCGCACGTCATGGCGAGGCTGCTGGCACGGCACCCGGATCTCGATCCCGCCGCGCTCGACGACGTGATCCTCGGCTGCGCCAACCAGGCCGGCGAGGACAACCGGAACGTGGCGCGCATGGCGCTGCTGCTGGCCGGGGTTCCGCACACCGTGCCTGGCGAGACGGTCAACCGACTGTGCGCCTCGGGACTGAGCGCGGTCGCGCAGGCGGCGCGCGCGATCAGGGCCGGCGAAGGGGATCTCTACGTCGCGGGCGGCGTGGAGAACATGACCCGCGCCCCCTTCGTGATGTCGAAGGGCAGCACCGCCTTTGGACGCGACGTGCAGCTCTTCGATACGAGCCTGGGCTGGCGCTTCGTGAATCCTCGGATGCAGCAGCTGTACGGCACCGACTCCATGGGCGAGACGGCGGAGAACGTGGCGGAGCAGTACGGCGTCTCGCGGAAGGACCAGGATGCGTTCGCCGCGCGGTCGCAGCGCAAGGCGGCTGCCTCCCGCGCCTCCGGGCGGCTCGCGACGGAGATCGTACCGGTCGAGATTCCGCAGCGGAAGGGAGAGCCGATCCGCGTCGAGCACGACGAGTTCATCCGTCCCGACACGACGCCGGAGGGCCTGGCGAAGCTCAAGCCGGCGTTTCGGAAGGATGGGAAGGGCTCGGTGACGGCCGGCAACTCGTCAGGCCTGAACGATGGCGCGGCGGCGCTGCTCGTGGCGTCGGAGCGGGCGGTCCGGACGCACGGTCTGACCCCGCTCGCGCGGGTCCTGAGTAGTG
>DATHUW010000039.1:0-10071 GCA_035461825.1 Gemmatimonadaceae bacterium
CGTTGCACCGTGTCGGCCCTCGCGGCGGCGGAGTCGGTGCCGGTCGCCGCCGGAGGTCTGGCGGTGTCGGGCCGCGGCGGCGCCGGCGGTCTGGCCGTGTCGGTGCGCGCCGAATCCGGCGGTCTGACCGTGTCGGTGCGCCCCGGAGGCGGAGTCGCGGGACGGGCGGTGTCCGCGGCAGGGGCACGGCGCGCGCGCGGCACGAGCGCGGAGTCGGGCCGAGCCGGCTGGCGGGCCGGTCCCGGAGGCGGCGGCGCCGTCGCGGCGGCCGAGTCGGCGGCGCGCCGACGGGCGATCGAATCACCCGTCACGACGATGCGCCGCACGGCGCGCTGTACGTCCTGCGGCGTTTCCCAGACGTTGCGGAGCGAGTCTTCCCCGCGGTCCGGCTGCAGGACCATCACCGCGTCCACCTGCGCGGGATTCACCGCGGGCTTCACGATGTAGGTACGCGCCCAGACCTCGGCCGGGTTCTTCTGCTCACCGATGATCGTCCCGATGGGAATGCCGCGCGGAAAGACGCCTCCGACGCCGGAGCTCCACACCACCGTGCCCGGTGCCAGCGTGCTGCGCATGGGCACGCCGCGCAGCTCGAGCAGGTTGCGGCCCTCCTCTTCCTCCAGGTGTGCCGCCACGATTCCGTAGGCGCTCTCGTCCTCGGTCATGGCGCTCACGCGGAAGTCGGGGTGCGACCACAGGATCGCGATGCTCATGGTCGGATCGACCGTCTTGATCATGCCGAGCAGGCCGTCCGGGGAGACGACGGGGCTGAACGGCTGGATGCCGGCGCGCGAGCCCGCGGCGAGCATCATCGTGAACTCCTCGGCGATCCCGCGCCCGCGGAGCACCTCGGCGGGGGTGAAGCCCCAGCGGAGGCGGGCGCCGAGTCCGAGCATGCGGCGGAGCTCCTCGTTCTCCCGCTGCACCGGGGCGAGGGCGATGGCGCGCAGGGCAATGCTGTCGGCGGCGCGCAGCGTTTCGTTGCGATCGAGCCAGGCGCGGCGGCTGCGCTCCGCGTCCCGCTGCAGCGTAACCAGTGGCGCGAGCGCCGTGCGGCGCAGCGTGGTCGCCACCGGCTCCTTGAGCGTATCCGGCAGGGCCCGCGTGACGATGCCCAGCGTCAGGCACGCGGCGAGCACCACCGTGTCGCGACGTGTGGACGTGCGTCCGGGAGGCGCCACGGGGATCTCAGGTGGTGAGGACCGACCAGTACTTCTCCTCGTCGTCGAGGATGATGCCGGTGCCGCGGACGACGCAGGTCAGCGGGTCCTCGTCGACGTGGATGGGCAGGCTCGTCTCCTGGCTGAGGAGCAGGTCGAGACCGCGAATGAGGGCGCCGCCACCGGTCATGACGATGCCGCGGTCGACGATGTCGCTCGCGAGCTCCGGCGGCGTGATCTCGAGCGCGCGCCTGACGGCGTCCACGATCTGCTGGATCGGTTCCTGGACCGCCTCGCGGATCTCGCTCGAGTGCACGCGCACCGTCTTGGGAATGCCGGAGACGAGGTCGCGGCCCTTGACCTCCATCTCGCGCTCCTCGCCGACCGGTGCGGCCGAGCCAATGTTGATCTTGATCTGCTCGGCGGTGGGCTCGCCGATGAGCAGGTTGTAGTTCTTCCGCATGAACTGCACGATCGCGGTGTCGAGCTCGTCGCCACCGGTGCGGATGGAGGTGTCGCTGACGATGCCTGACAAGGCGATGACGGCGATCTCGGTGGTGCCGCCGCCGATGTCGATCACCATGTTGCCGGTGGGCGTCTCGACCGGCAGCCCGACGCCGATCGCCGCCGCCATCGGCTCGGCGACCATGAAGACCTCCTTTGCCCCGGCACCTAACGCCGAGTCGCGGACGGCGCGCTTCTCGACCTCGGTAATGCCTGACGGGACGCAGACGATCACCCGCGGCTTCACCTTGAAGATGTGCTTGTCGATGATCGTCTCGAGAAAATAGCGGAGCATCTTCTCGGTGACGTCGAAGTCGGCGATGACGCCGTCCTTCATGGGACGCACGGCAATGACGTTCTCGGGCGTGCGCCCGAGCATCCGCTTGGCCTCGAGGCCCACGCCCTTGATCTTGTTCGTCCCGCGCTCGAGGGCGACGACGGACGGCTCGTTCAGGACGATGCCCTCGCCCTTCACGTAGATCAGTGTGTTCGCCGTGCCGAGGTCGACGGCGATCGCGTTCGCGGGAAACAGCGATTTCCCGACCTTCCAGAAGGGCCAGCGCATCAGCTTGTCGTTCGAGCGTTCCATCAGGAACGCGCCGGGAATCGCGGCGAGAGCACCACGGCGGGGTATTGGTCGAGGTGAAAACCTAGTGGCCGCCTAGAAGACGAGCAAGGCGTTGTCTTGACACAACCTAGCGCATACGCATATCTCTGCGCGATGCCGCGTGCACCTTCCGCAGAAGTCGCGATCGTCGACGCCGCACTTTGTGATGTCTGCGGCTTGTGCATGCCGCTCTGCCCACCCGGCGCCATCCATCTGCGCCGCGATGGCCTCCTGATAGACGACGCAGCGTGCACGGGGTGTCGGAAGTGCGTGGCGCCGTGTCCCGTGGGGGCGCTGGCGATGGTCGGTCGGGAATCGGGAATGGGCCATCGGGAATCAAGTGCCCTCGTCCGATTCCCGATTCCCGAATCCCGGTTCCCGACGTCGTGACCATCCACCGGGCCGATGTCGTAATCGTGGGCGGCGGTCCCGCGGGGCTGGTCGCCGCTCGCGAGCTCCGCCGCGCCGACCCGGGGCTGGACGTGCTCCTGGTAGAGCGTGATCGGGCGATCGGCGCGCCCGTGCGCTGCGGAGAAGGGGTCGGGAGCGCCGGGCTGCACGAGTTCCTCTCCCCCTCCGACGGCGACTTCATCGCGCGCCGCATTACCCGCGTCATCTTTCGCGCGCCTGACGGTACCGAAGTCCGCGTGGCCGAGGGCGACGTGGGCTACGTACTGGACCGGACGCGGTTCGAGAGCGCGCTGGCCGCACAGGCGGGGGCCGAGGGGGCGCAGATCCGCACCGGCACGGAAGCGCTTCGCGCCGAGCGGCTGGACGGTGGCTCAGGCGGCTACACCTGGCGGGTAGCGGTGGATGGCATCGGCGGCCCCGAGACCGTCGACGCGCGCGTCCTCGTCGGTGCCGACGGAGTCGAAGGGATGGTCGGCCGATGGGTCGGGCTCGACACGCGCGTCCCGGCCCGCGACATGGAGAGCTGTGCCCAGTACGTCGTGGCCGGCATCGACATCGATCCGGATGCGATCTACCTGCACTTCGGCGAGCGCGTGGCGCCCGGCGGCTACGCCTGGGTGTTCCCCAAGGGCGCCGGCGTCGCGAACGTGGGGCTCGGCATCGTCGCGCTGCATGCCGACGGCCGGCCGGCGCGCGCGTACCTCGACGCGTATCTCGAGCGCTACTATCCGCGGGGTACCCGCACCGGCTACACGGTGGGCGGCGTGATCGTGCACACGACGCTCAAGCGCACCGTGACCGACGGCGCGCTGCTCTGCGGGGACAGCGCGCACATGATCAATCCGTTGTCAGGCGGCGGGATCGTGAACGCGATGAAGGCCGGACGCATTGCCGCGCGCGTGATCGCCGCGGCGCTGCGCGACCGCGACGCGTCGGCGGTCCGGCTCCGGCGCTACCACGACGAGTGGATGGCGCTCCTCGGCGACGACCACGTGCGGTTCTACCGCGTGAAGGAAGCACTCAACAAGCTCGACGACGGATTCTTCGACGGGCTCGCCCGGACGGTGAATCGCATTCCCGAGCGCAAGCGCACGCTCGGGCGCATCTTCGCGCACGCCATGGTGAAGCACCCATCGCTGATGCCCGTCATCATCAAGTACTTCGCCTGACGCTTGGGGTCCTCCGAAGGCCGGAGTCGCCTGGTTCTGCCGCGCGTGTCGGCGGGTCCCTCCCCTCAGTCCCGAACGCGAACCTCACCGGTGAGCCGAATCGGCCCGGCCGGCCCGCGCGCGATGATCCGCAGGGTACCCGCCCGCGGCGGAACGAAGACGAAGTCGTACGCCTCACCCACGCCGATCTGCAGGAGGGCCGGTCGGTCCTTCGCCTGGTGCGACGGCAGGTCGGCGCCGTCCTTCGCCACCGCGCGCCAGCGGACGGGCACCGAGTCCTCGAGCAACGCGAACGTCAGCGGGATGCTCGGGGCGATGTTGATGAGCCGAATCGTGTAGGTCCGTCCTCGCACAAGATCCACCACCGGCGCCGATGCGCCGTTGAGGAGGATGGCCCCCCCTACCACCGGCAGCTGCTGGCTCAGGACCCAGGGTCGGTCTGCGTCGGGATCGAAGCGCCGGCCGGGCTCCATAACGAGTAGCGGGCCGTACAGGCCGGACGCGAGCTGCCGCTCCTCGTCGAAGTGCGAGTGATACATGAAGGTGCCGGCGCGCGGCGGCGTGAACCGCACGACGAACGAATCGCGCGCCGGCACCGGTGGCGAGATGCGCGTGCGGCTTCCGCTCCAGCCGGACACACCATCGAAGTAGCTGTCGAGCTCCAGGCCGTGCCAGTGCACCGATGTGGGTTCGTCGAGCCGGTTCACGACGGTGATCTCGACTGGCTCGTCGCGCGTGAGCACCAGGGGCGGCCCCGGTATGCTGATCGAGTCCACCGGAGGGGGTACCGCACCCGTCTGGACGACGAAACCCAGCGCGGGCGCATCGCCATAGCGGCGCGGCGAGGATTGCACGAGGAGCCGGATCTTTCGCGGCGCCGGCGGATTGGCCGCGTCCGACCTCTGTGTGTTCGCACCAGCATCGATGACGCGCCACCCCGTCACGAGCCCCGACATGACATCCATCGCATGGTTCGGCGCGTGTCCGGCGTCGTGACTGGCGCGTGGCCCGCCGCGCAGCTCTGACGACATGTGCGCGGCCGCGTGACAGTGCAGGAGCCAGTTGCCCTCGCGCTCCGGGACCCAGGTGAGAGCCATGGTCGAGCCGGGCGCCATCATTTCGGTCACCGCCAGTCGACGACCTGCGTGCGAGTAGATCGTGTCGGCGGCGATGTCGCCCCGGCTGTCCACGTGGAAGTAGAAGCCGTGGAGGTGCATCGGGTGAAACCGGCTCGACGCGTTGATCCATCGCATCCGCACGGTGTCGCCGAGCCTCACGGTATGAATCGCCGCGTGCGGCCAAGAGAGGCCGTTCACCACGGCGGCGCGGAGATGACGCTGCGACGCCACCGCAGCGGAATCCTCGTTGATCCCGATGACGAACACGCGATCATTCCCGGGGCCCTCGGGTGGATCGACGACCAGGGCGCCGACCAGCTGGCCATCCGGTCCGAACCGCTCGACGAGCGTTGGGGCGTCCCGTGTCGTCGCCCAGTAGAGGTAGGTGCCGGGAGTCGTCAGGCGGAACCGGACCTGCGCCGTGTCGCCGGGCGCGATGGCGATGGGGCTCGCGGGTCCCTGCCGGTCGTGGAGGCCGTGAACCGTCAGGGTGCGCTCGGCGATGTCGTTGCGAACGGTTGCGCGAATCTCGGTTCCGAGCGGCACACGCAGGAGGGGACCCGGATTCTGGAGCGGCCGTCCCGACTCGCCGAACGCGTACACCACGTGCGCGGGCCCGCCGCGCGCCTCGGGAAACCACCGGCCTTCGGCAGCGACCAGTGAGACCGACAGCACGCCCTTCGAGAGCGTGCCCGCCGACTGGGAGTTGTCGTGGGTCTCGATGTCGGCGGCCGTGCGGCCGCCCGGGGTGGCGGCTCGTGTGGGTGCGTCGGACACGCTCGCGATGATCGCGGCCACCGCCGCGGCACCTCCTAACAGCAGTCGCACCGACCGCACCATACTCCGTCCGTTGGCTCCGGTGGACCCGCGCCCGGTCCGGCGGTTGGCGCCGCCTGCGTTCCGGACGGATGGATGATCACGTACCGGTGAGGCGGCGGCAAGGCGGGACGGCTCGGCCGCTCAGCTCGTTTGCTTCGGCAGGCGGGCGATCGGCTCGGCCCCGGACCGTTGCAGGAGAGTCGTGCCCACCGCGAACCGGTTGGCCGCGCGCGCGAAGCGCCATTCCAGGGGTCGCATCCAACCCGCCCCAGGCATCCGCGGGGACCAGATGTAGACGGGAAGCCGGGGGATCGCGAAGGGATCGCCCCGCCAGCGCTCGGCCAGGACGACACCGGCCTCGTACCCCGCTTCGCGGGCCGCGCGCTTCTCGCGGGTGCCCGCGGCGCCGAACGGATAGCTCACGACCGTCGCCGGCTCGTCGCACCCCGCCGCCAGCGCCTGACGAGCGTCGTGCAGCTCGCGCTCGAGCTCCGACGAGGCCACCCAGGTGAGCCGCGGGTGGCGCGCCGTGTGCGCCCCGAACGAGACGCCGCGGCCCTCCCACCGCCGGATGTCGCGCCAGGCGAGATGGGCGAACCGCCGGCCGCCGTACGCCACGTCCCAGCGGTTCAACCGCCCCGCGTAGTCGGTGATCACGAAACAGAGGGACGGCCAGCCGAGGTCCTCCAACACCGGAAAGGCGTGGTCGCGCAACCCGCGATAGGCATCGTCGAACGTGATGACCAGCTCCCGCCCGTCCGGCTGGCGGGCGCCGCGGACGCTCGCCAACCAGTCCTCCAAGCCGATGGCGCGCCAGCCCGCGCGGGCCAGCCGCTCCATCTGCCTGGCGAACCGCCGAGGCGACAGGCGCGTGACGCCGAGCTCGTGGCGCCGCTCCACCTTGTGGTAGCACAGCGCCAGCGGCGGATTCCGCGGATAACCGTGCCCAGTCCGCGCCGCGGGTTCGTCGGAAGACGCCATCCCTCCGGCTTCGTGGAGGCGGTGCGCGCTCACGCGAGGACCATCTGCAGCAAACGGAGATGCCGCATCAACCCCTCGGGTCTCGCGCGAAGGGCGCGGAGGAATCGGCTCGGCAAGTTTGTCTCAGTCCGCCGTCCTGGCTCCGCCCGTGTGAACATCGGCCGCTTCCCGGTGGGGATGTACCTGCAGCGGAACCGCGAGCCACAGATCGTTCGGGGGAAGCAGGTAGACCGTTACCATCAGGTTCCTCTGCGGCTCCGCGGCTCCGCGCGATAACAATCGGAGCCCAGCTCCGACGTCGGCTTCCCCGGCCGGCGAGGACGCCTGAGCGCCCCGCCGCGATCCTCCTGAAGATCCGCGACGCGTTCCCCGGAAATGCCGGCTAAACACAAGGGGAAACAGCAAACGCCCCGTCTCCCGTTTCCCACTTCCGCGCCGTTCGCACCGATCCGGGCGCCGTGAATCGCCGCGTGCAGGAGAGCTGCACGATCGACGTACTCCCGTTTCCCGTCCGAGTCGTCAGGCCAGGAACTTCTCCGCGGGCTGCGACTTCAGCCCGAACGCCTCCGCCACCGCCGGGTACGTCACGACGCCGTCCACGATGTTCAGTCCCTTCTTGAGCGCCGCATTGTCGCGGAGCGCCTGCTTCCATCCCTTGTTCGCGAGCTGCAGCGCGTAGGGAAGCGTCGCGTTCGTGAGCGCGAGCGTCGACGTGCGTGGCACGCCGCCCGGCATGTTCGCCACGCCGTAGTGAATCACGCCGTCGATCGTGTAGACCGGGTTCTCGTGCGTCGTCGCCTTGATGGTCTCCACGCAGCCGCCCTGGTCGATCGCGACATCCACGATGACCGATCCGTCCTGCATCGTCTTGAGATCCTCACGGCGGATCAGTCGCGGCGCCTTGGCACCCGGCACCAGCACGCCGCCCACGACCAGGTCCGCCGTCGCGATGTGCTCGAGGATCGTGTGGCGGTTCGAGTGAATGAGTCGGACGTTCGCCGGCATGACATCGGACAGGTAGCGGAGCCGCTCGAGCGACAGGTCGATGATCACGACCGACGCGCCCAGGCCCGCCGCCATCTTTGCCGCGTTCGTCCCCACGACACCGCCACCCAGGATCACCACCTTGCCCGGTTCGACCCCCGGAACGCCGCCGAGCAGCACGCCACGACCGCCGTGCAGCTTCTCCAGGTACTTCGCCCCCTGCTGGACGGCCATCCGGCCCGCCACTTCGCTCATGGGCGTCAGTAGCGGCAGCTCCCGGCTCGGCAGCTCCACGGTCTCGTACGCAATGCACGTGGCCCCGCTGTCGATGTGCGCTGTCGTCAGCGCTTCGTCGGCTGCGAAGTGGAAGTAGGTGAAGATGGTCTGCCCTTTTCGCATCCGCTTCCACTCGGGGGCGATCGGCTCCTTGACCTTCATGATCATGTCCGACTCGCCCCACACCGCATCCGCGTCAGGCAGGATCGACGCGCCGGCCTTGATGTAGGACTCGTCCGGGAATCCGCTCCCCTCGCCCGCGCCGCGCTCGATGTACACGCTGTGCCCCGTCGCGACGAGCGCCTCGGCGCCCGCCGGGACGAGCGCGATGCGGTTCTCGTTGGTCTTTATCTCCTTCGGAACGCCGATCTTCATCGAGAGGTCGGTAAAATGGTTGGCTATCTGGTCGGCCGTCGGCCGCGGGACGAAGTGTACCGGCGGCCGGCGGCGGAGCAACCCCGCGCGGCGCCGACCGGCTACGCCGGGCCGAGGCTCAACACCGTCTGCACGGCCGGGTCGAGGTACTCGCGCGAGACGGCGCGCACCTCCTCGTCCGTGACCGCCTCGATCAACGCCAGGATCTCGTCCAGTGAGCGATACGGTTCGTCGTACAGCTCGGCCGACGCTGCGCGGTACATGCGGTTGGTCACACTCTCCATCGAGAGCGTCAGCTGCCCCTTGAGCTGGCCCTTGCCCGCGGTGAGCTCCTCCGACGTCAATCCCTCGTCCGTGACACGCGAGAGCTCGTCCGTGATCGCCTGCATGGCGGCGTCGGCCGTCTCCGGCGCCGTGCCGACGTAGACGCCGTGCATTCCCGTGTGGCGCTGGAACGACTGATACGTGTAGACCGCGTACGCGAGGCCCAGTTCCTCCCGCACGCGCTGGAACAACCGCGAGCTCATCCCGCCGCCTAACACCGTGCTCGCCAGCAGCAGCGCGTACCGCCGGGGATCCGCCACCGGCATGGTCGGTGCCCCGAATACCACGTGGGTCTGCGCCGACTCCCTCGCGATGTGGCGATGTCCGGCGGTGGTGACCGACGGGCGGGGATCCACCAGCGGCGTCGTTTCACCGCGCGGCACGTCGGCCCAGCCGGTCTCGGCGAGCGTGTCGAGCAGGCGGTCGTGGTCCACGTTGCCCGCGGCGGCGACGACGAGGTGTGGGGGGTGGTAGGCGCGCCCATGCAGATCGCGCAGGTCGTGCACGCGCAGCGCACCCACGGTCTCCCGAGTCCCGAGGATCGAGTAGCCGTAGGGGTGCGCGCCCCACATGGCCTCGTTGTGCAGGTCGAACACGAGGTCGTCGGGCGTGTCCTCGACCATGCTGATCTCTTCGAGCACGACCTTCCGCTCGAGCCGGAGGTCCGCGTCGCGCAGCGCGGGCCGGAACACCAGGTCGCCAACCACGTCCGCCGCGATGGCGAGGTGCTCATCGAGCACCCGGGCCTGGTAGGAGGTGTGCTCGCGCGCCGTATAGGCATCGAGCGAGCCGCCGAGCGCCTCGAGCGCCACGGCGATCTCACGGGCGCTGCGCCGTTCGGTGCCCTTGAACACCATGTGCTCGAGCAGGTGCGAGACGCCCATGCGCTCGGGCGTCTCGTGGATCGATGCCGCGCGCACCCAGGCCCCGAACGCCACCGACCGCACTCCCGGTACGTGCTCCGAGAGTACGGTCAGTCCGTTAGGCAGCTGCGTGCGGCGGAGTCCCGTGTCGGAACGCCGCGACATCACCGTCACCGCCGCGGGCGTCCTCCGCCCCGGCGAGGCCGGCGTCCGCCGTCGCCTTCGCCTTCGCCGCGCCCGCTGGCCACCGCCGCCCGCTCCACGCGCTCACCCGAGCCTTCCTCCCCGCCCTCGGAGCGTGGTCCGCGGCGATCACCCCGGCCTTCGCTCGCCGCCATGCCCTCCGGCGGCTCCACGAGCGCCTTCATCGACAGGCGCAGCCGTCCGCGCTCGTCGCGCTCGAGCAGCTTGACCTTCACCTTGTCGCCCTTCTTGACCACGTCCTCGGTCTTCTCCGTGCGGCCGTGTTTGAGCTCGGAG
>DATHUW010000040.1:0-3070 GCA_035461825.1 Gemmatimonadaceae bacterium
GCGCTCGTCACGCTCGTCGCCGATGCACCGGGCGGTTCGATCGACATCGTCATCGCGGACAACGTCGACTACAGCAACGGCTATGCGACGCCGTTCCCGTCCAGCCGCATCGTCATCTACGCACACCCGCCCACCGACGTGCTCGAGCTGGCGTATTCCCGCGACTGGATCGAGCTGGTGGTCACACACGAGCTCGCCCACATCTTCCACCTGGACGTGAGCGGCGGCCTGGGACGCCTGGTGCGCGCGATCTTCGGGCGCGTGCCCGCACCGTGGCCGGTGTTCAACGCACTCGCCACACCCGTGTGGAGCATCGAGGGCCTCGCCGTCGGCGTCGAGTCCGCCGTCACGGGACTCGGCCGCGTGCACGGCAGCTACCACGAGATGGTGGTGCGCACCGCTGCTCTCGAGGACGAGATCGACAGCATCGACCGCCTCACGTCCGCGTCGCCGCGCTGGCCGGGCGGGTCCCGCGTCTACATCTACGGCTCGCTGTTCATGGATTACCTGGCGCGCCGCTTCGGGCCGGATGCGTCCGCGCGCATCGTGCGCAGCACGGCCGGCGCGATCATCCCGCCACCGCTGTGGTTCGGCGGCGTGGGCCGCAATGCGCTCGGCATGTCGTTCCGTGATGCGTATCGCGACTGGTCGGCCGAGCTCACCGAGCGCTACACCGCGCTCGCGGCGGAACTCAGGGTGCAGGCGCTGACGGCGTCCGAGGCTGTCACGTCGCACGCAGGCGAGGCCGCGTATCCGAGGTATTCGCCGGATGGCGCATACATCGCCTACGCCGCCGCGGACTGGAGGAGCCCCGGTCGCACGCGCGTCATCGATGCCGCCACCGGTGAGGAGGTGTGGTCGCGCCGCCGCAACTTCACGGGGCCGTCGTCGTGGCTGGAGGACGGCATGCTCGTCACGTCCGACCTCGACTACGTCGACCGGTTCCGCGTCTTCAGCGACCTCGCCATCATCGCCGACGACGCAGAAACGCGCATCACCGACGGCGCGCGCCTCATCGAGCCGGACGTGCGGCGCGACGGCGCGCGCATCGTGGCAGTGCAGGGCGACGGTGCGGCGAACCGCCTCGTCATCGTGGACGCGAATGCACGCGTGGTACGCACGCTCTCCGGGTTCGACCGCACCACGCTCTGGTCGATGCCGCGCTTCTCGCCGCGCGGGGACCGCATCGCCGCCTCGCGCTGGCGCGCTGGCGTCTCCGACATCGTCGTGATGGACACGCTCGGGCGCGTGCTGATGGAGACGGGCGGTGGCGCCGGCATGAGCGGCTCGCCCGCCTGGTCGCCCGACGAGCAGTGGCTGCTCTTCTGGTCGGATCGCACCGGCATCCCCAACCTGTTCGCAGCGCCGCTCGAGGGCGGGGCGCTGCGGCAGGTGACGAACGTGCTCACCGGCGCCTTCCACCCCGACGTCTCGCCCGATGGCGCCGTGATCGTCTACTCGGGCTATCACCACGAGGGCTTCCGCATCGAGCGGATCCCGTTCATTCCGTCGCAGTGGCGCGATCCCATGCCCGCGCGCGGCAGCGAGCTGACCGAGCGGCCCGCACAGGACGTCGCACGCGCCGCCGCCTTCGAGGGCTCACTCGCGGCTGCAGTCGCGTCTGCCGACACGAGCACGGGCGCGCCCTACCGCTACAAGCCCGTGCAGTACATGCGGCCATACGCATGGGTGCCGAGTGTGGCCATCGACCGCGCCGGCGACGACTACCTGGGCGTCTGGCTCTACGGGCGGGACCTCGTGGACCGCCACGCGTGGGAACTGGGCGCCCAGGTCGCACCCGGCAGCGGCCGCACTCGCGGCCACCTCACCTACCAGTTCCGCGGCCTGCCCACGATTCCAGGCCTCGGCCTGCACCCCGTCCCGTCGTTCATCATCGAGCGCGACTGGGACCGCCCCGTGCGCGCCGACTCCGCTGGCGGCAGCTACGTGGACGAGCGCGAGGACATCGGCACCTTCCTCCTCGGCTTCACGCGCGCCCGCATCCGCACCAGCACCGGCTGCACCGTGGGCGGCGACGTCATCCACCGCGCGCGCACCCTCTTCAACGCGCCGCGCCGGCGCCTGTGTGATACCGACGACGACCTGCTCGGCGTGCGCGGCTCTGCGTACTACTCGCGCTACTCCGGCGCGCCCTACTCCATCAGCCGCGAGAACGGCGTGGCGCTCCAGGTGGGCGCGCGGCGGCGCTGGGACCGCGAGCCCGTCACCTGTCGCATCTCCGAGACCCGCGAGCTCACCGTCGACGCCGGCTACTCCGAGCTCACCACGTGGAATGCCGCGTACTACGCACTGCCGCTCCCCGGCTTCGCGCGACACGTGCTCGCCGCGCGCTTCAGCGGGCTCTACCGCGAGGGACCGAACGTCTCGCTCGGCCAGATCGGCGGCCTCAACACCAGCGGACTCGCCATTCCCGGGCTGGCCAGCGACATCGCCGGCGGCGGGCGGCTCCTCCCGCTCCGCGGCGTCGAGGAGGGAGAGCGCCGCGGCAACCGCGCCTGGACCGCGTCCGCCGAGTACCGCTTCCCGTTGACGATGGTGGACCGCTCGCTCCGGCCCCTGCCGGTCTTCTTCGACCGCCTGAGCGGCGCCGGCTTCCTCGACGCCGGCCACGCCTGGTGCGACCAGGCCACCCGCGACGCCACCACCGCCGCATTCTGCCCATCCACCAGTTCCGGCGACGCACCCATCGTATCCGCCGGCGCCGAGCTCACCGCCTGGCTCAGCGCCGCCAACGCCGCCATCCCCGTTCGCTTCGGCGCCGGCTGGCCGATACAGGGAGTGTCCGAGGCGAAGGCACGGTTCTACATCGTGGGGGGAGTGTCCTTCTGAGTTCGTGGAGGCCTCGGAACGGCATTTCACCACAGAGGTCTCAGAGGGCACGGAGAACGGGCGGGGGCGACTCGCGCGCAGGCGGGAATGAGCAGTGGGGGAACGGGTAGCGAATGGGGTGGTTCCGATCACTGGTCGCCTGCACAGTGGTGGTGGCAGTCCTCGGCGGCTGCAACCGGCAACCGGAGCCCGATCCGGAGTCTCGAGACAGCGCCGATTC
>DATHUW010000041.1:0-14486 GCA_035461825.1 Gemmatimonadaceae bacterium
AGATTCGCAGCGAGTCGTTCGAGCTGTCCGATGCAGGGGTGGCGATGGGTGGCCGCGGCATGGGGCCGGGCGGACGAGGGATGGGTCCGGGTGGCAGGGGGATGGGGGGACGCGGGCCGGGAATGGGCGCTGGCGCGCTGCCGCTCGGTGCGCCCCTGTCGCTCGTCAGGGTGGAGGTGGCTCGCCGCGTGGCATCGACCGCGCGGCTGCCCGAGCGGCTCAGCGCGTTCTCACCGGCATGGCAGCCGGCGGACGGCGTGCCACTCCGCCGAATTCCGCTCGACTTTCGCGCGATGCAGTGGTTCCTCGCCGGACGGACCTTCGAGATGGCGGAGGTGGCGCCTGACGAGGTCGTGACCGCCGGCTCGACGCACCACTGGGAGTTCGTGAACGCGGGCGGTCCGATGGGGATGCAGATGGCGCACCCGATGCATCTGCACGGGGCACAGTTCCGGGTACTGCGCCGGACCGGCGGCCGCGCCGACAACTCGCTCCGCGAGGGGCTGGTGGACGGCGGATGGATGGACACCGTGCTCGTCCTGCCTGGTGAGGCGGTGCGCATCCAGGTGACCTTCAGCCGGCACCCGGGGCTGTACCTGTACCATTGCCACATCCTCGAACATGAGGACATGGGGATGATGCGGAACTTCCGGATTTTCGTCGCCTAGCGAGCATCACGAGCGAGCCGCGCGGCGAGACGGGCCGGTCGCTCGGACCGGGGCCTCGTCTCGCCGTGCGTGCCGGGCGAGCCGCACTTACCGATGGTTCGCCGTCGGCGCCGTCTTGTCCGGGTAGGCGGGCCGCGCGACCGCCTTCGGCGGACTCTTGCGCAACTCCTCCATCACCACCGCGATCGCCCGCTCGAGCTGCGGGTCGCGGCCGGCGATGACCTCCGCCGGCGTCTGGTCCACCTCGATGTCCGGCGCGACGCCCTCGTTCTCCACGACCCATCCCTCGTCAGGCGTCCAGATCGCGAAGTTCGGCGCCGTGATCTGGCCGCCGTCCATCAGCACCGGGAAGCCGAGGATGCCGACCAGCCCGCCCCACGGCCGCTTCCCGATCCGCGGGCCGTGGCCGAGGTTCCGGAACATCCAGGGCAGCAGGTCGCCGCCGGAGCCGGCGCTCTCGTCGATGATCATCGCCTTCGGGCCGTGAATCGCCGCGGTCGGCGTGCGGAGATCGTCCCCATACCGCATCGCCCAGTAGCTGACGTGCGGCCGCCGCAGGATGTCGATGTAGTAGTCGGCGAAGCTGCCGCCGCCGTTGTAGCGCTCATCGACGATGATGCCCTCCTTGTGCGCCTGCGGGTAGAAGTACCGCTTGAAGTATTCGTGGCCGGCACCGGCGGTGTTCGGCACGTACACGTAGGCCACGCGCCCGTTGGTCGCGGAATCCACCTTCCGCAGGTTGCCCTCCACCCAGTCGCGATTGCGCAGCGCGACGTCGTTGGCG
Source organism: Gemmatimonadaceae bacterium (assembly GCA_035461825.1). GTDB lineage: Bacteria > Gemmatimonadota > Gemmatimonadetes > Gemmatimonadales > Gemmatimonadaceae > JALZIF01. The sequence goes on from DATHUW010000041.1 coordinate 1,453, forward strand.
ATCGGCACGACCTGCACCGTCCGCGCGCCGCGTCCGTCGGGGTTCGGCCCGATCGTCAGGTCGATGATCTTGCCGGCCGTGTTCTCGAACGCCGCGTACAGATTGGTCGGCGGCTGGAGATCGACCCCGTTCACGGCCAGGAGGTATTCGCCGGCCCGCGCATTCACGCCCGGCTCGGTCAGGGGCGCGCGCAGGTCGGGATTCCAGTTCAGGCCGCCGTAGACCTTCGTTATGCGGTAGCGCCCGCGCTCCACAGTGAAGTCGGCGCCGAGCAGGCCGCCGGGGACGCTGGTCGGCGCATCCAGCCGGTCGCCGCCGCCGCCCCGGTGATGCCCCACGCGCAGCTCGCTCATCATCCACTGGATGACGCGGTTCACATCGGCGCGCGTCGACGCGTGCGGCAGGAACTGCGCGTACTTCGCCTTGGCCGCCGCCCAGTCCACGCCGTGCATGTTCGGCGCGTAGAAGTAGTCGCGGTTGATCCGCCACGCCTCATCGAAAATCTGCGGCCACTCCGCGCGCGGATCGATCCGCACCTCGACGTCGGCGACGGCCAGGCGCCCCTCGTTCGGCGTGATCTTGGCGACGGGCGAGATGAAGAAGTTCTGGCCTTGGGCGTACAGCACCTTTTTCCCGTCGTGCGAGAGAACGTACGCCGAGACGTTCGGCGCCAGCACTTCATCCTTGCGCTTGCTCAGGTCGTAGTGGTGCAGCGCGCGCCGGCCATCGGTGGCGCGCAGGTAGTAGACCTGTCCCGCCTCCCCCGTGCTCAACGCCGAGAGCTCCGCCGCCGGGATTGGCAGCGCGAGCACGCGGTATTCGATCCCATCGAAGTCGATCCGCGTCGCCGTGCTGCCGCCGCGCGGCGGCGCCGGAGGCGTGAGGCGCGTATTGGCGGCGGCGGAATCGGAGCGGGCGGTGTCGCGACCGGCGGCCGCCTTTTCCTCGTCGCTCTCCTTCGCGAGCGGATTCGGGAGCTCCTTGCTGAGCACGATCGCGTAGATGCTGCGCGTGCGCCGGAAGTCCGCATTCGCCTGGGAGAACCAGTCCATGACGGGACCGGCGTCGGTCGAAGCGAAGACGTAGAGGTACTTGCCGCTGCGATCGAACACCGGCGACGTCACCTCGCTCAAGCCGTCGGTGACGGACCGCGACTCGTCCTTCTCCACGTCGTAGAGGTAGAGCGTGTTGACCAAGGCCTGCGTGTTGACGGTGTAGGCGATCCAGCGCGAATCCGGCGACCAGGCGTGCGACATCAGGCTCAGGCCGGTCGGCCCGTACACGCGGTTGCCGCCGATCCGCTTCGACGTGCCTGACGCGAGGTCGATGACGAACGTGCTCTGCGAGTTGTCCTCGTACGTCATCTTCCTGCCATCGGGCGACCAGGTCAAGTTCGAGTAGAACCCGGCGCCGGTCAGCGTGTACTGTTTGCTCTGGCCACGCCCATCCTGCGGTGCCACCACGAGCCGATACTCGCCGCCGGCGTCGGAGACGTAGGCGATCCGCGTCCCGTCGGGGGACCACGCCGGCGCTCGGTCGTGCGCGGCCAACGAGTTCGTCAGGTTGCGCGGATCCCCCTTCTCCGCGGGGACGGTGATGATCTCCCCGCGGTACTCGAATGCCGCGCGCGCGCCGGAGGGCGACAACGTGGCGCTCCGCACGTACTGCCCGCCCTTGACGAAGCGGGGGCGGGTCTCGCGCAGGTCGGCCGCGACGCCGACCGTCAGGCGCGTCGCCGTGCCGCCGGATGCGGGATCGTAGAGGTGCAGCCAGCCGGCCTGTTCGTAGAGGATCTTGCCGGAGCGCGAGTCCACCGCCGCGTCGAGCACCGGGAAATCGGCGTGATTCGTCAGGCGGCGGACCTGGCGGGTGGCCCGGTCGTAGGCATAGAGGTTGAACTCGCCGTCCCGGTCGGACCGGAAGTAGATCGTGTTGCCGATCCACCGCGCGTCCACGTCGTTCGAGCGGCCTTCGGGCTGCGGGATCTCCTCTACCCGGTGGGACGCCACATCGTAGATCCAGATCTCCGACGTGCGTCCGCCGCGATAGCCCTTCCACTGCTCGAAGGCGGGGCTGATGGGGTTGTACGCGATGGACTTCCCGTCAGGCGACCAGCTGGCGGACGCGGCGTTGGGAATCGGCAGCTGCATCGCGGGCCCGCCCGCGACCGGCACGGTGAAGAGCTGGGTGTACCGCGTGGTGTGCGTGGCGCGCGGCGACGTGAACAGGACGCTCCGGCCATCGCTGGTGAACCCCTGCACGAGGTCGGGGCCGGGATGCCAGGTGAGGCGCGTGGGGACGCCGCCGGCCGCGGGCACGACGTACACGTCCACGTTCCCGTCGTAGTTGGCGCTGAAGGCGATCAACTGGCCGTCGGGAGAGAACGCGGGATTTCGTTCGTCGCCGTCGGCGGTCGTCAGGCGTCGCGGATGCGCGCCATCCAGGCCGGCGGTCCACAGGTCGCCGGCGTAGCCGAAGGCGATCCGGTCGGCGCCAATGGCGGGCTGGGTGAGCATCCGGGTGTCGGTGGTGCTGGGCTGGGCGGCGGCCGGTGCGGCGAGCGTCACGCAGCCCATGAGCGCGAGGTTGAGGGCGCTCGCGGGAAGGGAGGGTCGGGTCATGGCGGCAAGGTCCGGAGGAGAGCGCCGGTCGCATGATGCGGCCGTACCGCTGAACCCTACGGCGTGGGCCGCGGACAGTCCAGGATCCGCCGCTAGCCCGCTCAGTAGATCTCGTGCCGCGACGCTCGACGACTCCTACGGGCGAGTCCCTGGGCTATCTACGGCTGAAGCTATTCCCAGACGCACGGAGAACGTGGACACTGGTGGAGCGCCTAGCGCTCCACCGGGTACTCCGTCCGGCTCCAGTCGACGTACGACCCGTCGTACAGCCGTACGTCGTACCCGAGATGCCGCGCGACCGTATAGAGGAAGCTCGCCTGCCCGCCCGTCCGGCAGTACGCGACCACCGTGTCGCCAGGCGCCGCGCCCGCCTCCTCGAACATCCGCCGCAGCTCCGCTTCATCCCGGAGCCGTGAATCGTCAGGCGAGCGCACCAGCGTCTGCCAGAACACGTTCCGCGCGCCCGGAATGTGGCCCGGACGGTTCACCCCGTCGCCAGCCGTCTCACCGGAGAACTCCGCCGGCGGCCGAGCGTCGAGGATCGCGACGCCGGAATCGTTCAGCCGGTCGTGGACCCACTGCGCATCCACGATCATGTCGCGGCGCACGTCGATCGCCAGCTCGCCTGTGCGCGGTGCCGATGCGGGAGCGCTAGGCATCGACGCGAGCGCGCCGGCGCCGCCGTCGAGCAGCGCGGTCCGATCCCCGAGGCCGAGATAGTCGAACGCGGCGAAGGCGCGACCCGCGGGAATCGGCTCGCCGACGATGATGAAGCTGTCGCCGGCCACGCCCGCCGTCCGCAGCATCGCCGCCATGCTGTCCGCGGCGGGAAATTCGTTCGGGATGCCTCCACGCTCCACGCTGAACGTGGAGAACGGAACGAACACCGCGCCCGCGCGCTCTCGCGGCACGATCGTGCTGTCCTGGCCGACGAAAACGAGCCGCGCACCGGCGGTCGGCGCGTCGGCGAACAGATCCAGACGAGCTGGCGCGGTCGCTTCGACCGCCAACGTCTCGCGCTCGGCGACCTGTTCGCCGTCGCGCTGACAGGCGGCGAGGATCGCGACGCCCAGGACGGCGATCACGCGTGCATGCGTCACGAAACACCTCCTCGATGCTGACTCCCGATCCAGGCTCGACGGCGCTTCGACCATTCCGGCTCGCGGTCCGATTACGGTCGCCAGCCGGCCACCCCTTCACTCTGCAAGCATCACGCGCGCGTCGACGGCAACCACCCCATCGCCGAACGCCAGCAGCGGATTCACGTCCAGCTCGGCGATCTCCGGGAAGTCGGCCGCCAGCTGCGAGATGCGCCGCAGGACGGCGACGATCGCGTCCACATCCACTGCCGGCTCCCCGCGGATCGCGCCGAGCAGGCTCACACCCCGGATGCCGCGCACCATGTCCCGCGCCTCGGCATCGCCGAACGGCGCCATGCGGAAGGTCACGTCGCCCAGCGCCTCGACGTAGATGCCGCCGAGCCCGAACATGACGAGCGGTCCGAAGAGGCGCTCCCGGGACATTCCGGCGATGAGCTCGCGGCCGCCACGCACCATGCGCTGCACGAGAACGCCGGTGATCGTGGCGGCCGGCGCGCCGCGTCGCACCGCGTCGATGATCCGGTCATACCCTGCGACCGCCTCGTCGGCGTCGTCGACGCCGGTCACGATCCCCCCGACGTCGCTCTTGTGCACGATGTCGGGCGAAACGATCTTGAGCACGACGGGATAGCCTAACTCCTCGCCGATCGCCGCCGCCTCCTCCGCGCTCGTCGCGACGCGCGCCGGCGCCGTGGGAATCCCGTAGGCGGCGAACAGTTCCAGCGCCTCGAGTTCGCCGAGCTTGTGGCGCGTCGTGGCTCGCGCCGCATCGATGATCGACCGAGCGCGCCCGTGGTCGACCGGCAGGGGCTCCCACGGAACGATCGGGCGCTCCAGCCACTCGCGCTGCTTGTTGAGGGCCTGGAGGGCGCGCGCGGCGGACTCCGGAAAGATGTACGCGGGGATGCCGGCGGCGCGCAGCTCCGCCCGGCCGGCGGGAAGCCCTTCGCGCCCCATGAGGACGGCGAGCACCGGTTTCGCCGGATGCGTTGCGGCCGCGGCGACGATGGCCTCGGCCACGTCTTCCGCGCGGATGCCTAACGGTGGTACGAAGATCGCCACCGCGGCGTGAATTCCCGGATCCGCGAGGACGGCACCGAGCGCAGCCCGGTACGACGACGGTGTCGCGGCGGCGATCATGTCGAGCGGGTTTCGCAGCGAGGCCTCGCCGGGGAGCAGCGGTGTTAGGGCGGCGACGGTGGCCGCATCGAGCTCCGGCACCTCGATGCCATGCGCCTCCAGGGCATCGGCCACGAGGATCCCCGGTCCGCCCGCGTTCGTGATCACCGCCGTGCGGCGCGACCGCGGCATGGGCTGCGGCGTGAACGCCATCGCCATGTCGAACAGCTCCTCCATCGAGCGCGCGCGAAGCACGCCCGCCTGCTGGAGAAGCGCATCCACCGTCGCGTCGCTGGCCGCCAGCGCCCCGGTGTGCGACGCCGCGGCGCGCGCGCCCGACATCGACCGCCCCGACTTGAGCGCGATGATCGGCTTTCGTCTGGTGATGCGCGACGCGATGTCGAGGAACTTCTGCGGATTGCCGACGTTCTCCACGTACATGAGGATCGTCGAGACGGCGGGGTCGCTTTCCCATTGCAGGAGGAGATCGTTCCCGCTCACGTCAGGCTTGTTGCCCACCGAGACGAACTGGCCAACCCCGATCCCGTACTCGGACGCGTAGTCGAGGACGCTCAGCCCGAACGCGCCCGACTGCGAGACGAAGGCTGCCGCGCCGAATGGCGGCATGACCGGCGCGAAGGTGGCGTTCATCGAGAACGCGGGGTCTGCGTTGATCACCCCCATGCAGTTCGGTCCCACCATTCGCATGCCGTGCCGCCTGACGATCTCCATCAGCGCCTGCTCGCGCGCCACGCCCTCGCCACCGACCTCACGGAAGCCCGCGGAGATGACGACGAGCCCGCGCACGCCGGCGGCGCCGCACTCCTCCGCGACGTTGGCCACGCGCTCCTTGGGCACGACGATGATCGCCACGTCCACCGGTTCGCCGATCGCGCCCACGCTCGGAACCGCTCGAATGGAGTTGACGGCCGAGGCCTTCGGGTTCACGGGAAACACCGAGCCGGTGAAGCCTCGGTGGACGAGGTTGGCGAGGATCTGGTGGCCGATCGTGTTCGGCGACCGCGACGCGCCGACGACCGCGATGGTACGCGGCTTGAGGATCATGTCGAGCATGCCGGAAGGTAGCCGCTCCCGGCGCGGGGCGCCTCGCTCGGCCGCGTCGTCGAAGTCCGTCGTGGTCCCCGCCCGCATCGCTTTCGCCGTGCGGCGGCTCGCGGCTCGTCCCTCCGACCGGATCCTCGAGATCGGCTGTGGCACCGGCGTCGCCGCCAACGTCATCGCCGCGAGCCTGACGACTGGGCAGCTCACGGCGATCGACCGCTCGGCGCACGCCATTGCCTCGGCACGCGCGCGGCTGGCACCGTGGATCGCTGCCGGTACCGTGGTGCTGGGGCGCACCGCGCTCGCCGACGCGGACTTCGAGCCCGACGCGTTCGACCGCGCGCTCGCGGTGAACGTGAACGTGTTCTGGTTGGAGCCGCGCGCGGAGCTCGCCGTGCTGGCCGCCGCGATCCGCCGCAACGGCACGCTCTGTCTGGTCTATGAGCCGCCCTCGCCGGCCGCCGTCGAGCGGATCACGACGCACGGCGAGGCCGCCCTCCGGGAGCACGGATTCGACCGGGTGCGCCTGGCACGAGAGTCGAGCGGCGAGGATGCGCTCGTCTCGATCTCGGCCAGAAACGCGCGACGGTGAGTACTCCCCTGGCGTCCGCTTCCGGCGCGTTGCACCTTGAGGCCTCTCCGGGAGCCACCAATGAGAACTGCACTCCTCTTGATGCTCGTCGTGACGGCACCCGCCGTCCTTGCGCAGAACGCCGCCTCGGACGCCGGGCGACTCGGCACCATCACCTTCCCGACCTCCGCCGGTGCCGCCGCCGCGCAGACGGACTTCGTGACGGGCGTGCTGTACATGCACAGCTTCGAGTACGACGAGGCAGCCGAGGCCTTTCGCGCTGCACAGGCGAAGGATCCGGGATTCGCGCTGGCCTACTGGGGCGAGGCCATGACGCACACGCACCCGTTATGGAACCAGCAGGACCTTGCCGCCGGCCGGGCCGCGCTCGGCAAGCTCGCCGCGACGCCCCAGACACGGGCGGCGAAAGCACCGACGGAGCGCGAACGACGCTGGCTCGAGACCGCAGAGGTTCTCTACGGTGAAGGGTCGAAGGCGAGGCGCGACACGCTGTTCGCACGAGCGATGGAGCGGCTGGTCGCTGACCACCCCGACGACGAGGCGCGGGCCTTTCTCGCCCTCGCCTATCTCGGGCTCAATCAGGCCGTGCGCGACGTCCCGTCGTACATGCGCGCGGGCGCCATCGCACTCGACATCCTGCAGCGGAACCCCGATCATCCCGGCGCCGCGCATTACGCGATCCATGCCTTCGACGATCCGGCCCACGCTCCACTCGGCCTGAACGCCGCGCGGGCCTACTCGGGCATCGCGCCCGGCGCCGCGCACGCCCAGCACATGACGACGCACATCTTCCTCGCGCTCGGCATGTGGCCCGAGGTCATTGCGCAGAACACCATTGCCGCGGGACCTGATCGCCGTCGCTGGACCGCCGGCCACTATACGTACTGGTTGCATTACGGACTCCTGCAGGCCGGACGAACCGAGGAGGCAGTTGCTCTCCTCGACGAGCTGCGCGCGAACGACGACGGAAGCTCGTCGCCGCGCATCCGGATGCACCTCGCGCTCGCGCGCGCCCATCAGGCGATCACGGCCGAGCGGTGGACTGATGGCGCGATGAACTGGCCGCTCGGGGCCGCCACATTTCCGCCGCTGTTCACCGCGATCGATGCGTTCGCGCAGGGCTTCGTGGCGCTGCGCCGCGGCGACACGACTACCGCAGCGGCGCTGTACGCCGATCTCGAACGGGTGTCTGGCGCCGCGGCGAATTCGAAGATGCCGAAGCTCCTCGCTGGGCAGCTCGACGCCGCGCTGATGCGTGAACGCGGTGGCAAGGCCGGCGCCGAGCGGCGGCTCCGGGAGGTCGCCGCGCGGGCTGCCGCGCTGCCGGTCGAGTTCGGCCCGCCGGACTTCGTCAAGCCGCCGTACGAGCTGCTGGGGGAGTGGCTCCTCGCCGACGGCCGAGCCGCCGACGCGCGACAGGCGTTCGAGGCGTCGCTCGCGCTCATGCCGGGCCGCCTGCTCTCGACGCGCGGACTCGAGCAGGCGAACGACGCGCTCGCCATCGCGACGAAGTAGGCGGGACGATGGTGGGTAGTTCGTTCTCTGGAGTCGAGCGCGCGCCGTCCATCCAGCGGCGGGCGTTTACGCGCTGGATCCGGCTCGTCACGCTCCTGGTGGCCGCCGTCGCGTGCGCTCCGGATGCCGACCTGCCTGACGATGCCGGCCCGGCGCCGGATTCCGACAGCGTGGCGGTGGCGATCGATACGACGATCGCGGCCGCGGTCGCCGGCGAGGGCGGCTGGAACTTCGTGCAGCGGGCCACCGCCGACCTCGATGGCGACGGTACGGCCGAGGACGTGGTGCTGACGGCGCGCGTGGAGATGTATCGCGGGCGCCCGGCGTGGGACGACGGCCAGCCGTGGCAGGTCTACATCGAGTCGGCCGAGGGCACGCGCACCTACCTCTATGCGCAGCGGCTGCAGCTCGGGACCCTGACGATGCGGGTCTCGACCTCCGATCCCGCCGGAGCGGCGACGGTCATACTCCTGGAGCATCTCCCCGACCGCCTGACGGTGTACGAGGCCGCCTACGTCGAGGGAAATCCGCGGGTCATCGTCCGGTTCCAGCGCCCGCTCGATCCCCGCGGCCAGCTGGCGAGCCCGCGGCTCCCCTGAGAATGACGGCGCGCCCGCGCCCGCCACGCGCACATCCGCAGGGCGCAGACGGCCGCTGACAGCCGGGTTCTGCGCAAAACATAGTCGGACCGCTCGTCAGGCGACGCCCCGCCCGATTCACGAACACCCCTCCTCGACTCTCGCATGCGCTACTGGCCGCTGGTCGCGTACGCTCTGCTGTACGCCGCTCTGCTCGCAGCCATGCGAGTCCGCCACGACTTCGCGGTGGCCGAACCGCTGTTCGTTCTGGCCATCGTCGGCGTGGGGTTCACGGCGCTCGCGTGGTGGAGCACGCGCGGCGTGGTGCCGCGCGACATTCGCGTGAAGGCGCCGGAGCCGGAGATGCGAACTTCGATCGCGCTGCTCGTGGCCGTCGCGGCGTTCATCACCTGGGGTCTTCCCGTGGTGCGGGGCCTCGCAGCCGAAGGCCTTGGGAGCGAGTCGGCGGTCCTCGTCGGGAAGCTCATCGCGTTCGTCGCGCTGCCGATGGCCGTGCTCCGCTGGCGATGGGGATATCGCGTCACCGATTTCGTCGATCTCGGTCGCGGGTTCACGGGTCAGTGGCGGCCGCTCATCGCGCTGTCGATCGCGGTGACGATCCTTCAGTTCGTTTTCGGTCGCGCACCGGGCGAGATCTCGGCGCTCTCCGTTCCGCCGTGGGCGCTCGCGCTCGCGCTATGCCTTTCGTTCGTATGGCTCTTTCTCGAGGTGGGACTCGTCGAGGAGTACTTCTTTCGCACGCTTCTTCAGAGTCGATTGGCAGCCTGGAGCCGCTCCGAGCTGTTTGGACTCGTCGCCATGGCCCTTCTGTTCGGGCTCGCGCACGCGCCGGGACTGTATCTCCGACCCGAGCTCACCGGCGAACCCGTAGGCAGCGACCCCAGCCTGCTCATGGCAGTCGGATACTCGATCGTCATGACATCGGTGACTGGCTTCTACCTCGGCGTCCTCTGGCTGCGGACGCGCAATCTGCTGCTCATCGCGGTCGTGCATGCCATGAACGACCTGCTCCCGTTCACGGCGGATCATCTGCGAGGGTGGTTCTAGCCGGCTGCGGTACCATCCTGCCTTCAGCGAGACCACGCCCTTTCCCTCGCCGTTCGCCGCTGGCTAGTATCAGGAATCGAATACTCCAGTGAGCCACACGATGAGACTCCCTTTTCGCGTCCTGCTGGTGGCCATGGCCGCCACGGCACTCGTGACGCCAGCCCACGCCCAGCCTGCAACCGTCGACGACGCCCGCGCCTTCATGGCCCGGGCCGAGTCCACCCTCGCGGATCTGTCCATCGACTGGAACCGTGCGGGTTGGGTCGCGGCGACGTACATCACGCACGATACCGAGGCGCTCTCCGCCGAGGCACAACGCAAGTTCGCGGTCGCGGTGCAGCAATTCGCGACGGAGGCCACTCGGTTCGAGAAGATCACCCTGCCGCCCGAGCTCGCGCGAAAGTTCACGCTGCTCAAGCTCGCGCTCGCCGCGCCGCCGCCGGCCGATTCGCGTAAGGCCGAGCTGCTCACGCGCATCAGCGTGGGTCTGGAGTCCGATTACGGGCGCGGCAGCTGGTGCCGGCCCCCGTCGCCTCCGGGAGCGGAGCGCGAGTGCCTCCAGATCAACGAGCTGAGCCGCATCATGGCACAGAACCGCGATCCCGACGAACTCCGCGACGTGTGGGTCGGCTGGCGGACGATCGCGCCAGCCATGAGGGACCGCTACGTCCAGTTCGTGGAGCTCTCCAACGAGGGCGCCCGCGGCCTCGGCTTCGCCGACGCCGGCGCGATGTGGCGGTCGAGCTACGACATGCCGCCTGACGACTTCGCGCGCGAGGTGGACCGGTTGTGGGAGCAGGTCGAGCCGCTCTACGTCGCGCTGCACGCGTACGTTCGCGCCAGGCTCTCCGAGAAGTACGGGCCTCGGCTCGTGCCGCGCGATGGGCTGATCCCCGCGCATCTGCTCGGCAACATGTGGGCGCAGGAGTGGGGCAACATCTATGAAGTCGTCGCGCCCGGCACGGCCACCACCGGCTACGACCTGACGAAGCTGCTCGAGGAGAAGAAGGTCGATCAGACGGCCATGGTCCGGTTCGGCGAAGGGTTCTTCACCTCGCTCGGCTTCGATTCCCTGCCTCCGACGTTCTGGGAACGGTCGATGATCGTCAAGCCGCGCGATCGTGAAGTCGTATGCCACGCGAGCGCGTGGGACATCGACAACGAGGACGACATCCGGATCAAGATGTGCACGGAGGTCAACGCCACCGACTTCGTGACGGTGCACCACGAGCTCGGACACAACTTCTATCAGCGGGCCTACAAGGCGCAGCCGTTCCTCTTCAAGAACGGCGCGAACGACGGCTTCCACGAGGCCATCGGCGACGCCATCGCGCTGTCGATCACGCCGAAGTACCTGGAGCAGGTCGGCTTGCTCGACCGCATCCCGCCGGCGAACGATACGCTGCTGCTCCTTCGTCAGGCATTGGACAAGGTCGCGTTCCTGCCGTTCGGCCTGCTGATCGACCAGTGGCGATGGAAGGTCTTTTCCGGCGAGGTCCCGCCGGCGCGTTATAACGCCGCATGGTGGGAGCTGCGCACCCGCTACCAGGGGATCGCGCCGCCCGTCGCGCGGTCCGAAGAGGATTTCGACCCCGGCGCGAAGTTCCACGTGCCCGCGAACACGCCGTACACCCGGTACTTCCTCGCCCGCATCCTCCAGTTCCAGTTCTACCAGGTGCTGTGTCGCGAGGCGGGCCATACGGGGCCGCTCCACCAGTGCTCGTTCTACGGGAGCAAGGAGGCGGGGGCGAAGCTGAATGCCATGCTGGAGCTCGGTGCGTCCAAGCCGTGGCCGGAGGCGCTCGAGCAGCTGACCGGGACGCGCGAGATCGACGCGACCGCGCTGGTCGACTACTTCGCGCCCCTCAAGGTCTGGCTCGACAGGCAGAACCGCGGCAAGCCCGTCGGGTGGAAGGAGGACAGCGGCACGGGCGGGCGGTGAATGGATTCAACGGCCGCTGGAAGGGGAATCTACGGAGGACCGGCGTTCGTGTCCCTTCCAGCGCCCCCGTGGGCTCTCACGGATCGCTCGTCATGACGAACAGCGGCTGGTCGTGGAACGTCTCGTACTTCGGTCGCAGCCGATCCGTGTTGTAGTAGCGCTCGACCCGCACGACCTTCTTCGTGCCGCCAATGGCTTCGAGCGCTACGCTGTCGTAATGACCTTTGTGGACGCTCATCAGGCGCCCATAGTTCCGCGCCAGCACGTGGTCCAGCGCCATGTTGCCGAACGCCATCGGCACGATGGAGTCAAGGGCATCGGGATCGCCGGACCGCACGAGATAGCCGAGGCGCTGGTTCACGACATCGACTCGACGTCCGTCGTTGAATCGCGGTGACAGATCCCTGAGTGCGGCGGCCAGCTTGTCGCCGATGCCGCCGAGTTTCCGGTGGCCGTACTGATCCGCCTCGTCACCCTCGAACGACATGCCTTCCTGCTGCCGCATCGTGGCGCCCTCCGAGACGAGCACAACGGCATACTTGCTGGGATGCCGGTTACGATCGTAGACCATCAGCTCCGCCAGGTGCTCGACCGCGAACGGGTGCTCGGGAATCACGCACCGATCGGCAGCACCGGCCATGGTCGGGAGCAGTGCCGTGAATCCCGCATAGCGGCCGAACACCTCGATGATCAGGAATCGCTCGTGCGACCCGGCCGATGTCCGCAATTGGTGCGTGAGCTCGATCGTCCGTGTGACGCAGGTACTGAATCCGATGCAGTAGTCCGTTCCCGGGACGTCGTTGTCCATCGTCTTGGGAATGGCCACGACGGGCACGCCCAACTCGTGGAGGCGAAGTGCATAGCTGAGCGTATCGTCTCCGCCGATGGGGATCAGCACCTCCACACCGAGGAACTCGAGATTCCGCAGAATGTCGGGGGTGACGTCGTTGATTTCCTGCGAGTACTCGCTCTGCAGACGCTCCGGCACTCGAGCCCTGGGCAGGTGGCTCGGCCGCGTCCGCGAGGTGTGGAGGAACGTGCCGCCCGTGCGCCCAGCCCGGTTCACGACCGTCTCCGAGAGTTCCTGCACGTTGTCGGCGTTGTTTGCCTGACGATCGGGGACCAGATCCACCAGTCCCGCCCAGCCACGCCTGATGCCGACGACCCGGTAGCCCTCGCGGAGGGCACGCACCGTGATGGCGCGAATAGCCGGATTGAGGCCGGGGACGTCGCCGCCGCCCGTGAGAATCGCGATCGTGCCCTTGGACATTCGCGAACCGATCAGTTCCAATTCTGCTGCTTCGCCCACTCCCGGAACCGCGTCGGCTTCACGTCGAACTCCCTCGCCGTGCCCTCGATGTCGGCGTCGTAGCCGACGGCGTCGAACCATTCCAGCATGATCGCGTACTCCTCACTGGCGGCGCGCACCTGGTCGAT
>DATHUW010000042.1:0-21331 GCA_035461825.1 Gemmatimonadaceae bacterium
CCGGTCGTCGCAGCGCGTGCACGCGCCCGCCGACCGCGCGCGCACCGTGCGGATGGTCCTCGGCGTCGCCGACTACATGCTGGGGCGGCCCGGGCGCACGGTGCTCGACGTCGGCGCCGGTGAAGGACACTGGTATCCCGTTCTCCGCCGGATCCGGCCTTCGATTCGGTACGCGGGCGTCGACCCGAGCGAATACGCCGTCGCCCGCTACGGACGCAGCCGCAACCTCCGGCTCGGAACGTTAGGCGACATCCCGGCGGCGCTCACCCGCCGGCGCTACGACCTGATCGTCTGCAGCGGCATGCTCAACTACGTCTCCAGGACCGAGCTGCGCTCGGGGCTGGCGCAGCTCGCGGAGCTGGCACGCGGCGTCGCCTTTCTCGAGCTGTTCACCGCTCGCGACGACGTGCACGGCGACACCCGGGGCCGCCGCCGCGCGAGCGTCTATCGCGCGCTCCTCCGCGACCTCGGCTTTCGCCACTGCGGACCCCACTGCTACGTCGGGCCGCGCTTCGCGGGGACGGTGGCGGAGATGGAAATCGGGTAGCGGGGGACGGGGGAAGAGGGACACTGACTCCTGCGCGCGAGTCGGGCTGATCCACGGGTCGCGTGCGCCGCCCGGCTTCCGCGAAGCGACAGGTCATGTCCGAGGTCCGGCTTCCCGAAACCGTCCCCTCCCCAGGTTCGTCTCTCCGGCATGATGACGATCGCCTCTCTCCGCTGTCCGGGCTGCGGCGCCCCGGCGTCGCCTGACGACGGGGCGTGCGGTTATTGTCACGCCGCGCTCTCCGCCATCGCGTGCCCCTCCTGCTTCACCCCCGTCTTCCGGGATACCAAACACTGCCCGCGCTGCGGCGTCCGGACGGCGCGCGAGGTACTCGGCGACTGGTCGTCGATGACCTGCCCCCGATGCACCGGCCGCTTCGCCCCCGTGCGCGTCGGCGACGTCGAGCTGCTCGAGTGCGGCGACTGCGGCGGCGCATGGATGCACCCTGGTCCGTTCGAACGGGTCTGCGCCGAGGGCGAGACGCAGGCGGCGGTGCTCGCGCGGACGCTGGCGGAGCTGCGGCTCCCTGCCGCGCGTGCGGAGCAGGTGCGGTACCTGCCGTGCCCCGAGTGCGCCAAGCACATGAACCGCGTGAACTTCGCGCGCTATTCCGGCGTGATCATGGACGTGTGCAAGGAGCACGGCACGTTCTTCGACCGGGACGAGCTCCGGCGCATCGTCTCCTTCATTCGCGAGGGCGGCATGGACCGCTCTCGCGAGCGGGAGCGTGAAAAGCTCGTCGAGGAACAGCAGCGGCTCCGGCGCATGCAGCTCGACCTCGAGCAGGAGCGGCGTAAGGCGCAGCCGTACATCGTGCACGAGCGGCGCAGGGGCGGAGCGCTGCAGGGAATTCTCGCGGAGATGTTCGGCCTGGGGTTCTAGAGGCGCGAGGCGCGCGTCGCGCGTCGCGCGTCGCGCGCCTCTCGCCCTTCCAAATAGCCTACCGGCGTCCTAGCGTACGTCGCATGTCGCCCTGGGTCACCCGCCTCATCGTCGCGAACGTCATCGCCTTCCTCGTTCAGGAAGTGTCCGGTCCACAGCTGGAGCAACTGCTCGCGTTCCGGCCGGAGTTGGTCCTGTTGCGCCCCTGGACGGCGATCACCTACATGTTCCTCCACGGCGGCATCTGGCATCTCTTCTTCAACATGCTCGGCCTGTACTTCTTCGGGCCGGCCCTCGAGAGCCGGCTGGGGAGCCGGCACTTCATCGCGCTCTACTTCGTGTCCGGTCTCACCGGCGCCGCGATGACCTTCCTCAACCCCGCGTGGATCATCGGCGCGTCCGGCGGCGTGTTCGGCGTGTTCCTCGGCTTCGCCTACTACTGGCCGCGGCAGCGCATCATGATCTGGGGAATCGTTCCCGTGGAGGCGTGGCTGCTCGTCGCGATCATGACGGCCGTCTCGATCTTCCAGATCGGCGGCGGCATCGCGCACTTCGCCCACCTCGGCGGGTACGTCGGCGCCTTCCTGTACCTCAAGGTCATGGAGGCTCGCTCGCCGGCCAAGCGGTTCAAGCGCAAGGCGGCCGGCGAGTCGAAGCGCGTCTTTGCGACGGACGGATCGGACCTCAAGCGATGGGGCGCGATCCCGCTGGACGATCTGCATCCGATCAACCGGCACGAGGTCGATCGCCTGCTCACGAAGGCCCGGACGAGCGGCGTCGCGAGCCTCACGCCGGATGAACGTGCCACCCTGGAGCGGTTCGCGGCCAAGCACTGAGGCTCCAGGGCGGCAGGGCGCCCCGGCGATTGCGAGGCGGCCGACTCCTCCACAGTCGCGCACCGGCAATCGAGTACGCTAAACCCGCACACTGGCGCCAGTGCGACGTTCGATGCACTATCCCCGCGCCACCTCCACCCTGGAGCCCATCATGACCTCCGTTTCGACCCCCGCCCCCGCCGAGGCGAAGGCGTCCATCTGGGAGGATTTCCTCGACATCTTCTACGAGCCGGCCCAGGTGTTCGCCCGGCGGATGGACGGAAAGTTCGGACTCGCGCTCCTGGTGCTCGTGATCCTGAGCGCGGCGCTGATGTACGCGTCGATGCAGGCGCTGGAGCCGGCCTACACCGGCGAGCTCGAGCGCGGAATGGCCGCGGCGGCCGAGCAGAATCCCAACATGACCGCGGAACAGCTGGAAGCGGGGCGCGGAATCGGCCGCATCATGATGATGGTGACCGGACTGGTCATGGTTCCCATCATCGTGCTGCTCACAGGCATCGCGCTCTGGCTGGTCGGAAAGCTGTTCGACTCGACGCAGACGCTGGCGCAGGGAATCATGGTCGCGACGTACGCGAATTTCCCTCGCTTCGTCCTCGGATCTCTCCTCATGACGCTGCAGGGATTCCTGCTCGATCTGTCGAGCGCCGACCGCCTGTACGACGTGACGTTGAGCGCCGCGCGCTTCGCCCCCGAGGGATCGTCGGAACTCACGCTCGCCCTCTTGAGCCGGCTCGACGTGTTCGTCATCTGGGCCACGATCCTGCTTGGCATCGGGCTGCACATCACCGGGAAGATCCCGAAGGGGAAGGCGATGATGGCCGCGGTGATAGTCTGGGTGATCGGGTCGCTGCCCGTGGTTCTGGGCGCGCTGCGAGGATCGTAAGGGTCGGCGCGAATCGGACTCCCGTTCGGGGGTCGGACACGCGGCCCGGTTCGATCTCCGTTCCGGTCCTCCGTACTGTCGCCGGCGTGACGCGACGCTGTCGCCCCCGACTGTCTTTTTCGCGCCGCCTGACGCATCTTTCTCGGCTTGTGAACCGCTCGCCGGCGCCAAACGACGCCGGCGGGGCCGATCCTCGCCCGCCCATCCGGCTCGCGGCGAGCTCCCTCCATTGGAGGCACGGAGATGAAGGGTCTCTCCCCGCGCCAGCTGTACCGCGAGGAAAAGGAAAAGGCACGAGAGCGTAACGTCTCGCACGCGGAGTTGATGGCCGAGGCGAAGCGCGAGTTCGAGGCGATGCTGGCGGCGGGGCAGGCAGCGCGGAAGAGCGGGCGCCCCAAGAAAGTCCCAACCCCGCCCCCCGATTCCGACGATGACGTGATCGTGGCGCCGGCGCCGGCGCCCAAGGCCGCTGCCAAGCCAGCCGAGAAACCGGCCGTTCCCGCGGCGAAGGCCGCCGCACCAGCGCCGCCTGCGAAGCCGGCGGTGCGCGCCGCAAAGCGGCCGCCGGCGCGGAAGGCTCCGGCCAAGTCACCCAAACCGGTGAAGAAGGCTGCCGCTGCCAAGCCGCCTCGCGTCACGACCAAGGCCGCTCCCGCCACGAAGAAGGCGGCCGCGAAGAAGAAGTCGCCGGCCGCGAAGAACGCGACCCGGAAGGGTGCGGGCGCGCGCGGCGCGGGTGCCAAGTCACCGGCCGCCCGCACCAGGGGCAAACGGGTCCCGGCTCGCAAGAAGTGAGTCGTCACCTCCATAGCCCGAACCGTGCAGGGGGAGAGCTCGATGCCTTCGAGCTCTCCCCCCTTCGCATCGTGGATCGGGAGCACGCGCGTGCAGACCCGCCTCCTGGGCGTCGTCGCCGCGGTTCTCGTGCTCGGCGCATTGCGCATCAGCCAGCCGGTGGTGGCGCCGCTCATCATGGCGGTGTTCCTGATCATCATCCTCTGGCCGATGCATGCGCGGTTGGAACGCGCGATGCCGCGCGTGCTGGCGACGTCGGTCACGGTGCTCCTCATCCTGCTGGTCATGGTCGGGTTCGCGCTGCTGGCAGGCTGGAGCGGGCAGCAGATCGCGGATCGGGGGCCGCAGCTCGAGGCGCGGTTCGAGGCTCTGGCGGGGAACGCGTCGGCATGGCTGCGGGGGCTCGGGCTTCCGGTGCCGGCGTGGCTGAGCGGCGACGTGCCGATCGGCGAACGGCTCCAGCGTCATGCGCCGGGCGCGGTGCGCTGGCTGTACGAGACGGCGTTCGCGCTGGGGCTGGTGCTCGTCTACACGGGCCTCGGGTTGTACGAGGTTCGGGAATTCGACGAGAAGATCCGCCGGCGCTTCGAGCGCGCACGGAGTCAGGAGGTTCGCGAGATCGCGCTGCGGATTGCGGGGAAGGTGCGGCGGTTCCTCGTCGGGGTGCTGTTGTCAGGTACGGTGAACGCGGTGGCGATGACGGTGTTCGCCGTGGTCGTCGGGCTGGACCTGCCGCTGCTCTGGGCGGCGATCGCGTTCCTGCTGAACTTCGTGATGGGGATCGGGCCCATGATCGCCGTCGCGCCACCGGTGCTGTACGCCGTGCTGCAGTTCGATGGCTTGCAACGCCCGTTGATCGTGCTGCTGGGCGTGGGCACGATCCAGTTCCTGGTGAACAACGTGGTGGAGCCGAAGATCGAGGGACGGGTGGTGTCGCTCTCGCCGGTGCTGGTGTTGTTCACGGTGCTCCTGTGGGGATGGCTCTGGGGTGGGTTCGGGGCCCTGCTCGCGGTGCCGATCACGGTCGCGCTGGTGATCGTGGCGGGGCATTTCGAGAGCACACGGTGGATCGCTGCCCTGGCGATCGACGCGAACGACCGGGCGATCGCGGAACCGGACCGTTAGGACGCACGTCCCCCGGCAGGGCGCGGATTCCCGCGTCGCCGGCGAAGGGCGACGCGCGAGCCCGGTTCGAGAGGGAATCGGGGCCGGCGCGCGCCAGGCGGTCAGTGAGCGAACACCCTCGTCCCGCATTTCCCTGACGACGGATCGTGAGGCGCGCTCCTAACGGCGTGGTGACCACCGGCTGTCCACCAGTTGCGGAGGAGCACAATGGCCTGTTATCGTAATGGCGTGCCTATCCACCGGGGATTCTCGCGTCGGCTCGCCGCGTTCGGCATCGGTCTGGCGGCCCTGGCGGGCTCGACGCTTTCGGGGTGCAACCGTGAGGCATCGAACGGAGCCCCCGTCCGCGCCCCGGCGGTCTCGGCGCCGGATTCGTTCGACGTGACGTTCGCCACCACCCGCGGCGACGTGGTGGTGCGCGCGCATCGCGCTTGGGCGCCGAACGGCGTGGACCGCCTGTATACCCTCGTGCGGCTCGGCTATTACGACGACACACGGTTCTTCCGCGTGCTCGACGGCTTCATGGCCCAGTTCGGGGCCTCCGGCGATCCCGCGGTGGCGCGGCGGTGGAGCGATTCGACCATCGCCGACGATCCGGTGACGCGGAGCAACGTGCGGGGGGCGGTGTCGTTCGCGTCCGCGGGTCCCAACACGCGCACGACGCAGCTCTTCATCAACACGGCCGCCAACGATCGGCTCGATCCAATGGGATTCGCACCGGTGGGCGAGGTGGTCCGCGGGATGGAGGCGGTCGACAGTTTGTACGCGGACTACGGCGAGGGCGCGCCGATGGGTCCCGGCCCGGACCAGTCCCTCATTGCGCGCGACGGGAACGCCTATCTCGACCGCCAGTTTCCGCGCCTCGATGCGGTGCGAACGGCGCGGATCACCGCGGAGTGGCCGGGTGGTTCGTGAGGTGGCGCGGGCCGTCAGGCGATGAAGCCCTGGCGCACCGCGTGGATGTAGTCGGTGTAGGGCGGCTCGATGCCGGCGGCACGCAGCGCCGCGATGATCTGTCCGCGGTGGTGGGCGCCGTGCAGGGCCACGTGCAGGAGGATGTCGTGCACGGTGCTGTGAAACCGTTCGCCCTTGGTGTTGGTGTAGGGGATCGGCGTGTCCAGTCGGTCCGGATCGATGTCCCGCAGCAGCTCACGCCACCTCGACGCCGTGCGCTCCGCCAGCGCGCGGCACTCGGGAATGGTGAGCGGCGGCCAAACGGTCACGGCACGCCCGCTCTGTAGCAGTCGCTCCTGCCACAGTTCCTCCGCCGCCAGCACGTGCGCGATCCATTGCACGGTGCGGGGCGGGGGATCGTCGAGCGCGGCGAGCGCGTTGAGGTGCTCGGCGTTCGCCCAGGCGGCGTGCTGCAGCTGGCGTGTCAGCGCTTGGATGACAGTCATGGCAAGGCTCAGACGGGTTTATGCGCAAGAATATGCGGTTTTTTTCTAATCTTTAGGCTTTCTCTATTGCGTTTTCATTAGAATGGCCTAACGTAGTAGTCGGCAGGACCGGCGGTTTTCCTTCCTTCAATCCGGAGACGATCGGTGCCAGCGAAAAAAGCTACCAAGAAGCGCGCGGCGAAGAAGTCGACCGCGAAGCGCGCCACCAAGAAGAGGACGACGAAGAAGACGGCCGCGAAGAAGGCATCGCGCCGCGTGGGTAAGTCCAAGATCCCGGGTATCAGCCGCATCGATCAGGAGAGCACGCGGACGCACGGCTGGTTCGTGCGCGTCGGATATCGCCGCACGAAGCAGGGGTGGCGGCCGAAGCACCGCGCGTTCTTCGGCGACAAGTCGCACGGCGGCAAGACGGCGGCCCTCAAGGCAGCCGAGCAGTGGCTGAACAGCGTCAAGGAGTGACCTGAGAGCATCCGGCGGCGGGCGCGCGCACCTCGCGCGTCCGTGCCGGAGCCGGGCCGTCAGGCGCCGTCAGGCGCCACTTGCTCGACGCAGATCTCATCCGCGCGTTCCGCACGGCGGACGCGCGCAGCGGAGCTGTCCCTCTCCCGTCCAGGACGCCGCCGCTTCGCTCCGGGCGTAAGGCCTTCGGCCAGCGCTGCCGCGGCACCGCCCCGAAGCGCCTGGCGCGCCCCGTCGGCCGCTCTCATCTTGGGGGCGTCCCCACCGACCGAGCCCGGACCGTCATGCGCCTGCTCTATCGCCCCACGACGCTCCGTATGGAGTGCGACGCCTGTCGCGAGCAGTTCGACCCCATCCAGGGTGGAGTCTGCCCGCGGTGCGAGCGCCTGCTCTGCAACCGCCATCTCTACGGGTCGTGGGTGCGTCGGCTCCGCGGCTACATCGGGTTGCGCACCACCTGCCCGGAGTGCCTTGCCGGGCGTGGTCCGGAGCCGCAACGATGGAGCGTCTCGCGGCCCGCGCCCGAGGAGCGCGGATGACGCTCCGCTTCCCGTTCGACGCGAACATCGCCCAGGCTTCGACCATCCCCGCTCGACTCTACGTCGATCCGGTGTACTTCGAGCTCGAGCGTGACCGGATCTTTGCCCGGACCTGGCAGTTGGCCGCCCGCGCCGAGCAGCTCCAGCGCACCGGCGACTACGTCGCGGTGGAGGTCGCCGGCGAGCGCCTCGTGCTCGTCAGGGACGGCGAGGCACTGCGAGGGTTCCACAACATCTGCCTGCATCGCGCCGGCCCAGTCGCGGAAGGCTGCGGTCGGCGGCAGACCCTGCAATGCCGCTATCACGGGTGGACGTACGACCTGACGGGCGGCCTCCTTCGCGCACCCGAGATGGAAGGGGTGGAGCGGTTCTCCCCGGAGGACATGCACCTGCTTCCCGTGCAGGTCTCCGCGTGGGGTCCGCTGGTCTTCGTCAATCTCGACCTCAAAGCCCCGCCGCTCGCCCACTATCTCGAGGACATTCCCGAGCGCGCCTCACGGTTCGATGCGGGCCGCATGCGCTATGTGATGCGCAAGGAGTACGAGCTCGCGTGCAATTGGAAGGTCTACGTCGACAACTATCTGGAGGGGTACCACGTTCCCGTCGTGCATCCCGGGCTGCACAAGGAGCTCGACTACGACCAGTACCGGGTGGAGACCTTCCGCTATTACTCGCGCCAGCACGCCCCGGTGCGTCCCACCCGGCCTGGCGACGCCTCACGCCGCTATCGTCCCAGCTCGCCGGAGGAGGAGCCGCAGTACTACTGGCTGTTCCCGAACGTCATGCTGAACGTCTATTACGGGCAGATGCAGACGAACGTCGTGGAGCCGCTCGATCATCAGCGTACGCGGGTGATCTTCGACTGGTACGCGCTCGAGCCACCCGCCGATCCGGCGATCGATCCCGCCTGGGCCGGGATGGTCGCGTTCAGCGACGAGATCCAGGACGAGGACGTGCAGATCTGCGAGGCCGTCCAGCGGAATCTCCGGTCGCGCGTGTACGACCGGGGACGGTACTCCGCCAAGCGCGAGAACGGCGTCCACCACTTCCACGCGCTGCTGCACGAGTTCCTCACCTAGCGCCGAGCCCGAACGCCTGATCCTGCAAGCAGTTGCGACCTGCGTCACGAACGCCGGGTTCGGTCGTCGTAAGTTGTGTGGCGGCGTCCGCGCCCCGGTCGGGGGTGCGGGTCGTCTGGTCAGACGAACTTCTCGGGCTTCCCCCTGTCGATGCTGTCTCTGTACCGGTTCGTTCCACCACTGACCGGCCCCACCGTTGCGCGCGGACTCTGCATCCTGTCCGCGCTCGTCTTCTTCGTGGCGGTGCTCCGCGATCGGTCCGCCGGCCCGTTCGGTGAGGCGCTGGTCGCCGCGCAGGTCATCGCCGCGTTCGTCGTCTACGTGAACGCCGCGCGAGTCGCGCGCGGCACCATGCGCGTGCTGTTCGCCGGCCTCATGGCATCCGCCGCCTTCGCGGCCGCCGGCCACCTGACGTGGGCGGTGCTCGGCGTGCTCGAGCGTCCCCTGTCGTACCGGGTGGCGGAGACGATGGGACTCGCGGCGCAGGTCTGCATCTTCGCGGGTTTTGCCTTCGCGCTCGGCAGGCAGCGGGCGCGCGTCCGGTTCGAAGTGCTCGTCGACGCGATGTTGCTCGTCGCGGCCGCCGCGATCGTGATCGTCCAGCTCGAAGGATTCTTCGGCGGACCGAGGTTGTCGGGCGGTGCCGCGTCGGTCGCGTGGAGCGTGCTCGCCGAAGCGAACCTCATTCTGCTGGCGCTGCTGCTTGCCTGGCGAGGCGATGTGCTCGGACGGCGCGTCGCGGTCTCGCTCGCGGCCGGCACCGTCGCGCTTGCCATCGGCAACTTCCTGTTCACGCGCATCGCGCCGGGCTCGTGGACGGCGCTCAACGCATCGGCGGCCATCCTCTGGACGCTGGCGACGTTCTTCTTCGTGTCGGCGGCGCAGTACGTGCCGCGGCAGGACGGCGTTCGCACCAACGAGGTGCCGGTCTACGCGGCCGATGCCGGACACATTCGCATTCTCGCGATCGTCGCGGCGATCCTGATCGCCGCGGGCTCGATCGTGCGGATGGGCGTGCGCGGTGAGGCGCAGCCGGAGCTCGCGACGGTGGTCGGCATGTTCGGCGTGCTGCTCGCGCTGCGTACCGGATATGCGCTGTGGACGCAGCAGCAGACGACCGTGGCGCTCGAGCGCTCGGTGACCGCGGAGCGCGAGATCTCGTCGACGCTCGAGCAGCGTGTGGCGCAGCGCACGTCCGAGCTCGCCGGCGCGCAGCGCGTGCTCCAGCGGATGTGGAGCCTCGGGCAGCAGATCGCGGCGGAGCTCAACCCCTCGCGCTCGCTGGAGCGGTTCGTGGAAGCGGCCGTGGATGTCGTGCAGGCGGACGGCGGCGCGGTGGGCCTGTACCGCAACGGCGACGTGGAGATCCCCGTGGCGTCGGGACTGCTGAGTGCCTTACGAGGCACGACGTTCGCCATGCCGGCGCACCAGACGCCGGAGCCGTTGCGCGCGCAGTCGACCTGGTGGACGCCGGACGTCCGGCTCGGCGCGCTGCGGGAGCACGGCGCGCGACTCGAGTCGATCACGGGCAAGCCCGTGGCGGGGGTGGTGGTGGTGCCGATCAAGCGGGGCGGCGAGCGGATCGGGGCGGTGCTCGCGGTCTCGCGGCAGCCGCGCCGGTTCAACGAGCACGATATCGCGCGGCTGGAGACCATGACGGACCTCCTGTCGGTGGCGCTCAGCAACTCCGAGCTGGTGGAGAACCTGCGCCAGGCGGAGTGGCGGTTCCGCACGCTGTTCCGCGCGGCCCCGGATGCGGTGTTGACGATCTTCGAGTCGGGGCGCATTCGCGAGGCGAACGACGCGGTGAAGGACGTCCTCGGGGTGTTCGCGATGCAGGCGATCGGCAGCTCGTTGGAGCAGCACGCGGTGCCTGACGACCGGCCGCGGATCGCGCGCGAGCTGGCCCGGGCGTTCGAGGGCGCGCCGGTCCGGTTCGAGGCGCGGTTCGAGCGCGACGGCGCCATTCACAACGTGTCGCTGGCGGCGCGACTGCTCCCGGAGGCGGACCCGAAGACCGTGCTCTGCGTGGGGCGCGACGTGACGGCCGAGCGCGAGATGCGCACCAAGCTCGCGGAGACCGAGCGGCTGGCGGCGGTCGGGGAGCTGGTGGCGGGGGTGGCGCACGAGGTGAACAATCCGCTGAGCACGATCAGCGCGTTCGCGCAGCTGTTGCTGCGGGACCGCGAGCTGACCGACGAGCATCGCGACTCGTTGGCCGTGATTCAGGAGGAGACCGTGCGGGCGAGCCAGGTCGTGAAGGACCTGCTCACGTTCGCGCGCCGGAGCGAGACGCGCCGGCAGTCGCTGGATCTCAACGAGATCGCGGAGCGCTCGCTGCGCATGCGGTCGTACGAGCTCTCGACGCGGCGGATCACGGTGGAGACGGAGTTGGAACCCGAGTTGCCCGCGGTGTTCGGCGACGCGCGGCAGCTGCAGCAGGTGGTGCTCAACCTCGTGGCGAACGCCACGCAGGCCATGGCGGAGCAGGGGCGCGGCACGCTGCGCATAACGACGCGCCGTGAGGACGACCGCGTGGTGCTCGAGGTGATCGACTCGGGCCCGGGCATCCCCGATGGCACGCGGGCGCACATCTTCGAGCCGTTCTTCACGACGAAGACCGACGGCACCGGGCTGGGGCTCAGCGTGAGCTACGGGATCGTCACGGCGCTCGGAGGCACGATCTCCGTGTCGAAGACCTCGCCGGAGGGTACGACGTTTCGCGTGGTGCTGCGCGGCAGCGGGCAGCCGGTGGTGCGCGGCGTCGAGGAGTCTCCGGTCATGTTCGGCGACCGCTCGCCGCTCGAGGGGATTCGCCTGCTGTTCGTCGATGACGAGCCGGCGCTCCGCGGCAGCATGGTGGCGTTCGGAAAGCTGCGCGACTTCAGCGTGGCGACGGCCAGCGACGGCAAGGAAGCGCTCGATCTCGCGCTGCGCGAGGAGTTCGACGCGGTGATCTGCGATCTCCGGATGCCCGTGATGGATGGCCCGGCGCTGTATCAGGCGCTGAGCCTCGAACGCCCGACGCTCGCCACGCGGACGATCTTCGTCACCGGCGACGTGGTCGGCGCGACGAGCCGCTCGTTCCTCGACACGACCCGCCAGCCGGTGCTCGTGAAGCCGTTCGACTTCGAGCGCATCGAGGAAGCGCTCACCGGGCTGCTCGAGACCGAGCCGCTCGGCTCCTAGGAACGCGCGGCGTTCTTCCGCCGGCGGGGTGCGGAGCTACTTTCCGACCCTGGGCCGCGATTCCCGATTCCCGATTCCGATTCCCGAGTCCCGATCGATGACCGACCCGACCATTTTGTTCGCGGTAGGGATGCTCCTCGCGATCGCCATGGGCGTCGCGGTGCTGCTGCTCTGGCGCCTCCGCACGCACGTCGCTCGCCGGACCGAGGCGGAGGCGCGGATGGCGGTGGCCATGCAGGAGCTGCAGCTGCTGTCCGCCCGCCTGCAGGCGCAGCGAGCCGCGATGGCGCGGCGCGATGCCGCGCCGGCGGACGCTCCCCCGGAAACCTGACGAGTCGATGCTGCTCACGCTCACGCTGCTCGCGCAGCTCTCGGTCACCGGCGATTCCCTCGGGGGAACGGTGGTCGCCGACACGATCCGCTCGCACTCGCTCGGCATCGAGAAGCAGTACTACGTGTATCTGCCGCCGTCGTACGGCCGGGAGTCCGCGCGTCGCTACCCGGTCGCGTACTATCTGCACGGGGTCACGGGCAACGAATCCAACTGGGTCCGGCTCGGCCGCATCGACGCGGTGATGGACTCGCTGATCGCCGCGGGCACGCCGGAGATGGTGCTGGTCATGCCGGATGGCGACGACTCGTGGTACACGACGTGGAACTCGCTCGGGAACTATGCGCGCTGCCGACGGGAGCCGCCACGCGACGAGCCCGCGACGTCCTACTGCGTGCCGTGGCCGCATTACGACGACTACATTGCGCGCGATCTGGTCGCGCACGTGGACAGCAACTACCGCACGTTTCCGGATTCGGCGCGGCGCGCGATCGCGGGGCTGAGCATGGGCGGGTACGGCGCGGTGACTCTGGCGCTGCGCTATCCCGACGTGTTCAGCGCCGCGGCGAGCCACTCGGGCGTCGTCGCGCCGCTGTTCGCCGGGCCGACGCCGTTCGCTCCGCCGCCGCACTACCATCACGATATGGACAGCGTCCGAGCGGCCAACGCGCGGCTCTGGCGGTACCTCCGCGAGCCGTTCGGCCCCGATACCATCGGATGGCGCGCCCGGGATCCGGTGACGATGGCGCGCCGCCGCGCCGCCGCGGAGCTGCCGATTCCCCACATCTTTCTCGATGTCGGGACCGAGGATCCGTGGGTGGATGCCAACCGGGCGTTCGCGCACGAGCTGCAGCTCCTCGGCGCGCCCGTGATCTATAACGAATGGTCGGGCGGACATTCGTGGGAGTACTGGCGCGCGCACGTGCCGGAGAGCCTGGTCTGGATCGCGGCGCGGATCGCGCCGGCGCGGGCCGTATCCGCTCCGTGAGCGCCGCCCCCGGCAGCGGCCGGGCGATCGGCGGACTGCCCCG
The DNA here is from genome assembly GCA_035461825.1 of Gemmatimonadaceae bacterium. GTDB lineage: Bacteria > Gemmatimonadota > Gemmatimonadetes > Gemmatimonadales > Gemmatimonadaceae > JALZIF01. The sequence continues at coordinate 13,097 of DATHUW010000042.1, forward strand.
CGCCCGGGGATCGACCGTGCGCGGCGGCGGACGACGTCGCACGCACGCCTGACAGGAGGCACGCATGCGCTTCTTTCCGATGGAGACGCTGGAGTGGCGCGCCCTGGAGCCGACCGCGCTTCGGCGCCTGTCGATCTCGCTCGTGGCCATGGCCTTGATCGCTGGTGTCGTGTTGCGGCTGGTGCGATTGGCGTCCCTGCACGCGACGGGCCTTACGGTGCTGCTCGCGTGGATCGTGGGGCTGGCGATGCTCGCGACGTTCGTGACCCTGCACCTCGGCAATTTCCCGCTGCGGCAGTGGGTGTGGCGCGCCCCGGCCTTCGCGTTGATCCAGTCGGTGGCATCGTTGACGACGAGCGCCGTCTTCGTGGCGATCGGCATGGAGCGGATCGGCAGCGCGTCCATGGGCTGGGCGCAGTGGCGGATGGACATCCTGCCGACGCTGGTGCGCAACTCGGTCGCGGTGTGCGCCTACGCGCTGATGCTGGCGGCGGGTGTGCAGATGGTGCGCCGGATGTTGACGGCGCGGAGAGCGGGATGAGGGACGGACGCGGGATGCGTGACGCGCGACGCGCCGAACGACGGGGGCGCTGATCGTTCGACGGGACCTCTACATGGATGGCGAAGCATGACCCACCTGATGATTTCCCCCCGCGCGTCGCGCGTCGCTCGTCGCGTGCTCGTCGGCGCGTTGGTGCTGCCTGCCGCCGCCTGGGCGCAGGAACGGCCGTTCGGCACGCTGCGCGAGCAGGCCGATGTGCAGCAGCGGTGGCTGGCGGAGCGGATGGAGACGGTGCTGCCGGCGCTCATGCGTCGGCACGGCGTCGACTTCTGGGTGATCCCGATGCGCGAGTACAACGAGGATCCGATGTTCTCCTCGCTGGTCTCGCCCACGACGTTCGCGGCCCGCCGGCGCACGATCTACGTGTTTCACGACCGCGGACCGGAGCGTGGGGTGGATCGTATCGCGTTAGGCGGTACGTCGCAGGGGGGCGTCTACACCGCCGTGCGGTCCACCGTCGCCGTCGCCGACGCGCCCGCCGGCGCCAACGCGCGCGAGCGCACGGCCGAGCTCTGGGGCGATGCGCAGTGGCAGGTGCTGAAGGCGCTGGTGGAGGAGCGGCAGCCCCGCACGATCGGCATCAACATCTCGCGAACCTTTGCCTTTGCCGACGGACTCTCCGCCGGAGAGCACGAGGGGATGAGCGAAGCGCTCGGTCCGCGGTGGACCTCGCGCTACCGCCGGACGGAAGGCATGGCGGTGGACTTCATCGCCACGCGGCTGCCCGGCGAGACCGAGGTGTTCGAGCGGATGAACCGCCTGGCGTGGGAGATCATCGGCACGGCGTTCTCCAGCACGGTGATCACGCCGGGGGTCACGACGACGCAGGACGTCGTCTGGTGGATGCGCCAGCGCGTGAACGACCTCGGGCTCGGCAGCTGGTTTCAGCCGTCGGTGTCGGTGCAGCGGCGTGGAGTGCCCTCGGACTCGCTGGGCGCCAACCCGGTGATCCAGCGCGGCGACGTGCTCCACTGCGATTTCGGCATCGTGGCCATGCGCCTGACGACCGACACCCAGCACATGGGGTATGTGCTGCGCGAGGGCGAGCGCGAGGTGCCCGCCGGGTTGCGGGCGGCGCTCGCGGCCTCCAACCGGCTGCAGGACATCGTGATGTCGGAGATTCGCCCCGGTCGATCGGGCAATGCGGTCCTCCGCGCGTCGCTCGAGCGCATGCGCGCGGCCGGCATCGACGGTACCGTGTACACGCATCCGATCGGGACGCACGGCCACGGCGCTGGGCCGCTGATCGGGCTGTGGGACTATCAGGATGGCGTGCCCGGGCGCGGCGACCACGAGGTGATTCCGAGCATGTGGTTCTCCATCGAGCTGCAGGCTACGACGCCCGTGCCCGAGTGGGACGGTCAGCGCGTGCGGTCCGCGCAGGAGGAGGACGCGGTGATCGGGGCGGACGGCGTTCCGCGGTGGGCGCACGCGCGGCAGACGGAGTTCCATCTCATCCGGTGACGCGCGGCAGGCGAATCGGACTTCAGGGGAGGAGTTGATCGTGCCGAAGAAGCAACTGATCGTCGTCGGCGACCGGGTCCTGGTGCAGCCGGAGGATGGCGAGGAGCGCACCAAGGTCGGCCTGTACCTCCCGCCCACCGCCGTGGATAGTCAGGCGGTGCAGGGCGGCCCGATCATCGCGACGGGCCCAGGGCTGCCGATGCCCGATCCGATGGAGGCGAGCGACGAGCCCTGGCGCATGCCATCGCGCGAAACGCGGTTCGTCCCGATGCAGGCGCGCGTGGGCGACTACGCGCTGTTCTTTCGCAAGGCGGCGGTGGAAATCACGTTCGAGGGCGAGCGCTATCTGGTGGTGCCGCAGGCGGCGATTCTGGCGCTGGTGAGGAACGAGGGGTGAGGGGTGGGGGGCGGGGGGCGGGCCACCGCGGAGTGTGACGTGGGGCGCATCACGGGCGTTCGCGATGATAGGTTTGGTCGTGTCGTCCGTTTCTCGTCCCCCGTCCCTCGTCCCCCATCCCTCGAATCACATGTACGATGAACGCTTCGTCTCCCCCATGCGCCAGGAGCTGACCCAGCTCGGCGTCGAGGAATTGCGCACCCCTGAAGAGGTCGACGCCCGGCTTCGCGATGCGAGCGGCACCACGCTCGTGGTCGTGAACTCCATCTGCGGCTGCGCGGCGCGCAATGCGCGGCCCGCCGTGCGCGAGGCGCTCGGCGCCGGCAAGCGTCCCGACAACCTGACGACCGTGTTCGCGGGTCAGGACACGGCGGCTACGGCGCGCGCGCGTTCCTACTTCACCGGCTATCCGCCATCGTCTCCGCAGATCGCGCTGCTGCGCGACGGCCAGGTCGTCTTCATGCTGGAGCGCCACCAGATCGAAGGCCGGAGCGCGTCGGACATCGCGGAGGACTTGAAGGGCGCGTTCGAGGAGTACTGCTGAGGGGCGGGGGACGGGGGACGAGGGACGAGCGTACGTTCTGAACGGTGGCCGCCGAGCCCGCCAGGAAGGGGGATCGGCGCTTTTCCAATCACAGGCTTCCTCGTGTCGCGCATCTTTCGTTTGCTCCTCCCTCGGCTCACGTCGCCCGCCCCGCTTTTTTTCTCGTCCCCCGCCCCTCGTCCCTCGCCCCTCGCCACGGCCCCGTCCTTGCAACATCCGTTCATCCCGACCAGCACGGAGAGATGAACATGGATCGCGATCCTAACAACACGTACGGAACGACCGGCGGCTCCACGAGCGGCAGCGGGAGCAGCGGGGCGAATCCCGGATTCGAGAACACTGGCGCGGGCTACGGCACTGGCGCCGGCTCGACGGGCGGCGCGAGCTTCGGCTCCGCCGGCGTCGCGGGCGACTACACCGAGACGGGCACCGACAGCACCCGAGACATCGGGGAGCGCGGCCGCGACTTCAAGGAGAACGCGAAGGAGAAGCTCGGACACGCTCGTGAGGCGGCGTCGGAGCGGCTCGGCCAGGTGCGCGAGAAGGCGCACGACCTGAAGAACAAGTTCGCCGACTCGCTCGATGCCGGCGCGGACAAGCTCCGTGGCCGTGGCACCGGCGACGGTCCCTCCTACGCCACCGCCGAGGGCATGTCGGCCATCTCCACGACCGAGGGGACGCAGTCCCGCGTGGGCGAGAAGGTCGCCGGGGGGATGCACAACACGGCCGAGTGGCTGCGACAGAACGACCTCGACTCGATGAAGCGTGGCGTCGAGGAGCAGGTGCGCACGAATCCCGGACGCTCGCTGCTGATCGCGGCGGTGGCCGGCTATCTGATCGGCAAGGCGCTGAAGCGCTGACGCCGAGCACGAATGTCGACGACCGCCCGCGAACCCCTGCCTCCCCTGTCCCCGGCCGACCAGCAGCGCCGGGGGCTCGGGCTGCTGTTCAAGACGCTCGCCGAGGACGGCGCGCATCTGGTCCGGCAGGAGATCCGGCTGGCCCGGATCGAGGTCGCGCAGGCGGTGCGGGCCGTCGGCCGCGGCACGGTGCTGGTGACGTTAGGGTCGATGATGCTGCTGCTTGGCGCACTGGCGGCGATCACCGCGGTCGTGCTCCTCGTCGGCGATCAGTGGCTGCGGGACCGGTACTGGCTCGCGGCGCTGGCGGTGGCGGTGGTTGCGGCGGCGGCGGCGGGATTCGCGGTGGCGCGCGGCAAGGACAAGCTCGAACCGGAGCAGTTGCGGCCTGACGAGACTACGGAGTCGCTCAAGGAGAACACGGCATGGCTGAAACGACAGCTGACGTCCGTCGGGACATCGAGATGACCCGGGAGCGGATGTCCGACACCATCGCGCAACTGGAGCGCAAGTTGAATCTGCTCGAGATCGTGCGCGAGCATCCCTGGCCGTCGGTGGCACTGGCGGCAGGCGCGGGGTTCGCCCTGGCGAGCACCAGTGCCGACGTGAAGGCCACGGCGGCGACGGTGAAGGCGACCGGCGGCGCGAGCAGCAAGCTGGGGGAGGTGCTGGACGCGGCCGCCGCGAGCATGATCACGGCGCTGGCGGGGTCGCTCGAGCAGCGAATGGATTCGTTCGTCTCCGAGATCAAGGGGGCGATCGGAGTGCCGGCCGATCGAACGGCCGGGTCCGCCCGAAACCGCATGGGCGATGGAGCCGTGTCGGGGAATGGTCCCGCGGTGTCGCGGACGGGTGAGAGCTCGCAGGGGGATGGGTCTAACGGGCAGATGCTGGGCGCGCGGGAGCCCGGGCGCGCCAGCAACCTCGAGCAGCCCATGTGAGCTACGGCAGGGGAGCGAAGCGCGACGCGCGATCCGGGCAACGGGTCGCGCGTCTCTTTTTTGGTGGGTGGCCGGATTTGGCGACGCCTGTCATTGCATCAGCCGCCAGAGCCTCTCCCTGTTGCGGATCTGCTACGGATGTGGTGCGACCGCGCGCGTGTCGACCGGACGCGGAGTGTCGGTGGCGCCGCGGCGCGCCCAGTGAAATCGCACGGGATCCGCGCGGGTATGGGCTAGGAAAGTGATTGTATAATAAAGAGTTACGGCTGGTCGTTGGAATACCGGACGAGCGGTCGGGTCCGCTCTGCAGGTGTCATGGCCCGTGGCCGGGAATCTGCTTTCGGCCCCGGGTGGAAAGAATCGGCTCAACGGCGTTGCGCGGCTTGACAACGCCTGGAAACGGGGTAGGCTGAAGGTCCCTCGTCGGCAGCGGCTTGCCGGTGAGCTCCAGCCACCCCGTGTACTGGTGCCGGTGGTCGCGCCGATCGGGGCGAGCTGTTCCGGCCGGCACGACTCTCCTTTCCGCCGCACTCGCGACGATGCGCCGTCGGCATGTTTACCCCTACACAACGTCCCCACCATAGCGGGAGCACCGGAACGATGGACATGCTCAAGACGACGATTCAGAGGTTCCTCTCGGAGGAAGACGGCGCCACGATGATCGAGTACGGCCTGCTGGCGGCGCTGATCGCGCTCGTCGTAGCTGCCGCGGTCGTGACATTGGGCACTGCCCTCGACACGAAGTTCGACGAGGTCAATGACTGTGTGGAGAATGGGGTCTGTCCCCAGGGAACGCCGTAGCGTTGACTCCTGGCAACCGAGTCCCGCGCGGATGCAGTCGATTTGGAGTTCGATGCCTCTGCTCGAGTGAAGCGGGCGCCGCGGTGGTCGAGTATGGTATGGTGGTCGCGCTCATCGCACTCTTCGTGATGGGCGCGATCTACCTGATAGGCGGCACCATGGCGATGAGGGTCACCCAGGTCGTGAGCTGCTTGGGTACTCGGATCTGCTGACGCCGTGCCAGGATTGACGCTGGGATCGCCAGCCGGCCTCGCTGCCGCGAGTGCGCTACTGGCGCTTCTCGCCTTCGCCTGCGTCATTGACGTTCGGGAACGAAGAATCCCGAATAGGCTGGTTGCGGCCGTACTGGTGATTGGGGTGGTCGTGAGCACGGCGGTCGATCCCGTCGTACCCGGATTACTGCGGGCGGTCGGGGGCGCGGCGATCGGGCTGGCGATCTGGCTTCCCGGTTGGCTGCTCCGAATGATGGGAGCAGGGGACGTGAAGCTGTTCGGTGCCACAGGGGCATGGTTGGGACCGGCCGGAGCAGTGAATGCGGCGATCGCGGCAGCCGTGATCGGCGGTGTGCTGGCTTTGGCGTGGATGCTGCGGCGTCGCGGCCGAACGCGCACAGGGCAAACGCTCTGGGCGGTGACCGCGGCACCGCGCACGTTGCTCACGGCACGGTCGGACCCTGCGGCCGCGTCCGATCTGATCCCGTATTCGGTGGCGATCGTGGCGGGAGTGCTGGTCCAGTTGGCTCTACCCGGGCTGATAGTGGGATGAACGCAGTGCGTCGGCTGTCTCTACATGCGCGCGACGAGGCGGGCGCGGCGATCATCGAGTTCGCACTCGTGGCGCCGCTGTTGCTCGTGCTCGTGTGGGGGATAATCGAAACGGGTCGCGCGTTCTACACGATCAATTCCTTGACGTCAGCGGTTCGCGATGGCGCGAGGTACGGTGCGGCGGCTTGCCCGCTCGGAGCGTCACCGGGGGTCCCGGACATCGTGAGCTGCAGTGGCGCGATCGATTCGATCGTGGTCCGCGGCTTCCAGCCCATCGGCCTACCGATGGAAGTCAATCAGGTCGACGTGAACGTTCTGGGAACCGGAGCGAACACGCGGATCGAGGTCGTTGGCAACTATCCATACGCTCCGATCGTGCCGGTGGCGGGATGGCAGTTTACCCTTACGCGCCGCGCGGTATTTCGGTATGAACGGCTTCCCTAGGGGAAGAGCGGGATGAACTCAGCAGTGAGCGGCTCATGGCGGAACGACGATATACCGTAGTATTTGGCGTGGCGGTGCTTGTTGCCGCGGCGGCCACGTTCGGGGTCTGGCGTGTCCTGCAGAGCGCCGAGGCGCGCAACCGGGTGGCGACGGTGAACGTCGTCATCGCGGCCCGCGACATCCCCGAGGGCAACGAGATCACTCGCGACATGATCGTCACCAGCGCCTGGCCGGCGCAGGCCGTGCCCGCGGGCGCCTTTCAGCGTCCCGACTCGGTGGCCGGCCGCGTCACCCGCGTCCCCGTGTTCAAGGGCGAGCCGATCGTCCCCGGACGGCTCGCGCCGTTAGGCACGGGCCCGGGCCTCGAGGTGAAGATCAGCCCCGGGAAGCGCGCCATGGCCGTGCGCATCAACGACGTCGCCGGCATCAGCGGGCTCATTCAACCCAACAGCCGGGTCGACGTCCTCGTCACCATGCGCTCCCCGGACGGGGGTGGTCGGACGAACCAGGTCGCCAAGCTGTTCATGGAGAACATGCGCGTCCTCTCCGTCGGCACCAACGTGCAGCGCGGAGCCGACGGCGTGCCCGTCGACGGAAAGACTGCAACGCTCGAGGTCACGCCCGACGAGGCCGAGCGCCTCGCGGTGGCGATGGGCCAGGGCACGATCCAGCTCGTCCTCCGCGGCTACGGCGATCCCGACAGCATCAACACCGGCGGCGCCTCGTCCTCCGACGTGCTGGCGGCGCTGCGCGATGCGCCGGCGGCCGTCCAGCAGCCCGTCGTCAGGCCGCCGGTGCGACGGCCCGGGCCTCGCCCCTCGACGAGGGTGGACACCCCGGCGGTGCAGACGCCGCCGCCCCAGCCGGTCGCGCCACCGCGACCGGACACTTCGGTCGTGACGATCTACCGGGGCAACGAACGCACGCAGCAGAAGTTCGAGAAGGACACCACGAAGAAACCACCGCAACGCTAGGACGAACGGGGCCGCGGGCCCCGTTCGCCGTATCAGCCCCTTTGTGATCCGCATCACTCAACCGACCCCAGGAGAGCACCGCGTGAATCGACCGACCCGCCGGCGTCTGGCATCCGTCGCGTTGGTGGCCGCCGTGGCAGCGCTTGCCGCGCCCGCCGCCGCCCAGGAGGTTACCGCGCTCCCCCTCGTCGTCGGCCGGTCGTATCCCATCACCACTCCGTCGCCGATCACCAACGTCGCGGTCACCAATCCCGAGATCGCCGACATCGTGCTCATACGGGCGGGCGAGATGGTGATCAACGCGCTCGCCCCGGGCGAGACCGATGCGATCATCTGGCAGGAAAACGGCTCGCGCCAGCACTACCGGATACAAGTACGGTCCCCCTCGGAGCGGCAGCAGATCATCGTCGGCATCAAGTTCGCCGAGGTCCGGCGGGACGTGATTCACGAGCTGGGTGTTTCCGGGCTCTACCGTGACGGCGAC
>DATHUW010000043.1:0-4761 GCA_035461825.1 Gemmatimonadaceae bacterium
CCAGCACGAGTGCGCGCTGCACCACGTTCCGCAGCTCGCGCACGTTGCCTGGCCAATCATGCGTAGCGAGGACGCGTACGGCCGCCTCCGAAAAGCGGAGGGCGGGAATGCCTAGCGATGTAGCCGCGGCCGCGAAGTGCCCGACGAGCGACGGGATGTCCTCGCGCCTGTCGCGCAGCGGCGGGACGTGAATCGCCACCACGGCAAGCCGATAGTAGAGATCCGACCGCACGGTCTTGCCGCCCTCCATCTCCCGGAGCGGGCGGTGCGTCGCGGCCACGATCCGCACGTCCACGGCGAGCGGCCGAGTCGAGCCAATGCGCACCACCTCGCGCGTTTCGAGGACGCGAAGCAGCTTGGCCTGCGCGACCATCGGCAGGTCGCCGATCTCGTCCAGGAAGAGGGTGCCGCCGTTCGCCGCCTCGAAGGCGCCTTCGCGATCCCGCGTGGCGCCGGTGAACGCGCCGCGCACGTGGCCGAACAGCTCCGCTTCGATCAGCTCGGACGGCAGCGCGGCGCAGTTGAGCGCCACGAACGGCTTGCGGCGGCGCGTGCTCGTATCGTGCAGTGCGCGTGCGACGAGCTCTTTCCCCGTGCCGCTCTCGCCGGTGACCAGCACGGTGGCATCGGTGGGGCCGGCGCGCGTGATCAGCCGCCGGACCGACTCGATGAGCGGCGAGCGGCCGACGATGCCGAACATCGCCCCCCCGAGCTCCCGCCGCAGCCGATCGTTCTCGGCGCGGAGTTCCAACAGCTCGGATACCCGCCTGACGAGCGCCAGGATCTCCGCGTTGTCGAACGGCTTCGGGAGGTAGTCCCATGCGCCCGCCTTGAGCGCGCGCACGGCCGTGCGCTCATCGCCATGCGCCGTGAGGAGCACCACCGGGAGCTGCGGGTGGTCGCGCCGCAGCATCTCCAGGAGCTCGAATCCCGAGACCATCGGCATGCGCATGTCGCTCAGCACCAGGTCCGGAGCGAACGATTCCAGCATCGCGAACGCACCGGGCACGTGTTCCGCCGTGCGCACCTCATGCCCGGCATCCGACAGCAGATCCTCGAGGGCGATCCGAACCGATTCCTCGTCGTCGACGATCAGGATCCTCACGGCAGATCGCTCCCTGACGAGACGGGTCGCCCATGGACTGGTTCCTCGCGCGCCGGCGCCGACGCTGACGGAACGACCAGCGCGAAGGTCGCGCCACCGCCAGGAGTGTCGCGCACTGCGATCGTCCACCCCCACTCCTCGCACAGGCGCCGAACCACGGCGAGCCCGAGTCCACTGCCGCCGGTTCCACTGTGGAAGGGGAAGAAGATGGAGTCGCGATCGGCGACCGGCACGCCCGCGCCGTCATCCTCGACGCGCAGCTCGACCGACTCCGTCGATCCCGAGGTGACGCGCTCGGCGCGCAGTCGAACGTGTCGCACGGTAGGATGCTGCTGCGCAGCGTTGAGCAGGAGGTTGAGCAGCACCTGGGCAAGCGGCTCGGGTGGCGCGGCGACGTGAACGTTCACCCCCTCCACGGTAAGGGCGACGCCGGCGCGGCGGTAGCGCTCCGACACCAGGAGCGCGACATCGTCGAACAGGCGCGCGAGATCCGTGTCCCGTTCGCCTGACGACTCGCGGCGTGCCGCGGCCCCGAGCAACGTCGAGACCATGCGCTCCACGCGGTCCACCTCGCGCACGATGAGATCGGCGTATCGGCGGCGCCGCTCCTCGGTGGCGTCGCCATCGGAGAGCCGCTGCGCCAGCGAGCGCACACCGGTGAGCGGATTCCGTACTTCGTGCGCCACCATCGCGGCGATCTCGCCCGCGACGGCGCGCCTGTCGTGCTCGGCCACGCCGGCCGCCAGCGCACCGGTGCGGCTCGCGTCCTGCCGTACGGTGTACAGCGAGAGACGGACCGTCGCATACAGTACGACGGCCTGCAGCAGCGCCGCGACGAGCGCAATCGCCGCGAGGGCATTGAGCGCGACGAGCAGTCCGATGAGCACGACACCCGTGACCAGCAGCGCCATGACGACGATCCAGCGGCCTCTCCCATTCGCGGGGATGCGGCTTCGCATCGTGGCGAAGACGCCGAAGCCGGCCAGACCCCAGGCGCCCGCGTAGTAGAGCAGCTCGACCCGCCCATCGTGCAGTGGCGAGACGCCGATCGTGAAGGGGAGGAGAAGCGCCGACGCGGCGATCACCGGGATACCTAACGCCTTGCCGCCCGGCCGCCGGGGCAGCGTCCCTCCGAGCACGAAGATGATCGGCAGGGCGTGAGCCACCGCGCCGGCAAGTGGCCGCGCGAACCCGGTCGCGACATTCGCGGACACGAGGAGCGCCAGCACCAGCCAGAGCGCCGTAGCAGCGACGAACCAGCGGTACGCGCGCACCTGCGGTGATCCTACTCCGGTAAGACCCAGCGAGAGGAACACCAGCAGGTGGACGCCCAAGGAGAAGGCCAGCGCCGTCTGGAGAACCACGGTCGTCAGGCTCAGTGGGACTGCAGCTCGAAGCCGATCATCACGGTGCGCTCCGAGTAGAATGTCCTGGTCGCCCGGCGCTCAGTGTAGTCCGCGTCCCAGACGTAGCCTGCCACGTTATGCCTGTCGAGCACGTTGAGCACCTCCACGAAGCCCACCAGCATGGAGCGGCGGAGCGGAATGTACCGCGTGAGTCGCGCGTCCAGCCGCGAATAGGCGGGCAGCCGCTCCGACGTCGGCGCACCGTACACCGGCGTAACGCGACCTCCGCCCGCATCATCGGCGCCGAGGATCGGCGTATACGGCCGGCCACTGCCGAAGCGCAGCGAGCTGCCGACAGTCGTGCGGCTGGTCACGCGAAGTGTCGCGCTTCCCGCCACCGTATGTGTCACGTCATAGGGTGAACGAACCGTTTGCCCGTCATGCAGTTCCAGCTCCGCATGGAGTAGAGAATAGCCCAGCGAGCCGGTGAGCCGCGAGCCGGCCGCGCGTTGTGCCACGATGTCGACGCCGCGCGCCCTCCCATCCACGATCCGCGGACCCGATCCGAACGCGCCGTACTCGGCGTAGTCCTTCACGAACGCTTCGGCCTTGAGCGCGATCGCACCGGACTGCTCGACCCCCGCCACCAGGTGCCGCGCCTGACGCGGCAGCCCGCCTGGCGTACCGGGGTCGGGGATCGACGGCTCCGCGCGCCACCGTCCCTGGTGGAACAGTCCGGCGGCGAGCCGGGTGGTCCAGGTCCCGAATTGCGTCGCGACGGACACACGCGGATCGACTGTCACCTGCCGCTCGCCCGGGAGGCGATCGGCACGTACACCGGCGAGCAGGTTGAAGCGGCCGAGGCGCATGTCGCCCTCCACATGAGTCCCGACGTTCCATGTGCTGGAGTCGCTCGCGGTGAGGAACCGCGCCGGCGATCCCGGCTCGACCTCCGCCGTCATCGGGACGGCGCCCGCCTCGCCACGGGAGAGCAGCCCGGCCTCGACGCCGCCGCGGAGAGTCACGCCTGTGCCGACCGTGTACTCCACGCTGGCGCGTGCCACCCCGGTCCGCTCCTCGCGATCTCGCGCGAGCACTCCGAAGCGCCAGTCAGTGATGCGCTCCGACAGCGCAAGGTTCGTCCTGACGATCATCGGCCGCTCGTCGGCGAGGTGCTGCGACGTCAGGATGAGCGCATGCGTCGCGCCGTGCGAGTCGAAGGCGCCGCGGTAGCCGTTCGCGTCGACGATGCGCGCGGAGGCGTCGCGCACCATCATTCCGAGGGCGCGGTACTCGGTCCCGACCTTCGGTTGGTTAATGAAGGCCCCCATCGCTTCGAGCGAGTACGGGGCGCGCGCGAACTCGTCATCCCGGCCGTGCGTGCGGAGCAGGGCACCGGCGTGGGTGCCGCGCAGGGTGCCCCACGCTCCGGCGCGAGCGCCGAGCGGGAGCCGGGCCGTCGCTCCGGCCTGCGCGAGGCCCGCGCCCAGGCGCCATTGCGCGGCGCGTGGACGGTCGTCGGTCTCCACGGCGAGCACGCCCGACAGCGCATTGCCGAACTGCACCGAGAAGCCGCCGGTGGAGAAACGCGCCGACTTCACCACCCACGGGTCGAGCGCGCCGAAGGTGCTGCCGCTGAGCCCTTCGAAGCGGACGATGGACGCGATCCGGCCGCCGTCGATGAACGTCGGTGTCTCCGCCGGGTCGCCGCCGCGCGCGAACAGCTCGGCCGACTCGCCCACGCGGGTGGCGCCCGGCTGGAGCTGGACGGCCTGCAGGACGTCGGCCATGGCGCCGGGAGCCGTCACGATCTCGGACCGCGTCAGGCGGCGCTCGCCAGGCGTCGCCTGACCAGTCGCCGTCACGGTGCGGGAGGCGACGACATGCACGGTCTCGATGCGCGCGGACGCGGAGTCGGGCGTCGCCGCTGCCGCATCGCGAGGTGCGTCCGGACTCGACGGCTGGGATGGGGCGGCGCCTGTGGACCCGAGGCGGGCGCGCAGCGCGGTATCCGCGGGGAAGAGGCGCTGCCCGCGCTGCCATACGGCGAGTGCGCTGTCTGGCACTCCGGCGCGCGACCACAACAGGCCGCGGTACTCGAAGGGCCGCGCAAATTCCGGGACATCGGTGCGCTCCCCCTGCTGGGCGATCAGCCTATCGAGCTCGTGCGCGGCAAGCGGCGAGCGACCGAGGAAGGCCGGTGCGCGATAGTAGTTCAGCGCCAGCACGTAGCGGGCGGTCCAGTGGGCCGGCTCCACCTCGAGCGCCCGCTGCAGAAGCGCGATCGATTCGGCGCTCAGCTCTCCAGCG
>DATHUW010000044.1:0-24185 GCA_035461825.1 Gemmatimonadaceae bacterium
ATGTAGTCGCGCGTGAGCGGGTCATTGAGATCGGCGTGCCAGTCGATCTTCTGCGCGCCGGGAATGTGGCCCGTGTCGTACAGCAGAATGTCCTCGTCGCTCTCCACGATCCGCAGCGCGGGATCGTCGAGATGCTCTGCCAGCCACTCGGTGGTGACGAGCACGTCGGGGTGTGCGTAGCCCTTGCGGGCGACCGCCTGGTCGGTCGGAGCGGATGTCGCGTGCATCGCCTCGGTCCTCCCTTGCGTGATCGTGAGGAGTGATCGCGCGCGCCAACGCGCGGGTTCCGCGGGATGCGAAGTGTGCGCGAGCGAAACCGCCGAGGCAAGTTGTTGGGTTTGGGTTGGCGGGTTGGGGTTTGGGGTCTCGGGTGTTCGGGCGGAACGGAAACGGGGACTGGAACGATGCGCAGGCGTGCGATACTCGCTTCCCGCTTCCTGCCTACCTGCCCTCCCCCATGACCGTGAAGTCCCGCAGCTGCTCGAGCGGCGCGGCCGCCACACGGCCCGGGCGTACGGCGGCGAGGTGCGTTGGCCCCACTTCCATCACGGCGTGCACCTCGTAGATGATCTCCGCCGGCTCCTCGAAGTCGACGGCGATGACCTTGGCGACGATCACGTGCCCGTCGCGAAAGGCGAGCTGGACCGTGTGGCCGCGATGTCGCGCGAGCTCGCGGAGGCGGATGGAGCCCGGCGTGCTGTGGCGGCCCAGTCCGAGCGTCTGATCGAGCCAGTGCTCCATCTCGCGCAACGGGGTTTCCCAGCCCGGCTCGATCGGCATCATGTGCCCGTGGCCGAAGTACTCCCGGAACGGCGCGCGGTAGCGCCGCGCGATGCGGCGCACCACGCGCGGCGGGATGTAGTGGTCCTCGGATCCCGAGAGGACGAGGACGGGGCAGCGCACGCGCTCGGCGTCGACCGGGATGCCTAGCAGCACGTCGCGGGCGGCGCGGCCGCTGTCCGCCACGAAGCGGCCCTGCACCCGCGCCCGCTCGGCCGCGGGTATGCGGTTGAGCGCCACGGCCTCGTTGTCGGCGAAGTTCGGGAGGAGGGGCCGGCCCGCGAGGATCGCGGGGAGGTACTTCGGCTGCCGCCGAATGACCTTCCAGCTGATCAGCGGTATCCCCCGCGGCGGGGCGGGGCAGACCAGCATCGCGGCGCGCACGACACCCTCCTCCGCGAGGCGCTGCGCGATGAGTCCGCCTAACGAATGGCCGATCACCACCGGCTGGGACGACGGCGCGGGCGCGTCGGCGGCCGGCGCATGGCCGAGCGGTGGGGCGCTCACGTGCTCCTCCGCGATCGCCCGCGCCACTTCGAGCGCGTCCTCCACGTAGGCCGAAAACCGCACCTGGCCGATGTCCACGACCGGACGGCTGCCGTAGTGGCCGCGAAGGTTCAGCGCGTACGTGGCGTAGCCCTGCTTGAGGAGAAAGTGCTGATAGCGCTCGAACACCCAGGCGCCGGCGTTCAACCCCGGCACGAGGAGGATCGGCGGGAGCGCCGTCGGACGCGGCGGCTGTTCGACGGCGACCGTGAGATCGGAGAACGACAGGAGATCCATGCAGGACCGATCGAGAGGGCGGCGAGGCGCGGCGGGTCGCTAGGCCGTCGGCATACTACGGCGATTCGCCCCGCGGCGACAGGGTGCCCGCCCCACCGCCCGCTGGTGCGGCGTGCCACTGCTCGCGCGGCTCGACGAGTGGCTGCGGCGGATCGCCCTCGTAGTGTGGCGACAGGTTCTGCACGCCGAATTCGTTGAACAGGTCGACGATGTGTCCGTGCAGCTTCGACAGCACGACCGGCCGCGACGCCGGTTCCTCGAGATGTGCGACGCGCACGACAATCCCCAGCGGAATACGCACCAGCGTGAGAGAGTCACGGGACTCGGTCTCGGCCAGTTCCTCGATTCGCGCCGCCGCACGATCGATGCGCTCCCTCGCGCTCGACGCACCTAACGCCGAGCGCAGGGTGATGATGCGACGGTTCCCGACGACGAGCGTCGCGGTGTCGATTCCCGTCGCCGGGGCCGCCCACTCCCGCTGGCCCGACGGCGGCGATTGCGCCGAAGCGGCCGCTCCGGTGATCATGCAGCAGAGTGCGACCACGAGGATGCGCGTACGAATCACGGAGGAGGCGCTGAGGCGGTGAACCGGAAGTGCAGCGGAAGGCAAGTCGGCGGGACGCCGGCGTACGGGCGCGCGACCGCCGGTTCAATATGCGGCGAACGGGTCGCGTCGTCACGCAGCGTCGCTGGAATGCGTCGCGCATGACGTCGCCCGCCATGGAGCCCTACTCGCGCCACGTGCTGGTCTGCACGGGCGGATTCTGCTCGCCCGACCGCCGCGGCCGCGAACTCTACGCGCTCCTCCCCTCGCTGCTCGAGCGCGCGGGGCTGCTCTTCGGCCACGGACGCGTGAAGCGTGGCGAGACCCCCTGCCTCGGCGTCTGCGCCGGCGGTCCGATCGTCGTAGTCTATCCCGAAGGGGTCTGGTACGCCGGCGTCACCCCGGCGCTGCTCGAGCGGATCGTGGACGAACATCTCGGTCGAGGGCGCGTGGTTGAGGAGGCCGTATTCTTCCGGCTGGCAGCGGCGGGCGAGCGACCGGAGCCGGGAGAAACGGAAAGCGGCCGCGCGTAGCGCGGCCGCAGTCACGTCCAGGTTCCCGAGAAGGGCCCTCTCAGGTCGATGCCGCGAGCGCCATGAGCTTCTCCACCCGCTCCGCGGTCGGCGGATGCGTCGAGAACAGCTTCGTGAAACCACCACCGTGCGCGGCGAGCGGGTTCACCTGCGCGAGCGGCGCCGCGGCGGGTGCGATCTCCATCGGGATCCGGCGCGCCGCGGCGTCCAGCCGCTGGAGTGCGTTCGCCAGTCCCTGCGGCCGACCGGTGATCTGCGCGCCGACAGCATCCGCCTTGAACTCGCGCTGACGGCTGATCGCCAGCTGGATCATCGTCGCCGCGATCGGCGCCAGGATCACCATCAGCAGTCCACCGATCGGGTTCGAGTCCTCATCGCGCCCGCCCAGGAACATGCCGAACCACGCGAGGTTGCTGATCGCGCCGGCGAGCGTCGCCGTCACCGTCTGCAGCAGCATGTCGCGATTCTTGATGTGCGCGAGCTCGTGCGCGATCACCCCCTCGAGCTCCTCGCGCGACATCATCTGGAGCAGCCCTTCGGTGACGCAGACGACGGCTTTCTCCGGACCGCGGCCCGTCGCGAACGCGTTGGGCTGCGCATGCGGCGCGATCGCCACCGTCGGCATCGGCAGCTCCGCGCGCTGCCGCAGTCGGTCCACCATGGCGTACAGCTCGGGCGCGGCGCCGGCATCCACGACCCGCGCGCGGTACATCCGCAGCACCATCTTGTCCGAGCTGAAATAGGCGAAGACGTTCATCCCCGCCGCCAGCACGAACGCCAGGATCATCCCGCTCTGGCCTCCGAACGCGCCTCCGATCGCCACGAGCAGCGCCGTGAGGCCGGCCATCAGTGTGAAGACTTTGACGTTGTTCATCTCTCTCTGCGCGTTTGGAGTCCGTCGAGTGACGTGGATACTACCCCGCTCCGGAATCCAGGATTCAAGGGTTTGGGGTATCGGGTTTGGGGTCTTCGAAGTCTGGCGTTCGGTTCGGTTCGGCTCGCTGCAAACCCGAGGCCCGAGACCCGAGACCCGAAACCCGGGACGCTGCCTCCCCTACCGCCGCTCGATCGCGTCGCGGATGTCGAGCAGAATCTCGAAGTACAGCTGCTCCCGCCGGTAGGCGAAGTCCAGCGTCTGCATCTGGGCGCTGTCCTCCGTCGCTTTCGCGCGATCGAAGGCTTCCCGGTACATCTCGTCGAGATTGGCGAGGATTCGCTCGCGGGAGCGGGACATGGGCACTCTCGTGATCGCGGTGGAGGTGAGCCGCGGCGCCTCGTCGTCGGCCGTGCGGCGCACGGGCTCGTCGGGATCGAGGAGCCGCTTCGCGGCACCCAGCAGTGCGCGGCGCGGATTGATCGGCAGACTTGGCACGTTCCCGTGAACCTAGTGGCCACGAGCCATGTCGAGAAGAAACGGCTCGGTCATTCCACTGGACCGTCCGCTGGGAGCGGATGGTCCGCCGCGAGGGGCTCTTTCGCCCCCGCCGCGGCGGCCTCCTCGACCGGGTCGCGCTTCGGCGGAATCAGGAGGGATGCGACGATCGATGCCGCCAGGGCCGTGACGATGACGCCCAGCGACACGGCGATCGGGACCTTCACCCAATCGACGATCAGCATCTTGGTGCCGACGAACGCCAGGATCACCGCCAACCCGTACCGCAGCAGGTGGAACTTCTCCACGACCCCCGAGAGGAGGAAGTACATCGACCGGAGCCCGAGGATCGCGAAGACGTTGGAGGTATAGACGAGGAAGGGATCGGTCGTGACGGCGAAGATCGCCGGGATCGAATCGACGGCGAAGATCAGGTCCGTGAACTCGACCAGCAGCAGTACGAGAAAGAGGGGCGTCGCCACCCGGCGCCCCTCTTCGCGCGTGAAGAACCGCTGCTCGTCGTACCGATGCGTGAACGGCAGCCATCGCCTGGCCGCGCGCATCACGATGTTCGTCTTCGGATCGAACTCCGAATCGCCCTGCAGCGCCATGCGGACGCCGGTCACGACGAGGAATGCGCCGAAGACGTACAGGATCCAGTGGAACTTGTGGATGAGCAGTGTGCCCAGCGCGATGAACGTTCCGCGCATGACGAGCGCGCCGAGGATCCCCCAGAAGAGCACACGGTGCTGGTACTTCGGCGGAATGCGGAAGTACGCGAAGATGAGAACGATGACGAAGATGTTGTCGACGCTGAGCGACTCCTCGATCAGGTAACCCGTGACGAACGTCAGGGCCACCTGCCGGCCTTCGAAGTAGTACAGCCCGAGCGCGAACAGCATGGCGAGCGACACCCACACCGCCACCCACATTCCGGCTTCGCGCGGCGCGACGACGTGTGCCTTCCGATGGAAGACGCCGAGGTCGAGCGCGAGCATGATCAGTACGAATGCGTTGAACCCGACCCAGAACCAGATGTTGGTTTCCACGCTGCTCCATCGGCCGCGTTCCGCGGCGCACCGAGGCAAAAAAAAGGGGCGGGACCCTGCGACAGGACGTGTCGCAATGGTCTCGCCTCGCAATCCGGCCGACCGGGGAGCGTCGGCTCCCGTCTTGACGATCGGCCGTACCGGCACGCGCGCCGGCAGGCTACTCCCCACGCGGCAGCAACTTAATCAGGTTCGGGGGCAATCCGAGAGGGCGCACAGACCCGCCGCCGCAGGCCGCGGCGATCCGCTCTCTCATACCTTGTGGTGACCCGCGCGCAGTTGCGCTCTCGCGAGCCCTGGCGCACCGTTCGTCCGCCACCAATCCACGCCAGTTTCGACTCGCACTCCCGCCTCTCGCCTCCCGCCTCCCGATATCATGCGTTCCATCCTCCCTCTACTTCTCCTCGTCCTCGCCATGCCGGTTGCCGCGCAGGAGCCCGTGTCGCTCGCCATCGTGAACGCTCGCGTCTGGACCGGCGACGAACGGCGCCCGTGGGCCGATGCCGTAGCCGTGAGCGGCGACCGCATCGCCGCCGTAGGCTCTAGCGCCGAGATCCGCAAGCTGGCGCCGGCCGGGGCGCGGGTGATCGACGCGAACGGCGGGATGGTCGTGCCGGGGTTCATCGACACGCACGTGCATTTCGTGACCGGGGGCCACCGGCTCGCGTCGGTCCAGCTCCGCGATGCGAGAACGCCGGCCGAATTCATCGCGAGGATCAAGGCGTTCGCCGCCACCCTGCCCGAAGGGAGCTGGATTACCGGCGGTGACTGGGATCATGAGCACTGGGGCGGCGACCTGCCGCGGCGCGACTGGATCGACAGCATCACGCCCAACCACCCTGTGTGGGTCACGCGGCTGGACGGTCACATGAGCCTCGCCAACAGCGCGGCCTTGCGCGCGGCGGGCGTCACTCGTGAGGCGCGCGACGTGCCCGGCGGCACGATCGTGCGCGATCCCGCCGGCGAGCCGACCGGCGTGTTCAAGGACAACGCGGCAGGGCTCGTCGCGCGTGCAATTCCCGATCCCTCGCCGGTGCAGGACGACCGCGCGCTCGATGCCGCGATGCGCTACGTCGCCGAGCAGGGGGTGACGTCGGTGCACGACATGGGCTCGTGGGGTTCCATCGCGGTCTATCGTCGCGCCCATGACGCCGGTCGCCTGACGACGCGGATCTACGCGGGGGTGCCGCTCGCGACCTGGGAGCGGCTGCGGGACACGGTGGCCACCCGGGGGCGGGGCGACGCGCAGCTCCGGATCGGGCTCCTCAAGGCGTTCGTCGACGGCTCGCTCGGCTCGCACACGGCAGCGTTCTTCGAGCCGTTCACCGACGTCCCGACGGATACGGGGCTCATCGTGACGGCGCCCGAGACCCTGTACGAGCGGGTGAAGGGCGCGGATGCGGCGGGGCTGCACGTGGCGGTGCACGCCATCGGCGATCGCGCCATCAACCTGCAGCTCGACATCTTCGAGCGCGTGGCGCGCGAGAACGGCGCGCGCGACCGGCGTTTTCGCATCGAGCACGCGCAGCACATTGCGCCGGCCGACCTCCCACGGTTCGCGCGGCTTGGCGTCATCCCCAGCATGCAGCCCTACCACGCGATTGACGACGGCCGATGGGCCGAGCGGGTGATCGGACCGAAGCGGATCGAGACGACGTACGCATTTCGGTCGCTGATCGATGCGGGTGCACGCCCGGTGTTCGGCAGCGACTGGTTCGTCGCGCCGCCGACGCCGCTGGAGGGCATTTATGCCGCCGTCACGCGCCGCACGCTCGACGATGCGCACCCGAACGGATGGGTGCCGGCGCAGAAGATCACGGTCGAGGAAGCGCTGCGCGCCTACACGCGCGATGCGGCGTACGCGAGCTTCGAGGAGGAGGAGAAGGGGACCCTCACACGCGGCAAGCTCGCCGACCTGGTGCTGATCGACCGCGACCTGACGCGGATCCCGCCCGAATCGATCCGCGAGGCGCGGGTGATGCTGACGGTGATCGGCGGTCGCGTCGTGCACGAGCGTTAGGACCTGCCGCGAGGCGGGTGGCGGGGGGCGGGCCGTGCCGAAGACGCGGCGCCCGCCACGCCGCCGCCCCCCCCCGCGCGGCGCGGGCCGTGCATCAGGCGATGACACCACCGGGCTGCCGGCCCCAGGAGGAGCACTTCAATGCGCACCCGATCTTCCGTCTTGATGACGTTCGCCGCGGGATTGCTCGTGACGTCGTGCAGCCGCACACCCCCGTCGAGCGACGACACCAGCCTCGCGGCCGGCGACACCGTGCCTGCACCGCGCGACCTCCAGGCGGAGGTCACCCGCCTCGAGGCTCGGCTCCGGAACATTGCCACGAGCGACGGCTGCGACTCCGCCGCGCACTGCAAGACCGTTCCGGTGGGCGAGCGGGCGTGCGGGGGCCCGCGCGAGTACGTGGTCTACTGCGCGACGGCGACGGACGAGGCCGCGCTGCTTGCGGTCGCGGACTCGCTCAAGCAGGCGGAGACTCGGCTCAACGAGGCGACGGGCGCCGTGTCGACGTGCGAATTCCGGATGCCGCCGGACGTGGCGGTGGAGGCGGGGCGGTGCGTGGGGAAGAGAGAATAGGGGCGTAGGGAGTGAGGGGAAGCGGCCAGGGGCCAGGGACCAGGGGTCAGGGGACGAATCATCGCGCCTTTCCCTAGAGCCTAACTCCTGGCCCCTGGCCCCTGCCCCCTCCCCTAGCAACTATTCCCTATTACCTCGACCCCTACGGCCGATACGTCTTCACCGCCGCCTTCTCCACCTCGTCCGGCGTGAACGCCACGCGCTTCATCTCGCCCTTCGCGAACATCTCCGCCTGGACGTCGTAGTACGGCGATGTCTCGTCCTGGGTCTGGCCGTAGGCGAGCACCGACCAGGCGCGCGGCTGGTCGGCGAACTCCACGGCGAGGACCCAGCCGTCGCCCCCCGCCGCGACGCGCTTGCCGTCCGGCGCATCGCGATACTGGATCACCCGGAAGCAGCCCAGCGCCCCCGTGCACCCGGTGACCGGCACATCGACCTTGCCGCGCCGCACGCGATGCACCTCGCCCCATGCCACGTTCCAGCTGCCGTAGCGCTGCGCCGTCTCTTTCACGGCCGAGGCGAACGCGGCGGCGGCGGCCTGCGGCTTTGCGATGCCGTCCGGGGTCGCGACCGGCTTGTCGAACGACCACGGGACCGCGTACAGGCTATCGGGGCCGCCGGCGGCGCGGGTGTAGTGCCGCACCCAGCTCTCGAACAGCACGCCGCCGCGGCTGTCCACCGCCGTCGTCGCATCCCACGCGGCGATCATGGCGATTGCCGAGTCCACCGTCGGGGTAGTCGGGTGCGCGCGCACCGCGGCGACGAGGTCGTCCTTCAACCGCTCCGCCATCAGCATCCGCGGCGAATGCTTGAGCCGGATGATGTCCTCCATCGTCAGGCGCCCGCGCGTCTGGTGGATCAGCGAAAGCGAGAGCTGGCTCCGGAAGCGCAGCTCCGGCTCGGGGAAGTTCGGCGGGAACTTCGACGGCAGCAGCGGCTGGTTGAGGTTCGTCAGGTGATACGTGTCGTTCTCGTTGCGCACGTAGCCGCCGCGAGGGTTGAGCAGCTGGGGGAGCGAGTCGAAGGGAATCGTGCGCGTCCACACGTCGCTGGTCCGCATCGCCGGCACGGGCAGCGTGTCGCCGCCAGACGGGTGCGGGAAGTCCGGCGTAAGGCCGTTCCAGACGTAGAAGATGTTGCCCGCGCGGTCGGCGTACGTGAAGTTGGAGTTGAGGCGCGTGTTCATGCGCATCGCCTCCTTCCATTCCTCCAGCGACTTCGCGCGCATCATGTGCAGGAACTGCTCGCCGGCCCGGTACTCCATGTCCGCCGCGCGCTTATACACGTAGATCTTGCCGTTGCCGCGGTGCACGACGGGGCCTAACGGCGACCGCCAGAATTCGCGCGTCTCCGTGCCGATGCCCTGGCCGTTCTTGTACTCGACCGTGACGAGCTGCCGCTGCAGCGGCACCGAGGTGCCGTCGAACAGGTAATGATCCGGCCGGACCGGGTCCGCCGTCAGCTCGTAGACCTCATCGAGGTCCGGCGCGTTGTTGGTCGTCGACCAGCCGAGGTCGCGATTGAAGCCGCCGATGACGGTGAACGGGCCGCCGACGCGGAAGTCTCCGTAGAAGTCGATCACGCCCGGCACCGTGAGGTGCCCTTCGTAGTAGCCGGCATTCCAGTTCAGGTGCGGGTTGCGCACCAGCACCGCGCGCCGCGACGCCGTGCGGCTCGGCGCGAACGCCCAGGCGTTGGAGCCCTCGTCGTCGTCGCGCGGAATGGCATCCTGGCTTGTCGTGTCGGCCGTCAGCCGGGCGATCACCCGGCGCGCACCTCCCGGGCCCGCCTGGCTCACGTCGCGCGTCGCGACGTCGTAGCCGGTGAACGTCGGCGTCATCTCGGGCGGGAACTGCTCGGGGTGCTTGCTGACGTACCGGTTCACGCCTTCCGCGAATCCCTCGTACACTGCGCGCGTGTCCTCCTCGAGCGTCGGATACATCGCGACCGCGTGGAGATAGGCGATGCGGTTCTCGTGGTCGCCCTCGATGCTGTCGCGGCCGAACACGGCCGCAAGGCGTCCGCTGCCGCGCAGCAGCCCCATGGCGACCCGCTGCCCGTAGTCCTCCATCTGGACGTAGGCGAGCCCGAAGGCGGCGGCCCGCAGATTCTCACCGGTGATGTGCGGCACGCCGTGCACCGTGCGGCGGATGGTGACTTGCGACGCGAGATCGTCAGGCGTCTGGGCGATGGTGGTGAAGGGGAGCAGAGCGGCGAGAGCGCCGAGAGCGCCGAGGGCGACGACGAGGGAGCGCATGGCAGGTGGGGGAAGAGGAGCGGTGCGGGCGAGCTGTGGCGTGCGAGCGGATGAGGGTATCGGTCACGTGCGGGTGCGGGGGCTGTCGGCACGTGGTGCGGAACTACATGCGGCCGTACGCGCCGCCCGATCTCAGGCGCTCGATCCACGCGATCAGCGTTGCAACAACGGGCGGCCCAGAGCCCGAGCCCGAGCCAGGCCAGGAACGAACGGAGACCTGCGCCATTTGCGACAATCTGCAGGTCCCGCCGCGCGAGCGGCGAGCGATGGTCCGCGCACCCGATTCGCGCGACTCTCCACTCCCGGAACCGGCAATTTCTTCTACGCGCGGCCATCGCGGACCGATGCGGCGACATCGGCCGTTCGGCTCCGCGGACCCCGACCGGCGCGGACATGCGAGATCAGCGGTCCCGCTCTTGCGCACTCCCTGACCTCGACCTCGAAACATCGCGGCCGCCATGCAGCGCATGACGCCCCAGCAGCGGGAGCAGCTCGTCATGGATGCCGGCCAGGCCGACCTGAACGGCTACGTGGCGCGGCTCGAGAGCCGGCCCGAGGTCAACCGCGCGATCCGCGATGCCGGCCTGTCGGCGCGCGAATTCTCGCTGATTCTCTGGTCGATGCTGCAGTCCGAATGGCGAGCGCCGTCCTGCAGTCGCGCCCCGAGCTGAACGAGGATTCGCTCGCGCGCGAAATGCAGGTCAACATGGCGAACGTCCGCTTCATTCGGGAAAATGAAGCCGTGCTACGCGAGAAGCAGCAGGCGCTCGAGGCGGACATGCGGGCGATGGGGATGGACGAGGACTCGGATGCGCTGTAGAGGCGGGTATCGGGAATCGGTGAGGACTGACGCACCGATTCCCGATTCCCGATTCCCGTTTTTCCCGACTCCCTACCAGCCCACGACCTCCAGGTACGCCGCCCGGAAGTCCTCCACCTGCGGGAGGATCGCGTCCTCGAGCCGCGGCGCGTAGCCCACGAACGTGTCCGTCGATGCCACCCGCTTCACCGGCGCATCCAGCCACGCGAAGCAGTCGTTGGCGATCGAGGCCGCGATCTCCGCGCCGTAGCCCCACGAGATCGAATCCTCGTACGCGACGATCACGCGGTTCGTCTTCTTCACCGATGCGTACACCGCCTCGCGGTCCCACGGCGAGAGCGACCGCAGGTCGATGAGCTCGACCGACAGCCCCTGCGCTTCCTCGAGCTGGTTCGCCGCGGTCAGTGCCCGCTGCACCGTGGCGCCGTAGGTCACGACGGTGAGGTCCGTTCCCTCGCGCACCACGCGCGCCTTGCCGAACGGAATCATGAAGTTCGGCCCCGGGTACTGCGCCTTGTTGTACGTCTGACGGTACAGGTGCTTGTGCTCGAGGAAGATCACCGGATCGTCGCACCGGATCGCCGTCCTTAGCAGTCCATTCGCGTCGAGTGCGGTGCTCGGGCACAGCACGCGAAGTCCCGGGCAGTGCGTGAACAGCGACGCGCCGGTCTGGGAGTGGTAGATCGCCCCCCGGATGTACCCGCCGTACGTCACGCGCACCACCACGGGCGAGGCGAACGCGTTGTTCGACCGCCAGCGCATCGTCGCCAGCTCGTTGCGCAGCTGGTGATAGGCGGGCCAGATGTAGTCGAAGAACTGGATCTCGACGACCGGCTTGAACCCTCGCAAGGCAAGCCCGATCGCCCGGCCCGCGATGTTGGCCTCGGCCAGCGGCGTGTTGTAGACTCGGGTGCCACCGAACTCCTTCTGGAGCCCCCAGGTGACCTTGAACACGCCGCCCTTGCCCTTCACCTGCTCCAGATACTGCTCGCGACTTGCGTCCGCCACGTCTTCGCCGAACACGAGCACCCGCGGGTCGCGCCGCATCTCGTCGCGCATGCACGCGTTGAGCAGATCGACCATCGTCGTCGGATTCCCCTCGAACTGCGGATCGTCCTCGGTGTCGAACTGCTCGCCGGTCGGATCCACGTCGGGGGAATACACCGCGAAATGGACCGTTTCGGGGCCGGGCTGCTCCTGACCTAACGCGTCGTCGGTCGCCGCCTGGACCGCGGCGTCCGCCGCCTCGCGGATGCTCGCGATCTCCTCCTCCGTCGCGATCCCTTCGGCAATGAGCCAGGCGGGGAAAGTCGTCACCGGGTCGCGCGCCGCATCCGCCTCGCGCTCCGCCGGCGGGCGGTACATCGTCTCATCGTCGGAGAGCGAGTGCGAGTAGGGCCGGATCACGTGCGCGTGCACGAGCGCCGGTCCCTTCCGCTTCCGCGCATGGGCCACCGCCTTCTTCATCACATCGTACGAGGCGATGAAGTCGCAGCCGTCCACCTCCTGCACGTGCAGCCCGGGGAACGAGGACACCAGCTTCGAGATCGAGCCACCCGCGGTGTTCACCTCGACCGGCACCGAGATCGCGTAACCATTGTCCTCGACGAGATAGACCACCGGCAGCTGGAGGTTGCACGCGGTATTGAGCGACTCCCAGAACTCGCCCTCGCTCGTGGTGCCGTCGCCCGTCGAGACGTAGACGACCTCATCTTTCTCGAACCCCTCGGTGATCCCAAGTAGCCGCGCGCGAAGCGACGCCTCGGCCGCGCCCACGGCGTGGAGAAACTGCGTGCCGGTCGGTGAGGAGCTCGACGCGATGTTGAGCGCGGCATGTCCCCAGTGGCTCGGCATCTGTCGGCCGCCGGAGTTGGGGTCGATCGCGGCGCCGACCGCCTCGTACAGCATCTCCGCCGGCGTCATGCCGAGCGCGAGGCAGAGCGCGCGGTCGCGATAGTACGGGAAGAACCAGTCGTGCTTCGCCTTGAGGACCATGCCCGCGGCGGTGAGCACACCCTCGTGGCCCGCGCCCGAGATCTGGAAGAAGATCTTGTTCTGCCGCTTGAGCTGGATCTCCTTGTCGTCGATACGGCGCGACGTGTAGATGATCCGGAACGCCTCCAGCAGCTGCTCGCGGGAGAGTCCCGCGGCGCCCTTCCGTTCGGTGCGGGTCGATGTGGCCATGGATCAGGAATCGTGTTCTGGGTGTCCCGGTAACTTAGCGGTGACCGGTGCCGTCGCGAACCGAGCGCGGGTCCCGGTCGGAGACCGCGGTCGCCCCCCGTCCCCCGCCCCCCGTCCCTCAAGTTATCGTCAGCGCGCCGCCGTCGGTCGTCGCGATCACGAGATTGCTCACCAGGTACAGCAGATCGTAGTACCAGCCGTCGTTCTTCTTGCCCCAGAATCCCGTCTTCCACACGAAGACCTTCTTTCCGATCGCGCCGAGCATGACGCCGATGAGCAGTAGGGCGCCGATCTGCGCGTACACGCCGAGGGCGATCGACGCGGCCCCGAGCAGTTCCACGACGCCCAGCACGAGCGTGACGCCCGGTGACATGCCGATGCTCACCGCGCGTTCCTTCGGCTTCGTGGCGTGCTGCCAGCCGCTCGTCGCGAACACCGCCGCGATCGTGAGGCGGAGAAGCAGCAGGGCGACGTCCGCGAGTACCGCGAGCTGCGGAACGAGCATGGAGACCCCCGAATCAGGGAGAGGCGCGCGGCTGTCTCGAGGCCCCTCGTGCCGCACGGCTCCGCGGAGGGCGGGCGGCTGCCGCGCGGCGATCGTCTCACAACCCTAGCGCCGGAACGTGCCGCGCCGCAATCGCCAGCCGGATCGACCGCGGGAGGGCGCGTCATCGTCGTGTAGCGGCCAAATCCTTGCATGTCATGCAGTTCCGCGTAACGTACGGAAAACAGCGCTCCGCCTCTCGACTCGCACGCCTGCCCATGTCCCTTCCGACTCACTGCATCTTCTGCGACATCGTCCACGGCGGGGCCGAAGTCTCGGTCTGCTACGAGGACGCCGAGTCGCTGGCGTTCATGGATATTCAGCCGGTGAACCACGGCCATACGCTCGTGGTGCCGCGCCAGCATTACGAGTCGTTCGCGGATCTGCCGGCCTCGATGGGAGCGCACCTCTTCCAGGTGGCGACGGAGCTGGGGCCGGTGATCCGCCGGGTGACCGGCGCGCCGGGGCTGAACCTGATCGTCTCGAGCGGGGCCGCGGCGGGGCAGGATGTCTATCACTTCCACATCCACCTCATCCCGCGTCGGGAGGGCGACGGCTTCGACGTGCCGCTGCCGTTTCCGGGCTCGGCGATGCCGGATCGGACGGCGCTCGACGCGATGGCGGCGCGGATCATCTCGGAGCTCCACGACCCCGCACGCGCGCGATAGCCGCGGGCCGGGCCGACCTAACCCTTTGGGTGACGGGCAGTTAGGTCGCAAGGACCGGTGGTCCGAGCGTCGCGCCGGCGCGTCGCTCCCGGTGCGATGACTCCGGCTTGACTGTCACGGACCCATGAGAGCTTTGGGAAGGGCGTGGAAGGGCGCGAGTCGGACTACGCGACGGTGCACAGCTGGGCGGGCAACTCTTCCACCAGCTCGGGGGGCACCGTCGACCCGAACGGGAATGAGCGGGCGCACGGCGCCTGACGACGGCAGGCTTCGGCGCGAGCAAACCGGTCGGGAGCAACGACACCTCGGAAGGGCGGCAGACCAACCGGTGGGTGGAGCTGGTGAAGCGATAGGCGTTAGGAGTTAGGAGCCAGGAGCCAGGAGCCAGGGGAACGAACGGCGCCGTGCGCGCGCATGCAAAAAGAAAGCGAACGGGCGTCCTTGGACGCCCCGTTCGCCTTCGATCCCTAGCTCCTAGCTCCTAGCTCCTAACTCCTCCTTCCTACTCCGCCGCCGCGCGCACCGCCGCCACCGCCGTCGCCAGCTGCTCCGCCATCGCGCTGAGCTGCGTCGCGGCGCCATCCAGTGCCTCGATCGCCTTCACCTGCTGCTCGCTCGCCGCCGCGACCGAATCCGTTTCCGTCGTGGCGCGGGCCGCATCCGAACGCGCTGCCACCATCGTCTGCGACATGAACGCGGCTCGTAAGGCGCTCTCGCGTGCCGCGGTCGCGATCCGGCCGCCCGCCTCCGCGACCGCGTCCGCCGCTTGCACGATGCGGTCGAGGTCGGCCACCCACGATCCGCTCGCCTCGGCGACGCTCAGCACCTCCGTCCGCGTCCGTGCCATGAGCTCCACCGCGCGCTCCAGCGTCGTTTGAATCTCCCGCACCGCGCGCTCCATCCCCTCGGCCTCACTCGTGCTGCGGTCCGCGAGCTGCCGCACCTCCTGCGCGACGACCGCGAAGCCGCGGCCGTGCTTGCCCGCGCGGGCCGCCTCGACCGCCGCGTTGAGTGCCAACAGGCTGGTCTGGTCGGCGATCGCCGTGATGGTCTGCCCGAATCGCTGCACGGCGTTCGACACCGCCTGCAGCCTCGCGACCTCCGCCGATCCCTCCTGCACGATCGCGGCGGCGGTGGTCAGCTGCTCCATCGCGTGCTGCGTCGCCTCGCGAACGCCGCGCGCCACCTCCACCATCTTCTGTCCGGACTCGCGCGTGGCCTCGCCTTCGCCCGACGTCGTCTTCGCCGCGACTTCCGTGCGCTGCGCCTCCGCGGAGCCGGCGGTGAGCGCGTCGGCGAGCACTCGGACCGACCCGTGCAGCCGCTTGGCGCTCTCCGCGCTCTCGGCGGCGGCGGCGAACAGCTGCTCGGTGCTCGCGGTGATCGAGCTGACCTGTGCCGCCGTCCGCTCCGACGTCGCCAGCACCGGCTGCACGAGCTTGTCGAGCGACATGGAGAACGCGAGGTGCGGCGCGATGTACTCGAGCAGCCGCGCATCGTGCTCGCGATACATCCACGTCAGGCCGTGCCGGATGCTCCAGGCGCCGACGAGCCGTCCGCCGTGGGTGAGCGGCACGACGATCTCCGATCCCCTGGTGATCGCCTGCCCGCGCCCGCGCGGCATCTCGAGATCACAGATGGCGCGCCCCTGCTCCACGGCGTACCCGAGCATCCCGTCGCTCGCGGGCACGCGGGTGCCCGGCGCGATCTGGGGATCGGAATCGGCGAGGATGACGAAGTGCTTCCGCTTCGGGTCGTAGGCCGCGATGCCCATGTGATCCCAGGGAAGGAGCGCACGCGTGAGCTGCTGCATGTCGCTGAGCGCCTGGAAGATCTCGGGTCGGGCGATGATGAGGTGGGTGAGCCGCTGCACCAGCTCGAGGCTCTCGCCGCTGGCGCCGCGCTTGATGAGCCAGTGGACGAGGGCGGTGAGCCCCACCAGCGTCAGGCCGAGAAGGATGTACTGGGACGGTGTCAGCGTGGCGAACGCGAGGCGGAGCGCGGCGAGCGCCAGCACCGTCGCGAGGATGGCGACCGTCGCCTCCCAGCGCGCCGTCAGGCGGGCGTCGACCCAGGCGATCGCGGGCGACAGCCGGAGCTGCGCATAGAAGGTGAGGTTCACCATGGCGGGCACGACCATCATGAGGATGCCGAGTCGCCACATATTCCAGGGAGCGAAGGCCGCGGGACCGAGTCCGCCGCCTAACTGCATGTAGAGGAGCCCTCCGATGCAGCACGCCGTGGCGACGTGCCCGGCATTGGAGAGCGCGTTGCGCACGGGGAGCCGGCGCACGGTGATGTCCGCGAAGACGATGCCGAGCGCGGTGACCAGTGCGCCGGGGGCCCACCCGAGCGCGAAGACCGAGGCGATCGCCGGACCGATCACGAAGCTCGCGTAGCCCTTGCCAGGCAGCGGGATCCCGAACGTACGCGCTCCCGCCGCCAGGGTCATCATGAGCAGCGCGACCTTCCAGGGGAACGGCCCGATGTACTGCTTGAACCCGATGCCGAGCGCGATGGTGAGCACGGCGAAGGCGAGGACGAGGCGGCGAACGACTTCGTCCGTCAGCCAGGACGGCCGCTCGCCAGCCGCGTCCGGCGCGCTGTCGAAGATCGAGGATTCCGGGGTGGCGACGGTGCTCACGAGATGCGGGTGCTCGCCGCCGGCCCGTGAGGCTGAACCGGAGCGCGTGACACGACGCGCGCCGCGAAGGGGGCTTGCGCGGCGCGGGACTTTGCTGCATTCGTGAGACGCGCGGCGCTGTGCGCCGTAACGTCACGTTCCACCCGGGAGCGCGATTGCGACGATCGACCCCTCCTCAGGCCGATCGCCCCGTCCAGACGGCGGGGAGATGTTTGCGCCCCGCCATGGTTCGCTCCGACGCCCGAGCCGGGAAACCCCTCCCGCCTTCGGGCGTCGTTTCATTAGCGGGCCGATGCGCCGCGCATCGGCCCGCGGATTCCACGCTGCGCGCACCGATACCGCACTGCGCGGGTCGGAGCGATTACCCTCCACGCCTTTTCCTTCCCCTACTCCCGGCGTCCGCGAATTCCGCTCTCCGCTTCCCGATTCCCGACCAGAGATGCCCCGACACCTGCACGTTCATCGGCGCTCCCCACGCATCGCTCTGCCTCGGCTCCTCGCCATCCGGCCTCGTCGCTCGCAGAGCGGTGGCCACGCGGCGTACAAGCGCGCCCTCAAGCGCGCGACGCTGCGGGACTGCAGCCGGCGATGCGTGTACTGCGGCACGGCGCTGGATCTCGGGACGGCGACGCTGGACCACGTGCAGCCGCTGGCGCGCGGGGGGGCGCACACGCCGGGAAACGTCGTGGCGGCGTGCGGGCCGTGCAACCGGCGCAAGGGGGACCTCCTGCCGCAGGATTTCTTCGCCCGCTACCCTAACGCCGGACTGAACTTCCTGCTCTACGCGCACGTGGTGCACCGGGCGCTGAAACGGAGCGCACGGCGGGCGGTGAGCCTGGCGATGGCGGCGTGAAGGGAGAGCGAGCCCGGAGAACGATGGAAGAGGAACGGCGAGGCGCGGGGTCACGCGAGGGGCCGGAAGAGACTTCTCCCGTGCTCCCGCTGGAGTCCTAGTGGGCCGAATGTCAGTTCAGGCTAGCGAGGTGTTTCCACCCCTAGCCGCTGCGACGCGGCTTCGCCCTGCCATCACCAACTGACTTTCAGTCCACTAGTTCCTACCTCCTAGCTCCTAGCTCCTAGCTCCTAGCTCCTAACTCCTACCTCCTACCTCCTACCTCCTACCTCCAAGGGCCCGAGCTTCGAGCTCCTATCTCCTAACTCCTATCACAACCGTCGCGGTCCCCACCAGGAGCAGAATCGCCAGCCACCCGGTCGTGCCGGCGATCAGCAGGCGAGCGACAATGGGCATCTGGGCGCGAGCCGTGCGATCGGCCGCCCAGGCGGCTGCCGCGGTCGGCAGGAGCGCAAATGCCAAATACGCCAGCAGCGGCGTTCCCTCGTCGGGCGGGCGCCGCCAATCCATGACCCCCAGCACTGCGAGCAGCCCGGAGCCCAGCACCCAGGCGACGAGGAGCGCCCGCCGCCCGCCGCTCCGCAGGGCGAACACCGCCGCGAATCCGAACAGGAACGGAACGAGGGTGAAGATGAGCGCGTAGGAGGAAGTCGACATCAGCGGGCGGGAGGCGGGATGCGCGCCGCGCGGCGCGGGTGTAAATGGACGCGGTACGGGTTACCAGTCCACCGGCCGGAGATACGACTCGCCGATCGTCGTGGGGCTCACCAACGCGACCGTCGGCAGCTTCCGCTTCCAATGGGTGCCATCGAGCCGGTGGCGGATCAGCTCCACGGCACGCTCGTCGAATCCGCGCGCGCACAGGTCGTTCGGCGTGTAGCCGTGCAGCAGCCAGTCGAGGATCGTATCCGCGGTTGGATAGTCCACGCCGATGTCGCCCTCGTCGGTCTGTCCCTGCACCAGGTCCGCGGTCGGTGGCTTGTCGACGATCCGCGCCGGCACCTGGAGATGGCGGGCAAGCGCCCACACCTGCGATTTGTAGAGATCGCCGAGCGGATTGACCGGGGGCGAATCGTCGGCGTGCCAGGTGAAGTAGCCGAGGAGCCGTTCGGTCTTGTTGCCGGTGCCGAGCGGAATCGCCCGGTGCCGCGCGGAGAGGTCGAAGAGCGCGATCATTCGCATGCGGGCCATGACGTTGCCACGTCGCGAATCGTCGGCGTCCGGTTCGTTCGCCAGATAGGCATCGACCGCGGCGGAGATGTCGATCGTGCGCGCCTCGATCCCGAGCGCGTCGATGACCTCCTGTGCGTGCTCGAGGCTCTCCCGGCTCGACGTGCGATAGGGGAGCCGCACGGCGATCACATTCCTCGCGCCCAATGCCTTCGCGGCGAGATAGGCAGTCACCGCCGAATCGACGCCGCCCGACAGCGCCACGATTCCTCGCTCGAATCCGCGCTGGGCCAGCTCGTCGCGGATGAATCCCACGAGCAGCTCCTCCGCCATCGCCGGGTCGATCGCGAGCGGCGGCGGCCCTCCGCCGTGAGGGGCGGCGGGCCTGACGACCTCGATGGCCTCGACAGGCGGAGACGCGTGCACATCGGGGTGGACCAGGGGTTCCGCGTCGGTCAGCGCGGCGTGATCGTGGTCGAGCTCGAACGCGGTCGGAATGCCGGCGCGGATGTCGCCGAGTGAATCGAGCAAGTGCGGCAGCGCGGTGCGCAGGTCGGCCAGGAGCGGCATGTCGGCGCGCGCGCGCCCGATGTCCATGAGGTCCACGTCGGCCACCACGAGCGCCTCGCGAAACAGCGGCCCCCGCACCCGCATGTCGCCGCGTGGGCCCGCGAGCATGGTCCCGCCCGGAAAGAGCTTCCCGCCCTCGCTCCCGACGAGGTTGGCGAGCGCCACGTACACGCCGTGTTCGTCCGCGATGTCCCTGACGAGCCGCTCCCAGCGCGCGATGCTCGCCGGGCCTGGAATCGCGTCGTCCCGTGGCCACAGCCCGCGAGCGGGCGCCGCCGAGCAGAGGAAGATCATCTGCGCGCCGTCGAGCGCCGCGAGCGTCCCGGAGAGCGAATGCCAGGCATCCTCGCAGACCAGCATCGCGGCGCGCCCCCACGATGTGTCGAAGGCGCGAATCTCGAGCCCCCGCTCGACGAATCGCTCCTCATCGAACAAGCCGTAGGTCGGCAGGAAGTTCTTGCGGTGAACGTGGCGCACGTCGGGCGCGCCCTCGCCGAGGGTGAGGTACATCGCGCTGTTGTGCAGGGTCCCGCGCCACCACTCGTAGAAGCCGATCACGAGGTCCAGCGACCGGGCGGAGCGGACGGCGGCTCGATAGGCATCATCCAGGTCGCGCACGAGCGCGCCGGCGGTGAGCGCGAGGTCACGCACCCCACCCTCGAGGAAATACCCGGTGAGCGCCGTCTCGGGGAGCATCAGCACGCGCGGCCGCGGCTCGAGCGCGTCGACCCGCGCGAACAGGGTACGGAGTCGCGCGAGATTCGCGTGGTAGTCGCCCTTGATGGGTCGGAACTGCGCGATGGCGAGATGCACGGGCGTACCGGATCGGAGAGGGGCGGGTACGGCGCCAGCGTCCGCCCGCCGCGGACGGGGCCGAGGGTAGTGTAACGACCCGGCGTCCCCGTCGGAACGTGGGCCGATGCGGACGCGGCGCCTTGGCGGCGCCGTGTCGACTTCTGTCCGCCGGTAGGGCGGGCCGCGCGCGGGCTCGCGGTTGCTACCGACAGCCCGCCCGTCCGAGGTCCACGTGGGACGTCAGCGTGCCAGCGGCGTTCGTCGAGATATGCACGATGCTGTGGATATAGCTGTTGTTGGACGGGCCCTGTCCGACGATCTGGAGCATGAAAGGTACACTCAGGATCATTCCGTTGGTCGCGCCGATATCGATCTGCGTCGCCGAGGTGGCGAGGTGGAGATTGTAGCGGACACCGAGATCGCTGAACCCGCTGGCATGCGCCGTCTGGTGGATCCGAACGACGGTGTCCTCCGCTCCCGTCACGACGAGCTGCACGCGCTCGGTGAGAGTCCCTTGCTCGATGGTGATCATCTCGCCGGTGCAGTCGTTGGGGGTCACGAGCCCCGCCAGATCGATCGTTATGGTACTGCGCGACACGAGCGCCTTGAGCGAGGGCGTCGCATCGGTGTCCGGGGAAGTCGCCTCGGTGCAGGCGCTCAACGACAGGATGAGAAGCAGGGCAGACAGACGGCGCATGAGGTCCTCCGGGTTACCGGGCGACGTGCCCGGGCGATCCGGGCGCGCAAGATTCGTGAGGGTCGTCCGAAGCTGTCGTTATCGGGGGGGGACGGCAAGACCGGCGGCCCGGGTGACGTGGCGCACCGCCCCGACGCGGCAGGGCGGTGCACGTTGTCGCGGATCGTCGGAGGGGGGAGTAGCGATGGACCCGGGGCGGCTACGGGGGATATACCTTTAGACCGGGCCGCGTGCATCACGCTGCCGCGGGACCAATTCCGCGGTCTCCGGCGGCGACCCGAGTCTCACAGCACGAGGGCGATCGAAGGGCACATGACGGGGCAAGTCACAGTCGCACAACCATTTGGCCGAGGTGTGCCAGGCGGACGCCGGCGGCGTTGCCGGCAGGCCGCTGCCTGGGGGCTGTCCGTCGCCCTTGCGGTAGCTCCGGCCGCCGCGCCGGCCCAGCAGCCGGATCCGTCCCGTATCATCTCGCCCCCGCAATCCTCGCTCGTCTTCGCGCGTGACGGGTCCCTGATCGGCGAGATCGGCCGCGAATGGCGGACCAGCATCTCGATCCGCACCCTGCCGAAGCACGTCCCGAATGCCTTCATCGCGGTCGAGGATCAGCGCTTCTACGAGCACGACGGCGTGGATATCATCGGCATCGCCGGTGCGATCAAGGATGCCGTTCGCGGCGACCCGCGTGGTGCGAGCACCATCACGCAGCAGCTCGTGGGCAACATGCACCCCGAGATCATCGACCGCAGCGATCGCTCGCCACGCCGGAAGATCCGGGAGCAGCAGGCGGCGCGGGAGATGGAGAAGCGGTACACGAAGGAGCAGATCCTCGAGGCGTACCTCAACCAGATCGACTTCGGGCATCGATGGTTCGGCATCGAGTCCGCGGCGCGGCACTACTTCGGCAAGCCGGCGGCCCGCCTGACGATTGCCGAGGCGGCGACGCTGGCCGCGGTCATCAACGGACCGGCCATCTACGATCCGATCCGTCATCCGGAGCGGACGACGCAGCGGCGCGACCTGGTGCTCACGCTCATGGCACAGCAGGGGCACATCACGGCGGCACAGGCGACGGCAGCCAAGCGGGAGCCTCTGCGGACCGTCCCCGACGCCGGATTCACCGCGCCTGCCCCGTACTTCGTCGACCTCGTCAGGCAGTGGCTCGAGCGGGAGGGGGTGTCGCTCGCGGGCGGTGGGTACCGCGTGCATACCACCATCGAGCCGGCGCTCCAGCGCAGCGCCACCGAATCGCTGCGTTCGGGGATCGCGCGAGTCGAGACGCGCAGCGATTTCCGCCACACCGCGTTCGCCGATCGTCCGCGGGGCGGCACGGACTACCTGCAGGGGATGGCGATCGCGCTCGCGCCGCAGACCGGTGACGTGCTCGCGCTGGTCGGCGGGCGGGACTATGCGGCGTCGCAGTACAACCGCGCGGCCAACGCGACACGACAGCCGGGCAGCGCGTTCAAGCCGATCGTCTTCGCCGCAGCGGTGGACGCGCTGATCCCCGCCAACTCCATCGTCCCCGACACGGCGCTCGCCATCGATCTGCCGAGCGGCGGCGTCTATCGGCCGCGCAACGCCGACGGCGAATTCCTGGGTGCCATGACGCTCCGTGAGGCGCTCGCGCTCTCCCGCAACACGGTAGCGGTGCAGCTCGGCCTGACGGTGGGCATGGACACGGTGTCGGCACTCGCCAGGCGGCTCGGTCTCGCCACGCCGGTCGCGCCGTTCCCATCGAGCGCGATCGGCGCGTCGGCGGTGCGCCCGCTCGATTTCGTCGCAGCGAACGCCGCGTTCGCGAACGGCGGGAGGGCAGTGGAGCCGCGGCTGGTGCGCGCGGTGGAGGATGGAAGCGGACGCACGGTGTGGTCCGCGCCGCCGCGGAGTCCGCGTCAAGTGCTCGACCCGCACGTCGCCTACATCGTGCTGGACCTGATGCGTGAGGCGGCGGAGCGCGGGACGGGCACGGCAGCGCGCCGCGCGGTGCCGGCGCACGTGCCGGTCGCCGGCAAGACGGGGACGACGAACGACAACACCGATGTGTGGTTCATCGGGGCGACGCCCGACGTGATCGGCGGCGTGTGGCTGGGCTTCGACCGGCCCAAGACGATTACGCCGGGCGCCGCCGGCGGCACCCTCGCGGCGCCAATTTGGGGCGAGATGGTCGGCGGGTGGTACCGCGGCGGGCACGATCCCGGGAGCTGGTCGCCGCCGTCCGGCCTCGTCGCCGCCGAGCTCGACCGGGTCACGGGGCAGCTTGCCACCGCCGACACGCCTGACGATCAGCGCTTCATCGAGTTCTTCGTGCCCGGCACGGAGCCTGCGCCGATTCGCCCCAATCCGTGGAAGATCTTCACCTGGGGCGGAATTCAGCACTGACGCGCACGCTCGCCCCCGGCGTGCGCGAACCTGCGACGTGAGGTGTACGGTGACGATGCCGGGCGAGGGCGAGGACATTCGCGAGGCGTTGGCGCGAGCGCTGGAGTGGGAGGATGCGCACACCGGATTCGAGGCGGCCGTCGCCGGACTGGCGCGGGAGCTGCGCGGACGCACCCCGCCGGGATTTCCCCATTCCGTGTGGCAGCTGGCGGAGCACCTCCGCCTCGCGCAGCGGGACATCCTGGAGTTCTGCTGCGACCCGGAATACCTTGAGCGCGAGTGGCCGAAGGACTACTGGCCGCCTGACGCCGCACCGCCTGACGATTCCGTCTGGGAGGCGCGTCTCGCCGCGGTGCGCGCCGACCGCGCCGCCCTCATCCACCTCGTCCGCGACTCCGCCCGCAGCCTCATCGCGCCCATCCCGCACGGCGACGGGCAGACGCTGCTGCGCGAGATCCTGCTCGTGATCGACCACAACGCGTATCACGTCGGGCAGATCGTCGCGGTCCGCAGGGCGCTGGGCGCCTGGGAGCGTTAGGGCCTGGAGGGGATCGCGGGGCGTCGCAGGAGTTCCGCCGCGCTCCCCGCCGTGTAGACCAGCACCGCCGCGGCCAGTGACGCGAGGAACGGATAGGAGAACCCGCCGAAGCTCGCGCCCAGATAGACCAGCATCGCGCCGAGCAGGGTCGCGATGGCCGTGCGCGGCCCGCCCCATGGCGTGAAGAGACCCGCGGTCACCGTCACCAGCACTCCCGCGCTGCCGGTCGCCGACGCCTGCTCCACCAGCGCGAACACGCCCTCGGACTCGAGCGCGACCCCGTAGGCGATGAGGCCGAACCCGGCCACGCCGCCGCGCGAGATCAAGACTTTCTTACGCTCGCTGGTGACACCGCTCAGCGGCACGATCACGTTATGCGAGAGCAGTCCGGACGCGATCAACAGCGTAC
>DATHUW010000045.1:0-4247 GCA_035461825.1 Gemmatimonadaceae bacterium
CGGCGGCGTCGCCGCGCGCGCCTCGCGCAGCAGCTCCGCCACCGGCCGCCTCGGCCGCACCCGCACCGCATCGCCGGTCGGCAGCCGCGGGAACTCGATCCCCGCCGCGCGCACCGCCGTCGCCGGCTCCGAGCCGCTCCGCCGGAACACGAGCCGCTCCCCCGGATAGAGCCCATAGTCCGGGAAGCTGAACACCCCGTCCGATTCCTCGGTCAGCGGATACAGGAAGAACCACTCGATGAGCGCGTGCAGCCGCCCGTCCTTCTCGAGGATGTGCAGCGGATTGAAGGTCCACCCGTAGTCGCCGATCAGCCCCCGCCACCGCTCCGGCGCGGACGCCGGTAGCTCGTCAGGCAGGCGGCGGAACGTGTCCGGGCCCGCGACGATTCGGCCGTCCGCCAGCAGCACCAGCCGCGTGCCCTTGGCCAGCGCGCCGTCCGCCACCAGCGTGTCGCCGCGCGAGCGCAGTGACAGGCGCACGTTCCCCCGGCGCCCCTCGTACACGAGCGTCGTGTCGCGCGCCATGAGATCGAACCGGCGATCGCCGAGCGCGTAGCGTCCGTGGAGGGCAAGCGCGCGATTCGGCGGGATGGCGGTCGTCGTCGGCACCGCCTCCGGCGTGCGACCCGCACGCGCTGCCAGCATCCCCTCGAGAGCCGCCAGCGCGATCCGGTCGGTGACCGCATTCGCGCCGTCCAGCGTCGCCACCACGACGACGCCCAGCTTCTCGTCAGGCAGCGCCAGAAGCTCCGTGGCGAACCCGTAGATCGCGCCTCCGTGCCCCACCGCCCGGTGCCCCTGCAGCTCCGACACGAAGAACCCGATCCCCGCGCCCGTCTTCGCCCCCGGCGCGAACTGCGGCGTCCACATGGCCTCCAGCGTCTCGCGCCTGACGATCTGCCGCCCCTCCAGCGTCCCGCCGCCGAACATCATCCGCAGGAAGCGGCCGAGGTCGAGTACCGTCGTGTACATGCTCCCCGCGGGCGCCATGCCGAGCTCGAACACGGGCGCCGGCAGCCGCCGCCCGTCGTAGCCCCACATGAGCGCGTCAGGCACCCGCGGCGCCAGCGCCGAGCTCCGCTCGAACGCCGACCGGCGCATGCCGAGCGGTGAGAGCAGCGCGGAGTCGAGATAGGCGGCGAACGGCCGCCGCTGCGTCGCCTCCAGCACCCGTCCGACCACCGCGATCCCCGCATTCGAGTACTTGACCCGCTCGCCGGGCGCGTACACCAGCGTCGTCGGTGCGAGACTCGCCACCGTCGCCGCGAGCGTCGTGCCTGACGAGTCGAAGTAGTGCCCCGCCGGCGGCTCCCGGACCAGGCCGGTCCGGTGCGACATGAGGTGTCGCAGCGTGATGGCCGTCCCGGATGGATTCCGCGGCGTGAAGTCCGGGAGGTACCGGGTCACCGGCGCGTCGAGGTCGAGCACCCCGCGCTCGACGAGCTGCATGACGGCAAGGTCGGTGAACAGCTTCGAGACCGATCCGACCCGGTGCACCGTCTCCGCCGTCGCCGGCACGCTGTCGGCGATCCGCTCGACCCCGAACCCGCGCGCCCACACGATCCGCTGATCGTCGACCAGCACGATGGAAATGGCGGGGATGCCCTGCGTCCGCAGCTCCCACTCGATGAGCGGTTCGAGCACGCGCACGACGGGCGCATAACGCGCGTCGGCGTCGACACGCGGCTGCGCGGGAACGGATGGGACCAGTGTGGTCGCAACCGCCAGAGCGGCGCCGAGGGCGGCCGAGCCCGCTATGCCCGCGCGAATCGAGCATCCGTGGAGCGGGCGACGGGGTCGATCGGCGATGTGCTCCGCGAGGCGAAGCACGCCCGGACGGAGCGAGCTGCGAAGGAGGGATGGTGTCATGGGCGCAATCTTGGGCGGCGCGCGCGCGGGCTCAATGGCGGCGGGACGAGCGGGCGCAGAACTTCGCGCTTGTCTTTGTCCGCGGTAAGCGCCGATCCCGCGCGCTCATCGGTTTCGTCGTACCGACGACTAGTGGGCCGAATGTCAGTTCAGGATAGCGAGGCCGTTTCACCCTTCTCCTCTTGGACGCCAATCGCCCTGCCATCACCAACTGACTTTCAGTCCACTAGCCGACCGCTCCGTCCTCAGTCCCTTGGCGCGGGTGAGTCGGACTCCGCCAGCGCTTCCGTCGCGATTCGCGCGGCACATCGCGCCGCAATACCGCGCAGATGCGCCGGCAGTCCGGCGCCGGCCCGATCCTCTGCAAGGGGGTAGCCCCGCACGCTGCTTTGGCCTCGTCGGCAACGAACCGGCGATGCGATCGCTCGGGCCGAGCATCATCGTGGCCCGAGGGCAAGTGCCGAGGTCGGGCGTACGTCGGCGAACCTTACCCCGATCGCGACCCTCGGCCTATGCGGCGCAGGCTCCGAAGCCACCCGTTGGCGTATCCCCTCCTCCGCCCAAGCTCGACCGCGCGCGCAGCCGGCTCAGGGTATGTTAGCCACAATTGGAAGACCGGCTCTACGTTGATGGACCATGAGTGTCTGTGATATTACCCGTCTGGCCTTCCGGGCGCTGGCCGCTCGATGCGGCGTCGTCGAATACGAGCCTTCCGCTCGCGGAATCCCCGGTAACCGCCACGCCACGCCGCAGCTCCCGCCGGAGGAGCCAGACCTCCACGTCCGGAAGACCATGACCGACGGCACCACTATCGCGCCACCAAACCGACAGAAGCCCGCACCGAGTGCCCCGACCACACGCGGAGTGGCCACATGAGCGATCCTGCCAGCGCTGCGATCCGAGTCGAGCGCGATACGATCGCGCCCGGCGCGGCCACCGTCGCGCGTCGCGTCGCCGAATCGGCGCCACGCCTCCTGCGGGCCCACGCCGCGACACCGCTTTCCGGAAGCGCGGAGCCAAAGGAGCAGAAACCGAAGCTCCTCCAACGACTCCGTCGCGAGATCCGGCTCCGCCATTACAGCCGCCGCACCGAGGACGCCTACACGTGGTGGATCCGCCGCTTCGTCCAATTCAATGGGTACCGTCACCCCGAGGAGCTCGGCGTCCCCGCCGTGCGCGCCTTCCTCTCGGATTTGGCCACGAACCGGGGCGTGAGCGCCAGTACGCAGAACCAGGCGCGCGCCGCGATCCTCTTCCTCTATCGCGACGTTCTCGGGAGCCCACTCCCGTTCGTGGAGAACATCGTCCCGGCAAAGACATCTCGACGCATCCCGGTCGTCCTCACCCGCGACGAAGTCGAACGCGTGCTCGGGCGACTGCAGGGCATGCCGCGCCTCATCTGCCTCCTCATGTATGGAGGTGGCCTGCGCCTGCGCGAGACCGTGACGCTGCGCATCAAGGACCTCGATCTCGATCGCGCCGAGATCACCGTGCGGGCGGGAAAGGGGGGGAAGGATCGGCGAACGACGCTGCCACGGAGCCTGATTCCGGAGCTGCAAGCGCACCTCGCGCGCGTCAGGAAGCAGCACGACTCGGACGTGGCGAAGGGAGCCGGATGCGTCGAGCTCCCCACTGCCCTCGAGCGCAAGTACCCGAACGCGAAGCGCGACCCGGGCTGGCAGTGGGTCTTCCCGGCGACCCGCACCTACCTCCACCGTCCGAGTGGAGGCCAGAGGCGGCACCATTTCCACGAGACGGCGGTGCAACGGGCGGTGCGCACCGCGGTGCTCGCTGCCGGGATCACGAAGCGGGCGAGCTGTCACACGCTTCGGCACTCGTTTGCGACGCACCTCCTGGAGGCGGGGTACGACATCCGCACGATCCAGGAGCTGCTCGGCCACAGGGACGTGGCGACGACGATGATCTACACCCACGTGCTGAACCGGGGCGGGCTGGCGGTACGGAGCCCGCTCGACATGCTGCCCGGCCTGTCACGCCCTGTGCCGCCGGTGCCGCCGGTGCCGCCGGTGCCGGAACCATCGCATCCAGCGTCGTCTGCATCGGAGCGTCCGGGGGCGCCTCACGGCGTCAAACCTGGACGCCGGCGCGATTAGGCCAGCTTGCCTCGCACGCTTTACCAGATTAGAACAGCGTTGGCGGGTGCCTGCCAGCGTTGGATCGCATACGCAGTTAGGATCTTGCGAGGGCCGGCCCAAGAGCGTTATAGCTGATGGGCCAGGCTGGCCCAATTCCTTTAGTCATGGCAGCCTAATTAGCGTTATGCCGTCACCAGACGTTCTATCTAGCCTGGCACGAACGAACAGAGTTCATCATGCTTGCAGAAAGCAGCCTCAAGGACCTGCTGAGTAAGTCGGAGT
>DATHUW010000046.1:0-10426 GCA_035461825.1 Gemmatimonadaceae bacterium
TATTCGGGGGCGATGCGAATCGAACTGCTCCCGGTGCTCCTTGGCATTCTCGCGGTCGTCATGGGCGGCGCACTCGTCCTCGACGCGGTGATCAAGGACGGCACCTTCATCCCGGTGGAACGGCGCCGCAGCCAGCGGCCCCCGCGCAGCCAGCTCGGCGAGGGGTTGCTCGGTGGCGCCATCATCTTCCTCGGCGCCTCGCTGATCGGCGGCGACCAGTGGCCGTACACCACCCTCTCCGTGGTGCTCGCGGTCGTCCTCGGCGCCGCGGGAGTGATCCTGAACTGGCGCTACCTGAGCGAGATGGCCATCGCGCCCAAGCGGCGGTCGGACGCCGACGAGCCGAGCGATGCGATCGGGCCAGACTCCGAGGTGCCGACCGCCGGCCCGCGGCTGCACGCGCCCGACGGGGAACGGCCCGCCACGCTGCGCTGAGCCGCGGCGCCTCCGGAACGGGAAAGTACCGCGCGCGGGAACCGATACGGGCCCCGCGCGTTCGTTTTCCCGTTTCCCCCCTCCCGGACGTACTTTTCGGCATGTCAGATCGCACTCCACGCATCCGCGCCACCACCATTCTCGGTGTGCGGCGTGACGGCAAGGTCGCCATCGCCGGCGACGGGCAGGTGAGCGTCGGCGACACCGTGATGAAGTCCAATGCGCAGAAGGTGCGCGCGCTCCGAGGCGGCCGAGTGGTGGCCGGATTCGCGGGCGCGGCCGCCGACGCCTTCACCCTGTTCACCCGGTTCGAGGAGAAGCTCGAGCGGTTTCCGGAGAACCTGCCCCGCGCCGCGGTGGAACTGGCCAAGGAGTGGCGCTCCGACCGCGTCCTGCGCCGCCTCGAGGCGCTGCTGGCCGTCATGGATCGCGATCACGGCTTCGTGATCTCCGGAACGGGTGACATCATCGAGCCCGACGATGGCATCCTGGCGATCGGCTCCGGAGGCTCCTACGCGCTCGCCGCCGCGCGCGCGCTCATGACGCATTCCTCGCTGAACGCGCACGAGATCGCGCGGACGGCGTTGACGATCGCCGGAGACATCTGCGTGTACACCAACACGCACATTACCGTTCTGGAGCTGGAATAGCTCACGACCCACCGTGCGCGGCGCGGATGAACCGTGAGGCCATTGCGGCCCCGGGCTCCCGCGGCGCACTCGAGGATACACGCCAATGCTCTCGAAGCGCACGCAGCAAACGATCGCCCGACTCGCGGACCTCACGCCGCGGCAGATCGTCGGCGAGCTCGATCGGTACATCGTCGGCCAGGGGGACGCCAAGAAGGCCGTGGCCATCGCGCTCCGCAACCGGTGGCGCCGGCAGCAGACGCCTGACGACATCCGGGACGAGATCGCCCCGAACAACATCATCCTCATCGGGCCGACCGGTGTCGGCAAAACGGAAATCGCCAGGCGCCTTGCGAAGCTCGCCGGCGCGCCGTTCATCAAGGTCGAGGCCTCGAAGTTCACCGAGGTCGGCTACGTGGGGCGCGACGTCGAGTCGATGGTGCGCGATCTCATGGACAGCGCCATCGACCTCGTGCGCAGCGAGCGCGAGGCCGAGGTCGAGGACCTCGCGCACGAGCGCGTGGAAGAGCGGCTGCTCGACCTGCTGCTGCCCGTCCCGGAGTCCAAGCCCGAGGCCGTCGGCGTCAGGCCAGCCGAGGCGACGGCGCAGGGCGGGCAGTCCGGACCGTCCGGGCCGTCGCTGTTCGTCGTCTCCGCAACCGGCGAGGTCTCGCGCGGCGCGGAGGAAGATGCGGCGAAGGAGCGGCATCGCCGGACGCGCGACAAGCTGCGGCAGCTGCTGCGCGACGGGCAGCTCGAGGAGCGCGAGGTCGAGGTCGAAGTGACCCAGACGGCCGGCCCGATGTTCGAGATGCTCGTGCCGCAGGGCGCGCCCGAAGGGATGGAGAACTTCGGCGAGATGCTGCAGGACATGCTCCCGAAGAAGACGCGCAAGCGCACGGTGAAGGTGTCCGAGGCGCGGCGCATTCTGCTCGAGCAGGAGTTCGAGAAGCTCGTGAACACCGAGGACGTGACCTCCGACGCGCTCGAGCGCGTGGAGAAGCTCGGCATCATCTTCCTCGACGAGATCGACAAGATCGCGGGCGAGCGCTCGCAGATGGGGGGACCCGACGTGTCGCGCGAGGGCGTGCAGCGCGATCTGCTGCCGATCGTCGAAGGCTCCAACGTCTCGACGAAGTACGGCCTGGTGAAGACGGACCACATCCTGTTCATCGCCGCCGGCGCGTTCCACGTCTCGAAGCCCAGCGACCTCATCCCCGAGCTGCAGGGGCGCTTCCCGATCCGCGTCGAGCTCAAGCCGCTCACGGAGGCGGACTTCGTCCGCATCATGACCGAGCCGGAGAACGCGCTCACCAAGCAGTACACCGCGCTGGTGCAGGCGGACGGCGCCAAGCTCGCCTTCACGACCGACGGCATCGCCGAGATCGCCCGCATCGCCGCGAGCGTCAACGACCGCATGGAGAACATCGGCGCGCGCCGGCTGCACACGGTGATGTCCACCCTGCTCGAGGACGTGCTGTACGAGCTGCCGGACGGTACAGCGATGAACGGCGGCATCACGATCGACGCCACGACCGTCCGCGACCGGCTGCGCGCAGTGGTCGAAGACGAGGATCTGCGGAAGTACATTCTGTAGCGCATCGCCATCCGCATCATCACACGACCCCGACCCCGACTCCGCTCCGCGAGCGCCGCGACACGCGACGCCGCGGCGGATCGCCCTCCCTGCACCACTCGCAATGTCCCGCAGCGTCCGACATTTTCTCGCCATACCCGATTTCACGACGGACGAGCTGCGCCGGCTGTTGGATCTCGGCGACGCCATGCGCACCGGCGCCTATCGGGAGACGCCGCTCGCGGGCCGGTCGCTGGCGATGATCTTCATGAAGGCCTCCACCCGGACCCGCGTCTCCTTCGAGGTCGGCGCGTGGCAACTCGGAGGCCACGCACTGTTCCTCTCGCCCCGCGACATCCAGCTCGGGCGCGGCGAGCCGGTGGCCGACACGGCGCGCGTGCTGTCGCGCTACGTGGACGGCATCATGATCCGCACGTTCGCGCACGGGGAGGTCGAGGAGCTCGCGCGATACGCGACCGTGCCGGTCATCAATGGGTTGACCGACCTCCTTCATCCCTGCCAGATCCTTGCCGACCTCGCGACCGTCCGGCAGCACCTCGGAGGGTGGGACGGCAAGCGGATCGCCTGGATCGGCGACGGCAACAACATGGCCAACTCGTGGCTGAACGCCGCCTATCGACTCGGGTTTGAGCT
Organism: Gemmatimonadaceae bacterium; assembly: GCA_035461825.1. GTDB lineage: Bacteria > Gemmatimonadota > Gemmatimonadetes > Gemmatimonadales > Gemmatimonadaceae > JALZIF01. Next base: position 3,295 of record DATHUW010000046.1, read on the forward strand.
GCGCCTGGCGTGCCCCGAGGGCTACGATCCGGATGGGGAGATCCTCGAGCGCGCCCGCGGGGCCGCGCCGGTCATGCTCACGCGCGATCCGCGTGAGGCGGCGGACGGCGCGCACGTCGTCAACACCGATGTCTGGGCCTCGATGGGACAGGAGGAGGAGCAGGCGGAGCGGGCGCGTGCCTTCGCCGGCTACACGGTGGACGAGACGCTCATGGGCCGAGCCGCGGACGACGCGATCTTCCTCCACTGTCTCCCGGCGCACCGGGGCGAGGAGGTCGCGGCGAGCGTCATCGATGGCCGCTGGAGCCGGGTATGGGACGAGGCCGAGAACCGTCTCCACGTGCAGAAGGCGATCATGGCCGTGCTGATGGGGGGCGTGCGGCTCTAGCCCGTCCCGGTCGGCCTGACGAGTCCCTCGTCGACGAGCGCCTCGCCCAGCGCGTCATCCTCGAGCTCCTCGATCGCCGCGCCCGCGCCGTCGCGCCGGTGCTCGAGGAATGCCTGGATCACGTACGCCGCGCCGCCGGATGCGCGGATCTGCTGCGGCGCCAGGCGGAGGTAGCGCTGACAGGTGTTGCGGAACGCGCTGCCTGACGGGAACTCCAGCGCCAGGGCCACGCTGTCCGCGCTGCGCTGCTCGTCCTCGAGCATCCGGGCGGCGACGATCAACCGTCCCCACGCGATCAGCGGTTGCGGACTCGGGAACCCGGCCTCGGCGAGACGCTCCGCGAGCAGCTTTCTGCGGATGCCGAGAAGCCTGGCGAGCGACTCCGGCGACAGGCGCTCGTGCGCGCGCGCGACCACCGTGAGGACGGCGTCGCGCGCCGTCGGCCTGAGGTCGCCCAGGGCGCTGCGCACGCTGTCGGCGAGCGCCCGGGCGCCCGACTGCTCGATGCGCGCCAGGAGGTGCGTCGGGCTGTCGTCCTGGTCGCTGACGACGAGCGCGTCGAGGCCGAGCCGGCCCATCTCGAACATGTGCTGCGCGGTCGCTGGCGGCAGCGAGACGTACAGCACGATCGACACGGAGGGATAGCGCCGCTTCAACTGCCGGAGCGGCTCGAAGTCGGGGGCGTGGCTTCGGCTGTCGTAGGGATCGACGACGACCGTGCTCACCGCGCTCGTACCGCACACGTCGAGCAGCTCCGCGAGCGACTCGCAGGAGCGGAGCGTGTACCGGTCACGGAGTGCCGTGCGCAAGCGCATGGCACTGAGCGGGTTGGGGAGCAGCGTCGCGATGAGGGCCACCCGGCCGTTCTCCTGGTCGAGAGAGTTCGACACTCGGAGGACGATGGGGCGACCGGGGGGGTCACGCCGTTGAGAACCGCAGCCACTTGGTGACACTCGACGCCGTCCACATGACGGGTGGGAGGCGTTCTGCGCACCCAGAGCACCCGAATCCGTCGTGCGGCTCGCATTCTCTCCGCCATTCTGGCATATTCCGTCCCCCCCGACCATTCACCCGGAGACGCGAACCCGATGGCGCACGGCGCAGAGCAGATGCAGCGGACCCCCTTCCACGACCGCCACGTGGCCCTCGGCGCCAAGATGGTGCCCTTCGCCGGATTCGAGATGCCGATCCAGTATCCGACCGGCATTACAGCGGAGCACAAGGCCGTTCGTGAACGGTGCGGGCTGTTCGACGTGAGCCACATGGGGGAGTTCATCGTGCGCGGGCCCGCTGCGGGCGACTTCCTGAACTACGTCACGACGAACGACGTCGCGGCACTGGAGGTCGGGCAGGCCCACTATTCGACGATGCTCAACGAGCGGGGCACCGTCGAGGACGACTGCCTGGTCTACCGCTTCGCGGACCGCTACATGGTCGTCGTCAACGCGTCGAATCGGCCGAAGGATTACGCGCACATCGATCGGGAGCGGCATCGTTTCGACTGCTCGCTGGAGGACGTGAGCGACGAGACGGCGCTCCTCGCGCTGCAGGGACCGGAGGCGCAGCGCATTCTGCAGCCGCTCGTCGACGTCGAGCTGGAGTCCATCGGATACTATCGCTTCGTGGAGGGACGCGTCGCGGACGCGCCAGCGGTGGTCTCGCGGACCGGGTATACGGGCGAGGACGGCTTCGAGCTGTATTTCGGCGCCGCGGATGCCGGGCGCGTGTGGGACGCGCTCATGGCGACGGGAGAGGTGACGCCGGCCGGGCTCGGCGCCCGCGACTCGCTGCGGCTCGAGATGGGAATGGCGCTGTACGGCAACGACATCGACGACACCACCACGCCGTACGAGGCCAACCTCGGGTGGCTGGTGAAGCTGAAGAAGGGCGACTTCGTGGGGCGCGACGCGCTCGTCAGGCAGAAGGAGGCGGGGGTGCCGCGCAAGCTCGTTGGCTTCGCGCTCGAGGAGCGCGCTTTTCCGCGGCCCGGCTTTCCCGTCTTCCAGGATGGCGTCGCCTCGGGCCTGACGCGGAGCGGGACGGTGAGCCCCTCGCTCGGCACGCCGATCGGGACGTGCTACCTGCCGACCGCGGGCGCTGAGCCGGGCCGGCGCCTGGAGGTGGAGATCCGCGGCAGGCGCGTGCCGGGCCGCGTCGTCAAGATGCCGTTCTATGCCGGGGCGTCGCACCGGTGAGCGTGCGTCGCGGGTGAACGCGATGCGCGTGGGGATCCTGACGGTCTCCGATGCGTGCGCGCGCGGCGAACGCGCCGACGCCTCCGGCGATGCGGTCGCGGCCTGGGCGGACGCCCGGGGGTATGCGGTCGCGGAGCGGGCGACGGTGCCTGACGAGTCGGAGCGGATCGCGACGCGGCTCGCTGCGTGGTGCGATGCGGATGCGGCGGAGCTGGTGCTCTCCACCGGTGGCACGGGGCTCGCCCCGCGCGATGTCACCCCCGAGGCGACGCGTGCGGTGCTCGAGCGTGAGGCGCCGGGCATCGCCGAGCGTCTGCGGGCGGCCGTGGCCGAGCGATTTCCGCGGGCCGCGCTGTCGCGGGGGGTGGCCGGCGTGCGGGGGCGCACCCTGATCGTGAACCTGCCCGGGTCGCCCGGCGGGGTGCGCGACGGGCTCGCCGTGCTGGACGGCCTCGTCGAGCATGCGGTGGCGATTCTGCGCGATGCGCCGACCGATCACTCGGCGGGGGCGGCGTGAAGGTCCTCATCACGCTGACGGACCTGGAGCCGGCCGTCAGGCTGAACGCCCGGATGGAGGCGCTCGGCTTTGCGACGGCGATGGTCGCCCCGTACGACGACCTGCGCTCGGCGATCGAACGGGAGCGGCCGGACCTCATCATCTTTACGGGCGGCGTGGTGGAGCCCGCCACGGTGCAGACCGCGCGACGGCAGCTGTGGGAGGGCGCGGCGGTGATCGGTTTCGCGGACATCGACGAGCCTACGCTGCTCGAGCGGCTGCGGGCGGCGGGGTTCGCGGAACTGTTCGTGAAGCCGGTGGATCTCGACGAAGTCGTCGCGAGCATCAAGCGGATTCTCGATCGTCGACGGCTGTCGGAGCTCACCGGTCTGATCGGCGAGAGCACACCCATCCGGGAGGTGCTCGTCAAGATCGAGCAGCTCGCCCCGGTGTCGAGCACGGTGCTGATCGAGGGGGAGAGCGGAACGGGGAAGGAGCTCGTGGCGCGCGCCATCCACCATCTGAGCCCGCGTCGGGGCAAGCCGTTCATCGCGGTGCACATCGGCGCCCTGCCCGAGACGCTGCTGGAGAGCGAGTTGTTCGGGCACGAGAAGGGGGCGTTCACGGGGGCGGCGGAGCGGCGCGTGGGCCGGTTCGAGCTCGCGCACACCGGCACGCTGTTCCTCGACGAGATCGGCGAGTCGCCGTTGTCGACGCAGGTCAAGCTGCTGCGCGTGCTCGAGCAGCGGGAGATCATGCGGTTAGGCGGTACGCAGCCCATCAAGGTCGATGTGCGCGTCGTGGCCGCGACCAACCGCCCGCTGCGGGCGGAGGTGGAGGAGGGCGCGTTTCGGGCGGACCTGTTCTTCCGGCTCAACGTGCTGCAGATCTACCTCCCGCCGCTGCGCGACCGTCCCGAGGACATCCCGCTGCTCGTCAGGCGGTTCGTGCAGGAGTTCGCCGCCCTGCACGACCGGCCCTTCCACGGCATCTCGGCGGAGGCCATGCAGATCCTGATGGAGTACGCCTGGCCGGGCAACGTGCGGGAGCTGCGGAACCTCGTGGAGAGCATGGTGGTGCTGGCGCCGGGGCGGGAGATCGGGCCCGACGACATCCCGATCGAGTACCGGGGGGGCAGCCGGTTCCTGCCGGTGCACGTGGGGCCGGCGGTCCGTTCGCGAGAGGGCGCGGCGGGGCGGGAGCTCGAGTTCATCGTGCGCAGCCTGGTCGAGCTGAAGCTGCAGGTCGAGGAGCTGCGCCGGCGGCTGGAGGACACGGGGCGGGGAGAGCTGGGGGCCGAGGTGCGTCCTGCCGCGGTGGCGGGAGGGGTACAGCACGCCGGGGCGCTGGAGCCGCCGCCGGCGGTGGCGGAGGCCGCGGTGATCCGGGTTGGGCCGGGAATGACGATGGCGGAGATCGAGCGATCGGCGATCGAGGCTGCCTTGCGAGAGACGCGGGGGAACCGAAGAAAAGCCGCAGAGATGCTCGGGATCGGGGAGCGGACGCTGTATCGCAAGCTGAACGAGTATCAGGTGGCAACCTCTGGCTCTTGATATCCGTTTCGAATGCTGCATATTTGGCCCCACGAGGTTTCCAGACTCTCCGCCCGGAGAGTACCTCCCGTCCTATCCCGAAGGCAGCCGCCGTCCCCGGTGGCGTTATCCGGCTCAAGAACCACCAGTTGAACGCTGTGACGCGTCTCTGCGGCGCGGCATCGCGTGCGTCTGGCCCCACGAGGTCTCATGCCGCAGAGCTCCTCCTCGATCGCCGGTAGTGTGCTTCCCGTGCAGCGTGCCGAAGAGCTGCTCCTGACATTGCCGGGAGTGATCGCGGCGCGCGTTATAGCGGGCGAGACGGGGGCGATCAGCGAGGTCCATCTCCTGACGACGATGGACGTGTCGCCGAAGCAGACGGTTCGCAACGTGGAGAGCGCGCTGCTGGCGCACTTCGGGTTGCGGGTGGATCATCGAAAGATCTCGGTGGCGACGACGGTGGATCACAAGCGGCTGTCGCCCGACGTGCTGGCGGGAGGGATTGGTGGGGCGCGGGTGGTGGAGGAGGAGCCGCGTCGGGAGCGGGATGAGGGAGAAGCGAGCCGGCGGCAGTTATTGTTCGAGGATGTGGAGGTGCGCCGGAGCCGGACGGCGGGGGTGACGTGCCGCGTTACACTCCGGAAGGCTGAGGAGTCTTTCGTGGGGGAGGCGGAGGGGTTGGAGACGCAGCGGTCGCGGGTGGAGCTGGCGGCGCGAGCGGCGCTGGCGGCGATCGGGCAGGCGTCGGACGACACGTTGGCGCTGGACGGCGCGAAGCTGGTCGGGGCGTTCGACCGGCAGTTCGTGTTCGTCGGGGTGACGGGGCGGATGGGGCGGGAGCAGCAGATGCTGACGGGGAGCTGCGAGGTGCGCGACAGTGCAGAGACCGCGGCGGTGCTGGCGGTGCTGGATGCGACGAACCGGTGGATCGGTCGCCAGCGCTAGGGCAGGAGCCTAACACATTCCGGGGCGCGCCGCGGCGCGCCGGGTCACGAAGGACCAACCACGATACCAAACCCCCGTACCCACACGAGCTGAGCGAAGCCGAGCGGGCCAACCAATAGCGAAGCCGACCGCATAGCGCTTTCCGATGCCGGAAGCGACTTTCTCGACGGGAGGTGACGCCCAGTGGACATTCTGGCCGGGCTCGCGAGTGTGCTGTTCAGAGCACTTGCTTCGGATTGGATGAATTGGACATAGTGGGTTTCGGGGGTTCCCCTTCTAGATGAGCCGCGTCAGGACGTACGTCGTCGCCATAGCTCTCGTAGCTGCCAGCGCACTTCTGGTTAGTGTGCTGGCAGCGCCTGTTATTTCAGATGCTGAGATACAGGGTGTGCTTTGGCTCTCAATGCTCGGTCTCATCAGCTTGCTTCAGCAGTACCAAATGCCTTCAGGAGGGAGTGCCTCAACTGCCTTCATTCCCTTCTTGGCATGCATACTATTGTCGCCAACTTGGATCACGATTGCGGCGGTTGCATGTGCGGACAGTTTGGCGGAACTCATTAACCGACGACAGCCGCTAAAGCTCGCATTCAACGTATCACAGAAGGCAGTTGCCACATCTGCCGGTATCGGCGTTTACAGACTCTTCGGTGGTCAGTCGCTTCTAACCGGTGACACGGCGGCTTTCGTAACTACGGTCGCTGTGGGCGCTGTCGTAATAACCTCCTTTGCCGCGAACTACTTTGCCGTTAACGGCGTCATTGCGCTTAGTGAACGGCGAAGGTTCTCGGATGTTTGGCGACAGAACACCCGTGGCACGCTGATCTACGACGTTTTCTCGGCGCCAGTAGTATTTCTTCTCGCAGCCATCTATGTCCACTGGGGTCCGATCGGGGCCTTGGCCGTATTCCTGCCAATCCTGGGGATTCGGCAGTTGTACAAGACAAATCGTGAGCTCAGTCGACTGAACGAAGAGTTGCTGCAGTTGATGGTTAAGGCGATCGAGGCGCGCGATCCCTACACGTCTGGTCACTCGCGTCGTGTTGCACACTACTCGCGAATAATCGCACGCGCTGTGGGACTAAACTCTCGTCTCATTGATCGCGCTGCAACGGCGGCCTTGCTTCACGATGTCGGTAAGATACACGAAGTATTCGCGCCGATCCTTCAGAAGCCCGGCAAACTAACCGCTCAAGAATGGGCGGTGATGCAAACGCATCCGATCAAGAGCGCCGAGCTAGTGGAAACGGTGTCTCACCTTCGTGACATCGTGGGTGCAGTGCGGCACCATCATGAGAACTGGGATGGATCCGGGTATCCTGACGGAATAGTGGGAGCGAGTATTCCCATCGAATCGCGCATTATCATGTTTGCAGACACGATCGATGCGATGACGACGGATCGACCGTACAGGCGAGCTCTCACCAAGCTTGAAGTGCGCCAGGAGCTTGAACGTTGTAGTGGAACGCAGTTCGATCCAGATCTCTGTCGTCGCCTTCTGGACAGCCCAATGTTTGAGCTGCTCTTCTCGCCTGACGACACGATAGAGCTGGAGGCGCGGGCGAGCCGAAGTGCAACG
>DATHUW010000047.1:0-11165 GCA_035461825.1 Gemmatimonadaceae bacterium
CGCGCACGGGGAAGGTCACCTGCCGGAGGGAGTGGCCCTCGTAGCGGTGAAAGCGCCCCTGCATGACGACGACGGAACGACCCGCGAACGTGCCGCAGAGCAACCGCCCCGCGTGCGACTCCACGGTCGAGCGGACGAATCCTGGGAGGTCCGCGTAGTCCAGCGTCGCCTCCACGTCGATCTCGTCGGCGAGCGCGCCGAGCCCCGTTCCGAGAATGATCGCCGCGTCAGGCGTGCGATCGAACCGCGTCCGTACCACCGCCGCCGCCTCCTCCACCCGTTCCAGCGTGTGAGGCGCCTCCGCTGCCTCGACCGTCATCACTCGTCCTTGTTCACGACGGCGTTGAGCCAGGCGGGCGTCTGCTGCTGGGCGGTGCTCGCGGGCGGTTGCTGCGGCACGCCCGCCGGAGGCGCCGCCTCCTCGGCGTGCCGCTGACGCGTCGGCGGGGCCGCGGTCGCCTCCATCGCCTCCAGCTCGTGCAGGTGGCGCTCGGCGAGGGCGCGCATCTGGCTGATGAACGCGCGGCGCGTCTTCTCGAGCATGGCGAGCTCCGTCTCGACCTGCCGCACGCCGGACCGCGACGCATCGATGAGCCGCTCGCCCTCCGCTCGCGCCTCGCGGATCACGAGCTGCGCCTCGCGCTCCGCCTGCTCCCGCATCTCGGACCGGAGCTGCTGGGCCGACACGAGCGCGTCGTTCAGCGCCTTGTCCCGATCGCGAAAGGCGCGCAGTTGCTCGATCGCCGCCTTGTGCTTCCCATCGAGTTCGTGGTTGAGCTTGATGAGCCGCTCGAGCTCCTCGGCAACCCGGGTGCGGAACTCCTCCACCCGAACGGGATCGTAGCCGTTGAGCTTCCGGCCGAATTCCTGAGTCCGGACGTCGACCGGCGTCAGGTTGAAGCGTTCATCGATCATGTGTCCCTCGCTCCGAACAGAGCGGTTCCCAGCCGCACCATGGTGGCGCCCTCTTCCGCGGCGATCTCGTAATCTCCCGACATGCCCATCGACAGCTCCTCGGCCGGCGCGCCGATGGCCGCGAAGACGGCGCGGGCACGCCGCGCGCCGCCGAACACGCGGCGCAGCTCGGCCTCCGGTGCATCGAACGGCGCCATCGTCATGACGCCGCGCACGCGCAGCCCCGGCAACGCCGGCACTAGCGTCGCGACCCGCTCCCACTCGTCAGGCTCGAAGCCGCCCTTCGTCGCCTCGCCCGACACGTTCACCTGCAGCAGCACCTCCACCGGCGCGCCGCGCGCCTGGCCGTGCGCATCGATCGCGCGGGCCAGCCGCTCGCTGTCCACCGAGTGCACGAGCGCGAACGCGTCGACGTGCTTCACCTTGTTTCGCTGGAGATGGCCGATGAGGTGCCAGCGCACCGGCGCGGTGACCGCCGGCATCTTCGACAGCGCTTCCTGCACCTTGTTCTCGCCCACGTCGGTGATCCCCGCGCGCCATGCCGCCTCCACCGCCTCGGCGCCGTGCGTCTTCGTCACCGCGATCAGCGTCACGCGCTGTCCATGGCCGCCGCGCTCGACCGCCCGCGCGACGCGCGCTCGGACCTCCTCCACGCGCGCGCCGATCTCCGCCAAGACCATAGAGCCGTAGGTTATCGGAAGCTGCAAGGTGGGGCAAGTGAAGCATCGCGCATCCCGATGGTCTCCCGCATGGCCCGCGGACACGCGAGCATCGCGTGCATGACGCGCGGCGTCGGATCGATGCTCGGAGACGGCGGCGCCGCTGCAATGACCTCCGCGTAGCGCGCGAGATACGCGCGCACCGCGGCCGTATCGAGCACCGCGGCCGCCTCGGGCAGCCACGCGCCGGTCGCGCGCGGCACGCGGGCGAGCACCACGCCGCGGATGCTCCGCTCGCGCGCGGGAATGAGCCAGCGATGCTCGGTCGCGGTGAGGGCCAGCGCGAGGGGCCGCCCGCGCGCGCGGGCGGCGGCGTCGAGCGCAGCAAGCGTCTCCCGCTCCCCACGCCACCGCGCCACGACGGTGTCGGGCAGGAGCGAGTCGCGCCGCGCAATCTCCGCGCGGTACCACTGCGCGCCGAGCAGCGGAGCCACCACCACGCGCACGTCCGGCCGTGCGCCGTGCACGATCTGCTCGTACCAGAGGGGAAACGAGTCGTTGTCGCCGCCCGTGACGAGCACCGCATTGGGCGGCGCACTCCAGAGCAACGCGCTCGCCACGGTACGCGGCAGCTGCGCGTGCACGGCGGGTGGGGGGGCCACCGCCCGCCAGTTGAGCGCCACCGGCGCCGCCGCCAGGACCACGGCCGCCGGGGCCAGCGCGTGACGCCGCGTCGCCAGCCACGTCGCCAACCCCGCACCCGCCCACGCCCCCCAGACGAGGAAGCCGAGCAGAAAGAAGTAGTCGCGGTCCCGCGCCTCGTGCGGCGCGTCGTCAGGCAGCACGCCGTAGCCGAACGAGGCGCCGGCCTTGAAGTTCATGTAGAGCACCAACCCGACCGTCGCGCCGCCGAACAGCGTGGCGAGCACGAGCGCGCTGCGACGGTCGTGCCGCCAGTGGGCGCGAGCGCCGCCGATGCCGAGCGCGGCGATGATCACGGTCACGAGCGTCCGCCCGACCGTCGGCTGCACGTCGCGACCGAGTCCGAGCGCCCACTGCCAGTCGGCGTACTGGAACCAGTTCGCGAGCTGGAGCCAGAGCGGGGCCTGGCGAGGCCACAACCCGGGGACGTCGTACTGGGTGCGCGCGAGCAACGCCAGCACCCCCTCCCAACTCGTCGCGAATCCGGTGTTGATGCCGGGATCGTGCATCGCGCGGACCGGAATGTACCCGACGGCGGATGCCGCCAGCACGGCCGCGCCGAGACAGGCGGCCACCGTCGGGATTGCGCGGCGGCCGGTGACCGCGAGCGCGCCGGCGAGTACGGATGCGCCCACGGCGAGCATGACGACGCTCCCCCGCCCCACCGCCGCGGCGACGACGGTGATGCCGAGCAGGAGGAGCGCGTCCCGCCACCGGGCGGCGCCGTCAACGCCTAACGCGACGCGCACCATGGCCGCCGGCGCCACCACCAGCACACCGAGGTGCAGCGGCAGCGAGAGCGCGAGCAGGTAGGCCGCCAGGGCGAGCCACCGCGTCCGCCGCGGCTCGGTCGCGGTCGCGGCGCGGTCCGCGGCATACAACACCAGCAGCGCCACGAGCATGGCCGGCGCGTACACCTCCGCCTCGACCGCGTTGCGCCAGACGCTCGAGCCACTGCCCGCCAGGACCGCACCCGCAATGCCGACCGTCGCGCGGCCCCACCAGCGGGTGAGCAGCGCCGCCAACACGGCCACGGCGCCCGCCGTGCAAACGGCCGAGAAGAGGTTGACCGACGCCGCGCGCGAGAGTCCGGGCATCAGATCGCTGAACGCGCGCGCGGCCAGCACGTACAGCGGCACGCCCGGCGGATGCGGTACGCCGAGGCTCTCCACCGCGGCGATCAACTCGCCGGCGTCCCAGAACGTGACGCCCGGCGCCAGCGTCGCCGCGTAGACGGCCAGCATCGCGCCGCCGGCGGCGGCCGCCGCGGCTGCCGGCGTCAGGCGCATGGGGTCGGTCGGTGCCTAACCCTGAAGCTGGACGATCGGATACTCCGTCGTCGACCGCGGCGCCCGACCCGCGATCAGGTCGCGCACCTGCGGAGGCGTGAGGTTGCGGTACAGCTTGCCCTCGTGCGCCATCGAGATGGTGCTCGTTTCCTCCGATACCACGAACACGCGCGCATCGGTCTCCTCCGCGAGCCCCAGCGCGGCGCGATGCCGCGTGCCGAGCGAGCGATCCATCAGCGCCTGGTGCGACAGCGGCAGGATGCAGCCCGCGCCGATGATCATGTCGCCGCGGATCAGCACCGCCCCGTCGTGCAGCGGCGAGTACGGGGTGAAGATGGTCGCCAGGAGATCGGCCGATACCTTGGCCTGCATCGCCACGCCCGACGCGACGTAGTCGCCTAACGCCACCTCCCGCTCGATGGCGATGATGCATCCAATGCCCGACCGGCTCAGACGCTCGACCGCCCCGGAGATCTCCTCCGCCACCTGACTCGTGTCCAGCGACCGGAAGAACCGCGTCACCCGCGACTGTCCCAGTCGCGCCAGCCCGGCCCGCAGCTCCGGCTGGAACACCACCAGCGCGGCGAAGGCGCCGTACGTGAAGACGATCCCCAGGATGTAGGCGATCATCGTCAGCTTCAGCAGCAGCGCCAGCGCGTACGTGAGCACCAGGATGATGATGCCGAGCAGCATCTGCACGGCGCGTGTGCCGTGCAGCAGCAGCAGCACGCGGTAGATGACGAACGCCACGACGACGATCTCGATGCCGTCGCGCCACCCGAACTCGAGCAGACGGAACTGATCGAGGACGTTCATTGCTCCCGATGCCCGCTTCCGGCTTCCCGATTCCCGACGACCGCCCACGCCGCGTCCAGCGCCTGACGATGCTCGCGCACGTCGTGCACGCGAAACACTCGCGCGCCGCGCGTCAGCGCCGCCACGTGGAGGCCCACCGTCCCCATCGCTCGCTCCCCCGGATCGCTCACGCCGGTAATCTCGCCGATCAGACGCTTGCGGGACACCCCGACCATCACCGGATAGCCTAGCGCAGTCACCCGCGGCAGGTCCGCAAGCACCGCGAGCGAGTGGACCGTGCGCTTCGCGAAGCCGATCCCCGGATCCACCACGAGCGACTCGGCGGCCACGCCCGCGCGCCGGGCGGCATCGACCCGCGTCGCCAGCTCGGCGACGACCTCGCCGACGACGTCGTTCCCGTAGTCCGCCAGGGCGTACGAGGCCATCTCCGCGACGGCGCCCCGCGAGTGCATGAGCACGAGCCCGGCGCCGGCCGCCGCGCACATCGCCGTCATCACCGGATCGAGCCGCCCGCCGGACACGTCGTTGACGAGGTGCGCCCCCGCCGCCAGCGCCGCGCGGGCCACCTCCGACTTCACGGTGTCGATCGAGAGCGGCACGTCCGGAAAGCTCGCGTGCAGCGCCTCGATCACGGGACGAACACGCCGCAGCTCCTCCGCAGCCGGCACCGGTGCCGCCCCCGGTCTCGTCGACTCGCCGCCAATGTCCAGCATGTCGGCCCCCTCGGCGAGCATCCGCCCCGCCCGCTCCACCGCGGCGTCCGGAGAAAAGAAATCACCCCCGTCGCTGAAGCTGTCGGGGGTGACGTTGACCACGCCCATCACGATCGGGCGGTCGAGCAGGACGACGCGGTCCCGGAGCCGCCAGACCGCCGTCGTCGTCAGGCGCCGCGCGGCGTCGGCCGCCGCCTCGCCCGGCATTACGCCGGCGAAGGCTCCGGACCGCCGAGCAGCGGCGGCTTGGCCGGCTGGCGCTGCGGGGCGAGCGCCGGCTGCGTCGGCGCCGGCGCCGTCGGGGGCGTCGGCGTCTTCCGCGGCGGCAGCTTGTCGCCGCGCACGAGGATCGCAATGTCCTCCGACGTCAGCGTCTCGCGTTCCAGCAAGGCACCGGCGATCGCGTGCAGCAGGTCGATGTGCTCGGTGAGCGTGCTCCGCGCACGCTCGTACGCCTCGTTCAGCAGGCGCGAGACCTCCGCGTCCACGAGCTGCGCGGTCTTCTCCGACACCTCGCGGCGGTGCCCAAGCTCGCGGCCGAGGAACACCTCCTGTTCGTTGTCGCCGACCAGCACGGGGCCGACCGAATCCGACAGCCCCCACTGGGCCACATAACGACGCGCCAGCGTGGTGGCCTTCTGGATGTCGTTCGCCGCGCCCGTCGTCACCCGGTCGTGCCCGAAGATCAGCTCCTCGGCCACCCGCCCGCCATACGTCATGACGAGCATCGCCTGCAGCTGCTGCCGGTTGATCGAGTAGCGGTCTTCCGTCGGCAGCGTGAAGGCCAGTCCCAGCGCGCGGCCGCGCGGCACGATCGTGACCTTGTGCAGCGGATCGCAACCCGCCGTCTTGATCGCGGCCACCGCGTGGCCCGCCTCGTGATAGGCGGTGTTGCGGCGCTCGTCCTCCTTCATCACCATCGACTTGCGTTCCGCGCCGAGCATCACCTTGTCCTTCGCGTCCTCGAGGTCCGCGAGGTTGACGCGCTCGTGGTTGCGCCGCGCCGCGAGCAGCGCCGCCTCGTTCACGAGATTCGCGAGATCCGCGCCGGCCATGCCAGGCGTTCCGCGCGCCAGCACCGTGACGTCCACGTCCTCGGCGACCGGCACCTTGCGCAGGTGCACCTTTAGGATCTCCTCACGACCGCGCAGGTCCGGCGCGTCGACCACCACCTGCCGGTCGAAGCGGCCCGGCCGCAGCAGCGCGGGGTCGAGCACGTCGGGCCGGTTGGTCGCGGCGATGAGAATCACCCCATCATTCCCCTCGAAGCCATCCATCTCGACCAGCAGCTGGTTCAGCGTCTGCTCGCGCTCATCGTGACCGCCGCCGAGTCCCGCGCCGCGATGACGGCCGACCGCATCGATCTCGTCGATGAAGATGATGCACGGCGCGTGCTGCTTGCCCTGCTCGAACAGGTCGCGCACGCGGCTGGCGCCCACCCCCACGAACATCTCCACGAAGTCCGAGCCCGACATCGAGAAGAACGGACGCCCGGCTTCGCCGGCCACCGCGCGCGCGAGCAGCGTCTTGCCCGTCCCCGGCGGACCCACCAGCAGCACGCCCTTCGGGAGCCGTCCGCCGAGGCGCGTGAACTTCTGCGGGTCCTTAAGGAACTCGATGATCTCCTGCAGCTCGGCCTTGGCCTCATCGGCGCCCGCGACGTCGCTGAACGTCACCTTCGGGGTGTCGCCCGTGAGGAGCTTCGCCTTCGACTTGCCGAACGAGAACGCCTTCGCACCCCCCGCCTGCATCTGGCGCAGGAAGAAGAGCCAGAGGCCGATGAACAGCAGGAACGGGAGGTACTGCAGGAAGTACGTGAAGACCGACGGCTTTGCATCCTCGGCCGTGATCTCGACGTTCGCCGCGCGCAGGCGCTGCAGCTCCTCGTCGGAGTTGGAGACCGGGAGCCTGACGCTGAACCGCTTCGCGTCGCGCCCCTTGTGCGAAATAGGCTGCCGGAACTCGCCAACCACCGCCTTGCCATCCTGGACGGTGACCTTCGAGATGTTCCCGCGCTCGAGCTCGCGATCGTATTGCGTGTACGTGATCGTCGGCGTGTGCTCGGACGTCGGGTTGGTCAGCTTGATGAACGCCAGCGGGATGAGGATCAGCAGAATCCAGAAGGAGAGCTGCTTGGACATTCTCCCCCAGTCTCGATCCTTCTTCGGCGACGGCGTCGGCAGGTTTGGTGGCATCTACTGCAAGCTCGCGATGTAGGGCAGGTGCCGATAGTTCTCGGCATGATCCAGACCGTACCCCACCAGAAACTCCTCGGGGGCATCGAATCCGACGAACTTCACCGGGTGCTTCAGCTCCCTGGCGACGTGCTTGTGGAGCAGTGCGCACATCTCCAGCGAGCCAGGCCTCCGCTGGCCGAGCAGATCCATCAGCCGGTCGAGCGTTCGACCACTATCCACGATGTCTTCGACCAGAAGAATGTGTTTGCCCTCGAGTTCGGTTTCCGGATCGTAGATCAGCCGCACGTCGCCGCTCGAGACCATGGCGTCACCATAGCTCGCGACGACCACGAAGTCGACCTGCAACGGTCGCTTGATCTGCCGAACCAGGTCTCCGAGGAAGATAAAGCTTCCCTTGAGGAGGCCGAGCACCAGCAACGGGCCCGCGGGATACGCCGCCGTAATCTCCTCGCCGAGCTCGCGCACGCGGCGCGCGATGGTCTCGGCGTCGAAGACGGTGCGCTTGACCGCGCGTCCGTCCAGTCGTGGATCAGCTGTCGAGGATGCGCTCACACCGGTACACGGCGACCGGTCGACCGGACCGGACGGTTGCCGCAGTCCCGCGGCGCACCCCAGGAACCCACACGATTTCGTCCCCGGAGAGGACGACCGGCCACCGTGACCGGATGCCGGCCTCGATCCCAGCCTCGCGCAGGAGCCGCTTTACTCGCCGCGCCTCACCGTTCCGCTGGCCGCGCGGTACGATCCGGTCGCCCGCGCGCCACGTCCGGACGCTGAGCGGCAGGTCCGCTGGCAGCGCGGCCACCCACTCCTCCCCGTGGTCCGGCAGCCGATCGGCACGGACGAATCGCCACTCGCCGATCGCCGTCCGATCCACGAGCCGTCGCGGCGCCTCGCCGCGACGATCGACCGCCCGCCGAAGGATCAGCTGGTCTCCGTGGCGCGCGGCCTCGATGCCGCCGGAGAGTTGCATCCGGGAGCCCCGTCGACCCTGAATAGTAAACGAGGTCAGGCGTTCAGTTCCACGGCGGTCGAGCACGACGCCGGCGCGTGCCGCGAGCGCCGGCAAGAGGATACGCAGCACCTCCGGCTCATGGGAAACGAGCGCGGAGCGCGATACCCGGAGCTCATCGCCGCGCCGTTCGTGCGGCACCGACAGGTCGAGTGCGCGATCCACATCGTCGCGCCAGGTAGCCGCGCGATCCCCGATGTCGGCCAGTTCCTCCGGCAGCCGCGGCCGCACGCGCGCGAGCGCCGGCAGGATGTCGAGCCGGATCCTGTTCCGGAGGTAGCGGCGGTCGAGATTGGTCGGGTCGTCCACGAACGGGACGCCGTGCGCCCCGGCGTACTCCGCGACCTCGGCGCGCGAGGCGGCGAGCAGCGGCCGAAGGATCGGGCCTGACGAGGCGAGACCGGCCAGACCGCGGGCGCCGGCCTGCCGGAGGACGCGCATGAGCACCGTCTCGATCTGGTCGTCGCGGGTATGCGCGGTGGCGATGCTGGCGCCGTGAACGCGCGCCTCGCGGGCGAGCGCCTCCCAGCGAACTCTGCGCCAAGCGGCTTCCGTGCGCTCGCGCGTCCGCACGGTTCGCCTGACGACCGGGAGGCCGAGCGACTGGCCGGTCTCCTCGACGAGCGCCGCGGCGTCGCGTGCCGCCGGTCCCGTGCCGTGATCGACGGTCACGACGGCGGAGATGCGCTCGGGCGCCGCACGCGCCGCGGCGTGCATCAGGACCATCGAGTCTCGGCCCCCCGAGACGGCAAGCACGATGCGCGGAACGCTCGTCATGGTCTCACGCACGGCGGCATCGATCGACGGTCGCTCGAGCATGGGTGCAATTGAGTGGAGGGGAGAGCGCGGGGCAACCGAAGCGCCGAGTCCGGTGGGCCGAGGCGCGCGCGCTCCTGTACCGACAGCCAACCCCGTCGCGATGGGTCGTCGCACTACCATCGATTGGCCTGCCCGCATACCTTCCCCTACCGTCACCCCTCACAGGACGCATTCGTGGAGACGCACGGACCCCTCGGCATTCTCTGGGCTGGACTCGGACTCAGCGGATTCTACATCGCCCTGATCTGGATCAATACGTTGCTCGGCGTCTTTCTGACGCCGCTGTTTCTGATCCCGGTGACCTGGTTCGTCGGCGAAAAGAAACCCGAGGCCGAGCGGCCAAGCGCGTAGCGGTGGGGACCGCTCCCCACGACGATTCGGCAAGCGGCGGCCAGCGATGGCCGCCGTTCGTGCATCCAGCCGCCCGCCGTCCTGCCGGATTTGTGGCGGACCGAGACCGTGGAGCGGCCCCGTTCCGGCGCAAGCCTGTCTCGTTTCGGGGCAGGAGCCCTCGTTCGTGACCGCGCGCACAATTTATAACGCAATGACCCATAAGCACTTGTAGGCCTGTGAGCGCTGAGCCGCCGGGAATGCGCCGTGCACTTCCCTCGGTCGCCGTGGCAATGGTGCCGCGCCTCGAGATGGAGTGGTTCATGGCTCAACGACGTCTCCCCACGCTCGCCGCCGCGCTCGCGTTCGCGGCGCCCCACGCGCACGCTCAGCTCTCCAGCGGCATCACCGCCGCGGCCTTCAGCTGGGAAGAAGGCCACCGCGAGCAGGCGCTCGCAGCCGTTCTGCAGGTCGCACCCACGCCCTGGCTGCTGCTCGGGGCCGTCCCAACGGTGCTGCGCGTGCAGCGCGCGCCCGGGGCCCAATCACAGTTCGGGCTCGCCGATCTTCCCGTGTATGCCGCGGTGTTCCACAGTGGCCGCTCCCTGGCGCGTCCAACCATCGCCGTCACGGGCTCCGCGTCCGTCCCGACCGGGGATCAGTCGCGCGGCCTTGGCCGCGGATTCTCGCTCATGAGCGCCGAGCTGGCGCTCGCTGCCGATCCCGCCCCCGGCCTGACGATCCGGGGGGGAGCCGCCCGGCTGCTGCGGGTCGGCGGAGACGCGCCGCGCGGCCTGTCGACGACCACGCTGTTCGGCGATGTGGTGCTCGGCTCGCGCTCCCTGACGAGCTTGGCGCTCGGTGGCTACGGCGAGCTCGCCGGCGAGGCGCCGGCCGGCTACGAAACCGCCCGTGGCCTGACGGCGACGCTCGCCCATACGCTCCGCGGCGGTACGACACTGGTGCTCGGCGCGGGCCGGACCGTGGCGGGCTCCGGACCGAACTGGTCCTTCTCGCTAGGCATCGGCACCGCGTTCGGCGGCGTTTCGCCAGTCGGCGCGACGGCGCCGGTCGTCTCGGGCGGCGTGCCGCGCACGGTCGGTTCGGGCCCGTCCCCGCTGTGCGCCATCGCCCGATGCTGATCCCGCCGCGATCTCGCGGCACATTCTCAAACTCATTGACTGGAGCAACTCCCATGCGACGCATTCGACAGGCAGGGTCCTTCGCGGTACTTCTCGCCCTCGGCGTCAGCGCCGGCTCGGCCGCCGCCCAGGTGGCCGCGACCGGCGTGGTCCGGACCGGCACGCAGGTCACGACCTCCGTCCCGCGCGCATCGGCGCCGGTGTCCGGCACTGTGCGCGGCGCCGTCACGGGCACGGCCGCCGCCGGCGGCCGCCTGACGACGACCTCGGCGGCGACACTGCGGTCCGCCGTGCGTCACGGCACCGAGGCGTTGATGGCCGGCATCGCCGTGAGCGTCAACCAGCGAGCGCGGCTCGAGGCGCAGTCGTCGGAGTACGCGGCGGAGGTGGAGCAGATCGCGGCGGCGCGCGCGGAGGCCGGCGTGCAGACGTCGGCCGATGCGCGGGAAGCCGCGCGCCATCGCATTCGCGAAGCCGCGGCGGCCTTCCGGTCGCGAGTGCGTGCGCTGCTCGCCGCGGAGCAGCAGGCGCGGTTCGACGCGAACGTACGCGCCGGCGCGACAGCGGAGG